>NZ_AKJS01000012.1 GCF_000282215.1 Pseudomonas sp. GM21
AGAAGCTGGCCGAATTGATGGGGGGCACGGTCGGCGTGGAAAGCGTTGTTGGCCAGGGCTCGACCTTCTGGTTTACCGCTCGGGTCGGGATCGTGCCAGTTGCGACCCAAAAACTGCAATGCCACACCCCGAACAGTAGCCGGATGCTGGCGAGGGATGACGATAACAGCGCCCATCAAAGCTTTGCGCCGGAGATTCCCGAGGCGTGCATCATGGCGGCCATTTTCGGGGCGCGTGTACTGTTGGTCGAAGACAACGCACTGAACCAGCAGTTGGCGAGCGAACTGCTGAGCGATGCCGGATTGCTGGTCGATATTGCTGGCAATGGAGAAATTGCCGTCGACCGGGTGCAAACGTGCGACTACGACTTGGTGCTGATGGACATGCACATGCCGGTACTCGATGGCGTGAGCGCGACGCGAGCCATTCGTGCCTTGCCAGGCAAGCGGGATCTGCCCATCGTCGCCATGACCGCCAATGCCATGCTGGCCGATCGCGAACGCTGCAGGGAGGCAGGCATGGTGGATTTTGTCGTCAAACCTATCGACCCGGACACACTGTTCCGTACGCTGCTGCGCTGGATCAAGCCTACCGGCGCAACGCGTGAAGCTGCAGGCATTCAAACGGCCGATATCACCCCCGGTGGAGACTTGAGTTTCGCTGGCGTGGACGTTGACGTGGCGGCCGGGCTACGCCGGGTGCTGGGCAAGCACACCCTGTATCTGGATTTGTTGCACAGCTACCTGGCCGGCCAGAGACCTTTGCTCTCGCAGTTGCGCGCAGCGCTGGCGATGGGAAAGCTGGAAAAGGCCGAGCTGTTGGCCCATAGCTGCAAAGGGATGTCAGCGACCATCGGTGCTGACACCATCGCGCAGGCGGCAGATGCATTGGAGCAGGCACTGCGTGCAAACAGGCCGCTCGTTGAACTGCAGGTCTGTCTGCAAGACTTGACCGAACCCCTGGAAGCACTGCTGGGGCAATTACGCGAGAAGTTGCCCTGTGCGGTCGAGGCCGAGCCCATAGCGGTCGACGTTGTCGAGTTGCAGACGATTTGCCGACATCTCGATGCCCTGCTGGGTGACTTCGATGCGCAGGCTGTGCCTTATTTCGCGACACAGGCGGGCGTCCTGCGCGGTGCGTTTGCAGACAGTTTCCAGCCATTGGAGAGCGCGGTGAAACGTTACGATTTTGAGCGGGCGCAGAAATGTCTGAGCGAGGCCTTGCAGGCAAATGGAACAGGCGCAATGACCCGTTAAATACACGCCAACACGCCCTTCGTAACGTCAAAAGCGCATTGTTCAGAAGTTTTCAGCGTTTTTCAGCGTCCGACTGATACGGTTCAGCTCATTTCAGAGCATCTGTGTGGGTGACATGCGTTACTGCATCCACTTGGCAGAAGCGACGGGCGCGCCTTTCCCCGTCGTGCTCGCGCGGCAAAATAAATTGCTCCCGCCTGCTTTACCGAAAGACCCCGTCTCGAGTAAGTCCCGTTGAACAGCTCAACCGCGAAACCCTCCGTACCGGTAGTCGACGATCGCCCGCGCTTTCATCGACTGGACGTTGCAGCCGTCTCTTTGGTTATTCATCTGCTGGCCCTGGCCTTGCCGTTGGCATTGCTGCAGATCTACGACCGCATCCTGCCAAGCCAGTCCTACGGCACGGCGGTGTTCCTGGTGCTCGGTGTCGGTATCGCCATCATCCTTGAAGTTATTCTGCGTTACGGCCGCACTGCGCTGTTTGCGCACATCGCCGCGCAATACGAAAGCGAAACAACCACGCGTATTTTCGACCGTCTGCTGAAGGCTGATATCAATGTCGTAGAAGGCATGGGCACCGCCAACGTCATCGACGGTATACGTTCGGTGGCGCAAGTGCGGGATCAGTGGTCCGGCAATGCCGCGGTGGCGCTGTATGAGGTGCCGTTCATTGCCGTTTATATCGGCCTGGTCGCTTACATCGGTGGCTGGCTGGCAGTCATTCCGTTGGCATTGTTTGCCGTTGCCCTAGGCATGACGCTGCTGGTCAAGGCCGCCACTGAGCGAACCCTGGGCAACGTCGAAGCCGCCGATAGCCGTCGTCGTAACTTGTTGTGGGCGTCCTTCGCCGGGCTGTCCGAGGTCAAATCCCGCGGCGCCGAGCCCGGTCTCAGCCGCAACTACGCGGTGATGAATGCACGCTACATGGAAGCGTCGGCCCGTCTGGAAATGCTCGTCGCCTGGGTACGTGAGAATGCTGCGCTGTTGGGCCAGTTGTCCACGGTTCTGATCGTGATTTTTGGCGCGATTGACGTGATGAAGGGCGAACTGAGCACTGGCGGACTGACCGCCTGTACGTTGCTCGCTGGACGTTCCATCGGCCCGGCAATGCTCGGATTAGGCTATCTGGCGCGCCTGGCGCAGGCACGGGAAGCGCAGACGAAAGTCCAGCACCTGCTTGAACTGCCGGTCGGCGATGCGGTGCTGTATCCACAGAAGCGCGACGAGACCGGGGCATCGCTCATCGTCACTCAAGGGTGTATTGAGCTGCTCAGGGAAAACAACCCCGACTTAACCATCAACATCGCCTCCGGCGAGTTGGTCCACCTGGATGCCGCCGATGCGGCATTGGCGTCAAAACTGCTGGCCATGGTGGCGGGTACCGGGCGCCAACAGGGATTGGAGGTGCGCCTGGACGGTCATTCGGTACTCGAATATTCGGCCGTCAGCCTGCGCCACAGCGTAAGCCTGGTGCCACGTCATCCTGCGTTGGTGGCGGGTTCGATTCTCAACAACCTGACCCTGTTCGACCCGCGGTACAACGAGCGGGCGCGCGATTATGCGGAGGCACTAGGCCTGTTGCCATTTCTCGGCCGTCTGCGCAGTGGCGCGTTGACGGAAATCGGAGCCTTGGGCGCCGAACAGTTCGACGAAGGGGTTTACCAGCGCATCGCACTGATTCGGGCGCTGGTGCGTGAGCCCAAGATTTTGTTGCTGGATCATGCTGGCAGCGGTCTGGATCTGGACGGACAAAAACGCCTTGCCGCGTTACTGCAAAACATGGCGGGTCGCCCCACGGTGCTGGTCGCCAGCAACAAGCCGATCATGATTGGTGCGTGCGACCGCAGCATCCGCATTGGCAGGAGTCACCCGCATGCAGGCTGAAAATATCAGTTCCATCCTGTCAGACAGGGCCAACAAACTGCAGGTGTTCTGGAGTGAGCGTGCACGGATGCAGCGCATCGCCACGCTGCTCGGCGAGGCGCGTCTCGGTGCCTCGGCGATTGCTCGCTGCCTGCCCGCACTTTTGGTGACGCTGGACTGGTTCGGTGCGCCGCGTAATCTGGTGCCCAGCCTTCCGGCCCAGGGCGCCGGTTTTACCGTAGAAGACCTGCGCACGCTGTTGGCGGACATCGGGTTCCGTTCCGATTACTTGCCCCGTGGCAAACGCGACAACCTGATGGAAAGCCTGCCGGTCGGCACCCTGGCAATCACCGGTGAGCAGTGCATGCTCTATCTCGGTCGTCTTGACAATAAAGACTGGTGGCATGACGGCGTGAGCCCGGTCGAGGGCTGGCAGCCGTCGAATGACACCGAGTTGCTGATGATCCAGCGCAAAGCCGGGTTCTTGCCCATCGATGCCCCTCAGCCCGACTGGTTTGCGCGACTGATGGCGAAGGCTCAAAGCGAATTGCTCGGGATCGGGCTGATCAGTCTGGTCACCAACCTCCTGGCGTTGTCGGTGTCGCTGTTCACCATGACGGTCTACAACTCGGTAATTCCCAGTGGCGCCACTGGCACGCTGACCACGCTGGGGTTGGGGGCGATCGTCGCCATCATCTGCGGTTGGGGGCTGCGCCTCGGGCGCGCGACACTGCTAGCGCGCATGGGGGCATGGGCCGGCACAAGCATTGGCACTGCGGCGTTTCGCAAAACCCTCGGTCTGCCCTTGGAGTATTCGTCGCGGCTGGGCCTGAACAACAACCTCAACCGCATGCGCTCCCTGGAAGGCGTGCGTCAGTACCTCAGCGGTGCGGGCGGTGTGGCGCTGGTTGATTATCCGTTCGTGCTGGTGTTCATCGTGGTGATCGCGCTGCTTGGCGGCTGGATTGTTTTCGTGCCGATCATTGGACTGCTGCTGTTCTGGCTCGCGGCCTGGTTGGTACAGCCTTATGTACAGCGTAAGTCCGTTCACGCAAGCCGCGTTGGCAACCGGCTGCTGGAGGAGTATTCCAGCGGTATCCAGCGGCTTCGCTCCCTACAGGGCATTAGTGGCAATCACCACTGGTTGCGGCGTATGCGCGACATGTCCAGCCAGGCCGCAAAGGCCAATCGTGATCTGGCCCTGGCCCAGGCGCTGGTGCAGAGCATCGGCCAGGCTTTGGGGATGTTCACGGTGCTGGGCACCATGGCCGCCGGCATCGCTCTGGTCCTGTCTCAGGGCATGACGGCGGGCGGGTTGATCGCCACGATGATGCTGGTCTGGCACGTCACCACCCCGGCCCAGCAATTCTTTTCCCTTAGCCTGCGCATCAGCCAGATCAAAGAATCACGCCTGCAACTGGAGCGGCTGATGCAGTCCGCTGGCGAGGCACAGCACCCGCAGATGTATTCACCGGTCGAACCGCTGTCGCCTCGTATCGCCGTGGACCATTTGTACTATCGCTATACCGCCGAACAGGAGCCTGCGCTCAACGGCATCAGCTTCGAGCTGCAGCCGGGCCAGCGTGTGGTGGTGGTCGGGCCCAATGGCGCTGGTAAGAGCACGCTATTGCAGTGTCTGTCCGGCGTGCGCATGCCACAAAGTGGTCGCGTGGTGCTCGACGGGCGGGATATCCGTCAGTTCGACCCGGCGGATTACCGTGTCTGGGTCGGTTTTCATGCGCAGACCCTGCAGAACCTGCCGTTGCCGGTGCGTGACTTCCTCCGGTTGTCCCATCCGTCTGCCAGCGACGAGCGAATCATTGCCTGTTTTGCCCGTGTCGCGGGCGAAACCTGGTGGAGTTTGCTCGGCTGCACGAGCGAAGAGGCGGCGCTGAGCCTGCAGCTCGATCCCTGGCGCGAAGACCCCGATGCCCTGCGTATACGTCATGTGGTGGGCATGGTCGAAGCCGTGCTGGATGATCCACCCCTGCTGTTGCTGGATGACCCGTTGCGCGACGGCGATCCGGTGCTGGACGGCATGTTCAAGCGCTTGCTCGACAGCCTGCGCGGCATCAGCACCGTGGTGATTGCTACGCACCGTGCGGACCTGATTGAAACCGCGGACCTGATCGTGATTCTCGATCAGGGCAAATTGATTCATGTCGGGCCAGTCGCCCCTCAAAGCCAGATACCTGCGGCGCAGGACAGCTTAAAAGGACCGGTTCATGCTTAAGATCGACCCACTTCCAAAAATCATTACCATCACCGGGGCCGACGATCGCGCCAGTGCCAATATTGCCAACCTGCTCAACGATGGCCGTAGTTCGCGGCAATTGCGCCGACTGCTGTTGGCGATTGTTGCCCTGGTGGTGCTGTTCCTGCTCTGGACGCTGCTTGCACAGGTTGATGAGCTGGCCAAGGCGCGTGGGGAGGTTCAGCCGGTGTCGCGGATTCAGCTCGTGCAGTCGAAGGAGGGCGGCATCCTCACTGAGCTGCTGGTCGAGGCGAACGAGCCTGTCAAGGCGGGGCAAGTCATCGCCCGGTTTGCCACGACGGATGTGCAGAAGGATCTCGATCAGGTTAGCGTGCGCCGCTCCGCCCTGCAGATCGATCTCGAACTGTGGGGGGCTGTAATTGAGGGACGTCGGCCGAATTTTTCTCCCTTCGCCGATCAGCCGGTTCTGGTGGCGGAGGCGATCAAGCGTTACCTCAATGAGCTGGCGCTCAACTCCTCACTGGCCGATTCCAAGCGTACCGTCTTAGAGCAGCAGAGGGCGGCACTGAGCGGCGCCCAGGGCGAATTGCCGGCGATGCGCAACCAATTGAACCTGACCCTTGGCGTCCAGGCCCGTTACCAGGATGGCTTCGCCAGGGGAGCGATTTCCGCGGTGCGCATGGCCGAGGCCCAAGAGCATGCGGCGGAGGTCGAACGCAACCTTGCGCAGCTGCATTCGCGCATCACCGAACTGCAAAAGTCCATCGCCGTGGCCCAAGCGGCGCTACAGCAGGTGCTGGACGAGATTGACCAGAAAGCGGGGGCCAAGCGCAGCGAACTGATCGAGAAGATTCATGAGCTGGATGCGGAGATGGTTGCCCTGAAAGACCGCCATGGGCGTACCGACGTGGTGGCGCCAGTCGCCGGCTTTATCAAGCAACTGCCTGATACCCGCGCCGGTGCGGTGATTGCACCCGGCGGCACGGTGGCGGAGTTGGTGCCCAGCGAAGGCGGCGTGGTGATGGAAGTCCTGGTCTCGCCACGGGATATCGGGTTCGTGCGTATCGGGCAAACCACGCTGGTCAAGGTCGATGCCTTCGACTTCAGCCGCTTCGGTTCAGTGTCGGGCAAGGTCAAGCGCATCTCCCCATCGGTGTTTCGCCAGGAGCAGACCGGCGCGACCTTTTACAAGGTGGATATCCAGCTGGACAAGGCCTATGTCGGGAACGACGCGAACCGCCAATTGATCCCCGGCATGACCGGCGAGGCGGATATCGTCACTGGCCGCAAGACGGTGTTCCAGTACCTTGCCAAGCCCGTTTTTCTCGGTGCCGACATGGCATTCCACGAACGCTAGGCGCAGGAGCACAGGGAACAGATCATGGCCAATTATGAAGACGGTTCGACTTCAGGTGTGCGCCCGGGAATGAGCCCGGAAGAAGCCGCCAGACGCTTGCGTGCGCATGAACAGCCACTGGGCAAGCAGGATACCTCTGACGTAAAAAGCCCTCTGGGCTGGACCGAGGACAAGCAAGGGGAAACACTGCCTGGCGAGCAGCCCCATGCCGTCGGCGCCTCCGAGCAATCGCCTGCTCGTGCCCTGATGGACTCCATCGCCGAGCAGGCATTGCCCGTAACCGGCCTGGTGCCTGTCATTGAGGCACCGGCATCCGGCCCGAGTGGTTTCGCTGCTGAGTCCGGCTATATTTCGAGGCCGGACTTCGGCGATGCGGCCCGCGCAGCGGCTTTTGTGGCAGGAGACCTGGACCCACCGGCGCTGCAGGCTGCCGAGTTGGCGCCCGTTGGTGGCGGCGCCAGTGCTCCGCGCGCGCTGCACGCTCAAGACGAAAGCATCAACAGCGCGAGCAACATCGACAGTTCGACGCCATTGCTGGCGACCGGCGATCTTGCCGGCAGCGTGATCGAGGACACTGAACAACAAGTCAGTGGCCATCTCAGTGCAAGCGGTGGTGAAGGGGGCGTGGCCGTTCAATGGCAGGCGCTGGCGCCGGAAAGTGTCTATGGCAGGTTAGAGGTCGAACCCGATGGCTCCTGGCGTTACACCCCGAACATCACCAGTCCTGCGTTTCAGGGGCTGAACGAAGGTCAGCATGTCATCGAGGAGTTTCTGGTGCGCGCCAGTTCGGGCCATCAGGCGCCCGTCGATCTGCTGATTCGCATCGAGCTGGAAGGCACCAACGACCGCCCGGAAATCACTGAGGCCTCGGTACTCACCGGCAGCCACCGGGAAGACGGGCAGACACTCGTCAGCGGCCGACTTGAGGCCCGCGACGCGGATCAGGACGCCCAGCTGCACTGGCAGGTCGACACCGTGCACGGCCAATACGGCGAGTTGACGCTCGATGCGGGCACCGGCCGGTGGCAGTATCACCTCGACAATGATCGCGGGACGACTCAGGCGCTCGCCGAGGGTGAGGTGGCCACCGAGTATTTCCTCGCCAGTGTGGTCGACGAGTACGGTGCGGCATCCACCGCGCGCCTGACCATCACCATCATCGGGCTCAATGATGACCCGGTCATCGGGCGTGTTGACGCGCTTCACGCGACGCAAGAGGGCGGCATTATTCAGGGGAGAATCCTCGCGACTGATGTCGACACCCTCGACCAGCTCAGTTTCAGCACCACTGCCGAGGTGCCGGGCTTCATCCTGGCAGCGGACGGCAGCTATCGCTTCGATCCGGGCAACACCGCCTACCGATACCTGGCCGAAGGCGAGACGCAGCAAATGATCATCGCGGTTACGGTCAGCGATGGCCATGGCGGCACCGCCACGCAGAACCTGGTGATCAATATCACCGGCACCAATGATCTGCCAGTGCTCAACACCCTCGTTGCGCGTACCGCCGCTGAAGGCGACGCGCTATTGACCGGCCAGCTCAACGCTACTGACGTGGATAACGGCCACACGCTGACCTATGGCACCACCGCCGAGGTCGACGGTTTCACCCTCCATCCGGACGGCAGCTACCGCTTCGACCCAGCCCACAGCGCCTATCGATCGTTACCCGCCGGGGTTCAGCAAACGCTGGTTATCCCGCTGACAGTCACCGACGAACACGGTGGTTCAGCCACGCAAGATCTGGTCATCGTCGTGACCGGGACCAACCAGAGCGCTGTCATCAGTGGCGTGGCCAGTGGTGCTGTCACCGATGAAAATACCAGCAGCGGCACGGACCTTCTGGAAACGAGCGGGCAACTGACCATCATCGATCCGGACAGCGGCGAAAGCCGATTCTCACCGCACAGCGACAGCGATGCACTGACCGGCCAATTCGGGGTGCTGACGATCGACGCGACCGGTGCCTGGCATTACGCGGCGGACAGCAAACAGGCTGCGGTGCGGCGACTGGGGCAAGGCGAGACGCTGACCGAACACTTCACGATTACCAGCGTCGACGGCACCCAGCAGATTATCGACATCACTCTGACCGGTACCAACGACTTGCCGGTTATGAGCATGACGGCAATCACGGCCCTCGAAGGCGACGTTGCTATCACCGGCCAGGTGATCGCCACCGACATCGACGATGGCGACGTGCTCACCTATAGCACTGCGGCCACGGTCGACGGTTTCAGCATCGACCCGGACGGCACTTACCATTTCGACCCGAGCCACCCGGCTTATCAAAGCCTGATCGCCGGTGAGACGCAGACTTTGAGCATCCCGCTGACGGTGACCGACAACCACGGCGGCACAGCGACGCAAATCCTGACCATCACCCTGACCGGCTCCAACCAAGGGGCGGTGATTGCCGGGGTGGATAACGGTGCCGTCACAGAAGACCAGGTCACCAGTGACGGTCATTGGCTGGAAACCGGTGGGCAGCTGAGCATCACCGATCCGGATCAGAACCAGTCCGTTTTTGTCGAGCATAGTGGGGCCGGGGTAATCAGCGGGAGCTACGGCCTGTTGACGATTGATGCTTCGGGCGCCTGGCATTACGCGGCGGACAACGACCAGGCGGCGGTGCAGCAGTTGGGGCAGGGCGACACGCTGACCGATCACTTCACCATCACAAGTGTCGACGGCACAAAACACAGCATCGACATCACCCTGAGTGGCACCAACGATGTGCCGGTGATCAGCCAGAATTCGATCACCACCGGGGCGATCGCCGAGGACGCCACATCGAACACGGTGGGTGGTGCACTGATCGCCAGTGACGTCGACATCGCCAGCCAGCTCAGCTGGAGTCTGGTGTCTGCGTCTGGGGTCTACGGAACATTGTCCATCGACGAAGCCAGTGGTCAGTGGATCTACACCCTGGACAACAACCGTGCGGCCACTCAAGGTCTGGCGGAAGGACAGCCGGTCAGCGAACGCTTCAGCGTGCTGGTCACCGACGAGCATGGCGCGTCGGCTCGCCAGGATGTCGTCATCAGCATACGGGGTACCAACGACAATCCGCTGCTGCTGAATGTGCCGCAATTGAGTGTGATAGAAGGCGGTGCCGTGGAGCACGGCCAGCTCAATGCCACTGATGTCGATACCGGCGATACCCTGAACTTCAGCACTTCGGCGCAGGTACCGGGCTTCACCCTGAGCGAGGAGGGTGCCTGGTCGTTCGACCCGGCGAACTCGGCGTATCAAAGCCTGCTGGCCGGGCAAACACAGACACTGAATATCCCGCTGACGGTCACCGACAACCACGGCGGCACGGCGACGAAAATTCTGATCATCACCCTGACCGGCACCAACCAGGGGGCCGTGATCGCCGGGGTGGATGCAGGCAGTGTCATGGAAGACACGACGTCCCCCAGCACGCATCTGCTGGAAACGGCTGGCCAGTTGACGATCAGCGATCCGGACAGCGACCAGGCGGTATTTACCGACCACTCGGGTACCGAGGCACTGACCGGCAGCTATGGCACCTTGAGTATCGACGCCAGCGGCGCCTGGTACTACAGCGCCGACAACCATCAGGCGGCGGTTCAGCAACTGGGGCAGGGCGCCACCCTGACCGATCAATTCACCATTACCAGCCTCGACGGCACCCAGCATACCGTGACGGTCACATTGAACGGGACCAACGATGTGCCGGTGCTCAACGCCATCAGCGCGCGTAACGCGGTGGAAGATGGGGACATTCTGACCGGGCAACTGACGGCGACCGATATCGACACGGGCGATACGCTGAGTTACAGCACAACCTTGGTCACCGCCGGTTTTACCCTCAGTGCCAACGGTAGTTACAGCTTTAACCCCGGCGATGCGGCTTACCAACACCTGGCCGAAGGGGTACAGCAGGTCCTGTCCATTCCGGTCACGGTGACGGATAGTCACGGCGCCACGGCCATGCAGAACCTGGTCATTACCATTACCGGCACCAATGATCTGCCGGTGATGAGCGTGCTGACTGCCCGCACGGCCACCGAAGGCGGCACCGCGATCACCGGCCGCGCCAGTGCCACCGACATTGATACGGGTGACGTGCTGATCTATAGCACCGCGGCTACGGTCGACGGTTTCAGCATCGACCCGGACGGCACCTACCGTTTCGACCCGAGCAACCCGGCCTATCAAAGCCTGAACGCCGGTGCGAAGCAGACTCTGAACATCCCGCTGACGGTGACCGACAACCAGGGCGCAACGGTGACAAAAATCCTGACCATCACCTTGACCGGCACCAACCAGGGGGCGGTGATTGCCGGGGTGGATAACGGCAGCGTCACCGAGGATCAGACCGCCACCGGCAACCTGGAAACCGGGGGCCAGCTGACCATCAGCGATGTAGATAAAGGCCAAGCGGTGTTCACGCCGCGCAGTGGCGCCAGCGCCCTCGCAGGTAAATATGGCAGCCTGACGATTGATGCCAGTGGCGCCTGGCACTACAGCGCCGCCAACAACCAGACGGCGGTGCAGAAACTGAGCGAAGGCGCGACGGTGACGGACACCTTCACGGTGCAAAGCGTTGATGGCACGGCGCATCAGATTACGGTCACCCTGCTGGGGACCAACGATGCACCGAAGATTGGCCCAAGCTCCGTCATCATCGGAGCGGTGACTGAAGATGCCGCCGTACCCACCGCCACCGGCAAGCTGGTGGCCAGTGATGTCGATACCGACGCGCGGCTGTCCTGGAGCCTGACGTCGACCGAAGGCAACTACGGCACCCTGGCCCTCGACGCGGCAAGCGGTACCTGGACGTACACGCTCGACATTAGCCGCGCGGTAACCCAGGCCCTGGCGGCGGGTCAGAAGGTGCATGAGAGTTTCACCGCCATCGTCACCGATAACCACGGTGCCAGCGCGCAGCAGACCGTGGACATCGTCATTACCGGGACCAACGACCTCCCGGTGATTAATGGCAGCAGCACCGGCGCGGTCACCGAGGATGACCCGCAGAGTGTGGTTTCCGGCACCCTGACCCATGCCGACTTGGACACCGGTGACAGCTTCAACTGGTCGCTGGTCAACGGTACCGGTACTTACGGCACCTTGTCGTTCGACACTGCGACCGGCACCTGGAACTACAGCCTCGACAACTCACGCGCCGCCACCCAGGCCCTGGCATTGGGCGAGCATCACACCGAGAGTTTTACCGTGCGGGGCACCGATGGGTCTGGCACGCCGGTCAATCAGGTGATCTCGATCGAGGTCAACGGCAGCAACGACAATCCAGTCATCGGCGGCGCACACCAGGGAAGCGTGGTCGAAGACCGGACCCTGACTGCCAGCGGAGCACTGTCGTTCAGCGACATCGACACCGGCGACAAACTCGGAACGTGGCAGGTGCTCACCCCGCAAGGTCTCTATGGTGCGCTCGGCATCGACCAGAATGGCCATTGGACGTATCGCCTCGACCCCGCGCGTTCACAGTCGATCAAGGCCGGCGACACGCCGCAAGACAGCTTCGTCGTGCGTGTCACTGACAACCACGGTGGGTATGCCGATCAGCAGGTTACCCTTCAGGTCACCGGCACCAATGACGGCCCGGCCATCGACCCCAATTCACCGGCGCTGACCGGGGACGTGACAGAAGACCAGATCGGCGCGACCACTGCCCAAGGCACCATTGCCAGTGGCGATCCGGACATTAATGACACCCTGGCCTGGTCGATCGATGGTTACAGCGGACAGAGCGTGGGCAACTACGGCACCCTGACGCTCGATCAGAACGGGCATTGGATATACACGCTCGATCACGCTAAAGCGGACCGACTCGCCGAAGGGACGACGGTCGTCGATCGCTTCGTGGTCAATATCACTGACGCGGCGGGCGAGCGCAGCACCGCCACGATCCAGGTGCAGGTGCACGGTACCAATGACGGCCCGCACATCGGCGGTACCAGCAGTGGCGAAGTGACAGAGGACATCGCCACCCGAGTCAGCGGTCAGTTACTGCCCGGCGATGTGGACAGTGGCGACACCGCGAGTTGGGCAGTGGTCGGCGACCCGCATGGACAGCTCGGTACGTTGAGCCTCAATGCACAGGGCGTCTGGACCTACCAGCTTGACACGGGCTCAGCCATTGTCGATGCCTTGGGGCAGGGCGCCAGCGCAACCGAGACGTTCCGCGTCCAAGTCACCGACTCGCATGGGGTGACCGACTTCAAGGACATCACCATCACAGTTCGCGGCCATAACGATGCGCCGATTATCAGTGGCGTCGACAGTGGCGATGTGTCTGAAGACCAGAAGAGCAGCGTCACCGGGCGCCTCTGCGTCGATGATGTGGACAGCGGCGACCAGCCGAGCTTCGAGCAGAGTCAGTACGCTGGTACATACGGTCAGTTCTCTTTGGACACCGATGGGCAGTGGACCTATCAGCTGTTCGACTCGCAGGCATACGTCCAGGCTCTCGCCGAAGGACAGACTGCCACCGAAACCTTCACCATCACGACGGTTGACGAAAACGGCGGCGTCACCTACCGACCGGTCACGATCACGGTGCATGGCACCAACGATGCGCCGCTCATCAGCGGTGTCGCCACCGGCGTGGTGTTCGAGTACGTCTCGAAAACCGCGACCGGACGCCTGGTCGGCCAAGATCCGGACCAGCTCGACACCGACACCTGGACCCTGAGTGACGGCCAAGGCAAGTACGGAACGCTGCAGCTCGACCCTCATGGCCAATGGACCTACACGCTCGACATCAACGACGCCGACACCAAGGCGTTGCAGCCTGGAGACCAGGCGACGGATAGCTTTCGTGTGCAACTGACCGATAACCATGGCGCAAGCGTGGAGTGCTTCGTCAATGTCACCGTGGTCGGCACACAGGCCCCCAACGCGCCGCCCGAACAAGGCACAGGCGGCGGTGGCACCGAAACGCCGCCGCAGACCCTGCCGTCGGTCAGTGTCAATGTGACCGAGGATGTCTCGCTCATTCGGTCTGGCCTGCTGACGGGGGTTTCGCCCATCGGCAGTCCGGTCACCTGGCAGGTGACGCCCGTCAATGGCACCTTTGGTGTCCTTACCCTGGGCGCCTACGGCGAGTGGGTCTATAACCTGCATAACGATGCGGCGCAGGTCCAGGCGCTCAATCTCGGACAATCGGTCCAGGAGTATTTCAACGTCCGCGGCGTCGACACCAGTGGCAACACTGTACAGACTCAGTTCACCGTGACCATCAATGGTACCAACGACACGCCACACATCGTCGGCGTGGACCAAGGCACCACGATCGAGGATAAGCAGCTCACCGCCAGTGGCAGCCTCGCCGTGCAGAACCTGAATACTGGCGACAGCGCGACCTGGAGCGTGCAGGAAGGCACAGGCCAAGTCGGTAATTTCAGCATCGACAACAACGGTGACTGGACCTACCACCTCGACAATGCCAAGGCGCAGTACCTGAATGTCGGCGAGTCCGTTGTCGAGCGTTTCATGGTCAATGTCATCGACAATCACAACGCGACGAGTTCACGTGAAGTTGTCGTGACCGTGTATGGCACGGCCGATGGCCCGATGATCCCCAGTGTCACTGAAGGCATCGCCGAACCTGGCGCCAACGAAGTGCTGGCTGGCAAGATCCCGGTCCTTGATCCGGACATTAGCGAGACGTTCAGCTTCAGTCTGGTGTCGAGCGCGCACGGCCAAGTGGGCACGCTGTCGATCGATCCGGATGGCAGCTGGCGCTACCAGCTTGACCAGTCTGCTGCCAGCACCGCTCTTAAAAGCCTGGCTGCGGGCCAGCAGCTCATTGACACCTTCACCGTGCAGGTCAGAGACAGCAATGGCCATATGGCCCTGGAACAGATTCGCCTGGTGGTCGGCGGAATCAACGACGCGCCGGTGATCAACGGCGCGACCACAGGCTCCGTTACCGACAAGAGCACGCTCCAGACCAGCGGCAAACTGCTCGCGAGCGATCCGGATGCCGGCGACGTAGCGACGGTCAACCCGCAGAGCGTGGACAGCGCCCATGGTCATTTCGAGGTCACAAGCGATGGCGCGTGGGTCTACACGCTCAATGGGGTGGACCCTGTCGTCAAGGCACTCAACGCGGGTGACAGTCTCACCGAAACCTTCCATGTCACGGCTGTCGACGGCAGCGGCGTGTCGGTGGGCAAGGACGTGGTCATTACCATCCGAGGCAGCAACGACTTGCCCGTGGTGGGTGGCGACGTGCGCGGCAGCACCACGGAAGACGCCACGCCCGGCACCCAAGGCCAATTGACCACCACTGACATCGATACCGGCGACACCACGCAGTGGACAGGCATGAACACGGCTGGCGCCTATGGCCGTTTTGAGATGAGCGTCGATGGCACCTGGAGCTACCTGCTCAATGGCAACTCGGCCCAAGTGCAGGCGCTCAAGGATGGTCAAGTCGTTAGCGAGACCTTCATCGCCCACGGCAGAGACCAACATGGCGCAGAAGTCACCCAGGTCATTACTATCGACGTCCACGGTACCAACGATGCCGCCATCATCACTGGACAGCGCACCGGCGACCTCACCGAGGACCAGGGCGTCACCACTGGCCAACTGGTGGTTTCCGGGCAGATCCGCCTGGCCGACGTTGATACCGGCGAAGGCATTCTCACCGCGCAGACCGTGCAGGGCGCCTATGGCACGCTGGAGTTGCGCAGTGACGGCACCTGGCGCTACTCGGCGGACAATGCCCAGGATGCCATTCAACATTTGGGGCAAGGCGCGACCCTGACCGACAATGTCAGTCTGACCAGCGCCGACGGTACGCCGTATCAAATCAGCGTTATGGTGCACGGCACTAACGATGTGCCGGTATTGAGTGCGCTCACCGTGCTGAATGCGGTGGAAGAGGGCGCCAAAATCATTGGCCAGTTGTTCGGCACTGATACCGACACCGGCGACACGCTGATCTACAGCAGTACTTCGAGCGTGGCAGGCTTCAGCTTGAACGCCGATGGCAGCTACAGCTTCGATCCGTCCGATGCTGCGTATCAGCACTTGGCCGAAGGGGCACAGCAGGTCCTGACAATCCCGGTGACCGTCACCGACAGCCAGGGGGCGACAGCGTCGCAGAATCTGGTGATTACGATTACTGGCAGCAACGACCTGCCGGTGATGAGCGTGCTGACTGCAATCAATGCCACTGAAGACGGCGCAATCATCACCGGCCATGCCACGGCGACTGACGTCGACACCGGCGATTTGCTGACGTACAGCAGCGATACCATGGTCGACGGATTCAGCATCGACCCCGATGGCACCTACCGTTTTGATCCGGGCCATGCGACTTACCAAAACCTGATGGCGGGGGAGACGCGGACCCTGAGTATCGGGCTGACGGCTTCTGACAACCACGGCGGCAGCGCCACACAGATACTGAGCATCACCCTGATCGGCACCAATGACGTTCCGGTACTCTGCGCCATCACCGCGCAGGACGCGGTGGAAGAGGGCGCCAAGGTCACTGGCCAGTTGCTCGGAACCGATGCCGACACGGGCGACACGCTGATCTACAGCAGTACTTCGAGCGTGGCAGGCTTCACCTTGAACGACGATGGCAGCTACAGCTTCGATCCGTCCGATGCAGCCTATAGGCATCTGGCCGAAGGCACGACCCAGGTGCTGACCATCCCGATCACCGTCACTGACAGTCAGGGTGCGACAGCAACGCAGGACCTGTTGATCAACCTGACCGGCACCAACCAGGAGGCAGTGATTGCAGGCGTCGATACCGGCAACGTCCAGATAGAAGGCTTCACCGAGAGCAGTCATCTGCTGGAAACGAGCGGTCAGCTCACCATTAGCGACCCTGATGACAACGAAGCGTCGTTCGTAGCGCATAACGGTGCGGACGCGTTGGTGGGCACGTACGGTTCGCTCGCCATCGACGCCAATGGAGCCTGGTATTACAGCGCCGACGATAACCAGGTCGCCGTGCAGCAATTGACCGAAGGAGAACAACTGGCTGACTCCTTCACGGTCAGTAGTGTCGATGGCACCACGCACAACGTGACCATCACCGTGACAGCACAGCCATCACCCGTGGATGTGTACCTGCAATTTACCCAGACCAATACTGATCATCTGGCAGCAGAGTACGAGGGGCAGAGCGAAAGTCCAACAGTCGAGGGGTACCTGCAGCTCGGCGGCGTAGATCCAGCCCACCTCAGCCAGCCAGATCCGATGCAATCGCCGGATTCCCTACCGCCACCGGATAGCCCGTTACACCCGGGCGCCGCAACGCCCGAGCCGGCTGACTCCGGGTACCACGATTCAGGGCTGGCGGATGCGCCGAGCATGCCGATAACGGATCACGATCCGCAACATTACGGATGAGGGCGAAGATTCAAGGGAGAGCGGCCGTTCCCTCGAACACATCAGTCGAATACGATTGAGGTTCGTCTGGACTTAGCTCGACTAAATAGATGTTTAGTTGAGCTATGTCGTTAAATGCTGCGAATATGTGGGTAAATGCGTCGATATAGCTGGGCAAGGCTGTCGAAATGGATTTTAAAACACCCAGCATCAAAGAACTGTTCGCATCGCTCGATCTAGAGCCTCATGTGGAAGGCGGCTATTACCGCAGAACGTATCAGTCAGACAACATGGTCACAACGACCGGTGGCCAGCGCTACCGGATGACGTCGATTTACTACCTGTGGACGAAAGATTCTCCCATCGGCCATTTCCATCTGAACCATTCCGACATCGTTCATTACTATCATTTGGGCGACGCCATTGCGTACTCGCTGATTTTCCCGGACGGCACATTAGAGACCATCATGATGGGCAGCGATGTCGTCGCAGGAGAATGTTTACAGCTGCATGTACCTGGCGGTGTCTGGAAAGCTTCGCGGCTTATGGTGGGGTCGACGGGATTCGGTCTGATCAGTGAGGCAGTGTCGCCAGGGTTTGATTACGCGGATATGCAATTGGGTGATCGACAAAAGCTCAGTGCGCGTTTTCCCGAGCATTCGGTGTTGGTTGAAAAGCTGACACGCGGATAAGGGCTCAGGAAGGAATTGAAGAATTGAACGCTGCAAATTCTGCGTGTAACCGGGCCAATCCAGAAATACTTTGTTACGTGTAATGTATATTATGTTAAATTATGTGTCTGGGCGGAACTTCTCTCATTGCTGTCCATTCCCACTAGTACTGTGACAATTGGATAAAAATGAGTAATTGATTAGCCAAAAAATGATACTTATTTTTCAATAGGTTAAGGGCCATACGTTCAACTGATTGACGACTACGTGTAGACGCTGACGCCGAATTGACCCACGTGCCGACGCAAGACCGCCCTACCCCAAGTAGGCAGAAATCCAACATGGGCAATGGCTCGCGAGGAATAAGACTGGGTCAGTGACATCTTGGCCACTGGGTCAATTCGGCGTCAGCACCAACAGGCAGACCGACTTTTTCAACAGAATCTACCCATAGCTACCTTTCAACGAGGTGGAATCGGTCATGTGGGTTGCCGTTCAGCCTTTAGATAAACCGACAGGCCTTGCCTGCGCGATTGCCGGGCAAGCAAGTGGATAACTGCTGCTACGCTGGCCGAACGCAGCAGGGTCAGTCGGTTTTCACCACGTCAGGCGGGGTCCAACTGCCGTCAATAATCGTGGCCTCGGGCCAATAATTGCGCAGCAGCAACGAGAACGGTCCGGTGGGTGCGGGCAGCCAGTTGGTTTCCTTGTCCGCGCCCGGGGACTTGGCGCCCAGGTAGAGCGTCAGGGAACCATCCGGGTTGTCCTTGAGGTTCTTGTTCTTGGTGCCGAGCGAGAAGCGCTGCAAGGGGTTGGCGTGGAAGAAGTGCTCGGCGTTGTACAGCGTCAACGACCAGAAACCCTTGACCGGTGGTGTTTGTCCTTTGGCAAAGGTCACCGTGTATTGGTGATTGCCGTCGAGCGGTTGCCCTTGGCTATCGGTTTCCTTGAATTGGTACTGCGTCTCCTCTGGCGTGTTCTGGTACATGCTCGACTTGGAGATGGCCGTGCGGTTGAGGTAGTCGGTGCCCCACTGCGACGCATTGGCCGGCGCGGTCCAGCCGTGACCAATGGGCCGGCCGTTGTAGCGAAAGTGGAACAAGGGATCGACCAGTTCGGCATTCGCCTTGGCGAAGGTTTCATCAAGCTGTTTTCTGACCTCAGGATTGCTCGCCGCGGCCTCCCACACAGAACGGATCCAGCCGTACAGGGCTTCCTCGCCCGGAAGTGGCGGCACTCGTTTTAACACGTCCGCGAGATCCTCGTAATAGCTCGCCGGCCGCACCCACTTGGTCTCGCCGCCACTGCCCTCCGGAGCCGGGAAATGCGGGAGCTTGGCGTAGTCCACGGTTTTCATCTTGCCGTCGAACTGACTCAACGGGTACATGACCACCTGATTGATTAGCGGCTGCACGGCCTCGGTGTCGGCGGCGGTGTCATCCTTGAACACACGGGGAATCACGAACACCAGGTCGGTCGAGGAGCGTGCGACGGCGGTAATCCCCGGGGGCACGGCCATTGGTGTTCCCTGCCAATCCGGCCACCCTGTCGCCCCGCCGAATGTATTGACATCCGATTGCAGCCTAGGGCACAGGGCAGAAATCGGCCAATAACAGTCGTTCCAGAGACTCATGATTACGCGAAGAAGATGGGTTATCTTGTCAGCCGAATCACCTGCATCAGGTGAAGGTCATCAAGTAAGGATGCTGTATGAATCTATTGCCTCGTCGCCACGCCCTCTTCGCACTGACGCTCGTCAGTACACTCGCCGCAACCTCCGCGCTGGCCGCCCAGGCCCCTGATGCCCCGGCCTCCATCGCGGGGCCTGTCGCCGGCACCAAAGTGACCGAACCCTATGTGCGCATGATGGCGCGCGAAGCGTATTTCTGGGGTTGGCCGATGGCCAATATTTTCAATCGTCGCCAGGCCTTCAAGGACCTGCCCGAACCCGGTTTGATGGGGGGCATCGTGCCGGTGGCCCCGATCAACCGATTGTCGATGCTCAGCGACTACATCGACCCGGCCGAGCGGCTGGTAGCCTGTCCGAATCAGGACGTCGTGTACGGTGCTGGCAGCATCGCCCTGGACCTTGAGCCCGTGGTGCTGCAAGTGCCGGACTTCGATGACCGCTTCTGGGTGTATCAAGTGGTCGACCTGCGTTCCGACAGTTTCGCCGAGCTGGGCAAGATGTATAACACCCAGCCAGGTTTCTACCTGTTGGTCGGCCCGGACTGGAACGGCAAGGTGCCCCCAGGTATTACCAGAGTGTTCCGGGCACGTACTAACACCGGCTTCGTCATTCCCCGGGTGTTTCAGGACGACACGGCCGCCGATCGCCAAGCCGTGCAGCCGGCCCTGGCCGGTATCGACATGTACCCATTGTCCCAATATGACGGCAAGGTCAAAAAACGCGACTGGGCCAAACTGCCGAAATTCCCGGCGCAGGCCTCGGATGGCAAAGCCGAAACCAAGTGGGTGATCCCGGAGAAGTTCTTCGACGAACTGCCGGCCCTGCTCAAGGACGCCAAGCCATTGCCGGGTGAAGAAGCCCGCTACGCGCAAATGGCTGCCCTCGCGGCCATCGCCAAAGCCGACCCGCAATTGCGTGTAGCGATGATCGACGAAGCGAAAAAAGCCGACAGCGAAGTGATCGACCCACTGTTGCAGTTCCGCAACTATGGCCTGCAGCTGCCGGATCACTGGAGCACCGTCAGCAACGGCGCAGCGTTCGGTACCGATTACTTCAGCCGTACCGCCGTGGCACGGTCGAATATCTTCGTGAACCAGCAGAAAGAAACCAAATACTTCTATCAGGACCTGGATCAGTCCGGCCTGCGCCTCAATGGCCAGAACAACTACAGCGTGACCTTTGCCAAGGGCAAACTGCCGCCGGTCAAGGGTTTCTGGTCGCTGACGCTGTACAACGAACAGCACTTCTTCTCGCCGAACGAGCTCAAGCGCTACTCCATCGGCACCAAGAACAAATCCCTGCAAACCAATCCTGACGGCTCGCTGACCCTCTACGTACAAAGCGAATCGCCGGGCAAGGACAAAGAAAGCAACTGGTTGCCCTCCCCTAAAGATGCCGATTTCTCGCTGTACATTCGCGCCTACTGGCCGCAAGCCGATGCACTCGACGGCAGCTGGACTCCACCGGCCGTGCTGAAAACCCATTGAAAAGGACTTCGACGATGAACGCAGCCAGCAAAACGCTGACCGCACTGGCCCTAGCCGTTTCGGTCAGCCTCGGCGCCCAGGCAGCCACGCACTATGAACAATTAGCCGACCTGCCCTTCGCCGGCGGTTATCCAACCCTCGAAGGCGTGGCTCAGCTCAAGAATGAACTGCTGTTCCAGCGCGCCGTGCAGTCCTACATCTGGGCACTGCCGGCACTGAACATGTACGCCATGAAGGAAGCCTCGGAGAAAACCTTCGGCGCCGGCTACAACGTGCTGCCGATCTGGAAGGACCGCCTTAACGCCAAGACCCTGGTGACCACGCCCAACTCCGACGTGATCTACGCCATGGGTTACCTGGACCTGAAGCAGGACGGGCCGATGGTGATCGAAGTGCCGCCGGGCATGCAGGGCATTCTCGACGACTTCTTCCAGCGCCCGATCTGCTCCGAAGGCCAGATCGAAGGCCGCCAGTGGTGCGGCGACGTCGGCTTGCCAGGACCGGACAAAGGCAAGGGTGCCAAGTACCTAGTACTGCCGCCGGATTACAAGGGTGACGTGCCTCCCGGCTACCTGACCTACCGTTCGCGCACCTACAACGTGTTTGTGTTCTGGCGCGGTTTCTTCAAGGACCCGAAACAGCTGGAAGCACCGGTCACGCTCATGGAACAGACACGCATCTATCCGCTGGGCAAAGAAGCCACGGCGAAAAAGATGGAGTTCCCCAACGCCTCGAAAACGCCGATCAACATGCTCTACCCCACCAATGGCAGCGCGTTCGACATGCTGTCGCGGTTTATCGACCAAGAATATGTCGATCCGCAAGACATGGAAATGCGCGGCATGCTTGCCGCCCTGGGCATCATCAAGGGCAAGCCGTTCCAGCCGGACGCGGCAACTCGCGACCTGCTCGACAAGGCCGCGAAAACCGCGAGCAAAATGGGCCACGCCACTTCCTACACCCCGCAAACCATCGTCACCAATGGCACCTGGTATCCGGACCGCAAGTGGCTGAACGTCTTCCCGGGCAACGCGACCTTCACCGCCGACACCTTCAACTACATTGACCCGCGCACCGGCTTCTTCACCAATGCCTATTCGGCCAGCCCGGGCATGGCGGTCAACATGGAAAACGTCGGGGCCAAGTACCCGGCCACGTTCGTCGACGCCAAGGGCGAGTTTCTCTCGGGTAGCAACGCGTACACGGTGAACCTGCCCAAAGGCATTCCCGCGGCGTTGTTCTGGTCGGTGACGGTGTATGACTCCATCACGGCTTCTGGCGTGGACAACGGCCAGCCGTTCCCGTCGTTGAACACCATGGACAAGCCACTGGTGAATGCCGACGGGTCGATCGACGTACACTTCGGACCGGATTCACCGGGCGAAGGCAAGAACTGGATTCGTACTTTGCCAGGCAAAGGCTTTTTCGTGATCTTGCGGTTGTATGGCCCGACCAAGGCTTTCTTCGACAAGGCATGGAAGCCTGGAGACCTTCAGAAGCAGTAACCATAAATGCAACTCGGTGATATGAGCGTAGGAGCGCTCATATCGTTTCTGGGTAAGTTCGATAGATTAATCTATTCGGATTTATCCAATGGTCACCGGCAGCTCTGGGTCGACATCAGCCCGTCGCGACAGGCAGAATTCGGCCGATTCTGTTGAAAAAGTCGGTCATGGATTCCACGACAGAAAAGTACGCGTTTGAGATTGAAATCTTTACTTTGAGCAGTGGATTCCGGGTTCAGATTTCGCGTAGCGGCGCGCAAAAAAGGCGTTTTCAGCCGTCAGTATGCGGGCAGTCTGGAAGAACCGACTTTTTCAACAGAATCGGCCAAAAGCTGCCTCTCATCAAAGGCCACCTTTAGCTAAAATAGGATCACCCAACCTGCATCGCAATATTGTTCGTTTACCTGTCTTCCCTTGTCTCAAAATGCGAAGAAACTGTCTTGCCAAGCCCATGGCGTCGCGCTCGCTATACCTACTATAGGCCCGGTGCCTCTGCCCAATTTGGCAGGGAGCAGCTACCCATAGCGGATGCACATATTGCGCAACGCCGTACAAGCCCGGATTGGAGACAACAATGACAATTATCGCCACCCAAGACACGCCTTCAGCACCCGCCCTTATCCGGTCGTCAGTGCGTCAGCATTCGATCAAGGTGGAAATTTGCTCCCCCGCCATCGGTGCAGAACTCAGCAATATCAACCTGGCCGATGCTGCCCAAGACCCCGAACTGATCGCGGAAATCCGGGCGCTGTGGTTGAAGCACAAAGTGCTGTTCTTTCGCGATCAGGACATCACCCCTATGGAGCAACAGCACTTCGCCGCGCAATTCGGCGACTTGGAAGGACATCCCTTGGCACCGAGCCACCCGGAGGCAGACAAGCTTCTGATGTTGTACCGCAACCTCGACCCAAGTAAGCCCAAGAGTTTTGTCGAAAAAGCGAGCCGCGAAAACCTGTGGCATACCGATGTCACCTTTAAGCCGGCTCCGCCTCGCGGCGCGATATTGCGCTGCGAGCAAGGCCCTGAATCCGGCGGCGACACCCTGTTCTCCAACATGGTAATGGCTTACGAAAACCTGCCCAGCACCATCAAACAACGGATCGAAGGCCTGTTCGCAAAACACAGTGCCGAGCACTCCTTTGGTGCCCAGATGCCCCGCGAAGAACGTCACGCAATGGCCCTGAAAACCCCCGCCGCTGAACATCCGGTGGTACTGATCCACCCTGAAACAGGTGAAAAGGTGCTGTTCGTCAACTCCGCGTTCACAACCCATTTCGCGAACTTCTTCAACTTCGAAGACATCCGCTACGGCCAGGACTTCATGCCCGAGGCACATCACCTGATGAACTACTTGACCTCTCAGGCGGCTATTCCGGAGTACCAGGTACGCCTGAAGTGGCGCACCAACACGGTTGCCATGTGGGATAACTTGCAAGTCCAGCACTACGCGGTGGCCGACTACGGCAATGCACCAAGAAAGATGCTCCGCGCCACACTTGCGGGCACCCCGCTCACCTGATTCGAACAATTTCCCCTGAGAAACCAGCCCACCCGACTATCAGAGATTGTCGGGGGGCCTTGTCTGCCTACGAATACCCGATCTGAACCGCATCAATGGAGATAGACATGCTCTACGAACACATCGACACCGCAGTCATCGATGGCGAATCGCTGCCGTGGGTACCCTTTACTCCCTATGCGGAAAACGTTCTGCTGAAGTACTTCAAGCTTGACCCCATCCGTGGTGAATGGATCGTCATGATGAAGTCACCGATCGACATGCAACTTCCTAAGCATCACCACACGGGTACTGTGATGGTCTATACGATCGAAGGTCAGTGGAAATACAAGGAGCATGACTGGATCGCCGGCCCTGGCAGCATCGTCTATGAAACGGCTGGATCGACTCACACGCCTGAAGTCGTCAGCACGGGAAGCACAGAGGGGTATGTGCTCACCCTGGTTCAGGTGAATGGCGATCTCGCGTTTCTGGACGGCAACGACAACATCGTCGCGCTCGAAAACTGGAAGTCAGGATTGCACCGCTATCTTGCCTACTGCGAGCAGCATGACATCGCACCGAAAGACCTGACGGCATTCAACTGAGTAACAGGCATTGCCGCGAAAAAACGCGAATCGGGCGGGCGCACCAAAGCGCTCGCCCCCCATCGTTAGAACTGTTCGAGAAACGTCAGGAGCAGTTCGTTGACTTGCTCGGCACTTTCTTCCGCCGCGCTATGGCCCACGCCGGGTAGCAGTACTTTCTTCTGTAGCCCGGGTAGATAGGTGTCGAGCTGATCGTAGAGACTGCGGATTTCGACTGGCTCCAGTGAAGGGTCGGCAGCACCACCGATGAACAGGCTCGGTTGGCGCACCACCGCACCGTCGAGAAACGCGGTAATTTCCCAGTTCCGGTCGCGACAGCGGTAGTAGTTCAGGGCACCGGTAAACCCGGTGCGCGTGTATTCGGCGACGTAGTAATCGAGCGCCCTTGCGCTCAGCCATGACGGGAACTCGCCCTTCGGTTCAGTGAAGGCATTGAGAATGGGCTCACCTGGCTCGACGAACAGTCGCCAGCGTTCAGCGCCGACAGCACTGCCGGAAATCGAATAGAAAACGCTACGCAAGGTCTTGCGCGGGTCGCTGGCCAGCTCGCGATCTTGCTTGTCGAGCTGCTGGAAATACAGGTGGTGATACACCCGGCCCTTCGCCATTGCTTGCAAACCTACGGTCGGCTTGACCTTGCCGCGCGGTGGCACCGGCGTATTGAGCATCACCAGGCCACGGAACAGATCCGGCCGTAGCATGGCTGCGGCTTGGGCCACCCAGGCGCCTAAGTCGTGCCCAATGATCACTGCGGAGGTTTCGCCCAGAGTCGCCATCAAGCCCACCATGTCGCCGACGGCCTGGCTCATGTCATAGGCTTCAATGGCATCGGGGCGATCGGTTTGCCCAAAACCCCGCTGATCGGGGACCACGACCCGATAACCGGCGTCGGCCAACGCCACGATCTGGCGGCGCCACATGTACCAAAGGTAGGGAAAACCGTGCAGCATGATGACCAGCGGGCCCTGCCCCTCGTCGATGTAATGCATGCGAATGCCGTTGAGTTCGGCAAAGCAGTGGTTGAATGCCTCAGGATCGTCAGCGTCCAATTGCACCCCTGCCGCAAGCGGCTGGTTGATATGTGTTGCGGTGCGCGTGTCCATTATCTACCTCCATCTTTGTTGTAGTTGTCGGCCTGAAGGTAGCCGTGATCGGGTGTCCTGCACTAAGCTTCTGAGGACACAATCTTGTGAAGTTGGGACATGAGGGGATGCATGTACACCCTGACGCGCAGTGCCAGCCTTACCAACTATGAGCAGGTTGCCCGTTCAGTGGGGCTCGATCCATTTCGTATGCTGCGTTTGGCCAAGTTGCCAGCCAGTGCCCTCGACGATCCGAATGTCATGATCAGTAGCGATTCGGTGGGATGGCTGCTGGAGGAATCGGCCCGCCTCTCCGGCCAGGAGGCCTTCGGACTGCTGCTCGCGGAAACGCGACACCTATCCAATTTCGGCATGCTCGCGCTACTCATCCGCGAAGAACCGACACTGCGCGCCGCCTTGCAATCGTGCGCGCGCTATATGCGTCTGCATAACGCCGGGGTGGAGTTGCGACTTGAGGATGTAGGCGACTTGGTGCTGCTGCATGTGGGGGTAAAAATGCAGGGCCATCACGGTGTCTGGCGCCAGGCTATCGAACAGTCGACGGGTATCGGATTGCGGATATTGAGCGTGCTGACGTGCAATACGTTCCGCCCGGTCAGGTTCAGTTTTACTCACGAGCGACCTGCCAGCCTTGAAGTGCACCACCGCGTGCTGGGCACAGCCATTGAGTTTTCTCAAGAGTTTAATGCCATCGTTTGCCGAAGGCGCGATTTGGACATGCCCATTCCTGCGGCTGACCCCGCATTGCATCGGGAAATAAAGCGATCGCTGGACCTGCAGTTGAGCACCCTGCGCGACGAGCCGGCGCAGCGGGTACGCCAGATCGTCAAGATGCTGCTGCCAAGCGGACTGTGTTCTGTCGATGGGATTGCCCAGCATCTTGGCATGCATCGACGCACCCTTAGCCGACACCTGGCTGCCGAGGGCGAGAGTGTCACGACAATCATCAATGCTGTCCGCGCCGAACTCGCCGAAGAGTACCTGGCCAACAGCAAACGTCGGTTGTATGAAGTTGCCGAACTCCTCGGTTTCTCCTCCGCCGGTGACTTTTCACGCTGGTTCCGCAGCCAGTTCGGCAAGACACCCTCGGATTGGGCCGCCGCTTACCGAAAGAGCAAGGTGAAACCCTCGCTTTAATCCGCTTGCTGTCCCAATTCGCGAAGAAAATGTCCCGCCATGCCCATGGCGAAACGCTCGCTCTTCCTATTATGGGCCTGCGGCCATACCCCGCCCCGCCGCACCCACAAAGATTGGACCAACAATAACAAGCGCCGCCGTATGTCCAGGCACAATTTTACCTGCTTCCCGCCCACGGCCCGGCCAAGAACCATCGAAATGGAGACGCAATGCGAGTCGAACAATTGACCTGTGCCATCGGCGCAGAACTGCACAATGTGAATCTCGGCGACGCAGTAAGCGATGACGACTTGTTCAATGAAGTTTATGCAGCGCTATTGAAATACAAGGTGCTGTTCCTGCGCGACCAGGATCTGGACAAGCTCTCACGCCGCGACCACGAAGCATTTGCCATGCGCCTCGGCCAGCTTGAAACCCACCCGATGCTCCCCAGCCATCCAGAGGCTCCGGGGCTCGTGCAAATCTACAAGACCCCGGAGAATCCGGCGGATCGCTACGAGAATGCATGGCACTGCGACGCCACCTGGCGTGAATCGCCGCCGATGGGTGCCGTTCTTCGTTGCATCGAATGCCCACCGACCGGTGGCGACACCATGTGGGCCAACATGGTGCTGGCTTATGACAACCTGCCTATAGATGTGAAGCAGGAAATCGACAGCCTAATCGCCAACCATAGCTTCAATTCCTCCTTTGCCGCCGCCATGCCAAAGGAGAAGCGCCTGGCGATGAAGGCGCAATACCCAGATGCCGAACATCCCGTCGTGCGTACCCATCCCGAAACGGGCGAGAAGGTGCTGTTCGTCAATGCCTACGCTACGCATTTCGTGAATTACCACAGCCAAGGACGTGTCCGTGTCGGCCAGGACTACAACCAAAAAGGTGTCGATTTGCTGAAGTACCTGATCAGCCAGGCCTACAACCCCGAGTACCAGGTCCGTTGGCGTTGGAAGAAAAACAGCGTGGCGATATGGGACAACCGCTGCACCCAACACTATGCAGTGATGGACTATCCGCCTTGCCATCGCAAGATGGAACGCGCGGCCATTATCGGCGACAAACCCTACTGATATGTAAATGGTCCAGAGACAGGAGACGTTTCCGAGCGTCTCCATTGGGTCGGTATTTGCCGGCGTCGAATACGGCGCTGATGCGGGGCTCGGGCTAGGGCTCTATGTAGCTTCAGCTATTGTAAACGCCCATCACAGTAGCATCGAAGTCGAATCTGAAGCCGATATCAGTACGACTTTCACGGTCCTCATACCATCGATCGTCAATTTGGGTGACATAGGACGCAACTCTCGTTGCGACTGATCCACCCTTGTCCTTCCTCAAAGCGGAGGACAAGCCATGAACACTAAAAAATCTCGCGCCTTGCTTTACGGAAAAATCTCATGATTTCCAATCGCGAGTTACGCCACATCATTGAGTGTGGGTTTCTGCCATTAGCCTGTACCTGCACCATCAACTACGACCAATCATTGATGATTCGGGTATTCGAGCCTTATTCTGGCCGTGTTGATTTACTCGTGACAGGAGTGTCTGCTGCGAGTCTCACTAGTAATCAGGCCATCGCTGCTCTAATTGGTGAGCTTCGCAGTGAAATGGCCACACGTCAGGCGGGCTTTCTTGAAAATGCATCGGCAAAGTGTGGTGAGTAATCCTCGTCCATAACGTGATGTCCTAGAATGGGTGACAAATGGTGTCTCGCGTGTGCCTGACGAGGTCGATTGAATCCGTTTGCGAAGGGCAGCTGTGGGTCGACTTCTGCCGGTCACGACAGGCAGAAAGCGGCCAAAAGCAGCTATCCGATGCTTTCAACTCTTGGACCGATTCAATTTGTATGTTTGCAAATACAAACACTCAACCATGCAGCACTCAGCTGTCGAAGCGGCTCAACGTTCTGTAATAGTCAAAGGGGATATAGCGCGATTGTCGGTCGCGCATTACCCTGACCATCGTCACATCGGGATCGCGAGCAAAAAACAGACGTCCACCGTTGGCCACAAGGTTGTCGAGCACGTGCTCCTTTTCATCGATCACGCATTCAGGGTTGCGGTCAAACGCGCTGGTCATTGCCAGGTTCAACCAATGGGTCCCTGGTATCAGATCGCCCGCAAACAACACCGGACCACCAGGCAGTTGAACTTCGGGCAACAGTTGTCCCGGGGTATAACCATCGCTGGTGTGAAACCGCCAGCCCTCACCGAACGCCTCGCAGCCGGAATCACCGATCAACGTCAACCGCCCACTGCCTTCAAGCCGGTGATTTAGAGGTGAAACGAACAAATCCCGGTCGCGTGGATGCGGATGGCGTGCCCGCAGCCAATGACGTTCGCCGCAGAAGTAACGCGCGCGGGGAAATAAAAGGCGTGGCATCTCCCCGTCCCTGATCAGTTCACTGAGTTCACTGGAAAGATGCGCCTGTAGATGGGTCAACACCACGGCGTCCACCGCGTTTTCATCCAGACCATGTTGCGCCAGACTTTCGAGCAATCCCGGTTTGCGCGGCTGACAGCGGCAATTGCGATTCGCAGCTACCAGCAGCCCGTCGGCGCCAGCCATGACCAGCGTGTTCTTGCCCTGCTCTTGCACCAGCATTGTTCGCGCCGCGATCTCCACCAGGTTGTCGTGGTCGGGCCTCATCAAATCTGCCCAACGCCGGCGCGGGGTCTGGCCGAACAAAATGCCGCCATCAAGCCTGCGAGATGTGCCCGCCAGGGTGGAAATAGTACGTTCCACGATGCCTACCTTTTTAATTTTGTCATCTCGACGACCGTTTGAAGTGTTGCCTCGGGCGTCAGGTTAAGCCCGCGCACTCACCCGCCACACCCCCCTTTTGGGGGGAAGGTTAACCACTGACAGGTGGCCCGAATACGCTATATAACATTGGCAAGCTAAGCTATAGGCGGTGTTTCGACCTGTGCAGCCATCCGGAGGTAATCATGATCAATCAACATCGTCGTGCATCTTCACCTCGACTGCGCCGGTTATTAAAACAGTGTTGCGTGGCTCTGAGCCTGTGCGCTCCGGCCTGTCTGACCAGCGCTGCGATCAACGCGCCGGTCTCTGCGCAGCAAGCGCAAACCCTGGCGAAGGAGGCTTATGTCTTTGGCTTGCCGCTGGTGTACATACAGACCCAGAGTGACATACAGACTCACGTCACCAAGGTCGGAAAGCTTCAAGCGCCCCTCAACCAGTTCGTCCACTATCGCGAGTTTCCCAACGCGGATAACAAGACCGTCGTCGGTCTGAATGTCGACACGCTGTATTCGCTGGCCAACCTGGATTTATCCAGAGAACCGATGGTTTTGTTCGTCCCGCCGATGGGCGACCGGTTCTGGATCATGCAATTGATCGACGCATGGAACAACGTGCCGCACGCGCCCGGCTCGCGCACACTGGGTGGCAAAGGTGGCACGTTCGCCATCGTTGGCCCCGACTGGCGCGGGACGTTGCCCAAGGGCATGACCGAACTGCGCATGCCTACCAGTCTTGCGCTACTGGGGGGCCGCACCTATACCGCAGGAACCGAGGATTACGCCGCCGTTCACGCGCTGCAAGACCAGTACAAACTGGTGCCGCTTTCGGCGTGGGGCAATGCCTACACACCACCGGACAACCTGCCGCTTAAACCCGGTGTGGATAGCAAGACCCCCGTGCCGGCCCAAGTGGACGTCATGCCGGCTCAAGTGTTTTTTCAACGTTTGAATGCATTGATGGTGCATAACCCACCCTACCCGGCGGACAGCCCTGTGATGACTCGAATTGCGCAGATAGGTATCAAGCCCGGCGTAGCATTCGACATGCAGCGATTCACACCGCAAGTACAACAGGCGATCGAGCGCGGGGTTGCAGAAGGTCGACAAGCTGTTCACGACGAAGAAGCAAAACTGGGCAAGCGAGTAAACGGCTGGAACCTGACCCGTGACATGGGTCGCTATGGCACCCAGTACACCTATCGGGCCGCATGGACCTATTTTGGTGTCGGTGGCAATTTGATCGAGGACGCCTTTTATCCACTATCGCTGATAGACGGCGACGGCAAACCTTATGACGCGGCTCACCGATACGTCCTGCACTTCACCAAGGAGCAGCTGCCTCCAGTCAATGCCTTCTGGTCTTTGACGATGTACGACAAGGAATCGTATCTGGTTCCCAACACGCTAAACCGTTACGCATTGGGTGATCGAAGTCACCTCACATTTGACGACGACGGCTCTCTCACGCTTTACATCCAGAAGGATTCGCCAGGAGGCGACAAGAAAGCGAACTGGCTGCCGACGCCAGCACAAGGTGGGTTCAAGTTGGCATTGCGCCTATACGCGCCGAAATCGGAAGTAACTAACGGCGAATGGGTGCCACCGGCCGTCAAACGCATTGATTGAAATTGAGGACGCTTCGCTGCCTCTGGCTGCAAAGCGTCCTCTTTTCTCAGCGCCTGCCTTCGATCCACTGGCTTGCACGTTCGAAAAGCTTCAGCGCAGCCTGATGCAACTGCACCCCGATTTCTCTGGATGCCTTGCCGGCGCAGGCACGAGCGTGGGTACCCTCAAGCACGATACCCAGCTTGTAACAGGCCAAAACCGCGTACCACTGCACGTGGCTCAGGTCGCGTTTACTGCCCATGGCGTAACGGGCTATCAGCGCCCCGGCGTCAGGAAATCCGCTCCATGGCTGCGGGGTAGCCGGGCCCGTGGCGATGCCATCAGCATCCGGCCAGGTCGCGAGCATCCAGCCGAGGTCCAGCAATGGATCCCCTGCCGTGGTCATTTCCCAGTCGACGATGGCACCTAATTGCGGCCCGTCATTGCGGAACATTACGTTGGCCAAGTGATAGTCACCATGCATCAGTCCCGGTTCGAACGTTGGGGGTCGTCGTTGCTCCAGCCAACGCCCGATGGCGCCCACATCGCCCAACGCCTGCGAACCACTCCAGCCGGTGAACTCCTCGTAACTATGGAGCAACGCTTGCCAGCGCGGGACCTGGCGTTCGAGGAAACCCTCGACCTTGCCCAGGTCGCTCAAGCCAACCCGTGCCAGATCGACCCGACCCAAGGCCGCGGCACCATCAGCCAAGGCCAGGCCCATGGCATGCCGTACGGCCAGGTCGCCGGCATGCAGGGCCGGCATCCGCTCGCACGCGTTGAACCCCTCAATGGGCTCCATCAGATAAAACGCCGAACCCAACACCTCAGTGTCTTTACACCCGGCGATGAATCCCGCATGCGGCACGTCGGTGGCGGCCAGCGCCTGCAAGACCCGCATTTCACGGCGCATCGTGGCGTTGCCGTCCATGCGCGGATGCAGCGGCGGCCGGCGCAGGACATAGTCGCGGCCGCTACGGTGCAGAAGCAGTAGCAGGTTCTGGGTGCCACCGGCCAGTGGTTGCGCACCACTGATCGGCCCCTCGCCCAGCCCCTCGACGTCCATCCACCGTTGCAGCCGAGGGATATCCACCAGTGTCTGCCAATCCAGGCCGTTTTCCATTTTGCTCATCAGGCACTCCCGTCATTCATGCCAAGAGCGCCCGTCACAGGACACCTTGCAGGTCTTCGAGCACATCGCTGTACTGGTTCAATGCACGGGCACGTTGACGCGGCAGGTGGTACGCCGGGAACAACTCGTCGCACGCCTGATAGGTATCGAGGATCTCTCGGGCCACGGTGACTTTGTGCACTTCGGTAGGACCGTCGGCCAGTCCCAGGAAATACGAGTTGACCACGCTATGTACAAATGGCATTTCATCGGACACGCCGATCGAGCCATGCAGGTGCAGGGCGCGGGAGGCGATATCGTGCAGGACCTTGGGCATGACGGCCTTGACGGCAGCGATGTCCTTGCGCACGCGTTTGTAGTCCTGGTGTTTGTCAATCAGCCAGGCAGTTCGCAATACCAGCAGACGGAATTGCTCCAGCTCGATCCAGCTGTCGGCGATCTTCTCCTGCACCATCTGCTTGCGGGCCAGGCGTTCGCCCTTGGTCACCCGCGACAATACCCGTTCGCAGGCCATGTCGAGGATCATTTTTGCCTCACCGATAGTGCGCATCGCATGGTGAATGCGACCTCCACCAAGGCGTGTTTGTGCGACCACGAAGGCCTGGCCGACGCCACCGAGAATATGATCGGCCGGCACGCGGACGTTGGTGTAGCGCACGTAGGCATGGGTGGCGACTTTCTCGGAGGCAAAGCCCACATCACGAACAATCTCCAGGCCCGGTGTACCTGCCGGAACGATAAACATCGACTGACTGGAAATCAGTGGGGCTTCAGGATCGGTCACGGCCATCACGATGAAGAAGTCGGCATAGCGAGCGTTGGATGAAAACCACTTTTCGCCATTGATGACCCACTCGTCACCCTCGAGGACAGCCCGAGTGGTGAACACCTGAGGATCTGAACCACCCTGGGGTTCAGTCATTGAAAAGCACGAAACAATATCGTTTGCCAACAACGGTTCCAGCCAGCGTCGCTTCTGTTCCGGGGTACCGAAGTGGGCGAGGATTTCCGCATTGCCGGTATCAGGCGCCTGGCAACCGAATACGATCGGGGCAAAGTCTGAGCGCCCGAGAATTTCGTTCATCAAGCCCAGCTTCACCTGCCCAAAACCTTGCCCGCCGAGTTCAGGTCCCAAATGGCTGGCCCACAGGCCACGGGCCTTGACCTCAGCCTGCAATGGCCGCACCAGGCGCACGTTGGCCGGGTTCTTCACGTCATAGGCGCAGTCCAGAATATGGTCGAGCGGCTCAACGCGGGTGCGCACGAATTCATCCATCCAGTCGAGTTCAGCCTGGAATTGGGCATCGGTTTCAAAGGACCAGCTCATGTCATTACTCCGTCGCAATTAACGCCACCGAGCGGTGGCCAATGTAGGGTTTCGAAGGGTTCAGGCCAGCGTAAGTCCGCCGTCCACCAGCAAGGTTTGCCCCACCATGTAGGAGGACAAAGGCGAGGCCAGGAACACCGCTGCACCCGCCATCTCCTCGGGCAGGCCCATGCGCCTGAGTGGGATACGTGCCAATAGTCCCTGCAGGCGCTCTGGTGATTGCGTGCTGACCCGTGTCAACTTGGTATCGACCAATCCCGGAGCAATGCCATTGACCCGAATACCCTGATTTGCCCAAGCGTCGCCCAGGGTGGCGGTGAGCCCGACGACGCCCGACTTGGAGGCGGCATAGGCCGGGTTGCCACGGGTCGTGCGAAAACCCGCCGTAGAACTCAGAGTGATCAATGCCCCTTGGCTGCGTTGCAGCATGTCCTGGAACTTGAGCGAGCACGCCATCATGCTGCCCAGATTGACCCGCATGACTTTGTCGAAGCCCTGCATATCGAATTCGGCGCGCTTGTACAAAATCGTGCCTTGGGCCAGTACCAACACATCAAGACGCTCGAATGCCGGCTGAACCTCTTCGATAGCCGACTGTTCGTTCAAATCGACCTGGGCATAGTGCAAGCCTTGCAAGTCCGAGCCTTCTTCCATGCTGTAGTCGCAGGCGTGCGAGCGAGTGCCCCACACATGCACCTGGGCGCCGAGTTCGCGGAAGCTTTGGGCGATGCCATTACCAATGCCACTGGAGCCACCGACCACCAAAACAGTCTTGCCGGTGAAGTCGAGCGCGTTGGCGAAGTTGCGCGCGGGGGCGCACGATAGCGGTTGCGTCATGAATGAAATCTCTCTCGTTGAATACGCAGTCTGGATGCAGTGCAGAATCAGCCGGCGCTCAATCCGCCATCGACGGCGAGCGCGTGCCCGGTGATGAAACTGGCACCGTCGCTGCACAGGAACAGCACGGCGTTGGCCACCTCGTCGGCACGCCCCAGCCGGCCGATGGGATGCATGGCCGCAGAGCGTTCCGCCACTAAGGGATCGAACTTGATCATCTGCTCGAGCATGGGCGTCTCGATGACCGCCGGGCACACGGCATTGATGCGGATACCCTTTTTCGCGTACTCGATGGCCGCGGATTTGGTCAGTGCGACTACGGCGTGTTTACTGGCACTGTAAATGCCCATTTTGCGAACGCCGCGCAGGCCAGCGACCGATGCGGTGTTGACAATCGCCCCACGCCCCTGGGCCAGCATTACTTCCAGCTGGTACTTCATGCACATCCAGACGCCTTTGACGTTCACGTCCATCAGCGCGTCGTAAACCTCCTCACCACTGTCACCCACTCGGCCTTTCTCGCGCTCGATTCCGGCGTTGTTGTGGGCATAGTCAATGGCCCCATAAGTAGCGAGCACCTGTTCAGTGAGTTGCTTGACCTGGGCATCAGAGGTCACGTCGCAGGGGAAAAAGCTGGCTTCCCCACCCGCCTCGCGAATCATCCGCACGGTGTTTTCGCCACCGTCGCGCTGACAATCGACCACCGCAACCTTCAAGCCTGCCGCTGCGAAAGCCATGGCCGCGGCCCTGCCAATTCCACCCGCAGCCCCCGTAACCAGAGCGACCTGACCGGAAAAACTACTGTTCATCATTTTTGCTCCAATGGCTTGCGACGCTGTGCCAGCGCCTGTCATAGCGAAATAGTCAGTGAGTGTTCATGACGCCGGATTCGCGCCCGGGAAACTGCGGCTCGCGTTTCGCCAGAAACGCCTGGGCACCCTGTTCGAAGGTGGGCCTGTCCAAAAGCTCGCGCTGGCGATCAGTCTCATAGGTCAACTGTTGCGCCAGCGAATTGCCTCTGGCCGCATCGAATACACTACGCGCCTCGATCACCCCGTGGGCGGGTAGAGCAGCCAGTTGACGGGCCACGTCCATGGCCTGGCCCGACAAGGCTTCAGCGTCCACGCAGGCGTGAATCATGCCCCAGCGTTCGGCCTGTTCAGCCGACCAGCGCCCGCCCGTCAACGTCAGGGCCAACGCCCGTGGACCACCGAGCAGACGTTCGAGGAACCACGACGAACCGAGGTCCGGCACCAGGCCGAGTTTCGGCACGAACGGCAAATAGAAGTACGCCGAACGCGCGGCAATGATGACGTCTGCCGCCAGAGCCAGCCCCACGGCGCCCCCGGCGACACCACCGTTCAAGGCAACGACTACGGGTACCGGCAACTCGCGCAGTTGGGCTACAACGGGGTTGAACACCCCGTCCATCATCCGCGCGACATTGGCCCCGCGGCTTAGCCCCGCCTCACCACCGTGTAAAAGTTCGTTCAATTGAGCGCCAGCGCTAAACAGCTTGCCGTTGGCGGTCAACACCAAGGCCCGCACGCGGTTGTCCTGGCGCACCTCGGCCAAGGCTTCGAGGACTTCCCCCAGCATCGCCGCGCTCAAGGCATTGAGCAGTTCCGGCTGGTTGAGCGTGAGGACGGCGACGGCGTCGCGTTTTTCGTAGGTGATCATCTGGTAGTTCACGGTGGCTGGTTTTCCTGAAAAAAGGGCCCGAGAACCCATAAAGAAGCAAAGCGATGCCCAACTGTGTCAGTCGACCCGCATCAGTCGGCTGTATGTCTTGAGGTGATGGTCATCGTTACCGAACTGATGGTTGAGCATCAGCAAGTGCTTGGCGTGGTGCGACAACACGTACTCCCAGGTCAGGCCGATGCCACCGTGCAACTGAATACCCTGGTCGGCGATGAACCGGCCGGCGCGCACGATCAGGACTTTGGCGGCTGCCAGGGTGCTGCTGCGGTCGTCGTTGTCCGGTGCGTCCGCTGCGCAAGAGGCGAGGATGGCCATCGATGTGGCCTGGTCCAGTTCGATGCGCATGTCCACCATGCGGTGCTGCAAAACCTGGAACTTGCCGATCGCCTGGCCGAACTGTTTGCGCGTCTTCAGATAGTCGAGGGTCAGGTCGCACACCGCTTCCATGCTGCCCACCGCTTCGGCGCACTGCGCCGCAATCGCTCGGCCCTGCTGATAACGCAAAGCCGTCAGGGCCTGGCCCGCTTCACCGAGCATCGCGGCAGCGCTGACAACAACGTTTTCAAGGTACAGGTCGCAAGCCTTGCGTCCGTCCATGGTGGGATAGGCACGACGGCTGACGCCCGGTGCATTGGGGTCGAGCAAGAACAGGCTGACACCTTTTTCATCGCGCTCGCTGCCGGCAGTGCGCGCCGACACTACAATCATCCCGGCGCTGTGGCCGGCGACTACCACCGATTTACGGCCATTGAGTTTCCAGCCGCCGCTTACCGCCTCGGCGCTAGTACGCACATCGTGCAATTGGTAATGACTGGTCGGCTCATCGACAGCGACCGCCAGTTGCAATTGACCGCTGGCGACCTGCGGCAGCAATTCGCTGCGCTGCTCGTCGTTGCCAAGCTGGCTCAGCAGGCCACCGGCAAAAATCACCGAATGAAGGTAGGGTTCCAGGCACAAGCCACGGCCCAGCTCGGTCATGGTCAGCAGGGTCTCTACTCCACCGCCGCCGAAGCCGCCGTACTCGGACGCAAATGGCACGGCGGTCAGCCCAAGTTCGGCGAGCTGCTGCCAGAACGCGACACTGAAACCCTCTTCACTTGCGGCAAAGCGCTCGCGCAACTCGAAATCGTAGCTGTCACGCACCAGACGGGAGACGGTGTCTTGCAGCATCTGCTGCTCTTCGGAAAGTTTGAAGTCCATGATCGATAAGCCCCTTACAACTCAAGAATCATCTTGGCGATGATGTTCTTCTGGATTTCGTTGGAACCGCCGTAGACCGAGGTCTTGCGCATGTCCAGGTACTGGCTGAATGGTGCGGTGCTGTAGTCGCGGTACAGGTCCGGTTGGTCGCCGTAACCGAGTTCTTCTTCGACAAAAGGCATGGCATACGGGCCCAGCGTCTTGCTCATCAGGTAGGTGATGGCCTGGCGAATCTCCGAGCCCTTGATCTTCAGGAACGAACTCTCGGCACCGGGAACCCCACCGTCACGGGCGGACGCAAGGGTGCGCAAGTTGCTCATCTCGATTGCTCTCAGCTGGATCTCCAGATCGGCGATTTGCAGGCGCAATTGATCGTCATCGATCAAGGGCAAACCGTCTCGCTGCTCCTGGCTTGCGATCTGCTTGAGCCGCGAAAGCATCTGTTTGGCTTGGCCGATGCCGACAATGCTGGTGCGCTCGTGGGTCAACAGATACTTGGCGCAGGTCCAGCCCTTGTTTTCTTCACCGACCAGGTTCTGCACCGGCACCCGCACGTCGTCGAGGAACACTTCATTGACTTCGTGTTCACCGTCGAGGGTGATGATCGGCCGAACGGTGATGCCCGGGGTTTTCATATCGATCAGCAAGAAGCTGATACCGCGTTGCTGTTGTGCGTCGGGGTCGGTACGGACCAGGCAAAACATCCAGTCAGCGTAATGGGCCGTGGTGGTCCAGGTTTTCTGGCCATTGACCACGTAGTGATCGCCATCGCGAACAGCACGTGTCTTCAAGGCGGCAAGGTCAGAACCGGCCCCCGGCTCGGAATAGCCCTGGCACCACCAGTCTTCGCAACTGAGAATGCGCGGCAGGAAACGCGCCTGCTGCTCGGGTGTACCAAACTTGATGATCACCGGAGCGACCATGTTGACACCGAATGGCACGATGCCCGGTGCACCGAACGCGGCGCACTCTTCCTCGAAAATATGCTTCTCGACCACCCCCCACCCGGTGCCACCAAACTCCACGGGCCATCCGGCGGCCAGCCATCCCCGCTCATTGAGCAGGCGCATCCAGGCCACTTGGTCCTCTTTATTGAAATGCTTGCCAAGGCGTCCGCGTGCAGCAATATCGGCGGGCACTGTGTGACGCAAAAACGCGCGCACTTCCTCGCGGAAGGCCTGTTCGGCAGGGGTGAACTGGATATCCACTGATGTACTCCTCGCATTCGGCTGAAGGGGGTCAGGAACGGCCCGACTCGCCCACCGACAGCCACGGTAGAGGAATGAACCGAGCGCGCACCCACCCGGTCAGGGGGAAAAAACCCACCCCCCTCTCCTGCTGGCGGTAGCACCACAGGAACACCGCCATGGCGTCAAATGACGACGCTTTGGCGTCCAATGACGAGACTCATGGCTATCGCCGCGCCGGCTCTCTAAACAACCATTGGGAGGTGAAATAACTGGCTGCCACAGACAGTCACTCAACAAGAAAAACAGACGCGCCGTCTTCACTGGCGCCAACTGGAGCACTGCCCATGAAGTTCAATCGACGCCAAACCCTTACCCTGCTGGCCGCCGCCAGCGCCACGCCCCTGCTTGGCATCAATGCCTACAAGGCCAGTGCCGATGCCAAGCCAGCCGATCTGCCGCTGACACCCGAACAGGCCCGCGAGATTGCCCGGGAAGCGTTTCTCTGGGGCATGCACCCGGTGGCGATTTATCACTTTCGCTACAACCTCGTGCAGAACGAACAGAACCCCCGCTATGTTGGCCTCAACCGCCTACGGCTGGCACGTGCGCCCTACTCTGCCAAGCAACGCGGGGCCACGACGCCGAACGCCACCACGCTTTATGGCAACGCCATGCTCGACCTGAGTGCGGAACCGGTGGTGGTCACGATCCCGGCAGTCGACCAGCGTTACTGGAGCCTGCAGATGGCCGACAACTATTCGCGCTGGTGGCACATGATCGGCAGCCAGTTCAATGCGCCCGGCCCGGTGCGCCGTTTGTTCGTCGGTCCGAACTGGAGCGGAAAGTTGCCCGCCGACTTTGTCGGCGAAGAAATCGTGCAATCGGATTCGGACTTTGCCGTCGCGTTGTTGCGCATCGCCCTGACCGACGACACCGCGCAAGAGCTTAAGACCATCAACGCAATCATGGACCGCGTCACACTCATGCCCCTGAGCCAATGGATCGCAGCGGGTAAAAAAGAGATCAGGGCCGAAGACGTGCCGCTGATGCGCGCCAGCTATCCGACGTTCCCGGGCATGGAGAACATGCGCGAGCCGGGTCGCCTCAAGGGTACGGACTTTCTGCGTTGGGTCAGCCTGATCCTCAATGATCCGAGCTTCACCAAGCAAGCGGACGGACACAAGGAAATTGCTGCCTTCGCCCGCTTCGAGCGACTGGGCCTCAAAGCTGGGCAAACCTTCGAACCGGGCAGTCTATCGGCTCCAGTTTTGGTGGCTATCGAAGCGGGGATCGAGGATGGCAGAAAGGCGGTCCAGGCACAGATTGCCAAGGGCCTGGGGGCTGACATGAACGGCTGGTCGCTCTCCACCAATCTGGGTTACCAAGACAGCGACTGGTTGATGCGTGCCGTGTACGGCTACGTCGCAATACTCGGGCCGATTCCTTCGCGCTCGCACACCGCCGGCTTTGCCCTCAGCGATTCCCGGGGCCAACCGCTGCACGGCGAGCACCGCTACACCCTCACGTTCGATCTGGCCGACATGCCGCCCGTCACCGAATTCTGGGAACTGCCGCTGTACGACCGCGAAGGTTACTTCGTCGACAACCCAATCAACCGCTACTCGCTCAACAGCTACATGCTCCAGCGCGGCAAGTTGCACACCGCCGGGGGCAAACTGGTGATTTATGTGCAGCACGAGGCGCCGACCGACCCTGACCAACACCGCAACTGGCTGCCGGCACCCAAGGAAGGCTTCCAGTTCGCCGCGCGTTTCTATGGACCCCGCGGACCGCTGATCGACGCCAGCTACGCCATGCCCGGTGCCGTTCGGGTGAGTTGATCCCTGAGGTATTCATGACGACCTTTAGCGCCAGTTTTAACTCTTCAGAGAACCCGTGATGAAATTCACTCGTAGAGACTTCTTGCCCCTGCTGACCGGTGCGGTGATCGCCCCGACCTTGACCTTCGGCGGGTTCATACCCAAGCCCGCTCAAGCCAACCCGGCCACCGCCCCCCTGACACCCAAAGAGGCCCGTGCCATTGCCCGGGAGGTGTTCCTCTGGGGCATGCACCCGGTGGCGCTTTATCATCTGCGCTACATCCACGCGCAAAATCCGAAAAGCCCGCGTTTCGTGGGCCTGAACCGCTTCAAATGGTCACGCCAGCCCGCCAAGGCCCTGCCGCGTTTTGCGACCACACCCAATGCCACGACGCTGTACGGTCTGGCGATGCTAGACCTCAGCCAGGAACCCGTCGTGTTGACAATGTCCAAGGCCGACGAGCGCTATTGGAGCGTGCAAATGGCTGACAACTATTCGCGCTGGTGGCACATGATCGGCAGTCAGTTCAATGCGCCTGGCCCGGTGCGCCGCCTGTTCGTCGGGCCGAACTGGAGCGGCACTCTCCCCGCCGAGTTCGTTGGCGAAGAGGTCGTGCAGTCGCCCTCCGATTTCGCCGTGGCCCTCGGCCGCCTCGCCCTGACGGACGACACCCCGGAAGAACTCAAGGCGATTAATGCCTTCATGGACCGTATCACGTTGATGCCGCTGAGCCAGTGGCTGGCCTCAGGCAAAAAAGATGTGCGTGCCGAAGACGTGGTGCCGGGCAAGGCCGAATATCCGACGTATAGCGGCATGGAAAATGTGCGCGAGCCGAGTCGCCTGCGGGGCACGGAGTTTCTGCAATGGGTCAGTCTGATCCTCAACGATCCGAGCTTCACCAAGCAGGCCGACGGGCATAAGGAACTGCAAGCGTTCGCTCGCTTTGACCGGCTTGGACTCAAGGCCGGGCAATCTTTCGATCCGACCAGTCTGTCCCCTGCGTTGCAAACCGCCGTGGCCGAGGGTATCGAGGACGGCGTCACCGCGCTAAAGGCACAATTGGCCAAGGGTACGGGCAAACCAATGAATGGCTGGTCGCTGGCCACAGACATCGGTTACCAAGATACCGACTGGATGCGCCGCGCACTGGCCGGTTATATCGCCGTGCTTGGCCCGGTGCCCGTTCGCTCACACACCGCCGCGCGCATGTACAACGATGCAGCGGGGCAACCGCTCAATGGGAAGAACCGCTACACCATCACCTTCGACCTCAAAGACATGCCACCGGTGACGGAGTTCTGGGAGTTGCCGCTGTACGACCAGGAAGGGTTTTTCGTCGACAACCCAATCGATCGTTACTCGCTCAACAGCTACATGCTGCAACGCGGCAAGTTGCACACGGTCGACGGCAAATTGGTGATCTACGTCCAGGCCGACGAACCCGGTGACCCCGATCAACGTCGCAACTGGCTGCCCGCCCCACGGGATGCGTTCCAGTTCACCGCGCGTTTTTATGGACCTCGCGGGCCGTTGATCGATGGCAGCTATGCCATGCCTGGCGTCGTCAAGGTTGGCTGAAAGAAAAGCGCCCGGACCAGCATTCCCGGCCCGGGCGTTACCTTTACTGCAGGAGCGAGCTTGCTCGCGATGGTCTATCAGTCAACGAAGATGTTGGATCTGATGGCCTCATCGTCGGAACGCCGCCCGGAGCAAGCCCGCTCCCACGGGGTCCGTGTGTGCCGCGTTATTCTTCCAACATCAAGGTTGAGCATCCTGGAAGGGTTTGCGCAATTCGGTTTTCAGCACTTTGCCGACACCGGACAGTGGCAGCACGGCGCGAAACTCGGCGCTTCGCGGGCATTTGTAGCCGGCAATTCGTTCACGGCAGTGGGCAAGGATGGCATCGAAGCCTGCATCGGCATCGGGTTTCAGGACGATGACGGCATGCACGGCCTCCCCCCATTTTTCGCTGGGAATGCCGATCACCGCGCACTGCGCCACTGCCTGATGGCTGGCGATGGCTGTCTCGACTTCGGCGCTGTAGATGTTTTCGCCACCGCTGATGATCATGTCCTTGAGCCGGTCGCAAATATGGATAAAGCCATCGGCGTCCATGTAGCCGCCATCACCGGTGTGCATCCAGCCGTTTTTCAGGGCGACCTCGGTGGCTTGCGGCTTTTTCCAATAACCGAGCATTACATTGGGCCCGCGCACGATCACCTCGCCGACGCAGCCACGGGGCACTTCGCAATCGTTTTCATCGACGATGCGCACCTCGGTGCAGACCGATGCCTGTCCGGCGGAATACATCTTGCCGCTGGCCTGGTGTTCGACGCTGTGAAATTCGCCACTCAAGGTGCTGGCCATCGGTGACAGCTCGGTCATGCCATACCCCTGGAAAAACTGCGCCCGAGGGAAAGCCTTGCACGCCCGGTCCAGCAATGCGGGGGTGATGGTCGACGCGCCGTAATACAAGGTGGTCAACGAGCCCAGGTCCAGCGCGGCAGATTGCGGATGATTGTCGCGCCAGTCCAGCAGCATCTGGATCATGGTCGGCGCCAGCAGTACCTGGTTGACCCGCTCTTCGGAGATGGTCCGCAACACCGTGGCCGGATCGAACGCCGGCAATACCACATGACTGCCACCGCTGATGAACAGCCCGGTCATGGCCCAGATATCGGCCAGGTGAAACATCGGCATCACATGCAAAAACACCGCGTCGGCGCCATAGGAACCCATCGCCACGGTAGCCATAGAGGAGCTGGCCACGTTGTTGTGGCTGAGCATGACGCCTTTGGGGAATCCGGTGGTTCCGCCGGTATAAAAAATCCCCAGCAACGCATTACCACGCCGACGCGCATCCTCCACCGGTGGATTTTCAGCGATCAGCGTTTCGTAATCGAGCATGAGGGGCGGTGTTTCGTCGATACCGACATGAATGACGCGTTCGACCGTCATCGCTTGAACCGCGATCTGTTTGCCCTGCTCCATGAACGCGTCATCAACGATCAACACCGAGGTTTCAGAGTCGTCCAGTGAGTACAGAATTTCACTGAGGCTCCAACGGCTATTGACCGGATTGAGCACCGCGTTCGCCCAAGGTACGGCCAGGAAATATTCGATGTAGCGCACCGAGTTTTGCGCCAGCATTGCCACCCGGTCCCCGGGTTTGACCCCGAGTCGTTGCAGCGCCGCGGCCAGTCTTGCGACCCGCTCGCCGAGTTGCACGAAGGTCAGTGCCTGACCTCGGTCACGCACGGCTATCGCGTTGGGTCTCTGCTGGATATGCCGATGCAGCCCTTGAGTGATGTACATGCGATTCCCCTGTTTTTTGTTCTGGACGGGCCGCCGAAGCGACCCTTGCACTTCACTTCACCGACGTTTCGCTTTCGGCTGCCACGGGCTTCTTGACTGCGCCAGCCGTCATGCGAGGCATGCCGGTCGGGTCCAGCAACATGCCGAAGCGCTGGGTGTTGTGGGCGTGGGTGACCTGATGCAGGGCGAAGGCGGTCTGCATGGCGCTGACCCGGCCTTGTGCGTCCTGGGCGGCGTTGAGCGCTTCCTTGGCCAGCTTGAGTGCAAACGATGGTTTCTGGGCGATGTTGGCGGCCAGGGCGAGGGTGAAATCAGCCAGTTTCTCCGGGGCCACGACATGGTTGACCATGCCCATGCGCCAGGCGTCCTGGGCATTCACCCAACCGGAGGTGAAGAGAAATTCCTTGGCCTGGCGCAGGCCCATTTCCCACGGGTGGGCGAAGAATTCGATGCCGCACACGCCCATCGCCACGGTGTTGTCCATGAACAAGGCGTCTTCACTGGCCACGATCAGGTCGCATGGCCAGACCAGCATCAGGCCGCCGGCAATGCACTTGCCCTGGACCTGGGCGATGGTCGGCTTGGCAATGTTGCGCCAGCGCTCGGAAAAGCCAATGTAGATTTCCTTTTCCCGGGTCATCTGCGACTCGACGGTTGATGTGGCGCAACCGTATCCGCAGAAGGTGCCGATCGTGTCCCACTGGGCCATGGCGTCGGTGGGGTCCACCTCGCTCACGTCGTGGCCGGCAGAGAAATGCTCGCCCTTGGCCGCGAGGATGATGACCTTGACTTCGTCATCGCGGTTGGCGCAATCCATCGCGGCATTGAGCTCGTACAACAGATGGGTGTCCTGGGCGTTGCGCTTGTCGGCGCGGTCGAGGCTGATGCGGGCTATGTGCGGCGCCGGTTTTTCGTAGGCGATGGTCTTGTATTCAAGAACAAGTGGCTGGCTCATGGTGAATGCTCTTATGAATGATTGTCAGGGTTAAGCAGTTGGGTCGCAGGCACACCGAACCAGTCGCGACAGGTGCGGGCGAAGTTGCTCAGGTCCTGGAATCCGAGCAGGTAGGCCACTTCCTTGATGCTATGGCGCCCTTCGCTGAAGTAGCGTGTGGCCTTTTGTCGACGCGCCTCGCGCAATAGCGTCTTGAAGCTGGTGCCATCGGCGGCCAGCCGACGCTGCAACGTGCGCACGCTGACGCCCAGGCGCTGCGTCACCGCGTGCTGATCGAAAAGACCGGCATCGAGCTGATGCATCACGGCGTCAGTCATTGACTGCGCGATTGGCATTGACGGTGTCATCACTGATGTCCTTGCGATGCCCGAGGGCAACACGAAGCCCGCCCCCCGAGGAAGGCGAGACAACGGTCGCAATGGGCTGCCTGTCGAGGCTCAGGCGATATGACGCGAGCGGTTTTCCCAGAAGGGTTTGCGCAGTTCGGTCTTCAGCACTTTACCGACGCTGGACAATGGCAAGGTGTCGCGCAGCTCCACACTGCGAGGGACTTTGTAGCTCGCGATGCGCTCGCGACAATGCGAGATGATTTCGTGCTCGCTGATGCACGACTCTGCCCGGCAGACGATGACGGCATGCACCGACTCACCCCACTTGTCACAGGGAATCCCGATCACGGCGCACTGCGCGACCGCCGGATGACTGGCGATGGCGCTCTCGACCTCGGCAGTGAAGATGTTCTCGCCGCCACTGACGATCATGTCCTTGAGGCGGTCGCAGATGTAGATGAACCCGTCCTCATCCATGTAGCCACCGTCGCCGGTGTGCATCCAGCCACCACGTAGCGTTTCGGCGGTCGCTTCGGGTTTGTTCCAGTACCCGAGCATGACGTTCGGACCTCGTGCCACCACCTCACCCACCGTGCCTCGCGGCACCTCGCGGTCTTCACTGTCGACGATGCGCACCTCGACGCAATTGATTGGCAGCCCTGCCGAATACATCTTGCCGCTGCGCTGGTGGGCTTCGCTGTGATGCTCGGGCGCAAGCAGACTGATGCTCGGGGACATTTCGGTCATGCCGTAGCCTTGCTGGAAATCTGCTGCCGAGAAGGCCCGGCGGGCACGATCGAGCAACGCCGGTGAAATCACCGAAGCGCCATAGGTGATTTCCCGCAGTGGACTCAAGTCAAGCACGGCGACGGCCGGGTCCGCCTCCCGTGCATCCAGCAACATCTGGATCATGGTCGGTGCCAGCAAGGTGTCGCTGGCTTGCTCCCCGCTGATCAATTCCAATGCCTCCCGGGGCTTGAACGCCGGTAACACCACATGGGTGCCGCCACTGATGAACAGCGCAACCATTGCCGCCAGGTCAGCCAGGTGGAACATCGGCATGGCATGCAGATACACGGTGTGCGGGCCAAAAAGCGCCTGACCGAGGACGGCCAAGGCAGAAAAACCGATGTTGTTGTGGCTGAGCATCACCCCCTTGGGAAAGCCCGTGGTGCCTCCGGTGTAGAACAGCCCCAACAGTGAATCGCCGCCACGCCGGGCATCTTCCACCGGTGCATGATTGGCGATCAAGGATTCGTAATTGAGCATGCCCGCGGGTGTTTCACCGTCGCCGGCATAAATCATCAGGCGCAGGGTTTTCGCCGTGCTGCCGATTTTTTCAGCCAGCGCCAGGAAGGTGTCGTCGACGATCAGTACCGACGTTTGCGAATCGTCCAGCGAGTAGACAATCTCCGCCGCGCTCCAGCGAATGTTCACCGGATTGAGCACGGCATCGGCCCAAGGCACCGCCAGGTAATACTCGATAAAGCGTTGTGAGTTCAGCGAAAGCATCGCCACGCGCTCGTCACTGGCCACACCCAATGCCTGGAGTGCACCGGCCAGACGGGCCACGCGATCACCCAATTGGGCAAACGTCACACCGTCGCCCTGGTAGCGGATGGCCGTGGCATCGGGGTGCTGCTGCATGTGGCGATGCAGCCCTTGAGTCATGTACATCGAAACCTCCCACTCTTGTTTTTATACGGAGTTCAACTGATGTGTTTTGCAGCCAAGACTTGTCAGAGCGAGCGGCCCACCAGCTCGCGCTGAATTTCGTTGGCACCACCGTAGATGCGTGTGACGCGTATTTCTGTCCACATGCGGCCGATCGGGTACTCGTTCATGTAGCCGTAGCCGCCGAAGAACTGCAGGCATTTATCGACCACTTCACCTGCCCTTTCGGTCAGCCAGAATTTGCCCATCGAGGCCTGGCTGGAGTCGAGCTTGCCGTCCACCCATTGCTGGATCAGGCAGTCACAGAAGGCCCGCGACGCGAGGGTGGTGGCCTTGATGTCTGCCAGGGTGAAGCGAGTGTTCTGGAAATCCAGTACGCGCTGGCCGAACACCTTGCGTTCCTTGGTGTAATCGAGCGTCAGCGCCAGGGCGCGCTCCATGGTGGCGGTGGCGTTGATGGCGATCTGCATGCGCTCATAAGGCAGTTGGTTCATCAGGGTGAAGAACCCTTTGCCTTCGACACCGCCGAGCAGGCAGTCGGCCGACACCGTGCAGTCGTCGAAGAACAGTTCCGCAGTGTCCTGGGCCTCCCAACCGAGCTTGTCGAGGGTCTTGCCACGGCGGAAACCCGGCAAGCGCGTGTCCACCAGGAAGATCGACAGGCCCTTGGCACCGCCGTCCTGGTCGGTCTTGGCCACGACCGCCACCATGTCGCAGATCTGGCCGTTGGTGATGAAGGTCTTGGCACCGTTGATGACGTATTGGTCGCCCTGCTTTACCGCCCGCGTGCGGATGGCTTGCAGGTCGGAACCGGTGCCCGGCTCGGTCATGGCCACCGCGCAGATCACTTCGCCCGAGGCGATTTTCGGCAACCACTGCTGTTTCTGCGCTTCGGTGCCGTCGGCCAGAATGTAGTGACCGACGATGTGGCTGATACCCAGCCCCAGACCGGTTACGCCGGCATAAGTCATTTCATTGATCACGGCGGCCAGATGCGCCGGCGTTCCGCCAGAGCCACCGTATTGCACCGGCACATCGGGCAGGATCATGCCCATCTCACCAGCGCTCAGCCAGGAAGCACGGTCAACCTGATGTTGCTCGCGCCATTGCTCTTCCAGTGGTACCAGCGATTGGGTGACAAAGCGGCGAACGCTGTCGGCAAAAGGTACAACGTCATCGTCCAGCCAGGGCGAACGGTAGTTATCCAGCATGGTGAAGGCCTCGAGTGCTTTGGAAGGGACTCCCGGATACCACTAGGGCATCCGGGATACGACGTCGCTTTAGAGAGTGCCGTGGCCGCCGCCGCAGACCAGGGTCTGGCCGGAAACGTAGTTGGCTTCCGGCAGGCACAGCATCACCACCGAACCTGCGGCTTCGTCCGGGGTGCCCGGACGGCCCAGCGGGATTACCTGGCTGGCGCCGTCGATCATGGCCTTCTGCACGCCGACCTTGATCTCGCGGCCTTCAATGGTGACGGTCTTGCTTTCATCGCCGGCCAGCGCCTGGGTCAGGCGGGTTTCGATAAAGCCGAAGGCCACGGCGTTGACGCACACCTTCATGCGCCCCCATTCCTTGGCCAGGGTCTTGGTCATGCCGAGGATGCCGGCCTTGGCGGCAGAGTAGTTGGACTGCCCGGCATTGCCGCCGGCGGCGATGGAGGAAATGTTGATGACCTTGCGGAACACTTCGCGGCCTTCGGCAGCCTCTTTCTTGGCCTGGGCGCTGATCACCGGTTGAGCGGCGCGCAAGATGCGAAACGGCGCGGTCAGGTGGCAGTCGATGATCGCGTACCACTGCTCATCGGTCATTTTCTGGATGACGTTGTCCCAGGTGTAGCCGGCGTTGTTGATGATGATGTCGATGCCACCGAAGCTTTCAACGGCAGTCTTGACGAAGCGCTCGGCGAAGTCGGGGGTGGTCACGCTGCCCACGCAGGCCACGGCATCGCCACCGGCGTTGCGAATCTCGGCGACCACTTCTTCGGCCGGAGCGGCATCTAGGTCGTTGACCACGATCTTGGCGCCATAACTTGCCAGTTGCAGGGCAACGCTGCGACCAATGCCACGACCGGAACCGGTCACCAGGGCTACTTTGCCTTCAAGCTTTTTCATTGTTCTGTTCTCATTTCTTGTTCGAATGTGGGTGTTCACGGCAGCTTCAGGCCAAAGCCACCACCGCGCTGCCTGCGAGTTTTTCTTCGCCGTACTGGTTGCTGCAGGTGATGTCGATGCGCACACATTGCTCGCCATCGACTTCGAACTTCTCGGCGATGGTGCCGCTGCAGGTCGGGACGTGAGCCAGTTGGGTGATGCCGGTGAAACGCATGGACAACGAACGGATCTGCCGCTGTGGCACCCAGTTGGTCAGCAAGCGGCCCAGATAGGCCGCCGACAACATGCCGTGGGCAAACACATCGGGCATGCGCGCCTTACGGGCAAAGTCGATGTCGACATGGATCGGGTTGTGGTCACCCGAAGCACCACAGTAAAGGGCCAGGGTTGTGCGGTTGATCGCAGGCAGTTGCAGCAACGGAATCTGGTCACCGACCCGGATATCGCTGTATTGAGTGCCGCACTTCAGAAATTTGCTCATCGACTGCTCCTCAACGCTGAACCAGCGTGCCGCGGATATCGGCAACATGTTCGCCGTGCTGATTGGTCACACGGGTTTCGTTGACCACGAACTGCAACGCGCCGCCCTTCTTCTCGTAAACGTCGGCAACGCGGCTGTCGAAAGTCAGGACATCGCCGGCCACCGCAGGCTTGTGGTAAACAAACGATTGCTCGGCGTGCAGGATGCGACCCAGATCGAAGCCGTAGACGTTCAACTGCTCAACCAGGTCCCGGCCCTCGCCCTGCAGGCAAAAAAGGAACGTCGCAGGCACCGGTAGCGACGGGTAGCCTGCGGCCTTGGCGGCAACTTCGTCGGTGTAGATCGGGTCGATTTCACCGATGGCCTTGGCGAAAAACCGCAAGCGACCCTTTTCCACTTCTACCTGGGTGACGCCCATGGAGCGCCCGATCAGACTTTTGTCTGCCATTTCATTTCACTCCTCTACGGGTTTATCAAGAGCCAGCAATGCTGCTCAAACCCCGTAGGAGCGGGCTTGCTTGCGATGGTCATCAACGATGACGCGCCCTGTCTGAATGATTGCGGTGTCCAGACATTTTTCGCGAGCGAGCTCGCTCCTACAGGGATCAGCATTAGGGCCAGGACTCAGGCGCGACCGTAAAGGGTCACGACACAAGCACCGCCCAGGCCGAGGTTGTGTTGCAAGGCCAGGTTCACGCCTTCAACCTGACGCGCCTCGGCGCTGCCGCGCAGCTGATGGGTCAGCTCGTAGCACTGGGCCAGGCCGGTGGCGCCCAGTGGGTGGCCCTTGGAGAGCAAACCACCCGACGGGTTCGTGACCACCTGGCCGCCGTAGGTGTTGTCGCCATCGAGCACGAAGCGCTCGGCGCCGCCCACCGGACACAGGCCGAGGGATTCGTAGGTCAGCAATTCGTTGTGCGCGAAGCAGTCGTGCATTTCGGCGACACGGATGTCCTGCGGGCCGACGCCGGCCTTCTCATACACTTCACCGGCCGCGCGCTGGGCCATGTCGAAACCGACCATCTGGATCATCGATGGCGGCTCGTAGGCAATCGGCGCGTCGGTGGTCATCGACTGGGCGAGGATCACCACGTCGGTGCGCAGGCCGTGCTTTTTGGCGAAGGCTTCGCTGCAAATGATCGCCGCCGCAGCGCCGCAAGTCGGTGGGCAGGCCATCAGGCGGGTCATCACGCCCGGCCAAACCACTTGGTCGTTCATCACGTCTTCAGTGGTGACGATCTTGCGGAACAGCGCCAATGGGTTGTTGGCAGCGTGGCGGCTGGCCTTGGCGCGGATCGCGGCAAAGGTGCTCATCTGCGTTCCGTACTTTTGCATGTGCTCACGGCCGGCGCCGCCAAACATACGCAGCGCCATGGGCACACCTTCGGCATCCGCAGTCAGCAGGTTCGCCACTTCGGAGCATTTGCCCATCGCCATCGGGCGGTCTTCCCACTGGTTTTTCAGGGCACCGGGCTGCATCTGTTCAAAGCCCAGGGCCAACGCGCATTCGACCGCCCCGCTTTCCACGGCCTGACGCGCCAGGAACAAGGCGCTGGAGCCGGTGGAGCAGTTGTTGTTGACGTTGACCACCGGAACACCGCTCAGGCCGACCTCATACAGTGCCGACTGGCCCGCAGTGGAGTCTCCGTAGACGTAGCCGACATAGGCCTGCTGCACCAGGCGATAGTCCAGGCCCGCATCCTTGAGCGCCCGGCGCGTGGCTTCGGCGCCCATTTCAATGTAGGAACCGCTGGCTCCCGGCTTGAGGAATGGGATCATGCCGACACCGGCGACGTAAGGTTTGTGCGACATACATACTCCTTGGAATTTCTTTGTTGTTTTTGTTGATCGGCGGTCCCGAGCAAACCACCCTCTTATCCTTGCGCAGCCGCTCCGGGCTGTACCCGCTCGGACGGGGGGAGCTCGGGTGGGGTGGGATGCGTCAGCGCTGGTGGTTCAGTGCGCACTCAAACAATCGCGCCAACGCTGCGCAGCTCATCGATCTGCGCAACGCTAAGCCCCAGTTGCTCAAGGATTTCCAGGGTGTTTTCGCCGTTTCTCACCAGACCACCCGCCTGCGCCGGTGTACGACTCAGGCGTGGCGCCGGGGCCGGATGCAGCACGCCGGCGGTCTCCATGAACAGGCCGCGCCCCTGGTTGTGCGGGTGGGTGGGTGCTTCACTGAAGTCCAGCACCGGGGCGAAGCAGGCATCGGTGCCTTCGAGCAGCTGGGTCCAGGTATCGCGGGTACGGGTCAGGAACAGGGCCTCAAGCTTCTCTCGCAGAAGCGGCCACGCTTGCTGCTGCCACTGTTGCTTGAAGCCCGGATCGTCGATTTCGCACAGCTCGAGCAGGAGCTGATAGAACTGCGGCTCGATGGCGCCAATCGACACGAATTTGCCGTCGGCGCAGCTGTAGCAACCGTAGAAAGGCGCGCCGCCGTCGAGCATGTTGCTCTGGCGCTGGTCGCCCCATTGGCCCTGATGACGCAGGTCGTAGTACATGCTGCCCAGCAGCGTGGTGCCGTCGCAGATGGCGGCGTCAACCACTTGTCCGAGGCCGGACTTTTGCGCCTCGAACAGCGCAGCGAGTATGCCGGTCAGCAGAAACATCGCTCCGCCGCCCATGTCACCCACCAGATGCAATGGCGGGGTCGGCGGACGGTCGGCATGACCCATGGCGTTGAGTACGCCGGACAGTGCGATGTAATTCAGGTCATGCCCCGCCGCAGGAGCCAGCGGCCCGCTCTGGCCCCAACCGGTCATGCGTCCATAGATCAATTTGGGATTGCGCTCAAGGCAGACTTCCGGTCCAAGGCCCAGGCGTTCCATGACGCCGGGACGGAAGCCCTCGATCAGCACATCGGCGCCGTCGATCAGTTTGAGCAGCACTTCATCGGCGCCGGGTTTACGCGGGTCGATAGCAATACTGCGCCGTCCGCGTCCAAGCAGGCTGCCATCGGCATTGAGAAAACCGGCCACCTGACGGTCGACACGAATAACCTGCGCGCCCATGTCCGCCAGCATCATGGCGGCGAACGGCGCAGGGCCGATCGCATTCATTTCAACTACTTTCACACCTGCCAAAGGTCCGGGCATTGTCGGGTTCTCTGCTCTTGTCATGAGGGGACAGGCGAGTGTGGCCAGTCCATTAGGGTCGGTGAGGTCGACTGGAAATACGGGCAGCACGCGGGTAGCATCACGACGTCGATCTGCTGCGCGTCTGCTCGTCAGCCGGCACTGATTCAGCACACTAGACGTACGGTGTGATGGCGTACCCACTCCACTTGGGGGAACCGTCCCACCCCACCCGTCCATAACAAGAACAGCTGTAGTCTGGATTCCCATGCCTGCCACCCGCCCCTTGATCACCACCCGTTTTTCACCGCCGCGCATCAGCAGCCATGCGGTGTTGCGCATGCCGCTGCTGTCGCGCTTGCTGGCGGCGCGCAATTGCCGCCTCACGCTGATCAACGGCAGCGCCGGATTCGGCAAGACCACGTTGCTGGCGCAGTGGCGTCAGAGCCTGCTCAAGGAAGGCAGTGGCGTGGTGTGGTTGTCTCTGTCCCAGGAGGACGCGACGCTGGAATCGTTCTCCGCCAACCTGATCGGCGCGCTGCAACAGGCCGGCCTGCCGCTGGATGACGACCTGCTGTTGCTGGTCAAGGGGGATGCACAGAACGGCTCGCTGGCCCTGGCGTCGGTGATGATCAACACGCTGGCGCGGGTCGATACGGCGCTGTACCTGATGATCGATGATTTTCAGTTCGCCACGGACCCCGCCATTTCAATGCTCATGCAGACCATGGTCGACAGTGCGCCGACGCAACTGCATGTGGTGCTTGCGTCGCGGGTGTTTCCCGAGTTGAAACTGGGCAGGCTGCGGGCCATGGCCGAGCTGTGCGAAATCAGCAGCACCGACCTGGGCTTCAGCTTCGACGAATCGCTGGCATTCCTGAAGGCCTATCTGGACGACGACGTCGACATCGATCTGGCCCACAGCATTCATGCCTCGACCGACGGTTGGCCCATCGGCCTGCAAATGATGTCGATCTCGCTCAAGGCCAACCCGCGTAAAGGCCTCAATAGCGAACGACTGCTGTCGAGCAAGGCCGGCCTGGTGGATTACCTGGTCGAAGACGTGATCAGCGATCTGCCGGCAGCGACGCTCACCTTCCTGGAACAGGTTTCGATCCTGCGCCGCTTCAACGAGAAGGTGGCCGCCGAAGTCAGCCAGAGTTGCGACGCACCAGCGCTGATTGCCAATATCGAGGCGCGCAACCTGTTCATCGTGCCCATGGACATGGAGTGCCGGAACCCGTGGTATCGCCTGCATCCGTTGTTCGCCGAGTTTCTGCAGCAGCGCCTGAGCGCCTCGGGCGCTGATCTGCAAGCGCTGCATCTGCGCGCTTCGGCGTGGTTCGAGCAGGCCGGCGTTGTCAACGAAGCCGTGCATCACGCGGTGCAGAGCGAGAATTTCGAAGCCTTGGTGGCGCTGCTTGAACGCAGCCAACCCGACCAGCACAACATCAGTTATCTCGGTCAGTTTGTGCGCTGGCTCGACTGCGTGCCGCTCGAGCGCTTGGTGCAACATCCCGGTGTGTTGCTGCAAGGCGCCTGGGGTTGTGTGCTGACGATGATGACCGGCAAGGCGAAGGCCTGGATCGATGCGCTGGAACAGAGCCCCCACGACGAAGCCCAGTTGAGCCCGCACATCGCGTTGGTCAGGGCGTCGATCGCCACGCAACAGGACAACCTGCCCCTGTGCCAACAACTGCTGGAAGGCATACGCGGGCATCGCTTCAATCATCCATTCAATGAGCAGATGCGTGCGTGCCTGCACGTCCACTGCCTCAATCAAACCGGTCAGCAGCAAGCGGCCTGGGATTACATCAACGCACCCCAGGCCCGGGCCATACGCATCAGTCATGACGAAGTGGCGCTGCTGGCCGTCGTCACCGCCGCCCATGGCGCCATGCTCAGCGGGAATGTGCGTGAAGCATCGCGCAATATCGTCGACGTACTGCTCGTGGCCGAGCGCGCCCATGGCCATCGCTCCATCAGCGCCACTTGCTGTGGCGTAGGAGCCGCCGAGACGCATTACGAAATGGACCGTATCGACGATGCGCGACAGGTGTTGGGCAATCGCCTCAATCTGCTGCACCTGTCGCCACCGGATATCACTATCAGCGCGATGATCAGCAATGCGCGTCTCAATTGCCTGCAGGAGTCTTCGGCGGCCGCATTGGCCTACCTGGCCAGCAAGGCGATCGGGCTACGCGCACAAGGTTTCGACCGCGCCGTGGCGTACAACCTGGCCGAGCAGATCCGTATCCTGTTGGGCAGTGGCGACTGGCGCCAATGCGAAAGCCAGCGCGCGGCACTGGAAGCGCTGGCCCATCGTCATGATGGCGACAGTCCGGCCGCCCACCAGATCGCCGCCCTCGCCGCCTTGTCGCGAGCCCGCACCTCGCTGGCCCGGCAAGAGTCGGAACGGGCACTTGGTGGCCCTCGACAGCCTGGAGCAACTGGCGACGCGTTACGCTCGCGGAATATGGAAAGTGCAGTCGCAATTGCTGCGCGCCGTAGCGCTCAATGATCTGGGGCAAACGGGAGAGGCCCGGATATTGTTGCGTCAGGTCGTGGCCGAAAGCCTGCGTCTTGGCCTGGTGCGTACCTTGCTGGACGAAGGCGCGCCACTGATCTCGCTGCTGGCTGAGCTGGAGTGCGAGGATGATCCGGTCTTGGAGAGCTATCGCAGTCGCCTGATCGCAGCGCCGCTGAACTTCAGCGTTGCGCCTTCGATGTCGGCGCGGGCCGCGACGGAAAGCGGCGTCAGCGAGTCTGCGCTATTCACCAAGCGCGAGATGGAAATCATCAGTCTGCTTGAGCAAGCCATGTCCAACAAACGCATGGCCCAGACCCTGAACCTGAGTCAGGAAACCATCAAGTGGAACCTCAAGAACATCTATGCCAAGCTTGGAGTGTCCGGGCGGTACGAAGCGCTGATCGCTGCCCGGCAACGCATCTCCCCAAACGAGTAGTGCCCCTGCAGGGAGCGAGCCTGTTCGCGATGGCGGCTTAACATTCAACAGATAAGTTGACGGTCAGGTTGCTATCGCGAGCAGGCTCGCTCCTACAGGGGTGCGGTGCTCAATCGGTGTTTCGATTGTTATCGAATACCGGCGCTACGCAGTGCTGCCGGGGTGTAATCGGCGAGATTCGCCGCGTTACCGTAAATGCTGCCGTGCCGGGATTCGTTCATCAAGGCATTGACCAGGTAGCGCCCGGCAATCAGGTCGTACAACGCCTGGGCCGCATAGGTACTGACGCCGTTGGCATAATCGTTATAGGCCATGCCTTCGGCCACCCGCCACAACTGCCCGCGGCCATCGTAATGGTCGATCAGTGCCGCCTGCCAGGTGTCTTCATCGATGTACATATGGCGTTTTGCATAAATGTTGCGCATGCCAGGTTTCAGGGTTGCCTCGACTTCCCAGACGCGGTGCAATTCATAGCGCGTCAGGTCCTGATTGATATGGCCAGGCTTGAGGATATCGGCGTATTTGAGCGATGGTGAAGCCAACCGGTAGTTGTTGTAGGGAATGTACATTTCCTTCTTGCCGATCAGTTTCCAGTCGTAGCGGTCGGGCGAACCATTGAACAGGTCGCCGTTATCCGTGGTGCGCATCCCGTCCGACGCGGTGCCCGGTCCGTCATAAGCGACCTGCGGGGCCCGACGAACCCGTCGTTGACCGGCGCTGTAGACCCACGCCAGGCGCGGTTCTTTCACCTGGTCGATGGTCTCGTGAATCAACGTCACGCTACCGGCCAGTCGCGGTGGTGCCGTCACTTCCTGCTTGTAGTAGAACAGGATGTTAGTTGCGTCAGCTTGGGCATCGGCAGGCATGAACTGCGGATACGCGATTTCATCGTTCAATTGAACAATGGTGAACGAACCATTGACCTGCGGCACCGCCTGCACAGTTTCGCGTTTCTGGTTCAAACCACGGTAGCGCGTCAAATGGTTCCATAATACTTCGACGCCACTCTTGGGGATTGGAAACGCGTAATAACGCGAGTCGGCGAAGTTCAGCAAGCCATTGCCGCCATCGGCTGGCTGCGTATTGAGCGCACTTTTCTTCGCGGCATCATAGACATTCTGCGGGTTAGCCGCAGTGCGATGGCTTGCGAATACCGGTATCTTGTAGGTATCGGGATAGCGTTTGAACATGGCCACCTGCCCCTCGCTCAGTCGGGCCTTGTACTGCCCGACGTTGGCAGCGGTAATGGTGAACAGGGGTTTCTCGCCGGCAAACGGGTCGCCGACGAACAGGTTCGTCACCGGCGCCGCATCCTGCTTGAGCCCACCAGTCCAGGCTGGAATGCTGCCTTCGGCATTACCTTCTTTCTGGGCGCCGAGCGGGGTCAGGCTGGTGCCTAGCTTGGCTGCTTCCTCCGGAGTAACGGCGGCCATTGCCTGACCGACGATCAGGGCCAATGACAACGCCCATGTTTGCATCATTGTTTTTGTTTTCATGCTGAGGTTCTCTCGCCTGTCTTCGTTTAGAAGTTCGCGCCAAAGCTGAGCGCGACGAAGTCACGATCACCGTTGGTATTAAAATGACCACCGAAGAAATCGGTGTAACTGAGGCTTGCGGTGTAAGTGCTGGCATAGTCGGCATCCAGGCCGACGCTGACGGCCTTGAGGCCTTCCTCGAAGTTGGGTCCATTGCCATTTACGTCATGGGACCAGGCCAGGTTCGGCGCCAGGTTGATACCGGCGAATACGTTCGGATAATCCAAACGCGCACGGGCACGGTAGCCCCACGAATCGGTGTCGTAGAAGCCCTTGTCATTACACTCCTGTTGCGGGTTGGTCGGCGTGGTTACGCCTGCCGGTTGCCCTGGAACCTGCGACACCGAACCCCGACAAGCCGCCAACCCGGCAGCACCAGGCAGGATGCCGCTGCCGAAGATGCCGCTGCGGCCAAAGCGCAGATCGGTACCGTCGGTCTCGCCCAGACCGTTGATTCGGTTGTACCCGACCTCACCCACCAGGGTCAGACGGCTTGCACCAAAGACCTGATCGAAGAATTGGGTAGCGGTCATCTGCGTCTGCAACACTGGCATGCGCTTGTAGCCATTGATCACGCCGCCGGGCGTGCTCGTGGCGAAACCTGTGGAAACCAGTGGTGACGTGGCAGTACCAAGGCTGCCGTTGATCAAGTCCTGGCTGTTGAGTTGCAGCGGCATGTTCGGACGATAACTGACCTCACCGCCCAGGGAAGTACCGCCCATATTGGTTTGGAAGCTCAAACCGTAGAGGCGAATGTCTTCGGGGTAATCAACGAAGTAGCGTGAATTACGTATCAGGTTCAGTGAGCTGGCCGGCGTACCCGGCCCCGTTGTGCGAACCGCGCTGAGCAATGGGTTGCGACTGTGGTAGTTCATGAAATAGGCAGCGAGTTCAGTGTCATTCATCTCCGGTACGAACCAGCGCAACGCCACGCCGAACTGACCACTGTCACTCGGCTCGTTGTCCTTGACTCGCGGAATGTAGACGTCGTCGACACCGCCACCCTGAGCCGCTGAGCCACCGACTGTCGCTGCGCCACCGGTATTCCTGGCCACGCCTGGCGCCAGGTCCAGACCGGAAACCACCAGTCGGTCATTGCACCCCTTGGCCACCGCATCAGAGCCGAAGAAGGTGCCGCAGTTATCGACGACGGTGCTTTCCCATTCCAATTGATAGAAGGCCTCCGCGCTCAAGTTCTCGGTGAAATTCTGCGACAGGTAGAACATGTTGACCGGGATCAGCCCTTCCTTGACCTCGGCGCCCGGGCGGCGCAATGCCGCGGCGTCCGTCGGGTTGATCGAGTTGATACCGTTACCGATGAAGGTACTTTCGCCCCAGCTCACCACCTGTTTGCCCAGGCGCACATTGCCCGGCAAATTGCCGATGGTGTAGTTGTGATAGACAAAAGCATCGAGGAATTCTGCGCCGGACGCCTTGGCCAGATCATTGCGGCCACTGTCGTCAATGTCATAGAACAGGCGATGTTCATCCTTGAGTTCGAAGTCGTACCAGTACTTGCCACGCACGAACACGCCGCTTTCGCCGTATTTGAGTTCCAGGTCATGCACGCCCTTGAAGATCTTCGAGAAGGTCTCGCCTTTCTTGAAGTTCAAGCGATTGTCATCGGACACCCGGGTCGACGCCTCGCCACGCTTGCCCTGGGAATTGAAGTTGGAAATGAAATCCGGATCCGGCCCACGCACGGCCCAACTGGCGCCCACCGACAACGACGAATCGAATTGCCCCTGTACCTCCCCGATATTGAAATTTACAGCGGTTGCTTGGGCACTGAAGCCGGAAGCGACAGCGATGGCCAACAGGTGTGGCCGAAAGCCTCTGTGCATTGTTGTTCTTATCATGCAGCACTCCGATTACGGATGAGGAAAAACGAGCGTCAATCGCTCAGACGAGTCAATAGCGCACCAATTGCTTCAAGCCCTGGGAGGCACTCGTAGGTTTCGGGAGCGGTGATTGCTCGGTGACTTTTTGTGTTTTTTTCAGTTACCGCGACGCGATGCTATGAGTCAGATCGCGTAATACGGCCCCTCAAAGGAGGGGAAAACGGGGGGGAGTGGGGGTGTGTTGGTGGGGTAATCGAATAGATCACCCTCAAGCATCTATAAACTCTGAAGATTTGGGACGAATTGGCGCCTCCAACTCCGCTGGAGACCGGAAAAGTGGACGTTAACCGGGGGGCTCTTTGATGTTTTTGCCTGTTACCCCGGTATAGCGGTAACGCCAAGCTTGTTGACCTCTATGGGTCGGTTTCAGCTGGCCGTAAAAGGCAGAAATCGGCCAATTGCGGACACTGGAGGCAGCACACATCCGCCCTTATCGCGAAGTATTCCTCGCCTGGCCATAGCGATCCCTGACCGCCTCATCGCCGGGCAGGGCTTACTCAGCATAAAAGGTCACTGTATCGGAGTTTATTGTGGAATCTGTGTCTGACTGTCGGCCCCTTCGCTCGCTAGCATTGATGCTCTCGCGGCGAAAAACGTGATGAAATCTTCAACCAGACGCTGATACCGATCAGCGCTAAGAGGGATCGAAATGTTCGACAGTTCCGCGGTGCTCACTGTTTTCTGGGTTTATCTGGCGGGCGTAGTGGTTCCGGGACCGAACTTCGTCGCCGTTGTTCACAAGGCAGTAGCCGCGACACGTGCCGAGGCGCTGGCCTTAGTCGCCGGTATAGTGACCGTGAACCTGCTCTGGTCTGGCTGTGCGATCACAGGCCTAGGCCTTGTGTTTGCAGCCTTCCCATGGGCGGTACTGGTTGTGAAGATAATGGGTGCTGCGTACCTGATGTGGTTTGGCATACGCCTGATCATTAAAGCAGGCAAGCATCCCGCCTTACGGCCTTGCGAGGGCCCGACTGGCAGCGTCCGGAAATCTTTCTTTCAAGGTGTCGTCACCAACATCGGCAATCCTAAATCCATGGCCTTCTACGCCGCCGTCTTTTCAGCAGCAGCCCCCGCCCACCCCTCGGTCAGCACCTTCGTCTCAATGCTGGCGGTTGTGGTGGTCGTTTCGCTGACCTGGTATGGACTGGTTGCGGTGGCTTTGTCGCAACCAACGATTTCCTCGGCGTATCAGAAGGCTCGGAAAGTGATTGATCGCCTGTGCGGTAGTCTGATTCTGGGCCTGGGAGTACGACAGCTGACCTGAGTATTGAATCGACCGCGAGACGTGGGGAGACTCCGCTATCGGCCAAAAGCAGCAGTTCAAGACTCCATCCAGAGGTCATTCAGCTTTGTGCTGAGCCACGTGAGCGTTAAACCCCCCAACAACGCTTACGGGTAGGCCGGGACTATCTTTGCCTGCTCGATCAGCCAATCGATGAGCAAAGCTATCTCAGGAATATCGCGACTCTCCTCGTTGCAGATGCAGAAATAATCCATCCCTGTCGGCACCTTCAGTGCAAAGGGTTGCACCAGGCGTCCCTCATCGAGGTCGCGTGACGAGTTGATCTCATCGCTGAGTGCAACACCATAGCCATCGCGAGCGGCCTGCAAGGCGATGCCGAGGTCTTCCAGATGGACATCGGCATCGCCCGGATATGGCAGGCGAGCCTCAAGCAACCAGCGCCGCCATTGAGTGCCGTCATCTTCATGCAAAAGACGATGGTGAATCAGGTCTGAGGGTTGCTTGAGCGCGTGGGGGCCGCGCAGTAATTGCGGGCAGCAAACCGGAAACATGTGCAGGTTCTGCAATGGTCGCCACCAGAACCCTTCCCAGATCGGGGCGTCATAGAGCACGGCAACATCTGCCCTGCGCCAGTCCACCTCGCTGATGTCGTCGGCAGTAATGACGCGCAGATGAATATGCGGATGTTCTGCACGAAAGGTGAACAACTTCGGCATCAGCCAGGCCGCGCCAAAAACCGGCTCTGTCGAAATGGTCAAGACTTTCGCCGTCGCCTCTTGGAAATCCGCCTCGCAGATCTGTCGCACCCCTTCAGTGATTTCGCCGATGCCTCGCGCGACCGAACGTTGTAGTGCCAAACCACGCTCCGTCAGCACTAGGTGGCGCCCCTGCTTATAGAACAGTTTGATGCCAAGTGAACCTTGCAAGGCTCTGATTTGCTGGCTGACGGCGCCCGCAGTTACATGAAGTTCAGCGGCGGCAGCGCCGACATGGCCCAGCCTTGCAACACATTCAAATACGCGAAACGCATGGAGCGGAGGCAAGGGCATGCGGGTCTACCATTTAGTTTTTCTGCCTATTTTGTTGGCAGTTTATATAGGTTGATTGCGCCTTCAGCAACCGCAAAGATTCAGCGGAGGGAGGCTAAAGACAACAATTCAATAGGTGGCCCTACGAAGCACAGGCAACAACAGGCGTGAGAAGTAAGCGATGAGGGGTGGGCTCGGTGCACCTCTACCTGTTTCGCTCGTGTGCCTTGGTAAATGAGATATCTGGCTGGATAACCTGGGGGACTCGTTACATGGATCAAGAACAAGACATTCAGTTGGCAACAGAGCCGTTGACAGCGGATCAAGCCGCAATGGAGGGGCCTACGAACCCGGAAAGGCGCAGGTTTAATACAGGCGTGTTGGTGGCTATTACTGCAACGGCCATCGGTACGTCAGGTCTTGGACGCTTGGCCCGAGCGGCGGAGTCCAACCCTGCCTCGGATGGCTTTCGGGTGCCCGCAGAGTGGGAGCCTCACCAGAGCGTGTTGATGGCGTACCCCTATGACAAAAGCTACAAGGATCAGCTCAAACCCATGCAAGATTCTGTCATCAATGTAGCGAATGCCATTGCGCAGTTCGAGCCGGTCTTGATGATGGCGATGACCGGCTATACCGAGGTTGTACGCAAGCGATGCGACCCTAACGTTACTGTCATCGAGAATCCATACAACGATTGCTGGACGCGTGATACCGCGCCAGTCTTCGCGCTGAGCCCATCAGGACACGACATGCTGGGACGAGATTTCATTTTCAACGGCTGGGGTAACAGGTGGTCGGCCACCCTGGATGATCAATTGCCCACTGGCGTGTGCGCCACGCTGAACGTGCCTAAATCACCAGTGAATATGGTCTTTGAAGGTGGCGCGGTGATTACCGATGGACAGGGCACGCTCATTACCACCGAACAGTGTTTGCTCAATCCCAATCGTAATCCAAGCATGACCAAGGCTCAGATCGAGACCGTGCTGCTGCGTGCCTATAACGCGACCAAAATGATCTGGCTGCCGTATGGGGTGTACGGCGACGACGGCGCTGCCGCTACCGATGGGCATGTCGACCTAGTTGCTGCCTACATCGAGCCAGCCCATCTGCTATTGAATTACCCGTCGGACCCAAACAACCCCAACGTGCCCAGGATGGCGGAAAACCTGGCAGTGCTGCAACAAAGCACCGATGCAAGAGGCCGCCCTTTCAAGATTACCAAGATGCCCGTTCAGCCAACATTCAAGGTGTCTGGCCTGACAGTGGAGAACTTCAGCTACATCAACTTCTACAAATCCAACGTCGGCATCGTGGTTCCTACTTCAAGCACTCCTGCAGATGAGATTGCCTTGAATCTCTTCCGTGAGATTTTTCCGGGACGGCCAGTCGTGGGTGTCGATGGCACCATCCTTGCCAACAATGGCGGTGGTGTGCATTGCATCACCCAACACATTCCTAGTGTCGGTTAGCTCGGAAAGGATTGCCGCCTATGAGGCGCAAGCAATAGCCAGACGGCTTTCCCTCGCAGGGTTGGGCCAGTTCGGCTGATCCAGCCCTGCGTGGGGAATCACCGCCCAACTCCAAAAGATGACGTGCCCGCGTTTGTGCATGCCGCTGCCTGGTGCATCCCGTCACCGCCTGCAAGAAGCGCAGGAGACATTTGCGAGAACCCCTATCGTTTAGTTTTTTTGCTTGAGTTAATTGCAATTTATATAGATTGATTGTGATTCAAGCCGCCGCAACAATTCATCCGAAGCTAGGCCAAAGACAATAATTCAAAAGGTGGTCCTATGAAGTACAAGCAGCAACAGCCGTGGCAAAAAATCGATATGGGAGCGGACACGGTGTCCTGGAGCACCGCCCGCGTTGGAGTCGGTAGCCTGCGTGCCGTCCTGCTGAAAGCTCTGACGATGCTTGCAGGCCCGGCGCTGGCAGCCAAACGATTGGGCACCATTTCCCAAAGCTGTGAGAAATTGATCAAGCATCAACTCCCCCGTTCGCTCCTCGCTACGATCTGCAGCCTGGGCCTGCTGAGCGCTAACGCTCATGCGGAAGAGCGCACGCTGCGTGTCTACAACTGGTTCGACTACGTCGCGCCGCCGACCTTGGACAACTTCAAGAAGGAGAATGGCGCAAAGCTGGTCTACGACATCTTCGACAGCAACGAAACCCTGGAGGCCAAACTGCTCACCGGCAACTCCGGTTATGACGTGGTGGTGCCATCCGACAGTTTTCTCGCCAAGCAAATTCAGGCCAACGCGTTCCAGCCACTTGACCGCAGCAAGCTACCCAACTGGAAGCATCTGGACCCGCAACTGATGAAGCTGATCGAAGCCAACGATCCGGGTAACCGTTTCGCCGTGCCTTATTTGTACGGAACCGTACTGATCGGTTTTAACCCGGCCAAGGTCAAGGCTGCGCTCGGCGAAAACGCGCCGGTGGACAGCTGGGATCTGATCTTCAAGGAAGAGAACATTGCCAAGCTCAAGCAGTGCGGCGTGGCCCTGCTCGATTCGCCGACGGATATGATCCCCATCGCCCTCCACTACCTGGGCCTGCCGCCCAACAGCACTGAGGCCAAAGACTACGCGAAGGCCGAAGAACTGCTGAAAAAGATCCGCCCCAACGTCGCCTACTTCCACTCTTCAAAATACATGACCGATATCGCCAATGGTGACATCTGCGTGGCTGTGGGTTACTCCGGCAGTTTCTCCCAGGCGGCCAATCGCGCCAAGGAGGCCGGCAACGGCGTGGTGGTGGACATGCGTTTGCCCAAGGAAGGCGCACCGGTCTGGTTCGACGTACTGGCCATCCCCAAGGATGCGAAGAACCCAGATGATGCCCATGCCTTTATCAACTACCTGCTGCAGCCGCAGGTGATTGCCCCGATCAGCGACTTCGTCGGCTATCCCAACCCGAACAAGGACGCCACTGCTCTGGTCAGCCCGGAAATCCGCAACAACCCCAATCTCTACCCCTCCGCCGACGTCCAGCAGTCCCTCTTCGCTCTGGTGCCACTGCCGTCTAGTGCAGAACGCGCTCGCACCCGTGCATGGACCAAGCTCAAGTCGGGAACCTAAAAGTAAGTTGCGCTGCGCCAGTGAGGCCCAACGGAACCAGGCACATGGCCGATGCGGTTTCACTGGTGCGCAGCGCCAATCAAGCCACCTTGTAGATCCAGTAGCCAGTGGTAACAGCATGATTGAAGTAACTGAAGTTTCCATTGCCGAGTTGCGCGCAGCCCTCGAAGCTGGCCGGACCACGGCAGTTGAGTTGGTCCAGGCCTATCTCTCACGAATCGATGCCTACGACGGCCCCAACACGCCCACCGCCCTCAACGCGGTGGTGGTGCGCAACCCGAATGCGCTTGAAGAAGCGCAGGCCTGCGACGCCCGTCGTGCCCGTGGCGAGACCCTCGGTCCGCTCGATGGTATTCCCTATACAGCCAAGGACAGCTATCTGGTCAAAGGCCTGACCGCGGCGTCCGGCAGCCCGGCCTTCAAGGACCTGGTTGCCTATCGCGATGCGTTCACCATAGAGCGCTTGCGCGGCGCCGGTGCGATCTGCCTGGGCAAGACCAATATGCCGCCCATGGCCAATGGCGGCATGCAGCGCGGCGTGTATGGCCGTGCCGAGAGCCCGTACAACGCGGTCTACCTCACTGCACCCTTCGCCTCGGGTTCCTCCAACGGCGCAGGTACGGCCACCGCTGCCAGTTTCGCCGCCTTCGGCCTTGCTGAAGAAACCTGGTCGAGCGGCCGCGGGCCGGCCTCAAACAATGGTCTGTGCGCCTATACACCGTCGCGCGGGGTGATCTCGGTGCGCGGCAACTGGCCACTGACGCCCACCATGGATGTGGTCGTGCCTTATGCCAGGACCATGACCGACCTGCTCGAGGTGCTCGACGTGGTGGTGGCCGAAGACGCCGACAAACGTGGCGACCTATGGCGCTTGCAACCTTGGGTGGCGATCCCCAGCGTCGCCTCGGTGCGTCCTGCCTCCTACTTGGAACTGGCTGCTAGGCCCGCCGCACTCGCCGGCAAGCGCTTGGGCGTACCGCGCATGTACATCAACTCCGACCCCGACGCGGGCACCAGCGAAGCGCCGGGTAACGGGTGGGCGAGAGGCCAGCGGATCAACACCCGTGCCTCGGTGATCGCCCTCTGGGAAAACGCACGAAAGACTCTGGAAGCGGCCGGTGCAGAAGTGGTTGAGACAGACTTCCCGCTGGTCTCCAATTGCGAGGGTGATCGACCTGGAGCGCCGACGGTGTTAACCCGCGGCCTGGTGTCCAGAGAGTTCCTCCATCACGAACTGTGGGACCTGACCGTCTGGGCGTTCGATGACTTCCTGCAAGCCAACGACGATCCCAAACTAAACCGTCTGGCTGACGTCGACGGCCCGCAGATTTTTCCGCACGCCCCAGGCGCTCTGCCTGACCGTGAAGATGGCGCGGCCATTGGCATGGAAGAATACGTGCGCATGGCCGAGCGTGGCATCACCCCGTGGGATCAGATCACCACACTACCCGATGGCCTGCGCGGGCTGGAGCAGACCCGGCGTATCGATCTTGAGGAGTGGATGGATCGGCTGGGGCTCGACGCGGTGATCTTCCCGGCAGTCGCCGACGTGGGCCCGGCGAATGCCGATGTCGATCCGCAATCGGCGGATATCGCTTGGAGCAACGGCGTATGGGTCGCCAACGGCAACCTGGCCATCCGTCACCTCGGCGTGCCAACGGTCACCGTGCCGATGGGTGTGATGCCGGACATCGGCATGCCCGTCGGCCTGACGTTTGCTGGGCGCGCCTACGACGACTCAGCGCTGCTGCGCCTGGCGTCGGCGTTTGAGGCCACCGGATCAAAGCGCTTGATCCCGGTGCGAACCCCACCCTTGCCAGGCAGCTGAAAACCGCAATGGGGCTGGCGCGACAAAACGCCAATCCAGCCCGGTCACGGCAAGCTCGAGCAACAAAAACTAACCTCTACCCCAGCGAGCACTGCGTGAGCGTATGCATGTCTGGGTCAGCTTCAGTAACCCGCATTGAGAATCCCATGCTAAATGACAATTCGATAATTGATCAGGCGATGACGCGTGACAGCCTGTATGGCACCGAGGGTGAACCGACCTACGGTGGTATCACCAGCTTTATGCGGCGTCGCTACACCCGCGATTTGCGTGGCGTGGATATCGCCATTAGCGGCATCCCGTTCGATACCGCGACCAGCAATCGACCGGGCAGCCGCTTCGGACCACGGGCCATCCGCGAGGCATCGGTGCAGTCAGCCTGGGCACGTCACTGGCCTTGGGAATTTGACCCATTCGATCTGCTGGCTTGTGTCGATTATGGCGATTGCTACTTCGATTACGGCACCCCGGAGCAGACCCCTGCAGCGATCAGGGCCCATGCCGAGCGGATTCTGGCGGCGGGTACTGCGATGCTGACCCTGGGCGGCGATCACTTCATCAGCTATCCGCTGCTGCAAGCTCACGCGGCCAAGTATGGTCCGCTGTCGTTGATCCATTTCGATGCGCACCATGACCTGGAGTCCGACGGCGAGGACAAGCGTATCGACCACGGCTCGATGTTTTATCACGCCGTCCGCGAAGGGCTGATTGATCCTGCACGGTCCATCCAGATTGGCCAGCGCACGACCAATGACGACGTCATGGGCTTTCAGGTGTTGAATGCCAGTGAAGTACATGATCGCTCTACCAAGGAACTGGCAGAAATTATCCGGGCGCGCGTTGGCGACCATCCGGTCTATCTCACCTTCGATATCGACTGCCTCGACCCGGCATTTGCCCCTGGCACGGGGACGCCGGTCTGCGGTGGACTATCGAGCCATCAGGCCTTGGCCATTCTGCGAGGTCTGCGCGGTATCAACCTGATTGGCATGGACGTGGTGGAGGTAGCACCGCCATATGACCACGCCGAGATTACTGCGCTTGCCGGGGCCGCGTTGGCGATGGAAATGATCTGCCTGTATGCCGCGCGGCATTAGCTGTAAACCAGTGGTCTGGACAGCTACAGACATTTTCGACCAGTTGCTGTCATGACAGCAACTGGCCGGTTTCTGCCTGCCCCCACCGGCCGCTTAGGGTCGATCAGAGCCCTTCGCGCCCAGCCGCAATCAATGCCAATACGCTGCAAATGTGCCACCTTGGAGGCCTTAGAGTCTGGGTGCCGGGAACGCTGGGCGACCTTTCTGTAAGGGTGGTCTCAGCACGCGCTATTGGAAGCAGTGACACCTTAATCTGTCAGGAGCCGCTCTTCAGCTTGGGGTTTCTGGTGCTGGGCTTACGTTTTACGCTGGGAGCCTGACGCACCAGCGTCAGTTGTTGCTCCAACGTTTCGGCACGGGCATGCTGTGCTGCTGCCAATTGTCGAGATTGACTGAGCTCGTGCTGAATGGACTCAACACGCCGTTGCAACTGCTCGACTTGGCGTCCGACAGCCTTGAGTTCGGCCGTCATGGCTCTACCCTCCTCCCGCGCGCGGTCGACCTCGCGGTGCGCTCGATCTTCGACCCCGCGTATATAGACTTCCTGCGCAACCCGCTCCTGCTCGGCCTTGAGCCGCAACGACTCCAGGTCCTGCTGCAACGCCTGGTTGTGCTCCTGAGCTTCGCGGCGCTCATGCAGCAAGATCTCACGCTGCTGCTGCAGGTCCTCGATCTGCGTCTGGCGCTGGGACAATAGCAACTCCAGATCAGCCAGGCGCAACTCAGCTGCCTCACGCCCAGCCAAGGCCTCCGCCGCCTGCTGGCGAAATAGTGCCGCGTCTTGACGCGCCTGATCCTCGACCGCGGCCACCCGCTCGCGTTCTGCGCTCAGCACCTGACGTTGCTCCGCGAGGGTTTGTTCGGCGACGCCTTGCGCCAGGTGAATAGCCTGCTGCCACACCGCGACAAACGCCTGCGACACCTCGCCGGGCAATGCTGGCAGGCGGGTCTCGCCGCTCAGCCGTTCGGCCAACCGCCCCCACCATTGGTCGAGCAGGCCACCGACCCGCGCCGGGCTGCCGCGGCCCAACTCCAGACGCACGCGCTCCACCGTTGGCCGTTCGCCGCGGGCCAGGACTGCATCCGCGGCGGCAAACACCTCATTTTCCGGCACTCCTACTGCCATGGCTCATCTCCGGCTATATTAGGTCTGATAATAGAATGTTATCCGACGTTATTTTATGAATATTTGGATTATCATACGTTGAACGTATTAGATATTACAGATCAGTTGTTCTTGGTCAACGAAACGCCGCTGGAACTGCACGTTCTCGCCGAAAACGCCCAGGAGGCCGCGGCGGCCTTTATCGCCGCCGGCACCGCGGCCAACACGGTGCGCAGTTACCGCAGCGCCCTCACCTATTGGTCGGCCTGGCTGCAACTGCGTTATGGCCAGGCACTGGGCGATGGCCCGCTACCAGCCGCGGTGGCGATTCAGTTCGTGCTAGAGCACCTGGCACGGCCACTGGAAGACGGCACTTGGGCGCACCTGTTGCCGCCGGGCGTTGACGCCGCGCTGGTCACTGCCCGGGTCAAGGCCAAGCTGGGGCCGCTGGCGTTCAACACGGTCAGTCACCGTTTGGCCGTGCTGGGCAAATGGCACCGGATCAATGAGTGGGACAATCCAACCGAAGCGTCGGCGCTGAAGACCCTCCTGCGCGAAGCGCGTAAAGCCCAGTCGCGCCAGGGCGTGAACGTGCGCAAGAAAAGCGCGATCGTGCTCGAGCCATTGCAGGCGCTGCTCGCCACCTGCAACGACGGCGTACGCGGCATTCGCGACCGCGCCCTGCTCCTGCTGGCCTGGAGTGGCGGCGGGCGACGGCGTTCGGAAGTGGTGGGCCTGCAACTGAGCGACGTGCGCCAACTGGATGTCGACACCTGGCTGTACGCCTTAGGCGCGACCAAGACCGACACCGGAGGCGTGCGTCGTGAGAGGCCGCTGCGTGGTCCAGCAGCACAAGCACTTTCCGCCTGGCTGGGGGC
>NZ_AKJS01000013.1 GCF_000282215.1 Pseudomonas sp. GM21
CGTTAGGCTTGAACGACCGGAATGTTGGCGTTCGCTGCAGCTTCACGGAACTCGGCGATCTGGTCGAAGGACAGGTAGCGGTAGACATCGGCCGCCATGCTGTCGATCTTGTCCGCGTATTCCATGTACTCCTCGACGGTCGGCAGGCGACCCAGGATGGAAGCAACAGACGCCAGCTCGGCCGAGGCCAGGTAGACGTTCGCGCCGTCACCCAGACGGTTCGGGAAGTTACGGGTCGACGTCGACACTACGGTCGAGTTCGGTTCTACACGTGCCTGGTTACCCATGCACAGCGAGCAGCCCGGCATTTCCATGCGTGCGCCGGCTTTGCCGTAGATGCCGTAGTAGCCTTCTTCGGTCAGCTGGTGAGCGTCCATCTTGGTCGGCGGCGACAGCCACAGACGGGTTGGCAGCTGACCTTTGACCTGATCCAGCAACTTGCCGGCAGCGCGGAAGTGACCGATGTTGGTCATGCACGAACCGATGAACACTTCGTCGATTTTCTCGCCAGCAACGCTGGACAGCAGACGGGCGTCGTCCGGATCGTTTGGCGCGCAGAGCACAGGCTCTTTGATGTCGGCCAGGTCGATTTCGATGATTTCAGCGTATTCGGCGTCAGCATCGGCAACCATCAACTCAGGGTTGGCGATCCAGGCTTCCATCGCTTGAGCACGACGTTCCAGAGTGCGCGCATCGCCGTAGCCTTCGCCGATCATCCAGCGCAGCAGGGTGATGTTGGAGCTCAGGTACTCGGTGATCGATTCTTTCGACAGCTTGATGGTGCAACCGGCAGCCGAACGTTCAGCCGAGGCGTCGGACAGCTCGAAAGCCTGTTCGATGCTCAGGTTGTCCAGGCCTTCGATTTCCAGGATGCGGCCGGAGAAGGCGTTCTTCTTGCCTTTCTTTTCAACGGTCAACAGGCCAGCCTGAATCGCGAAGTAAGGAATGGCGTGAACCAGGTCACGCAGGGTGACGCCCGGTTGCATTTTGCCTTTGAAGCGCACCAGGATCGATTCCGGCATGTCCAGCGGCATAACGCCGGTGGCTGCAGCAAACGCAACCAGACCGGAACCGGCCGGGAACGAAATGCCCATCGGGAAACGGGTGTGCGAGTCACCACCGGTACCGACGGTGTCCGGCAGCAGCATGCGGTTCAGCCAGCTGTGGATGATGCCGTCGCCCGGACGCAGGGAAACGCCGCCGCGGGTCATGATGAAGTCTGGCAGGGTGTGGTGGGTGGTCACGTCGATCGGCTTGGGGTAAGCCGCGGTGTGGCAGAAGGACTGCATCACCAGATCAGCGGAGAAGCCCAGGCACGCCAGGTCTTTCAGTTCGTCACGGGTCATCGGACCGGTGGTGTCCTGGGAACCGACGGTGGTCATCTTCGGTTCGCAGTAGGTGCCTGGACGCACACCGGCTACGCCGCACGCCTTGCCGACCATTTTCTGCGCCAGGGTGAAACCCTTGGTGCTTTCGATCGGGGCATCCGGTTTCTTGAACAGGTCGAACGCTGGCAGACCCAGTTCGGCGCGAGCCTTGTCGGTCAGGCCACGGCCAATGATCAGCGGGATACGACCGCCGGCACGGACTTCGTCCAACAGCACAGGGGTCTTCATTTCGAAGGTGGTGATGACTTCGTCGGTACCGTGCTTGCAGACTTTGCCAGCGTGTGGGTACAGGTCGATCACGTCGCCCATGTGCATGTTGGTGACGTCGAATTCGATTGGCAGTGCGCCGGCATCTTCCATGGTGTTGTAGAAGATCGGAGCAATCTTGTTGCCGAAGCAGAAACCGCCAGCACGCTTGTTCGGCACGTAAGGCACGTCATCGCCGAAGAACCACAGCACCGAGTTGGTGGCGGATTTACGCGAAGAACCGGTACCGACCACGTCACCGACGTAAGCGATCGGGAAGCCTTGGCCGCGCATTTCTTCGATCTGCTTCATCGGACCGGTGACGCCCTGGACGTCAGGCACGATGCCGTCGCGAGCCATTTTCAGCATGGCCAGGGCGTGCAGCGGGATGTCCGGGCGGGACCAGGCGTCCGGAGCAGGGGACAGGTCGTCGGTGTTGGTTTCGCCGGTGACCTTGAACACGCGCAGGCTGATCTTGTCGGCCAGCACAGGGCGGTTTTTGAACCACTCGCCGTCGGCCCAGGATTGCAGCACGCCTTTGGCGTGAACGTTAGCGTTCCAGGCGCGTTCAGCGACGTCGTGGAAAGCGTCGAACATCAGCAGGGTGTGCTTGAGTTCTTCGGCCGCGACCGGGGCCAGTTCAGCGTCGTCCAGCAGGTTGACCAGCGTGACGATGTTGTAGCCGCCCTGCATGGTGCCAAGCAGTTCAACTGCGCGCTTCTTGTCGATCAGAGGGGAATCGGCTTCGCCTTTGGCGAGGGCGGAGAGGAAGCCGGCCTTTACATAGGCCGCTTCGTCCACACCTGGCGGAACGCGATGGGTGATCAGGTCAACGAGGAGCGCTTCTTCTCCAACCGGAGGATTTTTCAGCAGCTCGACCAGGCCAGCCGTTTGTTCGGCATTAAGCGCCAAGGGTGGAAGCCCTTGCTCGGCACGTGCTTGTAATTGTTGTACGTAGGTCTCGAGCACTGGGCTTCTCCTGTCATACCGCGTGTTGTTGAGTGAACGAAGAAGGTGCAAAGCAGCCGGGTATTGGTTCACTGAATAAAGGTAGGAACAGTCGTTCGGCAATCGAGGGTGACCACCCAAAACCACCGGATCAACTGTTCCTACAAAAGGTGTTCTGTCTCGAAGCCGGAAGGCACAGATCGGTGTCTGTCCCCATCGGAGATGTTCGCCAATGACACTCATTGTCGACACTATTTCGTGATCGAGCCGAAATATAATGATTTATTGGAGGGTAATCAACAGGATTGTCGACACATTTTGAGTATCACCCACAGTGTGGCGCCGCTAATGGCGGTTGAAAGGGCTGGAAATTTGATTGATCGCACAAGGTGTCGACAATGTGAGGACGCCTGTTGCAGGCGTCCCAGAGCCCTCAGCCGATCGGCTCGACCGTACAGCTCATCTCCCCAGCGCCTGGTTTCTGGAAAAACACCCCGTTTACGCTTTGTCGGAAGCTGTAGTTCCCTTTGTAATCCTTGCCGATGTAGCGGGTTTCCAAATCACTGGGCATCTGGTTCAAGGTAATCGAGGCGTTTGCCCATTTCAGGTAAACGACACCTGGTTGCGTGTTAAAGAAAGTGGCGGCAATCGGCCCGTTGAGTCCGCTACAACGTAACGTCAGGGGGCCATCGGTCAGTCTGTCGGGATCCTTGGTTCTCACAATGGCCGAGCCTTGGCGTAGCTGGTGCGCACGCTCGGCATAACTTCGGACCGTGCAGGCCTTGGGCTCCGGCGCGGTGCCACACTGGTTGCGGGCAGCGATCCAGAACTGCTGGTCGATCATGACTTTTTCGGGAGGGGGTACGGAACGTTCATCCGTGAGCGCCAGGCGATAAAGACGCATCAGTTCAATATCCATCTGCGCCAGTTGCGGGTCGTGGCAGATGAGATTTTCTACGCGTGCCTTGGCGCTGGCGCAGTCGAAGCTGGTCTTGTAGGTTCGTGAAGGCTTGGATTTCTTGGCAGCATTGGCACAAGGAATTGTCGCCACGCATACGCTGACGAGAAGGCAGGTGAAAAGGGCCGTGACCGTTTTCATGTTGATGTCACCCGGATCATTTACTGAACAGGACTTTAGGATCAAGTGGTCACCGTATTGTTCCTCCAATAGCAAAGCTTTTGGCGCGGATGACATTTAAATATCAGACTTAATATAGTCGCAGCTGAGCCATGGCGGTAGCGGCGCCGGCAAACGACGTTTTGTTGCAGCAACTGCGCAACAGACTCGCGATGAACGGCCGCCTGGATTATTGCCGCATGGAGCCATCAGCACCCCTTGCGTTCCGGGCAACCGTCAATCACCGCCCCGACTTCCAACCCCGGACACAGCTGTGGTTCCTATTCCTGGCGAAATCGTTGGGCTCGCTCGACGCTGTGGTTCATCTGTGCAGCCGCGTGGACGGTCAAGGGGTGCTGGGTAAAACCGGGTCGGGGAGTAATGTAATCGGCCATTTCCCGGGCAATGGCGAGCTGACGTTCCGAGCCTTCGGCCAGCAGCGCGATGACCAGGTTTTCCAGGGCAATGACCCGGACACGCAAGTGAACCAGTTCGGCGTTGGTCAGCGCGGGCGGGGCGGTAAACGCATCTTCATCGATCGATGTGGCTGCGGCTTGATCGTCCCATGTCGACAACGGTGGATGGTTTGGTGTCTCAGTGTTCGGGAAAGGATTTTTATTGAGCATGTACGTGGTCTCCAAGGCTGTTCTGCGGTTAGAAGCTTAGTCCCTGGATCGCGATGGGGGGAGAGCAGCCGCTTGTTGATATCGATCAAGGAGGGCGCTGCGCATAAGCTGTAGGGTGGAAAAACGCCTCTCACTCATCGGAGACCGGCATGGCCAAGAACTTCCCCGTCAACCCCAAACACCCCGAACGGATCTGCTGGGGGTGCGACCGATATTGTCCGGCCAAGTCGTTGGCTTGCGGCAACGGCTCTGAACGTACGATGCATCCGGCCGAACTGTTTGGAGAGGATTGGTGCGTGCCTGGCGACTGGGGCATAGAGATGTCGCCACCGCAGCTTCCAGCCGCTCATTCGCTTAAGCCGCTGAAAAACGGATAGAAGTCGGCGTTTTCAGACCAGGATTCACTGAGTTCAACTCGCGAGAAAAGCTGATCGGGAGCGATTGTGCAATGGCGTAGTACGCAGAGACCACTACACTAGCACCTGCTCCATGAAGTACCCCGGGCACTTACTATCCAACCCCTGCGTGGACTTGATGTCCGTCGCCCGGATAAACGGTGGCAACTGTCGATAGCGAAGTGGAATACGTGTTTGCCACGCAACCAGCGAAATCGCAGTAAAAGAAGGGAGTGTTATTATGAGTGGCTATAACGCAGTATTGGCAAGAAATACAGAAAGTGCTCCAAAAAGCATAGGCCCGTATTCACAAACTGTAGCGTTCTCTCATTATAATAATCTTTCAGCTCAATTACCGATTGATCCAGAAACTGGCAAATTGGTAACTGGCGGGGTGCAGGAGCAGGCTGGGCAGTGCTTCAAAAATATCAAGGCCATTGTTGAAAGCATCGACCATGTTATGAATGATGTGGTCAGGGTTACTGTATTTCTTAAAAACATCTCAGACGTTGAAGCTGTGAGTGAAGTGTATACAGCTTTCTTTCCTGACTATGTCCCTACATTAACGACAGTCGCCGTTGCCGCTTTGCCTATGGGTGCTTTGGTGCAAATTGAAGCGTTGGTTTCAAATGGCGAGGGCACAATCCCGAATGCACCGCAGGCAGGCGATCTTGTAAAAGTGGTAAAAAACACGGAAAACGCACCCGTTAGCCCTCTGTCTGCGCAAGCCGTAGCTTTTTCTCATTACAACAACCTTTCCGCGCAATTACCTATCGATCCAGTAACTGGAAAATTGGTAGCGGGTGGTGCAAAAGAGCAAGCCAAACAGTGCTTGAGAAATATCAAGGCAATTCTGGAAAGCATCGACGTTCCTTTTGACGATATCGTCAAAATAAATATCTTTCTAAAAAACCTATCGGATATTGAAGCTGTAAACGAAGTTTATACAACATTTTTTCCGGACTCGGCGATAGCCCGGGCCGCAGCCTATATTCCTGCACGGACAGTCATTTCAGTGTCGGCTCTACCGATGGATGCTTTGGTACAAATCGAAGCTGTTGTGTCGCACGGAGATGGCACGCCGCCGCAAGCTGTCGAAGACAGGCATGGACTCATCATAAAAGCGAACAATACGGAAAATGCGCCAACAGGCTTTCTATCTACACACACTGTCGCTTTTTCTCATTACAACCATATCTCGGCCCAATTGCCTTTAGATTCAAAGACGGGGGAGGTGGTAGCGGGCGGTGTAAAAGAGCAGGCTGGACAGTGCTTGAAAAACATCAAGGCCATTGTCGAAAGTATCGACCACGTTTTGGAGGATGTGGTTAAGGTCAATATTTTTCTTAAGAATATCGAGGACATTGGTGTTGTGGATGAGGTGTACACGACCTTCTTTTCCGGTGGTGTTCCTGCACGAAGGACAGTGGGTGTATCAGAGTTGCCTAAAAGTGCTTTAATTCAAATAGAAGCAGTTGTAGCCAACGCCGAGGGCACGCCTCCAGCATCATGATAGAGGTTCTTGTCAATGCAGAAGTAGTGGCGGTTTCTGCTAATACTTATGGTGAGTGCGAAAGTTCATAGATAACGTAAATAAAAAAGGGAAGTCTGGAATGGTATCCAGCTTCCTTTTTTTATAATCGATACAGCAACAGCGTTATATCTTTTCTGAGTGGGGATGTATCAGAAATATTTGAGCCAGCCGATATCGCGACGACGCGCCTTCAATGTGGCGAACCAGCGCACGGGTAAATATAGCGCCCAAGCCAAGAGTGCCGCCGTCAGCCACACAGCCCAAACGCTGTCGAAACCGAAGTAATTGCCTTGATTCAAACCGAACAGCGCCATGCTCACCAGATACAGCACTTTCAGTACGTATAGATGGAGCAAGTAGAAGAACATCGGCGCCGCACCAAATACCGCCAACGTGTTGATCCACTTGCGTTGCTGAGCCCGTTCAAAGCCAAGAAGCAGCAACAGGCCTACCCCTAACGTCAGTGAGAGGAACAATAGGGAAGGCGGGTATTTGGTAATGTTGAAGAAACTCATGAGGGTTTGTGTTGTGCTGCCATAGGCCACCCAATGAGCCTCGCCATAACCATTAACCAGACGCAGCGCGACGAAACTGACTAACGCGCCGGCCCCTGCCAGGAACAGATATCGCTGACGCGTGGTGACGGACGCAGAGGGGGAGAACCAGGTGCCGATGCAGAAACCCAGGGCAATCACGCCGATCCATGGCAGCACAGGATAAGAGCTGCGAAGGCGCAAGCCGTCTGAGAATTCGATCCAGCCGCGATCATGCAGAATGGCCCAGGGCACGTGCATCGCTGAATCAACCGGAAAGTGCAGTGAATCGAGCAGGTTGTGCCCGGCGATGATGCCCAGGCTCAGAACAAACAGGATTGGCCGAGGGAGCCAGACCAGTATGGCGAGGGAAATCATGCTGACGCCAATGGCCCAGATGACCTGCATGTAAATCACACTGGGCGGGAACTGAAATGTCCAGGCAAAATTCACCAAGGTGAACTCCAGCAGTACCAGGAATAGACCTCGCTTGAACAGGAAGGCCGCCACATCGCTTTTGCCTTGGTGCTTTTCGCCGTACAAACAGGCGGACAATCCAGTCAGCAGTACGAACACTGGCGCACATAAATGGGCGAGCGTCCGGCTGAAAAATACTGCGGGTTCGGTGGTGTCGATGGCCATCGGGTCGACAACCTGGCGGTGCAGCAGGAACGTTTCGCGCACGTGATCCAGTAGCATGAAAATGATCACTAATCCCCGAAGGGCGTCTATGGATAGCAGGCGTTTATTTGCGCTCGGGGTGGGGGCGATATGAGTAAAGTTCGTCATCGAAAGCCGCAGGCAGGAGTGGATATAGCTGTCATTACATCGACAGATCAGCAATCGATATAACATATCGCCACATTCTGACCGTAATGCTTTCCGGCAGGCCCCTCGGCGACTCGGTGTCAAAAGCGAGTGGACATGCCGAACTCAGCAAAGTCGCCCACGTCAGACTGGCAAACAGCTGTCGGTCCGAACACAGAGCCCGTTGGCTATTTAAACAACGGCGTCCTAGAACTTTTTCCTATTTATCGGTCTATGTGGATAGGCACATCCACTCGGTAAACGCAGTCGGATGGCCACACGTCAAATTGTCAATCAGAGGTTGTCTTCGCTCATGAAATTCCATGATCCACGGATGGTGCTGTTCGGCCTGTTCGCGTTCGCGGCAGTGGGCTCGGCATCAGCAACACAGATGAAGACCTCAACCCCTGTTTTCGTAACTGAAGTCGCAACCGTTAAGGCTCCTGTCGAGGTTCCCGCAAACCCATGGCCGACCTTGGCCAGTAAGGGCGGCATCCAGTCAGGGCCGCTGCTCGCCCATGACGACCGATATTGGCATGACGACCGCTGGCACGATCGCAGGGACGATTGGCGCCGAGACAACTGGCGCAGAGATCAATGGCGTAGAGAGCAAGCTCGCCGTGAAGCCGAGCGCCATCGTGACTGGGATCGTCACAATGATAGGGCCATGCGGCACCGTTACGAGGACGACCGCCGCTACTATCGTCGCTAGTGCGAAGCCAATGGGGTAAATGCGCCTGCAACAAGGGCGCTTGTCCTCGCCCGACTCACGACTCAGTACGAAACCGCACCACCACTTCCTCCACCAGCGAATAAGCCGATCCGGGTGGTTCGGCCGCTGTTGAAGCCGTTGGCACCGCTTACGACGCGGGCACTTCGGCATAGCCGTGCGGTGGATCGTCGGCAAGAATAGGTCGACCCACCGTCTCGGCTCGTTTCGTGTTTCAGGCTGCAGCGCTCACGCCCGCGCCTTTTCCCTGCGACGGAATGTCATGCAGGGAGATCCTTGAAGTCTCCGGCAATGCCAGTCCACCCGCCAGCGCGAGTAAAGCCACCGCGATGAGATAGAACGCCGGCGACAAGTTGCTACCGGTGGTACTGATCAGCCACGTCGCCACCAGCGGTGCGGTGCCGCCGAAAAGGGTATACGCCATGTTGTAGGTGATAGCCGATGCGGTGTATCGGGTACGGGTCGGGAACGTTTCCGAGAGCAAGGCCGCCGTAACCACACCGCACAACACCGCGCCAATCGCCAGGAGCATAACCCCGGCGATGGAGGCGGCGAACGAGCCGGAGCTGGCCATCAGGAACGATGGATACACGGCCACAATCAACAGAGCGCAAGCGGTCATCACCGTTTTTCGACGCCCGACCCAATCCGAATACAGCCCCGCCAGTGGGCAGATCGCCGCAGCGAACAGCAAGGCAATCAGTGACACCAGCAACGCAGTGGCGCGGCTCAGGCCCCCCGCGACTTGCAGGTAAGTAGCGAAGTAGGTGGTGAACATATAAAACGATAGCGCGGTGAGCGACACAAAAGCGCCGAGGCAGCAGATTGCGGCACCATGGTTGCGCAAGGTTTCCTTAAGCGGGGAATGGGCCACTGCATGTTCTTGAGTCACCGCCTGGAACGCCGGTGTCTCATCGAGCTTCCAGCGCAAGTAAAGACCTACCAGGCCCAGCGGCGCGGCAATCAGGAACGGCAAACGCCAGCCCCAGCTACCCATCGCTTCGACCGATAATGACGCCTCAAGCGCGTAAGCCACCACGGCTGCCGCAGCGAAGGCGGAAAATGTCGACACCGGAATGAAGCTGCCATACCAGGCGCGTTTATCGTGCGGCGCATGCTCCATCAAATAGGCACAGGCACCTGCGTATTCTCCCCCGGCGGAAAAGCCCTGGGCGCAACGGATCAGGGAAAGCAGAATCGGCGCCAAGACCCCGATCGTGGCATAAGTGGGTAGCAGACCGATCAAGGTCGTCGCACCGGCCATCAGCAGAATTGTCATCGCAAGGGTTCGCTTGCGGCCGATCCTGTCGCCCAGCATGCCGAAGAAAATCCCGCCAAGGGGCCGAAACGCAAACGCCACGGCGAATACCGCAAAGGTTTTCAGCAGGGCGACACTGGCATCGCCACTTGGGAAAAATTGCTGGGCGATGGTCGTGGCCAAAAAGCCATAGACGGCAAAATCGAACCACTCGACGAAGTTACCGATGCCGGCGGCCACAATCACTTTTCGGAGCGTTCCTGGGCTGACTTGTTCTGTCGTTGCGCTCGTCATGCTGGACCTCGATAGTTCGTTAGTAAGCTTTCGATTATCGGGGCAGGCACCACGGCGGTTTGCTTCAAAAGTGTCATCCACATAGTCAGGACCGACTTCATGCGCTTGAATCAGGCATTACTCGCGCCTTCGCGAGGTGGACTGGCAAACAAGGTCCTGCGCTGAGGCGCGCATGGCAACGCATTGGTTGTCAAAACGCTCTAGTTCGCAGCTTTGGCTGATCTCTGTCGTAAAACTGTCATGTTACGGTCATAGAATTGACACGAGTTCTTACACTTCACCTAAGATGGCCTCTGGCCTTTTTCACGGATGAGCAAGCCCCATGCGTCGTGTCGTATTCAATCAGAAAGGTGGCGTTGGAAAATCCAGCATTGCCTGCAACCTTGCCGCTGTGAGCGCAGCCGAAGGCTACCGAACACTGCTGGTAGATCTCGACCCCCAGGCAAATTCGACTCACTACCTCACTGGCTTGATCAACGAGCGCATTCCAGCGGGCATCGCCGATTTTTTCAAACAGACATTGTCTGGCGGCTTCGAAGGCAGAAAGAGTCGCGTGCATATCACCGAGACCCGTTACGACAACCTCCATCTGGTGGCTGCCAGCCCTGAACTGTCAGAGCTCCAGTCAAAACTGGAGAGCAAGTACAAGATCAATAAGCTGCGCAAGTTACTGGTCGAGCTTTCCGAGGACTATGAGCGCATCTACATCGATACACCTCCGTCACTGAATTTTTACACCTTCAGCGCGCTGGTGGCGGCAGACAGGTTGCTGATTCCGTTCGACTGCGACAGTTTTTCTCGTCAGGCGCTGTATCACGTCATCGCGCAGGTAGAAGATCTACGTTGTGATCACAATGAATCACTGACAGTGGAAGGCGTGGTGGTTAACCAGTTCACTGGACACACTGGCTTGCACCAAAGTCTTGTGGATGAGTTGCTGGCAGAAGGTTTGCCTGTGCTGCCGGTATACCTGAGCAGCTCCGTCAAGATGCGCGAATCTCACGAGGTGTCAGTCCCCCTCATTCATTTGGCTCCTCGTCATAAGCTTTCGCTGGAATTTGTCGGTTTGCTCGATGCCCTGGAACGGGCTGCTTAGTTCACAGATGGCGGCCCCTCCGGTTGCGCCTGAAGTTCGTGCCGCTGAAACAATGACGAAACATTCCAGACCTATGATTCGCTTCACCGAAACCTAAGGGGGTGGAGATGAATAGGCCATCAAGAAGCATGCGCAAACTGCTTGACTCCGTCGCATCGAATAATGAGGTAGCGGCACTCGATGTGATGCGCGCAGCAGAGCAGCTCAAGGACGAAGTGCTTCGTCAACGGTTGCTCAACATGATTCACCAGCTCAACCAGGACGCCAATGACTTGCGAATGGCGCGCGACAATATTCAGGGCGGCGCCATAAAGCTCGCGTAAGTAGTTGGCATCCTCATATTTTTTATCGGCGCTGAAAAACCAGTGCCTGGTCCTGACCGCCAGGCACCGGACACCCTCAAAAGCGCGGTTTGATGGTTTTCCATTCAGGCTTGTAACGCTGCATCTGCTTCACATCATCGCGCTGGCGAATGCCACACGTCAGGTATTGGTCATGCAGCTTGCCCAATTGATCGTGATCCAGCTCCAGGCCCAATCCGGGCGCTCGGGTAATTTTCACGCAACCATCGACGATGGGCAGCTTGCCGCCCTTGATCACCTCTTCATCCGGCTCCTGCCAAGGGTAATGGGTGTCGCAGGCGTAATCGAGATTGGGCACCGAGGCGGCGACATGGGCCATGGCCATCAGGCTGATACCCAAATGCGAGTTGGAATGCATGGACACGCCTACACCAAAGGTCTGGCACATTTTCGCCAGCGCCTGAGTGTCGCGCAGACCGCCCCAATAGTGGTGATCAGCGAGGACAATCTGCACGCTGTTCAAGGCCACACTGCGGCGAAACTCATCGAAATCAGTGACCACCATATTGGTCGCCAAAGGCAGACCCGTGCGTTTGTGCAGTTCGGACATCCCCTCAAGGCCCGGCGTCGGGTCTTCATAATATTGCAGGTCGTCGCCCAGCAGTTCGGCCATGCGAATCGAGGTTTCCATGGACCAGTTAGCGTTCGGATCGATCCGTAGCGGGTAACCCGGGAAGGCCTTTTTCAGCGCCTTGATGCACGCCACCTCATGCTCCGGCTCCAGCGCGCCAGCCTTGAGCTTGATGCTCTTGAAACCATAGGTCTCGATCATGCGCCGAGCCTGGGCGACGATCTGCTTTTCGTTCAGCGCTTCACCCCAGCTGTCGGGTTTGTATGGCGAATCGATATGCTGGGCGTACTTGAAGAACAGATAGGCGCTGAACGGAATCTCGTCACGAATCGCACCGCCCAGCAAATCCACCAACGGCACGTTCAGCGAGTGTGCCTGTAAATCCAGGAACGCCACTTCGAACGCCGAATACGCATTGCTCACCGCTTTGCTGGCGTGAGAGCCGGGCGCCAGTTCTGCGCCGGCGATGTTTGCCGGTTTGTTCGACGCCACGGTGGCCTGCACGATGGCGCGCAGCTGATTGAGATTGAACGGGTCGAGGCCGATCAGCTTGGTTTGCAATTGCTGCTGGATCGCCAGCGCCGGAGCGTCGCCGTAACTCTCACCCAGGCCAATGTAGCCATTGTCGCTCTCGATCTCGATGATCGAGCGCAGCGCGAACGGTTCGTGGATACCACTGGCATTGAGCAGTGGCGGATCACGGAAAGCGATGGGGGTAACGGTGACTCGTTTGATTTTCAAGAGGCTGCTCCCTTTGAAAGGCTTGTTGATTTTTAGGACGAGCCGATCATGGAGGTGGCAATTGATCCCGTCTAATCTAAACTGGCATTCGATTGATACCCGGATTAGATCAATGTTCGAACTGACTCAACTGCGCTGCTTCACCACGGTGGCCACCGAACTCAACTTTCGTCGCGCCGCCGAACGCCTGAACATGACGCAACCGCCTCTCAGCCGACAAATCCAACTGTTGGAGCACCACCTGGGTGTCGAGCTGTTCACCCGCACCACCCGCAGCGTGACCCTCACTGCTGCCGGGCGGGCGTTCTTCATCGAAGCGCAGAACCTGCTGGAGCGCGCCCAGCAAGCCGCCGTCACTGCCCGGCGATTTGCCGAAGGCGACATCGGCTCGGTCAACATCAGTTTCGTTGGCAGCGCGGTGTACGAGTTTCTGCCCAAGGTCATTGCTGAAGCGAGGCTCAAACAGCCCCATGTCAAAATCGATCTGTCGGAGATGAACACCTACCAACAGCACGAAGCCCTTCGCGCCCGGCGGATCGATCTGGGCATCGTCCGCGCGCCCTTGCTGGAACCGGGCTACGCCACTGAGTGCCTGGTGCGCGAACCATTTGTATTGGCTATCCCCAGTCGCCACCCGCTGGCCAGTACCGAAACCGTGTCCGTCAAAGACCTCGAAGCGCAACCGTTCCTGATGTACTCCCACGCCGCCTATCCGCCGTTCAACGAACTACTGACCGGTATGCTGCGTTCAGCCCGGGTCGCTCCCGAGTACGTGCAATGGCTCGGTTCGTCACTGACGATTCTGGCGCTGGTCAACGCTGGAATGGGCCTGGCTCTGGTCCCTCGCTGCGCCACCAGTGTGGTGTTCAAAAACGTGGTGTTTCGGGATATCGATCTGGGGGAGGGCGTACAGAGTGAGCTGCATTTGATCTGGCGCGATAATAATGACAATCCGGCGTTTGCAATGTTGCTGGAGGGGATTCGCAAAGCTGTGAGGGAGGGATGGGGGGTGTGAATGGGTGGGCGGGAGATGGGTCTTGGCTGTCCGGCCGAGCGTCTCGACACTGTCCTTTTGCAGCTTTTTTGAGGGGAGGGCTGGTCAGCGCAGCGCTAGCTACAAGTGAGACTGACGGCCTTTGCGGCACGTTCGAGCTGCTGTTTGACATCGACGGGGATGCGCTGCTTCTTCAATCGTTGTTCAAGGAATGCTTGATCGCCGCGAGTGTCCACCTCTGCCTCAACAGCGGCATCCTCCGCTTCTATGGCGGCAGAGTGACTCGCCATGACCGAATCAATATCCTCCGCGCTAGTCGCACCTTCAAGCGCGCGGATCAGTTTCGCCACTTCCTCTTCTTCAGCGCTCGCGTAGGCCTCCACGGTCATTCCGGCCGCCAGCGCACGCGCTCGAATTTCCACCCCTTTCAAGGTGTGCCTGGCTTCACTGCACGAAACGTCTTGACTCTGCTTTGCCACAGCTCTCCATTGGACTAGTCCAACGGTCAACGTACCGATTATTGCCAGGGTGATAGCACCGCTCAGGATCCGCTTCATGGCCACTCTTGGTTCCTATGAAGTGAGGTTTCGATTGGGTCGCTTTATCTCTTCTCGAATTAATTGAATCGTAGCATTTGCATCCGTTTACGGGCTGTCGATCTCCTGTCTCAGACCGTGCGACCTGGAAACCGGATGACTGACTGCATAACCCGGAACAAATGAACCGGGTTCTTTTATCGTAGTGCACATCCAGGCATGAACGCGCGCGGTTTCAAAAAAGCATCTCACAAAGGCTCCCGAGCGTCCTAGAATCTCTGGTTCTACCGGCCTTTGAAATGCTTTTTAGCCCGCAAAAGATGCCGCGCTGAGCCTTCAATCCACTTGAGGGCATGCAACACTCCCGCCCGTCACCCCCCTGACACCCTAGCCGGTCGAACTGGCACTAACCCGTGCCCCCGTTGTCAGTAAATGGCGCCTGTAGCGACAAGGACCGTCTCGGACAGCGGCAAGTCAGGCTACGTTTGGTGTTTTCTCCAATGCCTCAGGGCAAAAAAGACTCGCGATGGATTGCTACCTGGACTGACTATTCCTTTTGCGGGCGACATTTTATGGGTTTGCTTCTCGATCCGCGTCATGACATTGATGCCGCTTTATTAAGCTATCGCCGGGTGTTCTGGTCGCTGGCGCTGTTCAGTGGGGTGATCAACCTGCTTGTGCTGGTGCCGTCGCTCTACATGATGCAGGTATACGACCGGGTGCTGACCAGCCGCAACGAAACCACCTTGTACATGCTCACGCTGATCGCCTTGGGACTGTTCATGTTCAGCGGCCTGATTGAGTGGGCACGCGGCGAGGTAATGATTCGCATGAGCGCGGGGCTGGACGATGCCTTGGGCGAGCGGATTTTCGACGCAGCCTTCGCTCGCAGCCTGCGCGAGCACAACGCAAACCCGGCGCAGGTGCTCACCGATCTGGCGACATTGCGGCAATTGATCACCGGCCAAGGCTTGATCGCTTTGCTCGATGCGCCGTGGTTGCCCATCTTCCTGCTGGTGGCGTTCATCATTCACCCCTGGTTCGGCCTGCTGACGCTGGTCCTGGCCCTGGTGCTGATTGGCCTGGCGCTGTGGGGCGAATTGGCGACTCGCACGCGCTTGGGCGAAGCCAATCGTCTGGGCGTGCAGTCGTCGACCTATGTAAATAGTACGTTACACAATGCCGAGGTTATCCAGGCGCTGGGCATGCTCGGACCGTTGCGCCAGCGCTGGAGCCTGCTGCAACAACGCATCATCGCCGCTCAGGCCCATGCCAGCGATCGTAGCGCGCGTATCACTTCGACGACCCGCTTCGTGCGCATCTCCGGACAGTCTCTGGCCTTGGGGCTGGGGGCGTTGCTGGTGCTGGAAGGCCAATTGTCGGCGGGCATGATGATTGCGATGTCGCTACTGCTGGGGCGTGCGCTGGCGCCCGTGGAAATCGCCATTGGTTCGTGGAAGCAATTCAACTCCGGCCGCCAGAGCTACCAGCGCTTGAGCCAACTGCTGGCCCAACATCCGCGCGAGCGCCTGCGCATGCCTTTGCCAGCCCCCACCGGCGCGGTACGCCTGGAGCAGTTATATGTCGGCCCGCCTGGCGCCTCGCAACCTACCTTGCGCGGTATCAATTTCAGCCTGGCCAAAGGGGATGTGCTCGCCGTCGTTGGCGCCAGTGCCAGTGGTAAATCAACGCTGGCCAGAGCGCTGGTCGGGGTATGGCCGGCCATGGGCGGGTCGGTGCGTCTGGACAACGCCGAGATCAGTCAATGGTCCCACGACGCCTTGGGCCCGCACCTTGGATACCTGCCCCAAGACATCGAGCTGTTCGACGGCAGTGTGGCCGACAACATTGCCCGCTTCGGTGAACAGCACGCGGACAAGATCATCGCCGCCGGGCGCCATGCCGGCATTCACGAGATGATCCTGAATTTCCCCAAGGGTTACGACACGCCACTGGGCCCCGGCGGGCTTGGCTTGTCCGGTGGACAAAAACAACGCCTCGGCCTGGCTCGCGCGCTCTATGGGTGCCCGTCGCTGATTGTGCTCGATGAGCCCAATTCCAACCTCGATGAAGCCGGAGAACTGGCGCTGGTGCAGGCCATCAGTGCACTCAAGATTGCTGGCAGCACCGTGGTGCTGATTACCCACCGGCCTAATGTGCTGGCGGTGGTCGATCACATCCTGGTGCTCAAGGACGGCACTCAACAAGCATTCGGTCCACGGGATCGGGTGCTCAACGCATTAATGCCAGGGCCTAAACCGGCCGTGGTGAGGGAGGCTGGCGGAAATGCGTGATTTGACCCCAGGAACACAAATGTACAGCGAGCAGGGCCTGAGCGTACGCGGCGCCACAGCGCTGCCCACTGCCAGTACGGACGCCGGGGGAGCGGCTCGCTATGGCGTGGGTTTTCTTGTCCTGACGCTGGGCGGCTTCCTGCTCTGGGCCTGCCTGGCACCGCTCGACCAGGGTGTCGTGGGCAGCGGCACCGTGGTGGTAGCAGGCGAACGCAAGGCCGTGCAGTCGTTGGTCGGTGGGGTGGTGGAGAAGCTGCTGGTCAGCGATGGCGACCGCGTCACCCAGGGACAGTTGCTGGTGCAACTCAATACGGTGCAGGCGCAGTCGCAACGGGACGTGATCCTGGGCAAGTTGCTCAATGATCGCAGCGTCGAGGCGCGGTTGATTGCCGAGCGCCTGGGCAAAGGCGAGATCCAATGGCCCGCGCAATTGCTGGAACGCGTCGACGAGCCACGGGTCAAGGCCGCCATGGACTTGCAGAGCCAGTTGTTTCTGACCCGCCGCGCAGAACTGGGCAGCCGCTTGCAGATCATCGAGCACGAAGTCGAGGCATTGCAGCAGCAATTGCTGGGCTACGAAGGTCTCAAGCGCAACTACGACTCGCAGATGAACTTTCAGCAGCAGGAACTGAAAGGCCTGCGTGATTTGGCCAGTGAAGGCTACATTCCTCGGAACAAACTTTTAGAGGCCGAGCGCAACGCCGCCCAATTGGCCGGGCAGATTGCCTCCGGGGTGGGCGATGTCGGCAGGACCCGCCAGGCGATCAACGAGAGCCGGCTCAAGGCCTTGCAGGCGCAGCAGGAATTTCGCCGCGATGCCGAAACCCAGCTCAGCGAGGTCTCTGCCGAGGCGGCCGGTTATGCTGATCAGATCAATGCCTTGCAGTTTGAAGTCGACAACGGAGCGATCCGTGCGCCGGTGTCCGGGCAGGTCATGGACGTGAGCGTTCATACGGTCGGGGGCGTTACGCAGGCCGGCCAAACCCTGATGCAGGTGGTGCCGCTGGATGCGCCGATGGCGATCACCGCGCGTTTCGAGCCGCTGATGGCCGATAAGTTGCGCCCGGGGCTGCCGGTGCATGTGCATTTTACGGCGCTGCAACGGGTGGACACGCCGACCGTCACCGGCACGGTGGCCACGGTGTCGGCGGACCAGTTGATCGATGAACAGACACACCAGCCGTACTTTTCCGCCAAGGTAGACATTCCCGCCGACACCGTCGCCTCGCTGCAGGCCGCCGGCCTGCTGGTGCGCCCCGGCATGCTCGCCGATGTCACGGTGGTGACGGGGGAACGTACGTTGATGAATTACCTGATGAAGCCGTTGCGTGAACGCTTGCTGGTGGCGTTCAAAGAGGAGTGAGCAGAGCGAGCTTGCTCGCGAAGGCGCTGGATCAGCGTAGGCTAATCCACCGCTATCGCGAGCAAGTGCAACTCAGGCTGTAAAGTCGCTGGCGTGCAGCTCCTTGACACCCACCAGCTCGAACTGGAACTCAGGGGTGGCGTCGGCGTTGACACTGCCTTCGAGGATGCCATCGGCAAAGCGAATTTGGCCGGTGGCGTTGGTGGGGTTGAAGGCGTTGCTGCCAATGAACGTAAAGGCGTCGACGGTGGCAGTCAGCGGGTTGGCGTCCAGGCCGGTCAGATCCAGTTGATCAAGCTCTGTGGTCTTGAAACCGCTGATCACATCGCGCAAAGCCCCGATGCCCATGTCCGACAAGGCACTAAACACGTAAGTATCCGCACCCGTGCCGCCGGTGAGGCTGTCGGTGCCTGCACCGCCGATCAGTCGATCATCGCCTGAACCACCCACTAGCGAATCGTTACCCGCACCACCGTCCAGAACGTTCCCTGAGCTGTTGCCCGACAGCGTGTCGGCGTAAGCGCTTCCCGTCACGTTCTCGAAGAATTTCAGGGTGTCGAGTCCGGAACCCACGGTGTTTTGTTGTGCGGATGTCGAGAGGGTTACGGTAACCCCCGCCAACGCGCGCTCATAGGACACGGTGTCCTTACCCTCGCGGCCGTCCAGCACATTGTTGCCGGCACCGGCAAACAGCGTGTTGTCCAACGCATTCCCCGTGCCATTGGCGGCGCCAGCGCTATCGATATACAAATTCTCGACGTTGCTGGCGAGGGAATAGGCCGCCAGGCTGCTGTGCACGCTGTCGATCCCTCCAGGCACCCCATTGCTGTTGGTCTCGATCACGGTGTCGTCGGCATTGTCGACATAGTAGGTGTCGTCGCCATCGCCACCGCTCATGCTGTCGGCCCCTGCGGCACCATCGATCACGTTATCGGCGTCATTACCGGTGATGAAGTTGCGCCGCTCATTGCCGGTGCCATCGATCTCCGACACACCAGTGAGCACCAGGTTTTCGAGATTGGCGCCCAACGTCCAACTGACAGATGCCTGCACAGTGTCGATCTGCGCGGTCGAAGTGTTGGTTTCCACCACGCTGTCGAACGCGTTATCGACCACGTAGATGTCGTTGCCATCGCCCCCGGTCATGGTGTCGGCGCCCAGGTCGCCATCCAGTGTGTCGTTGCCCGAGCTGCCCACCAGGGTATCCGCTTGATCGGTGCCGGAAATCATCCCGCCCTGATTCTGAGCGTTGTCGAAAATGTCCTGCACGCTGTTGTTGTCGTTGGGATTTCCCTGGAAGCCAAGGTCGGTGGCGATGTAGTCGGCCAGGCGCTGGCCGACGATTTCTGCCGATTCTTCGTGCAGGTGCCAGACGTCATCCGGATACACTAACGGATCGACTTCATAGCGCAAGGGCAGGTCGTTGTAGTCCACCGCCAGTTTGACGTCGGCGCGTTCGGCGGCCATGGCTTCCTGGGCGGCGCGGACATAGCCGACTCCTTCGACGATGGAGGCAATCTTTTCTTCCGAATAACCACGGGCACGCGCCGCATCCTGCTCGTAGTGACCGGTTTCCATCATGTACACGCTGAAGTTGCCGAACTGGGCATGCAGGTAATCAAACACCTTCAAGGTTGCGGCCTTGTAAGCCGCTGCGGCCCCTGCCTTGTCGGTGGCGCGGCCGATCTCCTGGGCGGCTTCCTCGCCCTGGCCCCAAATGATGCCCATGGTGACGTTATCGACGGCTTTGAGTTCGGTGAGCTGGTCTTGCAGCAACGCCACGGCGCGCAACAACGCAGGCCCGGGTTGATTGGTGTCGGTCAGCCACCAGCACAATTTGAGTTCCTCGGGGCTCAGGGTCGACAGGCCGTTGACAGTGCTTCCACCCACGGCGATGTCTATGCCGTTGCCGTCGGCATCAGTGAACTGGCTGCGTACGTCATAGGGGGTGTAGCGGTCCAGGTCGTTGACCAGCATCGAGGTGCCGGACTGATCGTCGTCCTCCGTCATGCGCAGCAGGCGCGCATTGGATTGGCCGAGTGTGGGCAGGTAGAGGATGTCTTGCTGGGCTCGTTCGCCGAACACGAAATCACTGGCGGTCAGGGTGTTGAGGTAGTTGCCGTTGAGGGCAATTTCGAAGCGATTGCCATCGGCGTCGGCCTCGGCGGATTTGATGTAGGTCTTGTCGCCGGCCGCATTGAGGGTCATGTACAACGTACCGTTGCTGCCATCGCCGAGGCCGAGGATGCCAAGGCCCGAAACATCGATCTTGTCGACGCCCACGGTGAAGTCATAAATCGTGTCGGTGGCCGTGACGCCGCCGGTGTCGTAGTCCCGATAGCTGTCTTGTACGTTGGTGTAGCGGAAGGTGTCGGCACCGTCGCCGCCGTACAGCGAATCGCGTCCGGCGCCGCCGTCGACGATGTCAGCGCCGGTGCCGGCCTTGATGGTGTCGTTGCCACCGAGGCCGAGAATCAGGTCTGCGGCTGCCGTGCCGGTGAGGCTTTCAGCGTTGGTGGTGCCGGTGATGGTGTTGGCGGGCGCATCGGCCACCACCAGGGCGAAGCTGTCGCTCACCGACGCACCTGAAGGATCGGTGGCCTTGACCAGTACGTTGTAATTGCCAGACGCCGTGCTGGTCGGCGTGCCGCTGAACGTCAGGCTGGTGGTGTTGAACTTCAGCCAGGCGGGCAGGGCGCTGCCGTCGGCAAGGGTCGCTGTGTAGGCCAGCACATCCTGATTGGCGTCGGTGAAGCTGTCGTGGGTCACGGTGTACTGGAATGGCGTGCTTTCGGTGGCGTTTTGGTCGAGGAGGGGGATGGTCACCACCGGCGCGATATTGCTGGGGGTGTTCTGGTCGGCGAAGACAAAATGACTCGCCGTCAGGCTGTTTAACAAGTTACCGGCCAGCGACACTTCGAAGCGGTTGCCGTTGGCGTCGACAGTGAGATCCTTGAGGTAGGTGCGGTTGGTAGACGCGCTGTAGGTCACTTGCAGCGTGCCGTTCAGGCCGTTGCCCAAGGCCGTGTAGCCGAGCGTCGAGACATCGATCTTGTCGGCGGTTACGTCGAAATCGAGGATCTGGTCACTGGCACTGGTGGTACCCGTGCGGTAGCTGTCGAGCTTTGAGGTGTAGCGGAATACATCGGCACCCGCGCCTCCGGTGAGTTTGTCGACGCCAGTACCGCCGACCAGGATGTCGTTGCCGGCGCCGCCATTAAGGGTGTCGTTACCACTGCCACCGAGCAGTTGTTCGTTGGCAGCGGTGCCCGTCAGCGTGTCGTTGTTCGGCGTGCCATTGATCACCGTGGGTGCGCCGGGTACGTCCTGTACGGCCAGGGTAAAACTGTCGCTGACGGTGGCATTGCTGCCATCGGACGCGGTGACCTGTATGGAATAGGTCCCCGATGCCGTGTCGCTTGGCGTGCCGCTGAACGTACGGGTGGCGGCATCGAAGGTCAGCCAGGCGGGCAGGGCGCTGCCATTGGCGAGTTTGGCGGTGTAGCTGAGGCTGTCGTTGTCCGGATCAGAAAAACTGGTGGCTGGCACCACATAGCTGAACGGGGTGTTTTCGGTGGCGTTCTGATCCAGCAGCGGCGTGGCCACCACCGGTGCCTGGTTGGTCGGTGACGACGTGGCGAAGACGAAGTTGGCGCTGGTCAGCTTGTCGAGGTAGTTGCCGTCCAGTGCCACTTCGAAGCGATTGCCATTGGCGTCGGCGGTCAGGGATTTGATGTAGGTCTTGGTGCCGGCACTGTTGAGTGCCAGGTACACGGTGTTGTTTTTGCCGTCCCCCAGGCCGGTGAAACCCATGGCCGAGAGGTCGACCTTGTCGGCGGTGATATCAAAGTCGGTGATCAGGTCGCCAAGGTTGGCACCGCCGGTGTTGTAGTTTCGGTAACTGTCCAGGCGATTGGAGAACACAAAGGAATCCGCCCCGGTGCCACCTGTGAGGGTGTCCATGCCGGCGCCACCGTCGAGCTTGTCGTCGCCCGCACCACCATTGAGGCTGTCGTTGCCCGCCAGGCCGAGCAGAGTATCTGCCGAATCACTGCCCAACAGCGAGTCGCTGGCGCTGGTGCCGGTGACCACCCGATTGAATATGAAGTTGCTGGCGGTCAGGGTGCTGGCCAGGTTGCCCGAGAGAATCAACTCGAAGCGATTGCCACTGGCGTCGGCATCGTAGTCCTTGATGTAGGTGCGGTCGTTGCTGGTGTTGTAGCTGACCTGCAGGGTGCCGCCACGGCCATTGCCCAGGCCGGTGAAGCCGAGGCCGGCAAGGTCGATCTTGTCCTGGGTGACGTCGAAGTCAGTGATGGTGTCATCGAAGCTTGAAGTTGCGTTGCGGTAGCTGTCCGATTGAGCGGCGAATCGGAACGTATCGGCGCCGGTACCGCCGGTGAGTTTGTCGATGCCTGCACCGCCCACCAGAATGTCGCCACCGGCGCCACCATTGATCGTATCGTTACCGGCGCCGCCAAAGAAAATCTCGCTGGCCGTACTGCCCAGCAGGGTGTCATTGCCAGCTGTGCCTTGCACGGTGGTCATCGGCACCGTGGCGCTGACGTAGCTGCCGTCGCCATAGACCAGCGTGGCGCCATTGCTGGTGTGGCTGATGGTGTTGCCGATGATGGCGTTACGATCGGTGCCGTCTTCATTGCGCTCTGCAACACCGTAGGTCGACAGGTTGCTGCCGCTGATGATGTTGCCCTGGATCGTGTTGTCGCTGCCGTTGAAGTACTGGCCGGACACGCCCAGGGTGTCGTCGTAGGACTGAATGATGATTTCCGGTACGGGGCTGCCCAGGGAATTGTTATTGAGCGTGTTGTCGATGACCTCGACGTGGTTGCTGCCGTAGATGCGGATCCCGGCGCTGTTGTTGTCGTGGATATCGACGCCGCTGACCGTCACGTCGCTGGACAGCTTGATCAGCACCCCTTCGGCGCCGTTGCCATACACCGCGCCACCGGTGATGGTGATGTTGCTGGGGGAGGGGATGTTCTCGCTGCCGCGCTGCACCACGATGCCCGTACTGCCGTTGTTGTAGGCCACGTTGTTGGTGAGGGTGAAGTCGTGGGTGCTGGTGACGACGTTGAAACCGTGGCGGTCATTGTCGTAGGCGACGTTGTTTTCGAAGGTACTGTCGCTGAGGAAGTCAGCAACAAAACCGTCCAGGCCATTGCCGTGGGACACGCTGTTCTTGATGACCATGTTGACGGTTTGCTCATGGGGGTCGAAACCGTACCCGGAGCAATCCTTGATCTCGACGCTGTCGAGGGTGACGTTGGAGTCGTAGCCTTCTACGCCGGGAATGTAGCCATTGAACCATCCGTCGACCTTGCCGGTGGTGTTGTCGCGGTTACCGTCGATGGTGAGGTTGCTGACGCCAAAGTCGTGGGTTTCCTCGCCATAGGCCGAGCGGATGACACCTGTGATTTTGGTGTCGGTGCCGTCAGCTACCTTGACAGTGGTTTCGCCCATGCCGTCGCCGTACAGGTAGACGTTGCTCTTGAGCATCAGGCAACCGTCGGAGGGTTCCTCACCTCCCGTAACGATATAAGTTCCGGTGGGCATATACACCTGCCCCCCGCCTGCGGCAGCCGCTGCATCAATCGCACTTTGTATCGCTGCCGTGTCGTCTGTGATGCCATCTCCTTTGGCGCCAAAATTCTGTACGTTGAAAATCATAAACTTACTCCGTGTCAGACTAAAACCTCGGTAGGTGCCAATATTCCATCGACGACCACGTGTTATGACCCAGCGGAGCGTAAAAGTTGTGACAGAAAACAAACTAACTGATCAGCGGTTGTGAAGAATTGCGCATAAGTGACGCTCTGTTGACGCTTCTTGGGTGGCGAGCCAGACCTTTCGCGCAGTGCTACGTCAAATACGCCGCCTATCGAAAGTAGGGGCGAGTGCTAGGCTCAGATCAACTTGATCTTGACTCTAACGAAATGGAGATTCACGACATGCCTGCCAAGCCAAAGCCCCGCAAGGCCAAGCCAAGCGTCTTGAATGAGCTTGATACGCTCAATGGTAAAGTTGATTTTGCCGACGGCGGACAGCTTGAGCGGCTTGAGCAACTGGTGAAGCAACTTCGACAGGCGCGCATAAGCGAAGAAGAACGATATTCGGATGACGTCGTCGTTGTGCGTCTGTCTGATGAAGTATCAGCAGATAGTCCTGAAGTTCAGTCAGCTTCGGTTTTAGGACTCGGCAACACTTCCACGGCCTTCGCTAAAGGAGGGAAGAGGGCGGCGCCCAAGATGGATTTGATACATCAGTTCCGTGGCTCGATGGCCGTTAAAGCGAACAGGTCAGCTCTAATGGCGGTGCGTAGCAACTCACCCGGGCTGAAAGTCACTCCCGCAACATGGCTCTACCCACAGTACATCCGACCGATGGGAGATGAGCTGGATGCGTTCGCGATACAAGTGAGCGAAGGGATGAGGGCCAAACGCTTCGAAGTACAGCTGACCGACGCAGAAGACAAGCCGGTGGCAAAGGTCAAAGTGCGCGCACTGCTGGACTGGAATGGAGCCCATGCCAGCGTCGAGTCTGACAGTCAGGGCATTGCTCTTTTTTCAATCCCTCTTTCCTACCCCAAAATCGAACTCCTCATTGTCGAGCCTGAGCACACCTATTGGTCAGTGTTCGTTTCCGGTTTCGAGCGCGTCGCAGCGCCAAAGCGGGTGAGTATTGAGCTGAAGGCATTGACTCCCTATGGCTTTGGCTTGATCAACCATTACGCACCCTATGAAGAAAACGCTGGCGAGAACGTCAGCGTCGGTGTCATCGATTGTGGTGTGGGGCCTCACGACGCGTTGGAATTGGCCGGAGGGGCGTGCCTGGTGCCGGGTGAAAACGCGGCGGACTACCTTGATAACGGCCTTGGCCACGGCACTCATGTCGCCGGAACCATCGCTGCAAAGAAACTGCCTGGAACAGAGGTGTATGGCGTCGCTCCGGCGTGTCGGCTGTTCGCTTACCGAGTGTGCCCGAAGACTGGAAATCGTGGACGAGCCAGGTCTATTGAAATAGCTGCCGCCATTGAGAGGGCGATCGCCGATGGGTGCGATGTGGTGAATATCAGCATGGGGAGTCTTGAGCCCATGCCTGAAGTTCCCGGCATTCTGGAACAGGCGCGTAACGCGGGCATGGTTGTATTTGCCGCGACGGGAAACGACGGCGAACCGTCGATTCGCTACCCGGCCCGCTACGCCCATAGTCTGGCGGTAGGAGCATTGGGACGAGACGGAACATTTCCACTCGATAGCCCTGATGTGAACCATGAAAGCCCAGTCAGGAAAGGGAATGAATTTGTTGCCGTGTTCTCCAACTATGGAAGGGAAACCGATTTCATCGGAGTAGGGGTGGCGGTGATCTCGACTTACCCGAAGGGGCTCTATGCTAATATGTCAGGGACCTCAATGGCGACGCCATTCACCAGCGGCATGGCGGCTCGCCTGCTGTCGAAGCACCCTGAGATCCTTGCCATGGCACGCGGGCCAGAGCGTGCAGACGCGATCATCAAGATGCTGTTCGAATCGACACGGAAGGTCGGCTGGAGCAATGACTACGAAGGTTTCGGAGTACTGAAATGACTAGCGTGGTTTTGACTTACAAAGGCCCGTCTTCAGAGAGAAAGGAAGCAGAATTGCGCCTGCGGCAGAAGCTCGATTGCACAGACTTTGTCTGCAGGGCGACTGATCTGTTCGAGGCTCAGGTCGATGAACGGCAGCTGTCGATTATCGCTGGAGAATCTCAATGGCAAGTGACTTTCCCGTCCTACGCCGAGATTCGTAAACCGGGCACAAACTGGAACAAACTTCGCGATAAAACGCTTGAAATGAAATGACAGCCCGAGCGTTGCCGCTGCTTGAAGTTTTGGCGGCGGGTTCATCGGCATTGCAGCTTCCCTGCTGCCCTTTGACCATGAAGGTGACGTCTGAAGCAGCGAAGGCTATACGATTCCGACAAACGAAAGGATAACCAGGACAATCACGACTGCTCCGACGATGTAGATGATATTGTTCATAAACCCACCTTTCCAGTTCCAGAGGATTGATACGCTAAGTATCTAATACAACGGACACCTCCGATTCCGGTTCCGTTCCGCGAATCAAAATACACGCGGCTCATCCTCCGCTGACTTTCCAGTGTTTGACATCGTCTGCAAACATCATTTGTTTCATCTCATGGGCAATGCCATAGGCCAGAGACTCATGCGCGGCGATGACTTTTTCTTCGGCTGAAAGGCAATGAAAAATATCGAGCTTGGTCTCTGCGTCAGCCGTTTCAAGCGTGAATATCTGCACGTAACGCGCGAGGTCGTTGTCGAGGCTCGACAGGTATTCACGCAGGCGCTGATGGTCGACTGATTTTTGGCTGAAGTACCAATTCATCGGGTGAATCAGGAAGCGTGAGTGGGGCGAGGTGATACGGCGGTTTGCCGCCAAAAACATAATGATGCCCATTGATTCGATGTTGCCCGCATTGATTGCGCATAGCGGTACCGGCAATGATTTCAGGAACGTGTAGAGCGTGAAGCCAAAGTTAGTACTCCCTCCGCTTGTAGAAAGATTGAGGAGCAAGGAGGTGGCACCTTGTTCGATGGCTTCGAGGCAACAGTCCCGGAAGCGCTCAGTCGTCCCTTGATCGATCTGGCAATGAAAATGCACGATGTGTTCAGTCATCGATTGACGTCCTGAGTGTGATGCATGGAGGACTTCCACGATTTATCAAGTCTAGTAAACATCGATCATTTCATCTGGGCTCTGACGTCAGTTGCCCCCTCCATAACGCCAACGCCGTCCATCGAATTAGCGCATATTCAATGGAACCAAAGCCCCGAATCCGCTCGTCGCGAGTCCAATATTTCCGTTCAAACTTTCTGTTTCGTGCGTCCTCCGAATTAAACGAGCTCCATGCTCGAACTAACGATGTTGAGGTGAACGAAAATGGCCAATACAGGAAACAAAAATCCAGGCAATTTTTCTAACGACCCAGACAAGTCTTCTCAAGCCGGCAAGAAAGGTGGAGAAGCTTCTCGCGAAAATTTTGCCAACGATCCGCAACGGGCGTCTGAAGCAGGCCAAAAAGGTGGTCAGGCTTCTGGCGGACAACAATCGCGCGATAGCGATCGCATGTCCGGAGGCGGCCAGGGCACGAATCGCGGAGGTGAATTTGCCGACGATAAAGACAATATGACCAAACCAGGCCAAAAAGGCGGCCAGGCATCAGGCGGACAGCAATCCAACAAGGCTGATCAGTCGTCCAGCGGTTGGCAAGGAAGCGGAGGCGGTTCCGATATGGCCGATGACCGCGATCAATCATCTGATACGAATCGCAAGGATGGTGGGATGAGCGGCGGTGGAGGACGCAAATCCTGAGGTCGTCTGACCCATCAAGCCCCGAGTTTTTCGGGGCTTGATTTCGATACTGCGCCCGGGCTCCTGCACCAAACTGGATTGAGTCATGAGCAGCGCTTACAAATGCGTCGCACGCCTATTTCGGCGCCAGATCGCCATACCAATAGGCCGCCGTGACGCCGCCATCCATGAGAAAGTCGCTGCCGGTAATGAAGGTGCCTTCGGGGCCCATCAGCAACGCGCCCACTGCACCCACTTCGTCGGGCGTGCCACCTCGACCGGCCGCGCTCAGCTCGATCATGCGCCGATAACCCTCACCCCGTGGGCCGTTCAACTCGTCTCGAGCCAGCGGCGTAAAGATGATGCCCGGGCTGATGGTATTGACCCGCGCACCGCGTTTGCCCCAGCGCACAGCCTCTGCCATGACCCGCAACGAATTGCCCCGTTTGGATATCTGGTAAGCGTGCAATGGCCTGGCCTATTGAACCGGCTCCGATGACGACAATGACTTTCGCAAGTTTTTTCATAAGTTATCCGTTGTGAGGCTTGATTGGATTCACAGGGATCCATCGGCTAATGCGGCGACCGAAGTTGGCCACGATGAAACCTGAGGATCACCAGGGTCCATAGCGATTGGCAGTCTGAGATCATTCATTGATTGAAGTCCCAAATAAGCGGCAGCGGTTAAGTTTCCGGCGGCATTGCAGTGCGGATCTTTGCTGTCCGCTAGGCAACGCAACAGCCAGTACTCTTCAAATAGAGAGATCACCATGATTGCAGAAAGTTTTTGCAATATTCGCTCATACAGTCATGTGCTCTGCTCATGAGTAGAAGGGCTTGGCGGTTTGACTGGCGTCCAGCCGTGTCTTCGCGCCAGGAAGACGCGAGATGAGTTATTGCAAGATGTATTACAGGTGCACATGCCTAAAAACGAGCAACGGTCGAACGGCTGAGTATTCCGAATAAAACAAAAATGGCGCTCACCGCAAGGGGAGCGCCACTTTGATTGATCAAAGATTTATGTATCGGTTTTATGCACTCGCTATCAAGCAAAAATACGCAACAGAATGGTCGCCAGGATAACTGTCGAAGCACCGCCGATGCGCGTAGAGATCTGTGCGAATGGCATCAGCGACATACGATTGGACGCTGACAGAATCGCTACATCGCCAGTGCCTCCAAGGCCGCTGTGGCAGCAGGTCACGATGGCCGATTCGATGGGGTACATTTTCATCAGATTGCCGATGAAAAAACCTGCGACGGTCATCGAGACCACGACCGACACGCAGACCAGAACGTAACCGAAAGAAAAGACTTTTACGACGCTGTCCAGTGGGACATACAGCATGCCCAGGCCGATCATGACTGGCCAGATGAAGGCGGCGGAAACCAGTTTGTAGAAACTGTTTGCACCTTTTTCCAGTTTTTCGGGCAGAACACGGGCGTATTTAAAGAGTACGGCAGCAAGAATCATCATGACGGGGCCGGGGATTCCCACGACTTTCTCAAGCAGACCGCCCAGGACAAAGAAGGCGCAGATGATCAAAACGCCTGCCCCCATCAGTCTGAAATCGAAAACCGAGCTGCTCTCTTCCTTGACCTGGAATTTGTCATTTTCGTCTTTGGCACGAATCAATGACCCCTCGCCATTGAGGTGCGGGCGTTTGAGCGCCAGACGAGCCAGATAGCCAGCGCAGATAATCGCAGCAATGTTGCCGACCACAGCGGCGGGCGCCAATTGAGCAACGTAGATGTCCGGCGTGCCACCGAGGATCGCTGAGTAGGCCAGCGACAGTGGCAGGATCCCTTCACCAATCCCCCCGCCAATGATCGGAACAATGATGAAAAAGAAGGTGTGGTAGAAGCTGTAGCCGACGAGCTTGCCTACAAGCAGCCCACTGCCCACCGCGGCCAGGGTACCGACGAGCAAGGGGATGAACATGCGGATCATGCCCTGAACGAGAATAAAGCGACTCATCCCGAGAATGCTGCCGACGACCAGGCTGGCAATGACGAAATACAGGAAGTTGGCTTCCTTCATCAGCATTTTGGTTGCGTCAATCGTGGCGGCCCCGAAGAAGCCGTAGAACACCAGCACCGACGGCAACATCAAGCACAGAATGGCGCCTCCACCTATTTCCTTCAGTAGCGGCAGACGCGAACCCAATTGACCGAAAAACACGCCCATCGTCATGATGACGGCAAGTCCACCGATCATGTTTTTGGGCAGGAACCCCCAGTGCGCCGAGAGAAAGACGATCAAGGCGATGCCGAGAAATATCGGCAGAGGGATAACACCGATTTCGTAGGCGCATAGGCTACGCAGCCGTTGCAGAATACCGACATCACGGGTGCTATCGACTTTCAGGGGCTGCTCATATGAATTGTTCATGATGCTATTTTCCTCATGTTGTTTTTATCGAGGATTCAGAAACCACGGTTAACCGGGCTTTGTTTGCCACTCGGTATTGCGATGGTATCCTTCATAAATAGCGTGATAAACAGCGGAAGTATGCGGTGTATGAACACGAAACGTGACCAATTCCCCTTGCCTGAAGACCTCAAGGTTTTCCTTACTGTCATTCGCAAAAACAGCTTCGCCAGCGCTGCCGAAGAGCTGGGCTATTCGCCGGCGTATATCAGCAAACGTATATCGGTGCTCGAAACGACGCTTTCGACACGGCTGCTCCATCGCACGACAAGGCGTATTGCGTTGACCGATGATGGTGAGCGGGTGAGGGGGTGGGCCGAGAAATTACTGGGGGATTTCGATGATTTTGTCGGTGAAATTTCCGAGGCCCGGCACCAGCCCATGGGCTCGTTGCATATTTGCAGCAGCTTTGGTTTCGGGCGAAACCATGTTGCGCCGGCAATCTGCAAGCTGTCACAGACTTATCCCAAGCTCGATATCCGCCTGGACGTCTTCGATCGCGTTGTCGATATCGTCGGTGAGGGTTTCGACCTGGAGATTCGAGTGGGGGATGATCTTCCTGGTCAACACTTGGGACGCAAGCTGGTCAGTAATCGCCGGGTGTTGTGCGCGACACCCGCGTATCTGGAACGACGGGGCACGCCACATTCGCTGGATGACTTGAAACACCACGATTGCCTGGTGCTGAAAGAACGCAATAACGCCTTCGGCGTGTGGAACCTGACGAAGGACGGGCGGGAGGAGTCCATACATGTCAGCGGCCCGCTGTCCTCAAACAGTGGCGAGATTGTATTGGAGTGGGCGTTGAGCGGTGGCGGGATCCTGTTGCGCTCGATGTGGGATGTGAAACCCATGTTGGAGCAGGGCCGACTGGTGCAAGTGCTTGATGAGTACACCCAGAGCGCCAATGTCTGGGCCGTCTATCCAACCCGGTTAAGCGAATCGGCAAAGTTGCGTATCTGCGTCGAGTTTCTGGAAGAGTACTTGCGTGATCTATCCGTTGGTTGACGCCAAGGCGGCAGGCTCAAGCGTGTGAACTGCCGCCAGGCATTTTTGATCAGCTCAACCAGGGATTTTCCGCCAGGTGCCGAGTTTCAAAACTTCGAATTTGCTCGGCACGTTGCAGCGTGGCGCCAATCGCATCCAGTCCCAGAAGCAGGGACTGCTTGCGCAGCTCGTCGATTTCGAAGGGAATCAGCGTGCCTTCAGCCAATTCAATCGTTTGTTCTGGCAGATTCACGCTGATGCGCGCCGTCACCGGGTTACTGATGACGGCTGCAACTTGCTTCAGCTGAGTTTCCGAAAGCTGAATCGCCAACACACCATTGCGCTGGCAGTTGTCGTAGAAAATCCCGGCGAAGCTGGTGCCGATCAGCGCTCTGATGCCCACTTGCTTTAAACCCCAGACCGCATGCTCGCGACTCGACCCGCACCCAAAGTTCGGGCCTACCACCAAAAACGCAGCATCGATCCAGGCGGCCTGGTTAAGGATGAACTCGGGATTGGGCTCGCCTGAGTCAAGAAAACGCAGGTCGAAAAACAGGCCCCGATCCAGTCCCTTGCGATCGATCCCCTTGAGGAACTGTTTGGGCATGATGACGTCGGTATCGATGTTGGATGCGAGAAACGGGGCGGCACCGCCACTTACTGTGTCGAAAGGTTGCATGCTTCAAGCCTCCAAAGCGAAAGAGCGAACGTCTGTCAGGTGGCCGGTGATAGCGGCAGCGGCGACCATGGCCGGGCTCATCAAATGTGTACGCGCGCCTGCGCCTTGACGACCTTCGAAGTTGCGGTTGGTGCTCGATGCACAGCGATCTCCTGGAGCCAGGACATCGTCATTCATGGCCAAACACATTGAACAACCTGATTGCCGCCACTCAAAACCGGCATCCAGAAAAATCTGCGCAAGACCTTCGTCTTCAGCCTGGTTACGAACCAGCGTCGAGCCAGGAACAATCATTGCCCGTACATGCGCAGACACTCGCTTGCCGCGCACGACGCGCGCAACGTCTCGCAAGTCTTCGATCCGTGCATTCGTGCATGAACCAATAAATGCGTGACTGATCACCACATCGCTGAGCGGCATGCCCGGCTCCAGGCCCATGTAGTCAAGGGCACGCTGCATGCCTTGGCGTAAAATCAAATCAGGTTGGGCAGCAGGGTCGGGGACATGACTACCCACCGGTGCTGCCTGATCAGGACTGGTGCCCCAGGTGACCATGGGCTCCAGATCATTAACATTGAGTGCCACTTCCCGATCAAAGACAGCGCCTTCATCGCTATACAGTTCTTTCCATTTTTGAACCGCCTGCTTCCACAATTCGCCTTGAGGTGCGCGTGGTTTGACTTGCAGATAGGCCAAGACTTTGTCGTCCGGTGCCATGAACGCGCCCCTGGCGCCTGCCTCGACGGCCATGTTGCAGATCGTCATTCTGGCTTCGACACTGAGGTCGGTGATCGCCGGCCCAGCGAACTCGATTGCATATCCGGTGGCACCCGAAGCGCCGATTTTTTCAATCAGCGCCATGATGATGTCTTTGGACGTGACGCCGGTGCCCAGCAGTCCCTGTACCGTGACTCGCATGGTCTTCAAACGCTTATAAACCAGGGTTTGCGAGGCCAGCAGGTGCTCGATTTCAGACGTGCCGATGCCGAATCCGAACGCACCCAACGCACCATAGGTCGTGGTATGGCTATCACCTGCAGCGACGACCATGCCCGGCAAAATGAAACCTTGCTCGGGCGCTACCACATGTTCGATGCCCTGACGTTTGTCGAGTACATCAAACAATTCGATTCCGAAGTCGCGGCAGTTTTCTTCGAAGTACGAGACCTGTTGTGCGCCACCCGCATCAGGCATGGTTGCGATACGAACCGGCGCAGTCGGATTCACATGATCGACCACCGCCAGCGTAGCGCTCGGGCGCCAGACTTTACGACCTGCTTCGCGCAAACCGCTGAACGCCTGGGGGCTGGTGTATTCGTTGGCGACTTGGCGATCAATGTAAAGAAGCACATGGCCTTGATCATCAAGCGGGCAAACCGTGTGGCTATCGATGTGCTTCTGGTAGAGCGTTCGAGGGCTGTTCATGGCTGGGTTCTTTCTCTGTCTTGTTCGTGATCACGGGTTCAACATGCCTACAGCATATTGATCCCTCATCGCGCATCAAGACCATGAAAGTGAACGCGTTAAACACGAAGTGTGAGCAATCGGAATAGAACTGTAGCGCCCAATAAGCTTCAAGCTTTGAAAATCATCAACGCAGCGCAGAGCACTAGAAACAAGCAAAACCCTGTGCGAAGTGATTTTTCGGGTAAAGCGTGAGCGAGCCTGACACCCCAACTGACACTCAGTAGTCCACCTAGCGCCATTGGGATGCCAATGTGCCAATCGACATGCTCATGTAAGGCATAAGTCATCAGGGTAACCCCCGTACTGGGGACGGCCAGGGCCAGGGATAAACCCTGCGCGACCACCTGTGTAGCACCAAAGACGGTGGATAAAACGGGGGTGGCGAGCACTGATGCTCCTAAGCCAAAAAAGCCACCCAGAATGCCGGAGCCCGACCCCAGAACCATCAGCCATGGCCAAGGATGGCGTAGCTCAGCGCTGGGCGGCGGCTTACGAAGATACATCTGCAAATAGGTGTATGCGGCCAGCACCAGCATGAAGATGGCAAAGGCTGTCCGCATGGCATCAGGATCCAGGCCCACGGCAATAAGGGAACCCAACCATGCGAAAACCAAACCTGCCGTGGCCAACGGCGCTGCATGACGCAACAAGATTCGGGTTCGTTGGTGGTAACGCCACATCGCGAGCGTCACGTTGGGGACAACCATGACTAGAGTCGTCCCCTGAGCTATTTGCTGATCCATCCCGAACATCAATACCAACGCAGGGATAGCGATGAGTCCACCACCAATCCCGAAAATCCCACCCAAGGTACCTATCGCTGCGCCCAGTAGCAGGTGCATTGCCCATTCGATCATTTCGGCCTCTAGTCATTGAATATGGAACTAATCGATCAGCACTCTCAGCCGCTTCCCAGCCTGGCCCAGAACTCTTCCGCAGACGGACTGATTGAAGCCGTTGGCCGCGTCAGGTGAATTTCCAGCGGGATATCCCAGCTTTCGTCCAGCGCTCTGACTAAGCGCCCATCCGTTACTTCCTGTTCGGTGAGGCTCTTGGGCAACCACGCCACGCCTTTGCTTTCCAGGGCCATGGACATCAGCACCGCCGCCAGGTGGCTGCTGAAAAGTGGTTTGAGGTGAAGGTAATCTTCCTTGCCATGCAGTCGGTGAGCGACGATTCGGCCCAATCCGGACTCTTGGGTATACGCCAGGTAGGGCAGCGATGCGGGTGAATCGCCAAAGTTGGCCGCAGCGCTTGCCAGTGGAACAAGCACATCCTCGCCGACCTTTTTGCCTATGAACTGATCGGCAGCTAACAGCGGAGGAACATCCGGGTGACGATGACAAAGCAGAAACTGCACCTGCCCTTGAATAAGCATCTGCTCACAGACCGCCATGCTGTCGGAGTGCAGTCGGACAGCCTCAATGGGGGCTCCATTTTCTGTGCTTCTTAGCCATCTCGGGAAGAACGTGAACGATAGCGAATGGGTTGCAGCGAATTGCAGAGTCTTGGCAGCCATTCCCGCCACTTCCTGGGCTTCGCTGCGCATTCGGTACAAGCGCCTGGCAGTCTCCTGGGCACTGGGCAAAATTTGCTTCCCGGCCTCGGTCAACGTCGCTCCTTGTGGCGTGCGAATGAACAACTCCACGCCCATCCAATTCTCCAGTGACCGGACTCTGCGACTGAATGCCGGCTGAGTCACGTGCCGCGCTTCAGCCGCACGAACAAAGCTGCCGTACTCCGCAAGCGCTGAAAGGTCTTCGAGCCAAACGAGTTCCAAGGGCAATGCCTCCTGTGCATAGGGCGCGGCATTAATAGCATTGGGCGGGTGTCATCGCAAAGCATAACGTGGGGCCACCAACAACAAGAGGAACCCGTCATGCGTATCGTCGACATCCGTGAAAAAACCGTTTCTATCGCTTCCCCAATCGCCAATGCCTACATCGATTTTTCGAAAATGACCTGCTCGGTCGTTGCTGTCGTCACGGATGTGATTCGCGATGGTAAACCTGTTATCGGCTACGGTTTCAACTCCAACGGTCGCTATGGTCAAGGCGCGTTGATGCGTGATCGCTTCCTGGCACGGATCACCGAAGCCGACCCGGAATCCCTGCTCGATAAAGAGCACGACAACCTGGATCCGTTCGCCATCTGGAAAGCTCTGATGACCAACGAAAAACCAGGTGGTCATGGCGAGCGCTCGGTTGCCGTCGGCACCATCGACATGGCAGTCTGGGATGCCGTCGCCAAGATCGAAGGCAAGCCGCTGTATCGCCTGCTGGCTGACCGTTATCGCAACGGTGTGGCTGACGACAAAGTCTGGGTCTACGCCGCCGGCGGTTACTACTACCCGGGCAAAGACGACGCCAAGCTTCAAGACGAGATGCGCAGTTATCTGGATCGCGGGTATGACGTGGTCAAAATGAAAATCGGCGCTGCGCCACTGGCCGACGATATTCGTCGCATCGAATCGGTACTCAAAGTCGTGGGTGATGGCCGTCGCCTGGCCGTCGATGCCAATGGTCGCTTCGATCAACAGACCGCCATTGCCTATGCCGAAGCGCTGAAACCCTACAACCTGTTCTGGTACGAGGAAGCAGGTGATCCGCTCGACTATGCCTTGCAGGCAGAGCTGGCTAATCATTACGACCTGCCGATGGCCACCGGTGAAAACCTGTTCTCCCATCAAGATGCCCGGAACCTGCTGCGCCACGGTGGCATGCGTTCAGATCGCGACTTCGTTCAGTTCGACTGTGCGCTGTCCTACGGTCTGGTCGAGTACATGCGCACCCTGAAAGTCATGGAAGAAATGGGCTGGTCGTCACGCCGCGTTGTTCCGCACGGGGGCCATCAGATGTCCCTGAACATCGCCGCAGGCCTGCACCTGGGCGGTAACGAATCCTATCCGGACGTGTTCCAGCCATTTGGCGGTTTTGCTGACGGTATTCGTGTGGAGAACAGTTACGTCGGTTTGCCGGATATTCCGGGTGTCGGCTTCGAAGCCAAGTCCGCCTTGTACGCCGTGATGCGCGAGTTGGGCGAAGGCTGATAACCCTCGAACGGTGGTCTCTTGCAAGAGGCCGCCGTTATCAGGCGTCACTCACTGACGCCACGCCACACGCCCATCACAAAAATAAAATGAGGTGCTCCCGTGGAAATCTCCAAGTCTCGCTGGTACAGCCAACTGTATGTGCAGGTGCTGATCGGTATCATCATCGGTGCAGCAATCGGTCACTTTGAACCGCAAATCGGAGCCAAGCTCCAACCGTTTGCAGATGGCTTTATCAAGCTCATCAAAATGCTGTTGGCGCCTATCATTTTCGGTACCGTCGTCGTTGGTATCGCCAAGATGGGCAGCATCAAGGAAGTCGGACGTATTGGCGTCAAAGCGCTGATCTACTTTGAAATCCTTTCCACCATTGCGCTGGTCATCGGCCTTATTGTGGTCAATGTCGTAAAGCCAGGCGTCGGGATGAATATCAACGCCAATACGCTTGATGCCAGTGCTATCGCCAAGTACAGCCAGGCCGCCAGTGAGCAGGGCGGGACAATCGAATTCTTTCTCAACATAATCCCGAGTACCTTCATTGGCGCATTCTCCAATGGCGTCATGCTTCAGGTCATTCTGCTTTCGGTCTTGATGGGCGTTGCCCTCGTTCAAATGGGCGAAACCAGCAAACCGCTGATCAATACCATCGACTTGTTTCTGCAAGGGTTGTTCAAGATCGTGGCAATGGTTATGCGCCTGGCTCCGCTGGGTGCCGGGGCAGGTATGGCGTTCACTATCGGCAAATACGGCATTGGTACCTTGCTGTCACTTGGGCAGTTGCTGATTGCACTCTACGTCACCACCTTGATATTCATTGTGATAGTGCTGGGGACCGTTGCTCGATGGTCAGGAATGCCTTTGTTTCAGTTCCTCCGCTACTTCAAGGACGAGATTCTGATCACGCTTGGAACCTGCTCGACTGAAGCGGTGCTTCCGCGAATGATGGTGAAACTTGAAAAGCTGGGCTGCAGGAAGTCAGTGGTGGGCATGGTGCTGCCAACCGGATATGCCTTCAATGCGGATGGCACCTGCATTTACCTCACCATGGCGGCGATTTTTATCGCACAGGCAACCAATACGCCACTGACGTTTATGGATCAGATGATCCTGTTGGGCGTGTTCCTGTTGACCTCCAAAGGCTCCGCTGGCGTGGCGGGTGCCGGGTTCATAACACTGGCGGCAACGCTTACAACCATCCACTCCATTCCGTTGGTAGGCCTTGTATTGCTCTTGGGCATCGACCGGTTCCTGAACGAAGCGCGCGCTGTGACCAACCTGATTGGCAACGGTATCGGCACCATCGCAATTGCCAAATGGGACAACTCGTTCGATGCAGAAGCCTGTGAACGTGAAATGGCCGCAATGAAAAGCGAAACGGCGGCGCGTAAAGCGTTAGTCACGCAAAAATAACCCGCATCGCTTACCGGTCATTGCTCCATAGAGCAGGGCGCAATGACCGGGCGCCTTTTTTGTCCTTTCTGCACTTTTGTAAAGCGCCATGCATGACAACGTGCACCAGCTAGAAGCAGAACACGAAGCCTCCATTAGCAAACACGTCTAGCTTTGTTCCCCTTGGCCAAAGCCTCCACACCGATGAAATCTCTCAACTACCGACTGGCACAAAGGCTGCAAGGTTTGCAGCAGGTCCACCTGGAACGTATTCCACCGGACAGCCCCTCGATCAACGACGATCGATGGGTCGAACAGGTCATGGATACAGGGCAGGGAAGTCTGCCAACACCGTAAAAGAACAGGCAAAGGCGCCTGAAACCGAAGGGTTTCAGGCGTTTTTTTTGCTTCTTAAATCGTAATCATCTTCTGAGGTGTGTATGAAAACAGCCGCACAATTGCTGAAACTGAAGGTCATGAAAAACCAGCAGGTACATAGCATCGCGCCAGATCAGATGGTACTTGAAGCCCTGAAGATGATGGCTGAAAAGAACGTGGGGGCTCTACCCGTAATAGAGGACGGGCAGGTGGTTGGCGTGATCAGCGAACGCGACTATGCGCGCAAGGTCGTTCTACAGGGACGCTCTTCGGTCGGTACGCCGGTCAGGGCCATCATGAGCGCACCGGTCGTGACGGCTGACAGTCAGCAGAGCATCGAGCGTTGCATGGTGGTCATGACCGACAGTCATCTGCGCCATTTACCGGTAGTGGAAGGCGATCAACTGATTGGCCTCTTGTCGATTGGTGATTTGGTGAAAGAAGCCATCGTCGAGCAGGCCGACCTGATCCGGCAACTGGAGCACTATATTCGCGGGCATTAAAGCGATCAGGGGTTTTGTACTGTTTTTACTTGTCGTTGAGAGGGGAGTCGCGCCGCATCGGGTTACTTGTCGGTATCGGGTGCCCCGATGGCACCGGCAAGTACCCGCTCTCTTCCAAGATACCAACCTGTCAACGCCCACACGCCCGCGCAGAGCGCGCCCACCACAGCGGCCAACACGGCACCCTGTCCCAGCAGGTCAAGGAAGCTTTTGGCCCAACCGCTGACAGCATCACCCGCCCGGTAAACTACGGTATCGATGAAGTTCTTCGCCTTGTATTTGGTTTCGGCATCCAGTGGCGCAAACAACATCTCGCGCCCAGGGCGGACAAAAGCGTACTCCCCAATACGGCGCACGATCATCACGCCAGCGAGCATGGCGAAACTGGGCGCCAAGGCAAGGCCAATGAATCCTGCGCACACCAGGCCGGGAACCACTACCAGCAAGCTACTCAGGCCAAACCGTTGAGCCAGGCGGCTTGTAATGAACAGCTGCGAGCCCAGTGCGCCGGCCTGTACGGCGAAGTCAATCATCCCAAACACGCGTACCTGTTCTTCGCGCGTCGGGAAACGTTGCGAGACCAGCCGGGCCTGCTCGAAATACAGGAAGGTGCTGGTGGTGGCCAACAGCACCACGAACAGGCAGACCATCAGCAGATAAGGCGAGCGCAGCACCTTGGTCAGGCCGCTAAAGGGGTTGCCCGCCACCGGCCGCTGTGGGTTTTCGCCAGGCGCCGCGCCGGGTCTTCCGGCACCGCCTGATGCCCGCCAGGCCATCAGGTAGCGCTTGAACGCCAACGCGAGCACCAACAGGAGCGCACTCACCAGTACCAGCCCGGCTTGACCCAGAAAGTTGACCAGCAGCGCACTGGCCGCTGGCCCAAGAAGACCACCAACGCTGGCACCCGCCGCGATGAAGGCGAACAGGCGCCGCGCCTGGGCTCTGTCGAACACATCGGCCATCAGGCTCCAGGCGACTGACACCACGAACAGGTTGTAGACCGAAATCCATACATAGAAAGTGCGGGCCAGCCACACGCTGTCAGGGTGCCGAGCGAATGCTGACGCGAAGCCAACGAGATTAAGCACGAAGAAACCGTAGACCCAGTCGACGAACTGCGCGCGCGGCACTACGGAGTTGAGCCAGCCGAAAAGCGGCACGGCCACCAGCATCAGTACGAACGTCGCTGTGAACAACCATTGAAGATTGTCGACGCCGGCCTGGATACCCATCGCATCGCGAATGGGCCGCAACATGAAATAACCACCGAACAGGCACAGGAACAAAGCAAAACCGGCGAATGCAGGGAGCAATTCGCCGGGCAGCGCATTGATCGCCCGGGCGGCGCGAGGACTGGAAATGCTCACACTATTGTTACATCCGTCATTTTTATTTATTCCTGGAGGGTATGGTTTCACTTTAGTGCACGGTGCCTGGATTGATTACCCATCGAGTAGTGCGCAGGCCTGTGATAAAGATTCAGCAATAGCTTCTAGCGGGACGTTCCGTTGAAAAGGGCGAGTACACCGAAGATCTCTTTTCGATCTCTCAGCATGAAGCGACTGAGAAAGTGATGGGCGTTTTGGATGCCATCAATGGACGATGGGGCAGGGGACGATGCGATTAGCGAGAGTTTCAGACCGATCCACCGCAGGGAACGGAATGATGCCGGCGCTCCTTCTCACCTCAGCGATTGCAAAGTTCTGGTGGAGCTCATGGGCGTTTTCGATCAGGGGTTGATGACCGCCTCGGCGTGTTACCGGCAACCTACACCAGCATCACGTAGCGACTATGATGTCGGTACCCCAGGCACATCCATGTTTATTTTGCGCCAAGCGGCTTCAGAAAAGCAGTAAGCCGAAAAGGCAATCAACCCCAAAGCCATTACCATCAGAATCAAACCTCCGGCTGGCAGGTTCTGGAGAGCATCGAGGGCTTCCTTCATGCCAGGAGGATCCATGGCTTTATAACGGGAGCCGCTGATCGCCAGTAGCAGCGCTATCTCAATAAACACCACACCTCGGGCTATGAGTCCAATCCGAGACACCGGGCGTATATAGCGCATCACGTCTTCGTCAGCCTCAAAGTACTTCTCGAACGAAGCCTTCCATCCCTTGATGATGTGAGCAATACCTACGCCTAGTGGGACGAGCGCCACGAGGTAAACCAACACGTTTGAATGATCCCAAGACAAAAGATGCGCCAGTAAATCCTTTGTCTCCCCACCTCCGGAACTGCCTGAACTCCTAACTCCGGTGATGAGTAGGCCCAATGCAAAAAACGCAAGAGCGCCATTAACCAAACCTCCCGCCAACAAACCTGCACGAATCACCAATCCCTTGAGTTTCGTACCGTGATGATCGACATCGCCAATTGCTTGCAGCACGCGCCACCCGGCAAAGGCTAGCAAACCAGCCACCACTAGCCCGACCAGGACATATCCGAATGGCTGGCTTAACAACGCCTCAAGGCTTTTGTGACTGTCCTTCGGTTTTGTCGAGTCTTGAGCCGCCAGGAGAGCGAAGATACCTATGATCAGATACAGAACACCTCGAGCGGCATATCCGCCCCGAGCGAGTACGACAAGGGTGTGTTGCGCGGACATGGGATTATTTCCGAGGAGTTATACAGGAGCAGACCTATCACCTCGGGAGAGGTTCGATATTTGCACCGCGGCCATTTTCTCAGGCCGCTTCATGCGTTTCCACTTCCTGATGTCTTCCTTGCTACGTCCGCAGCTCACACAAAGATCGCCGCTCAACTGGCAAACCGAAATGCATGGATTTTAGATTTCTTTAGCCATCGTCAAAAACCTTTGGTCACGCGTGATTGCGCCAGGCGTTTCTGCCAATCGCCACCATGGATGCGTTGGCACTCCTCCTCAGAGTCGAATCGGACGGTGTGATCTGATGGGCCCCAATCAACGCCTGCCTCGTTTAGCGCGATCGCTGTTAGCTCAAAGATCCGCGCCTTCGCGTTAGCCTGGGCGAGCTTTTTTTCGGCTAGCGTTTCGAATACCCAGGTCACCTTCAAGGTTTCAGGCAGCGCATTCAAATCTGCTGTGTGGGTAAGCCAGGTAAAGCCTTTGATCTCACCTTTTGCTGTCTCGCATGCATCGGTAAGCGTTGTAATTAAACGGCGCTCAATCCGTGCAAGTTCACGTTTACCTAAGGGCATAGCGGGCTCCTTTGGAGACCAAAAAATGGGAGGCACTCTGCACCGAGTGTAGGGAGACAACAAAGGTACTCAATGAGAGCCCCTACTCAGCTGACATCTCCATCTCCATCTCCATCTCAGGGCTGAGGGTGCCGAGCCAGGAAACCAGGCCCATAATGATAACCGCGACCGAGAACTCTAGAATCATGCTGCGGCGTAATGCGTTGATGGCGACGGTGTGAGTACCTGCCTGAATGGATCGCTCGAGCAGCGGGGTCAGGTGAAAGCGGTTCACCGCCGCAAATACCAGCATCCCCGCAAACAAGAAGACCTTTAAAGACAGCAGGGCCCCGTAAGTGCTAGTGGTCAACGTCTCGAATGCTGGCCCGACAACCAGCAGATAGTTGATGATTCCGGTGACAGCCAGGGTCGCGACGATAATTGCCCCCGCTGATTCAAAACCACTCAGCGTTCGAGCCAGCAACCGTATCTGCAGATCGCCAGTGAGGTTATTTGCGCGCAATAAAAGCGCGAATGCGGCGAGCGCGCCCAACCAACTGCCGGCACCCAGAAGATGAGCGATATCGCTGGTGAAATGCAGGTAGCGTCGACTGCCTTCATCCATAGCGCCATGTCCTGTCCAGGCCAGCGTCGCCAAGGCGATGGCCCCGCATAGTGAGACCAGCCAGAGGCTCAATGCCGGTGCCCGACGATTGAGCGGGGCGGCGATGACCACCACTGTCAATGCCGCTATTCGAACCATCCAGGTCAACCCGACGTCAGTTTCCATCAGCATCATTTGCAGGATGTGGTAATGCAGCTCCATGACGCTGGGCACACCACTCATCGTCTTGGCCATGAGCAGCATGGCCGTCATCGATAACAGTATGCCGATAACTGCCGTTCCTACCAGCAACGACCCAAAGTTCAATACGGCACCGTCTGCGCGCTCCTTTCCTTTGAGGCTATACAGGCCAAACAGGGCCAGCCCGAAGAGCAGCATCAAGTCGATATAGAGCGCAAAGCGAAGGCTGATGTAGATTGAATCATCCATGGGTCATTTGACTTTAAAGGTCATGGCGCCTGTGATTGGGTGTGTATCGGAAGATACGGCGCGCCACTCAACCCTGTAGGTGCCGGGTGGAAGCGGTGCTGCCGGGGTGATGACCATCATTTTCGGATCGGCGCTGCCCGCGACACTGGCTTTGACACCCATGGGGGAGTGCGCTGACATACCCGGCATCTCGGTCATGATCAGTTTTGCGCCGGAAAACTGGGTGGTGAGATTTTCTGAGAAATTCAATTCGATTTTTGCTGGTGCAGCCACCGCAGTGCCTTCGGCTGGGGTAGAGGACAGCAATTTTGGATGCGCTTGGGCAACACCACTCAACAACAGACCGGTGCTGAGTGCAGCAACAGTGATGAGGGTTTTCAGAGGTGACATGCAAAGCTCCTAACGGCCTGAGCCGTGGATCGGGGTTTTTTGTTTGAGTTGCGTTGGGATGCACGTATCTCTCAGTTTTAGAACCACATCCGCACACCGGCGACAAAACGTGTATCGCTGCGCTCTTCACCTTCTTCAAGGAGGTAATCCGCTGTTTTTCCGTAGGCGTGGTTCCAGGTTACGCCGATGTAAGGAGCGAACTCGGGGCGTATTTCATAACGCAGTCTCAGGCCAACCTCTGTGTCAGACAGTCCGGAGCCTGTGGCACGTTGTGGATCGTTTTTGCCATAGAGGTTCATTTCAGCAGTGGGCTGCAGAATCAAACGGTTGGTCAGCAAAATGTCGTATTCGCCCTTTAGCCGCAGCGCGGTCTGGCCTGCCTCGCCCAGGTAGGCGGTGGCTTGCGTTTCGAAGTTGTAAAGTGTCATGCCTTGCAGCCCAAGTGCAGCCCAGGTCTGGGGTGCGCCAGGTTTGAAGTCTTGTCGCACACCACTGACCACATCCCACCAAGGGCTGATGGCGTGCCCCCAGAGCGCTTGAAGCTCAGCGCTTTCAGTCACGCCGTTGGTTCGCTCACCTTCGCTGCGTAGCCAAAGACGATCGGTGTCGCCGCCAATCCAACCGTTCGCTTCCCAACGCAGTGCGCTGCCCTCATTGGCGTCTTGCCATTCGAGTTGATCGATCAGGAAAAACGAGTTGATCGAGCGGTCGTGCATCTGGTGGCCGGCATGGCTTTCAAACACCGCTGCGCGATCAGCATCAGTGAGCGCCGGGATAGGTGTACGGTTTTGCTGGGGCGCGGCGGGTTTCATTCCCTGCATTTGGGAGTGATCCATACCCTGCATTTGGGAATGATCCATACCCTGCATTTGGGAATGATCCATGTCCTGCATCTGTTTGCCGTCCATACCTTGCATCGGCTCGTTCTCCCCATACGCAAGCGGCATGATCCCCATCCCCAGGATGCCCAAGCCGGCGAGTATCGGTTTAGCGGTTCGTTGAAAGTTCATGTCTGGCTCCTACTCCTGCACACGGACTTCGCGGAACATGCCCATTTCCATGTGATACATCAGGTGGCAGTGGTACGCCCATCGCCCCAGAGCATCGGCAGTCACGCGGTAGCTGCGTTTGCTGCCTGGCGGCATGTCAATGGTGTGCTTGCGAACCATGAAATCACCGTTTTCATCCTCCAGGTCACTCCACATGCCATGCAGATGAATGGGGTGCATCATCATGGTGTCATTGACTAGAACTACTCGGATGCGCTCTCCATATTTGAGATGGAGCGGCTCGGCATCCGCGAATTTGACACCGTCAAAAGACCAAGAGAACTTTTCCATGTGTCCGGTCAGGTGCAGGGTGATGGTGCGGCTCGGTTCCCGGCCATCGGGATCCGGGAAGGTGCTCTTCAAGTCTGCATAAGTCAGTACCCGGCGACCGTTGTTTCTCAGTCCCATGCCCGGATCATTGAGTTTCGGCGTGGGGCTCATCGCCTGCATGTCGATAAGTGGGTTATTCGCTTCCGAGGCCGGGTGCGGCTCCATCGAAACTGTGCCGTTCATGCTGTGCATCGAGTGGCCAGACATGCTTGTCGAGTCTGGCATCTGGCTGTGATCCATGCCTTGCATCGAGTCCTGGTCCTTGCCCGTCATATTGCCGTGATCCATGCCAGCCATATCACCCATGCCCATGTCGCTCATCGTGATCAACGGACGTGGATCCAAGGGCGGCACAGGGGCCGAAAGCCCTTCATGTACAGCCAGCGTACCTCTTGCAAAACCGGTGCGATCCATCGACTGGGCGAACAAGGTGTATGCGTTTCCGGTGGGTTCGACAATTACATCAAAGGTTTCGGCTACGGCAATGCGGAACTCATCGACGCTGACCGGATTCACGTATTGCCCGTCTGCTGCGACGACGGTCATCTTCAGGCCAGGAATGCGCACATCGAAGTAGCTCATGGCCGAGCCATTGATAAATCTCAGACGCAGCCGTTCGCCAGGCCTGAAAATACCTGTCCAGTTGCTGTCGGGAGCCAGCCCATTGAGCAAGTAGGTGTAAGTGGCGCCGCTGACGTCGGCAAGATCCGTGGGATTCATCTTCATTTCAGCCCACATTTTTCGATCCGCGACGGTGGAAGACCAACCGTTTTTGCTCACGTCATCAATGAAATCGCCGACAGTGCGCTTGTGCATGTTGTAGTAACTGGATTGTTTCTTGAGCTTTTTCATGACCCGCTCAGGGTCTTCATCAGTCCAGTCGGAGAGCATCACCACATAGTCCCGGTCGTAGGTGAAGGGTTCGGGGGCTTTTGCATCGATGACCAGAGGCCCATAAACTCCGACCTGCTCTTGGAAACCGGAATGACTGTGATACCAGTACGTGCCGTTCTGTTTGACCTTGAACGAGTAAACGTACATGCCGCCCGGTTCGATGCCGTGAAAACTCAGACCCGGTACACCGTCCATATTCACGGGCAGAATGATGCCGTGCCAATGGATCGAGGTGTCTTCCTTGAGCCGGTTCCTGACCCGCAACGTCACCGTATCGCCTTCGCGCCAGCGCAGTATCGGACCTGGGAGGCTGCCGTTGATGGTCATGGCGGTGCGGGGCGTGCCCGTGAAGTTCACCCCCATCTCACCGATGGATAGCTCGAAATCAGTATCGGCAAGCACATTCGGCTGCCCCTGGCTGGTAATGGCCCACACCGGGTTGCGCCACAGCCCAAAGCCCGCGAGTACCCCACCTGCCGCCAAGGCTTTCACGAAAGTGCGTCTTGATGTTTTGGAATGCATGGAGGGGTTTCCAATAAGTCAGAATCCAGGCAAATGCGGATCCGCTGCCCCAGTGCGGCCAGGGTGCGCTTCAGGAGTGCGGTGCCAGCCGCTATCTAGCGCGCAAGATGCCACATGAACGGAAGGCCGGTGATTACATTTCCGTAAGGTTGGCAAAAGGTAGCCCGACTGGTGCTGCGCTTGAGCAGTACCCATTGGCTTGTGATGCTTCGACAGGCCCTGTCTGGTTGGTCTTCAGGGGTTCTCCAGTTTTAAACAGAGCGCTTACTGACAGCAACAACCGCAGCCGTTCCCGCCACAACCTGAGGTTTTCTTCTCTTTTTGGACGGCATTTGCCGAAGACTGCGCGGGATAGCCAGCTTCTTCCAGGGCTGCAAGCAATACATTGCAGTCCGAATCACCGCCGACCTTCACCCGACCCGATTGCAGATCGACGGCCACTTCACTGACTCCATCGAGTGCGTGCAACGCTTCGGTTACATGCTTGACGCAAGAGCCGCAGCTCATGCCCTGTACTTGCAACTCAACGGATTTCATAGATGATTCCTCACGAAAAATAGTCGTAGAGATACTGATGTATCCGGCTTTTTGTGGCCTTGGTTTATCCTCAACCTTGTCACGGTAGTAAGGTCAAGCAGGTTCTATGGCCCAAACAATCGCAATGCGGCGCAGGTGCAAAGCGTTGCCGTGGAGCAATACGCCCAAGAGCAACCGACGCTGGATCTCGTGGCGTTCTTCTCAAGGCCGGTACAGGCTCGGGGTCTGTTCCAGAATCGCTCGGGTGAAGTGGTCAAGCGTTTCCATGTTCAAATCGAGAGCCGCGAAGAAGGCCAGCAGCTGATCCTCGAACGTTTTCTCTACAGCGATGGCACGCGTCAGCGCCGCGTCGGGACGCTGCAGCCAGCCGGTGCCGGGCGTTGGCGTGGTCGTGCGGACGACGTAGTGCGGCTGGAAGAGAAAATCGCCAAGCTCAAAACTCAAATGAAGGAGCTTCAAGCGATCGAAATCCAGCTCAATGAATCGCCGGATAAACAGGTCTCACTGACCGATCCAGACGCCCGTTCCATGATGACGCGCGGCACAGGAATCGTCGGCTACAACGTGCAGACAGCGGTCGATACTCAACACCATTTGATCGTTGCGCACGAGGTGACTAACGTCGGTTCCGACCGCGATCAACTCAGCTCGATGGCCAAGCAGGCTCGCGAGGCGATGGCGTCAGATACGTTGTCGGTGGTGGCTGATCGAGGTTACTTCAAAAGCGAATAAATCCTGGCCTGTCACGATGCAGGCATCACCGCCTATGTGCCCAAGCCGATGACCTCTGGAGCCAATGAGGGAGGGTGAGCACTGTCTCTGTGCTCTGTGCTCTGTGCTCTGTGGCTAGCAACCTAAAGCCCGTCGATCATCGGCTGGTGATTCTCCGGACTTTTAATGCTACGTAGATACACGTGGCTTGGGAGACCAAACCGATAAATGACCGACTACAACTAAAATTTCTCGAAAGTACGGAAACCGTTTTTTCAAAAAATTAGTTCTCTAGTTTTCAATTTGTTAATTCGGAGTTCTAGGTGCGGCAATCGAGAATTAATGCGATCGACTGTAACTGACTGAAATTTCTAGCTGTTTTTGTTTCGGATAGTAATGATGCGACTTTGTATGTTGAAAGTCTCATTTTTACTTCAGAAACATTAGGGGGAAGTGCATTTTTATTTGACCTGGATTGCATGAAAGTCGCATTTTGTTTTACAGAACCGCAGTTCGCATTGCTGAAACTAGCTATCGAGTGATTAACGTCTGTCGCTTTCATGAAGGTGTCAGCGTTTGGTTAATTAATCGAACTTCTATGACGAAGCCCGGTACGTTCGGATAGGCGGTTCGGACGAAGCCGGATAGATGGGGGCGAGTTGAGCATGTAATTTCAGCGAGCAAACAGTACATTTAGTACTGCATGCACCTTCAGCGCTTAGCAACAACGCATATAAGGTTCTTCACGGAATCCCGAAACACAGAAACAAAAACGCCGATTTGGTTGATGATGTTCGTGCGAGCAAACACATCTAACAAACCAGCGTTCTTATGCCCGATATTAATACTTTTCTTCCCTTTTTGGAGGGCTTTCTGTCGTCACGATCAAGCCTGATGGCGACGCCCTTCAGATTGATTTGACACCCCAGGCCACCCGATTTCCATCCTGCGGCGGCTGTCAAAAACCTTGTTCAACCACGCATTAGTACTGCCAACGAGTCATTCGTGATTTGCCTATTCTCGGCCGTGTGGTGCGCCTCAGCGTGTTGCTTAGACGTGTCGGTTGCCGTGATTGCGGCAAACGTATGGAGGCCGTCAGCTGGCTGGATCGCTATGCCCGGATGACGCGCCGTCTGGCCGATGCCGTCATTCAAGCTTGCGAGCGCCTTCCCACGTTACATGTCGCTCAGCTATTTGGTTTGCATTGGGATAGCGTTCGGCTGCTGGAGCGTCGAGCCTTGCAAGTGGCGTTGAGTGTTTTGCCCAAGGCGCAACCACCACGCCTGGTGATGGACGAGTTCGCGTTATTCAAAGGTCATCGTTACGCCAGCGTTGTCATGGATGCCGATACCCGGCGAGTGCTGTGGATCGGTGAAGGCCGCAGCCGAGCGGCAGTCAGGCCGTTCTTCGAAGAGCTGGGGTCGCAAGGTTGCGCTCAAATTGAAGCGGTCGCGATGGACATGAACACCGCGTTTGACCTGGAGGTTCGCCAGCATTGCCCGAACGCACGAGTGATCTACGACCTCTTTCATGTGGTGGCTAAATATGGCCGTGAGGTGATTGATCGAGTCCGGGTCGACGAAGCTACCCAACTGATGATGTTCGATTGATGACGTAGGCGGCGGTAGAGGCTGTTGATCGTGTGTTCCAACCAGGGTTCAAGTACAGCAAAGCAGAGGTGCTACTGCTCAGCCTTTGCCAGAAAGGCGAGTACACCGATGACCTGTTTTCCATGTCTCAATCGGTCGCGACTGAGAAAGTCATGGGCGTGCTGGATTCCATCAATGAGCGATGGGGTAGGGGAACACTGCGCTTGGCGAGCGTGCCGACCGATCCTGATTGGGGGATGCGCCGGGAAATCGTGCTGGGCACAGCCATTGAGTTTTCCCAGGAGTTTAATGCCATCGTTTGCCGAAGGCGCGATCTGGACATGCCCATTCCTGCGGCTGACCCAGCATTGCATCGCGAAATAAAGCGATCGCTGGACATGCAATTGACTACCCAGCGCGACGAGCCGGCGCAGCGGGTACGCCAGATCGTCAAGATGCTGCTGCCCAGCGGACTGTGTTCTGTCGATGGGATTGCCCAGCATCTTGGCATGCATCGACGTACCCTTAGCCGACACTTGGCGGTCGAGGGAGAAAGCGTCACAAAGATCATCAATGCTGTGCGCGCTGAACTCGCCGAAGAGTACTTGGCCAACAGCAAACGCCGATTGTACGAAGTGGCCGAACTCCTCGGCTTTTCCTCAGCCGGTGACTTTTCACGCTGGTTCCGCAGCCAGTTCGGCAAGACACCCTCGGATTGGGCCGCCGCCTACCGAGAGAGCAAGGCGACACTGCCGCTTTAATCCGTTGGCCCGCCTTGCCATCGCATGATGGAGCGCGCGGCCATTATCGGCGATAAGCCCTATTGATATGTAAATAGTCCAGAGATCGAAGACGCTTCTGAGCGGATCCTTTGGGTCGTTTCCTGTCCGTCGCGAGAGGCAGAAAACGACCCAAAGCGGACTAAGTGAGGTAGTCCGCTCAGGCCAGAAACGTTTCTATCGCACCGCTACGGCGATGCCCTCGGCGGTATAAATTACTGCCCTGGCCTCGGCCAATTCAGCTGTCGAACTTGGCCGCAGCGGTTTTGCAGTAACGCGTTTTTTCTCTTTCTCGCGCAATACTGGCCAGAACAGTTGCACGGACCAGGATTCCACCTTTACTCCGACCGGCAGTCCATAGGCATCCTGAGGCCGATGGGGATGACCGCTGCTGGTTCCGTGCAATTTATCCCAGATATTCAGCACGTTGCCATAGTTGGACGAAGCATTGCCGTAACGACCGATGCCGTGATGCACGTGGTGGAAATCTTGAAGGGCGAACATATTTTCCAGACCATTGAGCACCTGTAGTGGTCTAATGAAACCGG
>NZ_AKJS01000014.1 GCF_000282215.1 Pseudomonas sp. GM21
GCCAGCCGCTACCGTTGGGCAGCGACTGCATCAGGGATGGATCAATCGGCCAGCCAGCCATGCTCCCAATAACGAACGTTGTCACCGCGCAGCATGAAGTCACGCAGTACCGCCTCGCGCAATTCGTCGCCCATGCGGTAGCTGGCATCCGGATCTGCCAGGTGCATGCGGATGGCTTGCAACCACTCATTGGTAGAGTTACTGGCCACCCGTGTGCAAGGCAGATAACCTCGATAGGCCTCGGTATCGGTACAGACCACCGGGTAGCCGCACGCGCCGTATTCCAGCAAACGCAAGTTACTCTTGCAGTCGTTGAAGATATGGAACTCCAGCGGCGCCAACGCCAGGTCCAGGTTCAGACTGGCCAGCTTCGCCGGGTAGATGCTCAGGTCGATCACCCCATGGAACTCATGTACGTAAGGGAGCAACTCTTCGGGGCACATGCCAAAGAACACCCAATCCACCTCGTTGGCCAGCTCACGAACCACATCAGTGATAATCGCGAGGTCACCTGAGTGGCTGGTGCCGCCACCCCAGCCAACCCGTGGCTTTTTCGAGGTACGACGCTGACTGCGCAGGTCACTCCACAGGTGAGTGGCAAGCATATTCGGCACGACCCGAATGTCGTGATGCATGGACGACAACGCATCGGCCAGCGGCTGCGTCGATACCACCACCCGATCACACAGGCCAATGGCGCGACGAACCAGGCGCTCCATTTCAACAGGGTCCGGCATATTGCGAACGTGCAGGTTCTTCTTCGGCGCCTGGATGACATAGTCATCCAGCTCGAAAATCATTCGGGCATTAGTGTAGGGCTTTAAGGCGACGATTTCGTTGATCGTATCTTCGCTGTAGCGCCCCTGCAAAATGATGACATCAGGGGACTCGCGCTCGAACTCAACAATCGACGGCAACTCGTAATAAATCCGCCCGCTGGCCCGGCCAGCGTTCTCCAGTTCAATCAGCGGCTGGATCGCCCGATAATGCCCGACCGCCGTGTTGTTGACTGGCAGCGCCAGGACCTTGGGCACTTGCCGGGTGGAGAACGGGCTCCACCCGGTGCGTAAGCCCGGTTCCAGACTGAAACTGGAACCCCCCAGCGTATTCAGCATCAGGTTAGGGTTGTAGGCCGGATCGCGGGCAACGATGGGCAGCCAGCGTCGGTAAAACGTTTCCTGCTCCTGATTTCGAACCGCCAGCTCGGCCGCATCCAATTCGGCCGCAGCCGGCGCCCCAAGGGCCAGTTGGGCATACGGTGTCCACACCACCAGATAGCCGCTTTGACGGACCCGCAGACACAGGTCCACCTCACTGAGGGTCAAGGCAAAATCCTGCGCCTGGAACCCCCCCAGACTCTCGAACAGCGCTTTGCGCACCATCAGGCACTCGGCACCGATCGCGCTCATGTCTTGAACCACCTGCAAGCGGTGCATATAGCCCGCCGCATTCAGCGGGTCACCAAAAAACGGCGAGTTTGCCGGCCCATGCAGACCAAGGATCAGACCGGCATGCAACACGCAGCCGTCAGGGTTGAACAGCTTGGCCCCGACCACGCCGACTTCCGGACGCTGCGCATGATTGAGCAACTCATCCAGCCAGTCTCCACTGGTAATCACTGCGTAGGGATCGAGCATCAGCAAGTATTCACCAATGGCCTGCTGCGCTGCGAAGTTGCGCGTTGCTGCAACATTACCTTGCTGTGCAAACGCTTTGACCCGCAACCGGTCACTTCCCAGCTGCGCCATGCCGTTCAGCCACTCGAGGGTCTGCGGTGATTCGCTGCCATTGTCGATCAACAGCAATTCGTATTCACTGTAAACGGTTTTCTCGAGGAGCGTTTCAACACAACGCTGCACGGCGGCCAACTGGTCTTGGCAGACAATGATGATCGACACCAACGGCCGTGATGCGTGCAGGTATTCGACACGATTGAGCAACGTGTAACTGCCTTGGCGAATCTCATGGGCAACGCCCAATCTCTGAAGATGCGCGCCCACCATCTGCGGGTTGAGCTCAATGACTTGCGGCAGAGCCAGCCACTGCGCGAGGCTGAGCGTCGACTCCAGCATCACCTCGGCAATATGTTCGATGACTTTGATGCCGTCATTTTCGACCAAGCGCCACAGCACATCGTGAGGCGCCAGTTCGCCGTAGCTCGTATTGAAGCCGCCCGCCGCCAGGAAGCGCTCGCGCTGGAACGCCAAGGATCGCCCGACGTAGGGATAACTGCGCATCAAGTCCAGATTGAAGTCAGGTTTGAAGACCGGATCTGCCGACTCACCGTCGATCAATCCGCCTTCATCGCCGTAGATACATAACGCACTTGGCGACGTAGCAATACGCTCGGCCAGCAGCAACAGTGCCGGCTCTACCAGACGATCACCGGCACGCAGCACATGGAACCAGTCAACGCCGTCGAGTTGTGCGAGCAACGCATTGAGCTGTCCACACCAGTCGTCCTGCAGCGGAACGCTGAATACCCGCTCATCGAGGTTCGCTTCGGCACAGGCGCTGGACAACACCAGGATCAGGTCCGGCGCATAGAGCTGTCCGACAAGGCTCTGAAGAGTCAGATCCAGGCCGATACGGCTGGCCTGGTCATCAATGATGATCGGGACGATTTTCGGATGCTGCGACCAACCGGCCACGGTTTCCGGCAAGAGACGTCGCTGAGTGTCGCTGAGCGTGCGACTTTCCAGCCATTGAGCGTAAAGCTGGGAAAAACTCTCGCTGGCGATGCCCACCCGATATTCCTGGTAGGCCCGGACTGTGCCCAGGGATCGACTAATGGGCAGCTCATCCCAGACACGTGGTGCCTCGCTGGCACGGCTCAATGGCAGGCAACGAACCCAACCCGACGCGGGTGCATCCTCACCACCGCGAATCTTGAGCATTTGCACCAGCCAGTGCTTTTCCCGCAGCGCCGCCTCTTTCATCGGTTGCTGACGACTCAAACGCTCCGGATACAGACGTTCGAGACTCAACACGTAGTTGAGCTGCGCCATGTTGCCCCGACGCATCAGGCAGATGTACAAAGCCAAATCAAGTGACGCAACAAAGCAATGGCCGGGCTGAGTCAAGGCTGGCAACAGCTCCTGCACATCCTTGCGGCGAAACAGGGCGCTACTGAAGCCACCCAGGAAGTTGACCGGAAAACTCTCGAAAATCGACAGCAGGTCATCGCCCTTGAATATCCCGCAATGAGGCAACAGCCTGATGTTCTCCAGACGCGACGGCAACGGGTGGTCGTCGGCATCCCAGAAGATGCGCTGAGCCAGTACCAGATTGATGTCCGCATTCTCGACCAGCACCTGCGCCTGGCGCTCGATGCACGCAGGCGTCAGCTGATCGTCATCACAGAGAAACTTGATGTATTCGCCTTTGGCCTCATCCAGGCACGCCAGCAGGTTGCCGACAAAACCCAGCGTTTGCGGGTTACGTACATAACGCACGCGCAGCGCTGTATCACCCGTCAGCGACTCGACAACCTGCCGGATCTCATCACCGCGACTGTCGTCGCACACAATAATTTCAAGGTTGGCGTATTGCTGGACCAGGGCACTGTGCAAAGCCCGGGCGAAAAAACGTGGGTTGAACGCGGGAATGACGAGGCTGACTAACGAGACTGGATTCACGGCGGGACACTCAAGCGTTCGATGCTCACCCAGCCGGATGAGCCCCGGAAACCGCTGAAAAAAGGCTTTTGGTATTGGCGACTGACAGCTGGGCGCTTTCGCGCCCAGCGCCTTCAGATCTTGTTGAACAGGCCCAGCTGAGTGATTTTGCTGAACGCCAGTTGTGAGGCCTGCAACATGGTTTGTTGCAACGTCAGACGTGTCATCACGGCTGCCGGATCGGAATCGCGGATCGACGATTGGGTCTGGGTGTTGGCCATGCTCAGACTCTGGTTGATCTGGGCTTGAGTATCCAGAGCCGCGCCACGCCCACCCACCGAACTCAGAGCGCTGGACAACCGATCATTGCCACTGGCGAGGTTGGCGATGCCTGCGGTAATGGACGCTTGTTGCTGCTGCATCAGGGTCGGGTTGCCATTGGTTGGTGCGTTCAACGCGCTCTTCAACTGGCTCACGGTATCCAGAATGTTCTGGGTTTGGTGAGTATTGACGGAAATACTGAACTGATCGTTGGCAGACGGACCAGGTGGGGTGGTCAAGGTGAAACTCACACCCGATGCGGTGGCAACGCTGCCTGCGATGTTCCCGGTGGACACCGGCCTGCTGGTGGAGGTCAACGGTGCCGCGTACAGCTCAAAGGCGGTGGCACTGGTGAATTTCAGAATGGCCGATCCGGACGGGAAGCTGGCGTGGTAATTCGCCGAGTTACTGATACTGGCGGACGTAATCTGCGCAGCCGACGGATTGCCCGCGCTACGGGTCGCCGTAAACGTATCGGGCGTGGAGGCGAGCGTGAAGCTGTGGCCAGGCAACAAGGCAGCGGCGTTATCACCGGGCTGCAGGTTGATGTTCAGGTTCAGCTCAACACCGCGAAAATTGACGGCTTGCCCCACAGCGCTGTTCGGATCGAAAACGCCACTCTTAGTGGCTTCGGTGGTGACATCGGTACCGCTCGAGTCAGTGATTTTAAGCTGAGTACCGCTGACGAACGTCACGGTATATGGCTCGCCGCTGCGAAACTTGCTGTCGTAGGTAACGTTCGACGATACCTGACCGTTGGACAGTGTCACGCGACCATCATCTACGGCCGGCGCGGTCATGATGACCTGGCTACGGCTGGTATTGATCGCCTGCTGGAATACGTCCCAGCCAGTGCTGTTAGTGGCCATCGACATGGTATCGCCGACCGGCAGGTCAAGGGTCACCTGGTCACCGTTGTAGCTGTAGGTGCCGTCGGAATTGCGCGTGAACGGGACGGTGTCCCCCTTGGAACCGGCGAAAATGTACGTACCGTTTTCATCCTTGGAGTTCATCAGGCTCAGTAGTTGCTCTTCGATCTGGCCCAGCTCCTCAGCATTGGCCTGACGGTCGGCGTCGGTAAAAGTACCGTTACCGGCGCCAATAGCCAGTTCCTTGGCGCGCTGCAGCACATTGTTGATGCTGGTCATCACCGACTCGGTCTGACCCAGAGTCGCCTTGAGAGTGTTGGTATTGGCGTTGTATTGATCCAGCATCGAAGCTTGCTGACCCAGTTGCAGCAGACGCGAGGCGCCGACCGGATCATCGGCAGCGGTGTTGATGCGAACCAGGCTGCTGGCCTCCTGGCTACTCTTCACCGCGTTGGCGAAGTTCTTTTGATAATTCGCAGCCGAGGACTCGTAAAACTGGCTGGTAGAAATGCGCATGGGCTACGACTCCTTAAAGACTGTTGATCAGCGTGCTGAAAATTTCTTGCGCAGCTTTGATGATCTGCGAAGAGGCGGTGTAGTACTGCTGATATTTGACCAGGTTGCCGGATTCTTCATCGAGATCTACACCCGACAGCGAGTCGCGGGCGCCCTTGGCGCTGGCCAGGATTGCTTCAGTCGCCGCGCTATCCAGTTTGCCCTGAGCCGCTTTGGAGCCAACGCCTTCGACCAGTTTTCCGTAAGCGTCGCTCAGCGAAACACCTTTGCTGGCAGAGCCGGTGTCCACGGTCTGTTTGGTCTGCAATCCGGCCAGCGACGTACCGTTACGATTGTCCAGGCTACCCGCTTGAGCGAACGAGATATTGATCGCTGATCCCGTGCCCGGCGAGCCGGCAATGGTCATGTCAAATGCTGCTGTACGCTGTACGGACGGTGGACCCGGATCCATGATCGCCGCACCACTGGCATCAACCAGTGGAATACTCAGGCTCAGCGTATTGTTCTGGTTCGGTACAATGTTGCCGCTGCTGAGGACGGTACCCTGGGCATCAAGCATCTGATAAGTCTGGGTCGCACCACCAGAAGCCCCGAACACGACTTTGACCGGTGTCGAGTTCATCAGACCGTTCTGCATGGCCTGGGTGGTTGCCGGATCGGAGATATCGAATTGCGTGGTCAGGGTTGGCTGGCCGCTGGACGAGATGCTCAAGGTGCCGCTGCCGCCCGGCGCGATCGCCGCGCTCAACGGAGCCGCGATAGCCAGACGATTGGAGTCGGTCATCTCGGTTTTGATGTTCGTCGCCGCGTTGCGGGTCGGCGTGATCTTGAAGGTGTCACCGGCGGCGGCCGTACCACCGCTGAGCTTCAACGAGAAACCATCAATCATCGGCGGCGTGGTCAGGGTGCTGAAAGCGCCCATGGACGTACCTTCCGGCAGACGCTGCACGGTGTAGTTGGTGCCACTGATGAAGGTGACTTTGTAATCGTTGATGGTCAGCTTGCCGCTGTCTTCGATGCTCACATCGAAGTTGCCGGAACCTGCGCTGTTGCCGACGGTGGCGACACTGCGGTTGGCCATCTGTGCGGCACTGTTGATGCTATTGAACAGGTTCGAACCGAACGCTCCGTTCTTGTCGATGCCTTGGGCCTGAAGATTGTTCATCTGATCGGCGACGACCAGGGCCACTCGGCCCAGTTCGTTCATGGCCGGATCCAGTACGGTACTGCGATAGCGCAGAAGACCGCCGATCTCGCCACCGGTCATCACCGAGGTGATGTCGACAATGCTCGAACCACGATTTAGCTGAATACCCATGCGCGATGGATCGGCCAGGCTCGGCACCACTTGCAGGGTGCTGGCAGTACCGCCCATGACCAGCGGCTGGCCGCTGCCCAGGTACACATCAAGGTTGCCGTCGCGCTCGATAACCTGTGCACCCGTGAAGGTGGAGAGCTGGCGCACGGTCTCGTTGCGAGCGTCCAGCAGGTCGTTCGGCATGCCGCCGGCCTTGGAAACCTCGGAGATTTTCTGGTTCAAATTCGCCACGGTGGCGGCCAGGTTGTTGACCTGTTCGGCCATGTTCGCCAGGTTGCCGTTGATGCTCGCGTTTTGCGCGGTCAACTGGGCGGACACTGAGTTGAACCGGTTGCTCAAGGCCTGAGCATCGCTGAGCAGCAGTTGACGGGACGCATCGTCACCCGGCTTGGCGTTGACGTTCTGCACCGAAGCGAAGAATTTGGTCAGGGCGCCGTCAATGCCGGTACTGTTGTCCGACAGCAAGGCGTCGAGCGGGCTGATCTGCCCGGCGTATGCGGCTGCATCGCTGTTGAGCGAAGTGGTGGTCTGCAATTGCGCATCAAGGTAGCTGTTGTAGACGCGACGCACATCGGCCAGGGTCGTGCCGGTACCGATATAGACGTTACCGAACTGATTGGAGGCTTTGGTGCCCTGCACGGTTTGCTGGCGTGAATAACCGGCGGTGTCGGCGTTTGCAATGTTATTGCCGGTAGTCATCAACGAGGATTGGCTTGCCGACAGACCCGACATCCCGATATTGAGCAAACTCATGGTTCAGACCTTATGCCTTGTGCCTATAAAGGCGTAGTGGAAGCGCCCGCCGCAGCGTAGTTTTGGTAACTCGTCATCTGCTTGGCTATCTGCGAGATCTTGCTTGCGTAATCCGGGTCGGTTGCATACCCGGCTTTCTGCAACTCGCGTACAAACTGTTCTGGTTTATCGGCAGACTTCACGACATCTTGATAGCGATTATTGGTTTGCAGCAAAGTCACCAGGTCATGGAAGCTGTCTTTGTAGGAGTCATAGGAACGGAACTCGGCCGTCTCCTTGACCATCTCGCCATTCCTGAATTCGCTGGTGATGGCCCGCGCCGAATCGCCCTTCCAGCTGCTGCCGGCCTTGATGCCGAACAGGTTGTGGCTACTGCTGCCATCCTGGGCACGCATGACCGATTTACCCCAACCGGTTTCCAGGGCAGCCTGGGCCACCAGGTAACGCGGATCGACGCCAATGCGCTCGGCCGCTTCCTTGGCCATCGGCAGCATGGTGTTGACGAATTCGTCGGCGGAACTGAAGGCTTTCTTCGGCGGCGCCAGGGGAATCTGCGCCATGGCACGGCCGTAAATTTGCAGGCGTCCACTCGACCGGGTGTCTGTTTGCGAGGCCAGCCAATCCCCATTGAACAGCGGGCCGGCACCGGTCGCGAGCGCCGGTGTCGCGGCGTCTCGCCCAGGCAACAAGGGTTTGTTGACGGTCGCTGCGGTCGTGGCCGAAGGCACCAGGCCGGCAAGCAAGCGATCCGCCAGTTTCGGCGGCAAGGCCAGGCGACGCTGATTGATCAGCTCCATGTCATTGCGATGTGAGGCTTCGCCGGTCGGCGCTTTCACCGAACGCGATGCCCACAATGGACGCTGACCATTGAGCCGTGACAGCGGACCCTCGGTGGCCACGGTGCCTGCCGCGATCGGCGTCGACACCGCCGCTTTCGCCGCTTCCTGCTTGGCGGCAGACAGGGCCGCAGCCTCACCCGGCGCCAGCGGTTTGTTCTTCGACATCTGGCGCATCAACACGTCCGCCAGACCAATACCACCGCCTTCGCGAGACATGGAGACGGCCAACTGCTGGTCGTACATTTCCTGGTATTGCTTGGCCGCCGGGGTGTTGAGCGGGTTGTCCTGGCCCAGCGCTTCGGTGGCCGAACGCATGGACTTGAGCATTTCCCCGAGGAACAGCGATTCGAACTCCTGCGCCACCTTGCGCATGTTGCCGTCACTGTCCTTGTCGCCCACCTTGAGTTGGTTCAAGCGATTCAAGTCCGAATAGGAACCGGAGTCGCTGCTGCTGACCAGACCGCTCTTGCGCATATCCATGACGGCCGCCCTTAGATCACGATCAGGTCGGCTTGCAATGCGCCAGCCTGTTTCAATGCTTCGAGGATCGCCATCAAGTCACCCGGCGCCGCGCCGACCTGGTTCACCGCACGGACGATTTCGTCGAGGGTGGTGCCCGGGCCGAACTTGAACATAGGCTTGGCTTCCTGCTCCGCGTTAACCCGCGAGCGCGGCACCACGGCGGTCTGACCGTTGGAAAAAGCGCCAGGCTGGCTGACAATCGGGTCTTCGGTGATGGTCACGGTCAGGCTGCCGTGAGTCACGGCGGCTGGCGAAACCTTGACGTTCTGGCCGATCACGATGGTGCCGGTGCGCGAGTTGATGATGACTTTCGCCACCGCCTGACCCGGATCGACTTCAAGGTTTTCCAGGATCGACAGGTAGTCGACGCGCTGGCTTGGATCAAGCGGTGCGCTGACGCGAATCGAACCACCGTCGATGGCCTGGGCAACGCCCGGACCCAGCAGGTTGTTGATCTTGTCGACGATGCGCTTGGCGGTGGTGAAGTCCGACCGGTTGAGGTTCAGCGTCAGGCTATTACCCTGGTTGAAACCACTCGGCACTGAACGTTCGACGGAAGCACCACCCGGGATACGACCCGCCGACGGAACGTTGACGGTAATCTTCGAACCGTCACGCCCTTCGGCATCAAAACCGCCCACCACCAGGTTGCCCTGAGCGACAGCGTAGACGTTGCCGTCGATACCTTTGAGCGGCGTCAGCAACAAGGTGCCGCCGCGCAGGCTCTTGGAGTTACCGATGGAGGAGACGGTGATATCGACCTGCTGCCCCGGCTTGGCAAACGCCGGCAGTTCCGCACTGATCGATACCGCTGCAACGTTCTTCAACTGAACGTTACCCGAGTTCGGCGGCACCTTGATGCCGAACTGCGAGAGCATGTTGTTGAAGGTCTGCAGGGTGAAAGGCGTCTGCGTCGTCTGGTCACCGGTACCGTTAAGCCCGACCACCAGGCCGTAGCCGATCAATTGGTTGGAGCGCACGCCAGAAATACTGGCGATATCCTTCAGCCGCTCGGCCTGCGCGTTGAACGCGGCAGTCAGCATCAAGGCGGCCACCATGAGGTGTTTAAGATTCAAACTGGCCACCTAGAAAGGGAACAGCGGGCTGAGGAAGAAACGGTCGAACCAGCCTGGCTGACTCGCATCGGCAAACGCGCCGGTGCCCGAGTAGGTGATGCGTGCATCGGCGATACGGGTCGACGGAACAGTGTTGTCGGTGGAGATGTCATCGGCGCGCACCAGCCCGGCAATCCGCACCAGCTCATCGCCGGTGTTGAGGGTCATCCACTTCTCGCCACGGACCGCGATAATGCCGTTGGGCAATACATCCGCGACGGTAACGGTGATCGAGCCAACGAGGGTATTGCCCTGGGCCGCCTTGCTGTCGCCTTTAGTCGCGCGGTCGCCTTCATAGGCGGCGTCCAGGCTCAGGTCACCACTGCCGAACGGATTGTTGGTGCTGGGGGTGGTGCCAAATAGCGAGGACAGGCCGATGCTGGCCTTGCTGTTCTTGTCAATTTGCGAGTTGGCGTTTTTGCTGGCCTGGGTCTTCTCGTTCAGGGTAATGGTGATGATGTCACCCACCCGGAACGCCTTGCGGTCGGTGTACAGGTTCTGTTCAAAACCGGCCTGATAAATCGAGCCATTGTTCGCGGCAGCCGGCAACGGCGTGCGCGGCAACACCGGCGCGTAATAAGGGTCATTGGGCTTGGGCGTCGTGGGGACGCAGCCCGCGAGCACAACAGCCCCACTCAGTGCCAGAACAGATACAAAGCGATTCATGACCCTACCTCACGGTGTTGCAGGCGACCTAAGGGCCGCCTCATAGACTTGATTACAGATTCTGCGTTACGAACGAGAGCATCTGGTCGGCGGTGGAGATCACCTTGGAGTTCATCTCGTAAGCGCGCTGAGTGGTGATCATGTTGACCATCTCTTCAACGGTGCTGACGTTGGAGGTTTCCAGGGTGTTCTGCAGCGTGGTGCCGAAGCCGTTCAGGCCCGGTGTACCGACTTGCGGTGCGCCGCTGGCAGCGGTTTCCAGGAACAGGTTGTTACCCACGGCTTGCAGACCGGCCGGGTTGATGAAGTCAGCAGTCTGCAGGTTGCCGATCACCTGGCTGGCCGGGTTGCCCGGAACGGTGATGGACACAGTGCCGTCGCGACCGACCGTGAAGGTCTGGGCGTCGTTGGGAATAACGATGGCTGGTTCCAGAGCGAAGCCACTGGCGTTGACGACCTGACCGTTGGAGTCTAGGTGGAACGTACCGTCACGGGTGTAAGACGTGGTGCCGTCCGGCTGCAGAATCTGGAAGAAACCGCGACCGTCGACCGCCAGGTCAAGCGGCTGCTCGGTGGTTTGCAGGCTGCCGGCGGTGAAGTTTTTCTGGGTGCCGACAATGCGCACACCGGTACCCACTTGCAGACCCGACGGCAGTTCGCTGTCCTGGGTCGACTGGGCGCCCGGCTGGCGCTTGATCTGATAGAGCAAATCCTGAAACTCGGCACGATCACGTTTGAAACCCGTGGTCGACACGTTGGCCAGGTTGTTGGAAATGGTGGTCAGGTTAGTGTCCTGGGCGGACAGACCTGTTTTGGCAACCCATAGAGCCGGAAGCATTCGATTCTCCTCGTGCGCCTGTTTTACGGCGCGACGTTCTGGTAATTAGCTGATCTGCAAGACCCGAGCCATGGCCTGGTCATCGTCTTTGGCGGTGTTCATCATCTTGATGTGCAGCTCGAATTGCTTGGCCAGCGCCAGCACCGAGGTCATTTCTTCCACGGCGTTGACGTTGCTCGACTCCAGGAACCCGGACACCAGTTTGACGCCGGAGTCGGCTTGTGCCGGCTTTCCGTCCTTGGTGTGGATCGAACCATCCAGGCCTTTGGTCATATTCTTCAGGTCAGGGTTGACCAGCTTGATGCGGTCGACTTCAGCCATCACGCGCGGGCCTTCGCCCATCGCACGGATGCTGATGGTGCCGTCCTCACCCACTTCGATTTGCTGCTCGGGCGGCACGGCGATGGGTCCGCCATTGCCCATGACCGGCATACCGTTGCCGGCACGCAGCACGCCCAGGGCGTCCACGTTCAGGCTGCCGGTGCGCACGTAGGTTTCTTGACCCGCCGGGTTCTGCACGGCGATCCAGCCGTTGCCTTGCACGGCGACATCGAGGTCGCGACCGGTTTCAACCAGCGAACCAGGGGAGAAGTCGGTGGCCGGGCGCTCGGTCATGGCAAACGCACGCGCCGGAAAGCTGTCACCAAATACCGGCATCGAACGGGCCTGTTCCAGGTCCTTTTGAAAACCGTTGGTGGAGATGTTTGCCAGGTTGTTGGCATGAGCCTTCTGCGCCAGTGCATTCTGGCTGGCGCCGGTCATTGCCACATAAAGGTACTTGTCCACACTCTTTCCTCTGCATGCCGGACGTTTGCCGCCCACCGCTGTACTGCTGAGCGTCAAGCAATTTGCAGACCAACTTGCGCGCAGAGGTTTAAAGCCCTTTAAACACTGGACTTGAGGGTAATCGCAGAGGAATGACGGAATGCGTCAAAGTCGAAAAACCGGCGCGGTTATGCCGCTTGACGGCAACAGGGTGGAAGAGCGTGCCGGATCCGCTACCAGCCTTTGACCCCGCTCATGTCAGGCAACTTGTGGGCGATGCCCTTATGACAGTCGATACAGGTCGCCTGACCGCTGGCCAGTGCCGTGGAGTGCATATTGGCGGCGCGTTTGCCCTGGCGAGTAAAGTCCATGAATTCAAAGTTATGGCAATTGCGGCATTCTCGGGAGTCGTTTGCCTTGAGCCGCCCCCACTCGTGCTCGGCCAGTTCACGCCGCATACCGAGAAATTTTTCCCGGGTATCGATCGTTCCGAACACCTTTCCCCACACTTCTTTGGACGCCTGCATCTTGCGGGCAATCTTGTGCGTCCACTCATGCGGAACGTGACAGTCCGGACAGGTGGCGCGTACGCCAGAACGATTGGTGTAGTGAATGGTGTCCTGCAACTCGACAAACACGTTGTCGCGCATTTCATGGCAGGAAATGCAGAACTTCTCGGTATTGGTGGCTTCCAGCGCAGTGTTGAAACCACCCCAGAAAATCACCCCGGCGATGAACCCGCCGAGCGTCAGAAAGCCCAGGCTGTAATGCACGCTGGGACGACGCAGAATGCCCCAATAGTCTTTGAGCAGCGCACGCAAGGATTTCATGGCCTCTCCTTAAGGTTTCTGCTGGCCGTTGATTTCGTCTTGCAGCACCTGGTCAATGTTCTTGAAGTT
>NZ_AKJS01000015.1 GCF_000282215.1 Pseudomonas sp. GM21
GGCGGCCGCCGTTCAGGACGGGCTGGAAAGCCTCGGTGCCCGGTTTCACCTCGGCCCGGTGCTCAATCGCTTGCAGCGCGTGACGGATGGCCTGGAAGCGCATCTGTCCGATGGTCAGGTGATCCCTTGCGACGTGGTGGTCTCGGCCATTGGCCTGCGCCCGCGTATCGATTTGGCGGCCGCAGCCGGTGTGCAGGTCAACCGTGGCGTGGTGGTCGACCGTCACCTGAAAACCTCCCATGACAATATCTACGCGCTGGGCGACTGCGCCGAGGTCGACGGGCTCAATCTGCTGTACGTCATGCCGCTGATGAGTTGTGCCAGAGCGCTGGCCCAGACGCTGGCTGGAAACGCTACGCCAGTGAGCTACGGCCCGATGCCGATCACCGTGAAAACCCCGGTGTGTCCGTTGGTGGTATCACCGCCACCACGGGGCAGCGAGGGCGTCTGGACGGTCGAAGGGCAGGGCGCCGACATCAAAGTGTTATGCCGCGATGCCAGCGGAAAACTGCTCGGTTATGCCCTGACTGGCACCGCCGTTATGGAAAAACTGGCCCTCAACAAAGAGCTTCCGGCACTGCTGGCGTAAATAGCGGTCGTTCTGTCGGAATCACCCCGCTTTTGCCCCTACAAAGCACGCGCCGATACTGGCGCGGCTCTTCCGTGCGTGCCATCCTCACTCCCGTCTGCCGCAGAGTAGAGCACTGCGGCACCTTGGGCGCTGTTCCAACGAGAACAGCACGGACATAACAACAAAAAACCGTCAAAGGGGCTTCACTAAATGCGTAAACCAGAACTCGCCGCAGCCATTGCTGAAAAAGCAGACCTCACCAAAGAACAGGCCAACCGCGTACTCAACGCCGTTCTCGAAGAAATCACCGGCGCTCTGCATCGCAAAGACAGCGTCACGCTGGTGGGCTTCGGTACCTTCCTGCAACGCCACCGCGGTGCCCGCACCGGCAAAAACCCGCAAACCGGTGAGCCCGTCAAAATCAAGGCCAGCAACACTGTTGCGTTCAAGCCAGGCAAATCGTTGAAAGACAGCGTTAATCCATAATCGCGGCGAATTTCCAGAATCACTGGGAGAACCGGATTGAAAAATGGGCATACCGATTGAATCGGGTGCCCATTTTTTATGGGGGACCGCAATGCAACGTCAGCCTGGCGTTAGCCGACGACCGGGGACCGCCAGTCATCGGAACCCGAAGTACCGGATACTTCGTGCGTCCAGGTGATTTTGCGGTAGGTGAACTGCACTTCTTCCAGGTGCGTGAAGTGCGAGTTCGACGGGTCCTGGCAGTTGTGCATCTTGTTGTTGATGGCGACGATGATCGCGTCTTCCAGTTTGGTGGTGTAGTAGTGCTCTTGGGTACCTTGAGCCGAAGTGCGGTACCACTGGATAACGATTTCGCTCATGCGCTCGCCGGAAGTCAGGGCCGCTTGCAGCAGTGGCGAGGACTTGTCGTAGACCTTGGTGATAACCACTGGCTTGTGAACGCGCTGACCGGTTGGCTGGCCGGATTGCGGATCACGCGGGATGATCACGTCGTGGCTGAAAGCCTGAACCATGACCTGGTCTTCGTGGCCTTCCTGGTAGGTGTTGCCAACCGAATCGGCGGTGAATGCGCCGGCGGTGATCAGTCCTTGTTTTTCGCCAGTGACGGACATGTACGCTGGTGTTGCCATGGATGAGCTCCTTGCTAAAAAAATTAAGAGTGCCCGGGAAGGCGATATCGCCTGCCGGGGCCCTTGCACATGTCAAGCTTCGTACCATGTCGGGGAAACTGCCTATAAATCAAGAATGAGTAATTCTGATCTGTAGGATGTTTTTCTCGTTATTCGAAGGAGCAGGTTCGAGGGTGCGCAAGAAGTTGCGCACCGCTGCGCAACTTCCTGCGCGCTTGGCTGTAAGCCTTTAATTTCAAGGCCTGTAGCGTTATTTTGTCGACTTTGAACAGTTTGATTGCGCAACTTCTTGCGCATCATGGCATTGAGGCGACATGAAGCGGTGGGCAAAAAAAATGGGCACTCCAACGAGGTTGGGTGCCCATTTTTTATGAGTGGCGGATTAGCTGACTCGGCTGTGTTTCCTGGCGAGAATCGCCGCCATTTCCGGCTCATCCAGATCGTCCAGCGCTCGTTCGACCAACAAATGCACGCCATCGGCCATGCGGCTGAGCGCCAGGGCTACGGAGCGTTGTGGGCCGTCCACATTGTCGGCGAGGTCGGCGGCGATGGCGCTGATGGACCGAGAGTCTTCCGAAGCGTTGGCGAGCAGTGCATCAGTGTTGATATCCGGGCAAACGCTGAAGAGCTGGCCGTTGCGTTTGGGTGGTTTCGGTTTGGCTGGCGGGAAGTGATGGTCGAGGGCGCGCTCGGCGGCGTCGTTGAGTTTGTTTGAGTCGGGGCTTTCGTAGGGGGAGACCGGATCGGTGTCCGGTGGGTTGGGTGTGACCTTGAACATGATCTTCAATTCCTTATGTGATGCTGACACCACTTCGCCGACTAAACGAAGGGGGTGGCAGCTGTACGCAGGTTAGTCGGACCGGGGAATTGAAGAAGCCGGCGCACCCGAAGGTGCCCTGCGCACAGCCACCATCAAATGCAGGTCTGAGATACCTGTCTGACGGAAGCTTGTGCAACTTCAATTACCAGCGAGCGACTAAACCCGATCACTGACGATCAGTGACAGGAACCAAATTACCGACCGGCCTAAAGGCGCACAAGCCGGCGGATTCTGGCGTAGCCGTAGGCAACGGCGCAAGGTGTTGTAGCTTGCAGGACGTAACCTTGATGAGTTTTAAACAGGCGTTGTCGGGTGTGTTTAATTAGTGGAAATACTGGCCTTCTTTACCAACTTCCATAGGGGATACCGAAGTTTTCTATGTAGGTTTTGGATATTTCCGACAGGGGCCGATGCTTGCCACCGGATTTGCCTTCATATGGGCCTCTCGGGTTAATTGTTCCTTCTATCCGCATTACTTCGATAGCTTCCAGGCAGGCACCACCAAGCCAGACCTTGGCAATGCCACCTGGAGCCAAACCAATGCCGATGTTGTCACGGGATTCGGTAATCCATTCGGCGCCAAAGCGGCAAAAAGCCTTTTCAGGTTTGCGCATAATTTCCCGTGCGGATTCTGGAATGACAATGTAGGCCTCATAGGTTTGCGGTTCGGCCAACGATTGCCACCGTACGTAGATCAAACGGGGCAAATCGGCTCCAGTGACATACCTGCCCTTACCTGCGCCGTTACTGCTGACCCAGCCTTTGGCAGTGCCTTGGTTATTCGGGGGCTTTGGCACAGAGGCGATACCACCTCCCGCACCTCGGAATACTCGCTCCTGTATATCCACCACGTCAGCAGTTTCAATCCAGACCTCCATATAAGCTGGTGCAGAAAATCCCAGGAACCAAGGTAACTTTTTGTCCAATTGCGCGAAGCTTAGCGAGCAGCCAGCCAAGATCAGTCCGACCAGCAGCCCTGCGCATTTTTTGATTGGCCAGCCTGACTTGCTGGTCGGCGAAGCCGCGATACAGTTGTCACCAAGAGCCATAAGGAATCCCGAACCTTTCTATGTAAGCCTTGGATGTTTCAGACAAGGGGCGATGCTTGCCGCCGGACTTACCTTCATAAGGTCCTCTAGGGTTTACGGTCCCTTCTACCCGAGCAATCTCGACCGACTTCAAGCAGGGGCCTCCGAGCCAGACTTTAGCGATTCCGCCTGGCGCCAGACCAATGCCAATGTCGTCGCGATAGTCGGTGATCCACTTACCGTCAGCCCTGCAAAAGGCTCTTTGAGATTTGCGCATGATCTCTCGCGCTGAGTCGGAGATGACGATGTAGGCCTCATAGGTTTGTGGTTCGGCCAGCGACTGCCAGCGCACATAAATCAACCGTGGCAAGTCAGCACCAGTGACATGGCGCCCCTTCCCACCACCATTACTGCTGACCCACCCTCTGGCTGTGCCTTGATTATTCGGGGGCTTTGGCACAGAGGCGATACCACCTCCGGCACCTCGAAATACCCGATCCTGTATATCCACCACGTCAGCAGTTTCAATCCAGACTTCCATATAAGCTGGTGCAGAAAATCCCAGGAACCAAGGTAGGTCTTTATTCGATTGCGCGAAGCATTGCGTGCAGTCGAAAAGCAGCAACCCTAAAAGTAATCCTGCACATTTTGTGGAGAAAAGTGTCGAGCTACTCATTGGGGTGCACCACACGTTGGTTGTTTTTTGCGGGCCGGTTGATAAAAACAATGTCCAAGTCGCTGCTGTTGAAACCTTTGGCAGCATTCCAGTCAGCGGACAGGTGGATGTAGCGACTGCGCAACATCGTTCTTTCTTGAACCGTCAATCCCTCGACCGTCGTTTCGCCAAGGGCATATGCCTGTAACTTTTTGTGGATGGGTTCCAGTTCGTCAGGCAGAGCCAGTTTCGGGTCATTGGCATCGATGTTGTCAAACGGCACACCGTGTCTCACTGCCAGCTCACGCATGATCCGTAAATACACCAGCGACAGTTCGCCACGCACCGGGCGTTCAATGGCGGCCGCTGCAAAAACCTTCTTTTCTGGATCGGTATTGGGTTTACCTCGCTCTCTTGATAGGGGTAACGGTCTTTCCCAGCACGACACTTTGATTTCGTTACCCGGACCGTCGAAGTCGATTACACCTTTTTCATACCAAGTGAATGCCTCTTTTTCGGCGGAAAGATAAGCACCACTGCGGGTAGCATCCATGCTCTCGCTCACGGTGCTTGTAGAGGGCCTACCCAGCAGGAGTTTTTCCTTGGCTATTGGCAAATAGCCGCCGCCGAGATCCGAGTGCGCGCCGGGCAAAACCAGATCTGTTTCACCGAGGCTGTTAAGGGCGAAATTTTCACGGACTTCGTCTCGAGCGACCAAGTGAACAACCTTTTTTGCGCAGTCATCCGGGAGTTTGAGATTGACGCCGGGGTTTCTGCTGTTGGTTCCAGTGAAGTCGAGCAACCATGGGTTGGCGATCGATGCGACAGTATCGAACAGGCCGATGAAATTGATGATGACATCAGTTTTGAGGCGCCAGTTGAAGTTGCTGGACAAGATCGGCGAGCCGGCCGGCAGTGATTCCGCGAGAATGCTGTGTTCGCCGTTTAGCAATTCGTTTGTAAAGTGCCGCGCCGCTGCCGCACCTCGACTGAAGCCGAAAATATCGAATTCAATCCGATCAATTTTCATCTCTGGATTCGCCTCATCCAGTCGGCGTATCTGTTCCATTATTAACGCTGGACTCTGTTTGACTCGGGCAACCACACTTGTTTCGCCCAGCCGCCCTGTTGCTTGGGTGTAACGAGAGTCGTCACCACCGCTCGTGGTCCCGATGCCATCGACATAAATGGCGATTGAGGTCGTCGTTGCTTCTGGCAACAGCGTTTCGTCCGCTCGGTCTTCATACAGTTTGTAAAGCCGGACAATATTGCTCACATCATTCCCATAACTATTGTCCGGCGAGCTCCCGTTGCCGTCGTACCCGTAAGCCGCGCAATGCTTTTGTATTTCTTCGGCGGCCTCAGCCAGATTGGCGTCCGGTGAATAACATGCCGCCACGGTTTCGCTGTTGGCTTTGTTGTTTCCCGTACCATCAAAGAACACCCCAATCCGCAAAGTAATCCCTTCTTCTTCGACTTCCTCCTCTTCCTCCTCCAACTCATCCTCTTCCAATGACGCAGGCACGACAGGCGCCAACAACCCCGCCACTGTCCCCGGCAACAACGCATGCACCGCCATCCCCGCCCCCGGCGACCCTCCCACCTCAATTTCGCTACTGCTGAAAACCCCGTCCGCATCGATCACGATGTGGTGACCACCGGCCTTCAACGTGATGCTGGCGCCTGCGTCCAGCACCAGACTGGCGCCGGCCTTGATATGAACGTGCTCGCCAGCCTCAACCACCAGCGCTTCGCCGACTCGGGTGTAGCTGCTTGCTGCAATCTGCAGATAGTCACTGGCCTTGAGCTGAGTCTTGCGATCCTCCGTAACCGTGTGATGTTCTTCAGCCCCGAGCACCACGATGCTGTTGCCCTTGATGTTTTCCCGACGTTCGTTGCCCACTTCCAATCGGCTGTCGTTCTCGACCTTCTGCTCCAGATCCCGCTGCGCCCGCAGGTAGATCAACTCCTGCCCGGCGCGGTCTTCAATTGACAGTTCGTTGTAACCGCCTGTACGAGGGGAGCTGTGGCTGCGCAGTACGGTTCTGGTTTTGTTTTCGGGCAAGTGGTAGGGCGTGGGCATGACCTTGTTCGGTACGCAGCCGGTTATTAAGGGATGGTCGGGATTGCCTTCGAGGAAGGTGACCACGACTTCCATGCCGATACGCGGAATGGTCACCGCACCGAAATAATCCCCCGCCCAACCGGAGGAAACCCGAACCCAGCAACTGCTTTTTTCGCTGTCGAGCTCAGCCCGGTCCCAATGAAATTCGACTTTGACGCGGCCATATTCATCGCAGTAGATCTCTTCGCCTGCCGGCCCGGTGACGCGGGCGGTCTGGCAGACAAGCGGCGCTCGTTGTGTCGGCATCGGTGGTCGATAAAACACATCCCATGGAATCGCACTGAAGCTGTTGCGATAGCCCTGGGTAAATCCGTCCTCAGGTTCAGTGGTGGTGAATGACTCTTCGAGCACCTGAGGCTGCTTTCCACGATGGGTAACGCTGAGCAGCAGCCATAGGTCGTTGTACGTATCGCGTGGGTGATCCATCAGAGTGAAAAAGTGGCCGCTGCGCAGACCAGGTTGATCGCTTTCGCCCTCGGCCAATTGGTAATCGGCCCGGTGTCGTTCCAGCGTCTGTCGGGCAAGCTGCTTGCCGAGTTTTTCACTCTCGAAAAATACTGGGTAACCATAGTCTTCAAGCTCAGGGCTGAACTCGGCGGTGAAGCGACTTTCCAGTAAAAGGCTCGGGCGTTTCAGGTCGTAGTGTCGCCGGGTAACCTTGCTGGAGCGGGTGCTGAAACCCATGGATAACCGGCTGACAACGGGATGCTCCGCGACCATGCCGGAGTCTTGCTGATAGGGGGTTTCTCCCAGTTTGGGAAAGAAGGTCTGGTCCTCGGTGAACACCAGCAAATGACCTTCCGGGGAATGCTGATGGTGCCAGGTAATGCCGTCCTCGGCGCACAGCCTGCGGACGAACTCAAAATCATTTTCCCGGTATTGGGTGCAGTATTCGCGCTCGGGACTCGTTCTGACGTGGAAGGTAAACGCATCGGCCTGGATGCCATGCCCCTTGAGTACCTTTTCGATGATTTGCGGCACTGTCTGGCGCTGGAAAATCCGTTGATCGTGGCTGAACTGCAAGTAGTGCAGCGCCGGCACCAGGGTCATGCGATAGCGGGTCAGGCGCTTGCCGGCATCGCCCATGGACACCCCCGCGATATGTCCATGAATGCCTTCGCCGTTAAGGCCGAATCGCAAAAAAGCAGGTTGGTTGAGCAGGCTTTCCAGATCGATATCCGGGTACTCGCTGACCAGATCGACGTTGACTGAATACAAGGCGCTGATGGTTTCGGTGCCTTCAAAGGCGAGCACCTTGAAGTCATTGCGAACCGCTGGGATCACCAAGGTGAAGTGAGCGGCATTGGCCAGTGCGAACATTCGCTTGTCCTTTTGCTTCGTGAGCTCGTCCTTGAGCTGAGGAGGGCATAAGTCGCGTTGCCAGAGCCTTTGCCGGGCCTGAGCTAGCGTCAATGTCTGGCACGCTAACAACGCATTAAACGGGATGATGTAGGGCGCGGCTGGAAGCATTGTCTGAAACTTCCGTATTTCAGAATATTGCAGTGCTATTACAAGCGAAGTTCCTGCCATTACAAGATGTAGTGAATAATTTCAGTAACTACTCAAGCCCAAAGTGCCATCAAAGCGATGGCGCTTTTTTTGCGCTTCTATTGTTTCGCCTCGCTGCTCAAAAATATCGGAAACATTTCGGAATGCTCCTACATTAATCCTTGCTAATTGTTGGCATGCTGCACGCCTTCCCATGGAGCCTTGCAGCCAAAAGCTTGCCTGATGTTCTGCGGACAGCTCTATATCAGGTGTTTCAGAGGCTTAAGATGATGGCTTAAATATTAAATCAACAGTAGGGGATACCCCTATCCCTTTAGGGAGATCTCCTGCGGCAATAAACATCACTTCGTCTTGTTGTTTAATCGGGTGCTTGCTAGTGGCCATCATCGTGAGTACGATGCGCCCACTTTGTAAGAGCACGATCTCAATTGGATGAGACTTTTCGTAGCTCTTCGATACTGTCCCGCGCCGCTGAAAATGTTCAATGGGCGTTTGACCGTAATCCTGAATAAAGGCCATGGATGTCCTACTCAAGCAAACTTTCCGCGCATTACCTTGAACTCGCAAAAGTCTCTGTTTCCAAAGAGAATTTCGCGGGCGAGGACGTTCGCTTTTCGGGCGAATACGAGGCTCTGGAAAGCGAGCTGGCGAAAGCTTCGTCCATGCACGAAAGCGGTCAGATCGACTGGCTGAAAATCTGTGAAATCAGCGAAAACTTGCTGCGTACCCAGTCCAAGGATTTGCGGGTCGGTGCCTGGCTGACCTGGGCCTTGTACCAGCGTGAATCCTTTCAAGGCTTGCTGGCCGGTCTCAGTCTGCTGCACTACCTGTGCGAATGCCATTGGGCCGAAGTTTACCCGAGCAAGGCCCGCACCCGCGCAGCAGCCATCAGTTGGCTGGTGCCGCGTCTTGAGCAGGTGCTCACTGAAAACGTCGCGATCAAAGAGCAGTTGCCGATGTTCCGGTGGCTGGTCTCACACCTTGAGGTGTCTTCGTGTTCTGGTGGATTCGGTGTTGGCTTGATCAAAGGTGTATATCCCGTAATTAAAGAGCCGACACCGTTTCGCTTGCACTTCGAAAGAGGTGGCAGCTGTGCATAGGTGTGCAAGACCGAGCGGGATTCCCGGCAGACCCGAAGATCTCCCATACACAACTGCCATAACGGTTCGCGAGCATAGGAAAATGCTCGATGAATTGCCATAACCATTGTGTATCCCGCCGGACTTGCACGTCCGTGTCACCGATTTTGCGGCGACCAACAAAGACTATCGGCCGAGCGCAACGCTGCCTAGTTCACGAACACCCCCGCATGTTGAAGGAAACTTCCGATAGCGTCGAACGTAGAAAGACGAAATTTTCCACGCTTCTAAACACGCGCGTTTCGTCAATGACTTGGTAGTCATCAGCGTCAAAAAGCGCGCCATCTTCTTCTAACGTAACGCGATGCTGTCGTTATCGTCCGAAGTCGCTACACTGCGCCGGCCGTTCATTTTTCTCTTGAGGCTGTGCGCATGAAATTTCGTTTTCTTCTGTGGATGCTGGGTTTGTTGATGGGTAAGGCCAGCCGGACTAATCCTGCGTTTCAGCAGCAGTTGGGTGACAAGGAATTGGTGTTTCAGTTGCAGACCCTGGACGGGAAGGTGTCGCGGCATTTCTTTGTGAAGGACCAGCGGATTACCAGCAAGTCGGGCGTGTATGCCGAGCCGGCGTTTGCGATTGCGTTTAAAGATGCGGCGTATGGCTTTGCCACGATGCAGGCGAAGAACAAGCAGTTGGCGTTTATGACGGGGATTCAGGACAAGTCGATTCAGATCAAGGGGAATCCGGCGTTGGTGATCTGGTTTCAGGGGCTGACCAAGTATTTGAAGCCTAGGAAGGCAAAGGCTACCGCCAAGGTTTGACTGGGCAGGTACACCGAGTTGGATTCATCGCGGGCAAGGCCGCTCCCACAGGGATCACTTTCATCCTGTGGGAACGGGCTTGCCCGTGATGCTTTTAGGCCTGACTAAACTGCGAAGCCAGTTCACGCAGCAGCACTTCAGCCTCAAGTACTTTTGTGACCACGTCGTTAGCCTTGTCGCGGGTCAAACCAACGCGTTCGAGCAGGGCGTCGGGGATGTCCTCATCCGGACCGGAGCCGATGCCGCGAGCGCGTAGCAGGCGCACGGTCAGGCACACGAGGTTCGGGTATTCGGCGAACGGGCCATCGTAATGCGGGTCGTGCTGGAAGCGCAGGGCGACAGCCAGTTCTTCCGGCATGTCCCAGTGGCGCATCAGCCACGCGCCGATCTGTTCGCGGCTGATGCCGAGCAGGTGTTGCTCCACGTAGCTGTGGCACAGGTGCTGGTTGACTTCCAGGTGGCGGCAGATCAGCGAGAAGTGCGGCGGGAAGACGTGGGCCAACAGCAAGTAGCCGAAGTTGTGCAGCAGGCCGGCGAGGTAGGTCAGGCCGGCTTCCGGGCGCTGGGCGCGCGGCATGGCGCGGGTCAGGCCCTCGATGACGGCGGCGGTGTAGATCGATTGCTGCCAGTACGGTGTGGCGTGTTGTGGGTGGTCTTTGGGCAGGCTCAGGGTTTTGCCCAAGGCCAGGCCCAGCGCGAGGTTGATCACCAGGTCGAAACCCAGTACCCGCACAATCGCGTCTTCTACCGAACGAATCTTGCCCGGCGAGGCGTAGTACGGTGACCCGGCCCAGCTCACGACTTGGGCAGCCAGCGCCGGGTCGGTTTCGACCACGCCGGTGATGTCGTCAATGGTGGCATCGGGGTCGACGCGCAGTTTGATGATTTTCTGCGCGGTCTCGGCCAGCGGCGGAATCTCGATGGTCTCTTCCAGGCGTTGCTGGATGCGCCGCGCGGTGAAGGCCTGGACGGCCTGGGTGATTTCCTTGCGGTCATCGTTGGGGCGGTCGAGGTTCGGGCGGATGCTGGTCAGGTTCTCGCCGAAGTTGGCGGCGCTGGCCTTGGTCAGCATGGTTTTGAAGTCTTCGCTGGTGATTTCCAGCAGCAGCCCCGGCTCGCCCGAGTTGATCAGCAACTTCGGTTCGCGCAGCAGGCTTTCTTCGTAGAGGCACGGCGACGTGGTCAGCGCCGGCAGGCCGGGCAGCAGGCTCAGGCTGTGTTTGCCGAGCATTTTTACCAGGCGTTCAGTCGGCACGGCGGTGAGGTGGCGGCCGGTCAGTTCGGCGAGGCGATTGAGGTCCAGCAATTGGCTCTGCGGGAACAGCACCATCAAGGCACCGACCGCGTCTTCCACCAGAACGGCCTGCACTTTGCGCGAGGCCTTCAGGCCGTGGCGGTCCAGTACTTCTTCGTAGGCAATGCCCAGTTTGCCCAGCAGCAGCCGAATAACAGACGGAGCGTGCAAGGTTGTTTCCGGGGCGAGGGCAGCTTCAGTCATCGTCTGTATCCGTATTGAAACAGTTTGCGGGAGTATAACCAGCTTGTTTAACGGTATGGTCCACTACTTATGTCGATGCTCACACTTGTCCGTATTGCTGCCCATGGCGCAGCCAGCGGTCGAGCAATGGGCTGACATGGTCCGGCCAGCGCTCCAGCAACGCTTGGGCGGCGTCGCGTACGGCGGGCAATAGATCGGCGTCACGCATCAGGTCGGCGACCTTGAATTGCAGCAGGCCGGTCTGGCGAGTACCGAGCATTTCACCGGGGCCGCGCAGTTCGAGGTCTTTTTCGGCGATGACAAAACCGTCATTGGTTTCACGCATGATACCGAGGCGCTGGCGACCGATTTGCGACAGCGGCGGATGGTAGAGCAGCACGCAATGGCTGGCGGCGCTGCCGCGACCGACACGGCCGCGTAACTGGTGCAATTGCGCGAGGCCGAGGCGTTCGGGGTTTTCGATGATCATCAGGCTGGCGTTCGGCACGTCGACACCGACTTCGATCACGGTGGTGGCGACCAGCAGTTGCAGGTTGCCGGCTTTGAACTCGGCCATCACGGCGGCTTTTTCCACCGGCTTCATGCGCCCGTGAATCAACCCGACCTTCAACTCGCCGAGGGCGGCGGTGAGGTCTTCATAGGTGGTCTCGGCGGCCTGACAGGTCAGCTCTTCCGACTCTTCAATCAGCGTGCACACCCAATAGGCCTGACGCCCTTCGGCGCAGGCACCGCGCACCCGTTCAATGACTTCCACGCGCCGCGTATCGGTGATCAACACGGTGTTGACCGGCGTGCGACCGGGCGGCAGTTCATCGAGGATCGAGGTGTCGAGGTCGGCGTAGGCGCTCATGGCCAGCGTGCGCGGAATCGGTGTGGCGGTCATGATCAACTGGTGCGGACACATCCGTCCGCCGACGCCTTTCTGGCGTAACGCCAGGCGCTGCTGCACGCCGAAGCGGTGTTGTTCGTCGATGATCACCAGCGCCAGGTTCTTGAACTGCACTTCGTCCTGGAACAGTGCGTGTGTGCCGACCACCATCGGCGTGCCGCTGGCAATCTGTTCCAGTGCGGCCACGCGGTTCTTGCCCTTGAGCTTGCCGGCCAGCCACGCGACTTCGATGCCCAGTGGTTCGAGCCAGCGTTTGAAGGTGATGAAGTGCTGCTCGGCGAGGATCTCGGTGGGCGCCATCAACGCGACCTGGTAACCGGCTTCCAGTGCCTGAAGTGCGGCGAGGGCGGCGACCACGGTTTTGCCCGCACCGACGTCGCCCTGAATCAGGCGCAGCATCGGCTCGTGCTGGCTCAGGTCGTAGGCGATTTCGTTGCCGACCCGTTGTTGTGCGCCGGTCGGTGCGAAGCCCAGATTGGCCAGGTACCTGGACGGCAACCGGGTGGCTTTCGGCATCGCCGGTGCGCGCAGGGAACGCATGCTCTCGCGCAGGCGCTGCTGGGACAGTTGGTGGGTCAGCAGTTCTTCGAAGGCCAGACGGTGCTGCGCCCAGTGATGACCGAGGGCGAGTTCGTCGACGTCGGCATCGGCGGGCGGGTGATGCAAGTAGCGGATGGCATCGGCCAGCGGCGCGAGTTGGTAGTCGCGCGCCAGTTCGGTCGGCAGCCAGTCGGGCAGGCTGGTGGGGCTGAGCATCGTCAGGGTTTGCATGCATAGTTGGCGCAAACGCTGTTGGGTCAGGCCTTCGGTGAGCGGGTACACCGGGGTCAGGGTTTCATCCACCGGCGGTGGTTCGTCGCCGGTGATGGCGCGGTATTCCGGGTGATAGATTTCCAGCCCGGAGGCACCGGGCCGCGCTTCGCCGTAGCAGCGAATCCGCGTGCCGCGTTTGAGGCCTTCTTTCTGCGCGTTGCTGAAATGGTAGAAGCGCAGGCTGAGCCCGCCGGTGCCGTCTTGCAGGCGCACGACGAGGCTGCGGCGACGGCCCATAACCACGTCGGCGCCGCTGACGGTGCCTTCGATCACGGCGTCTTGCCCCGGTCGCAAATGGCCAATCGGGACCACACGGGTGCGGTCCTGATAGCGCAGCGGCAGGTGGAACAGCACGTCCTGAAGGTTCTCCAGACCGACCTTGGCCAGCTTCTCGGCCATGGCCTCGCCGACACCCTTGAGTGCCGTCACCGACACTTGCGACAACTCGCTCATGACAGCGACTTAAGCCGCAACAACCGGCGCGGACGGCTTGGCCACCGAGCACAGGCGAATGGAGTCAGCGAGGATCTCGATGGCTTTGGGGCGCGGGAAGCTGGCGCGCCAGGCGATGGCCACGGTGCGGAACGGCACCGGTGGTGTCAGTGGGCGCACTTCGATGATGCCGGGGGCGTAGTGATGGCTGTCGACGGCCGACAGCGGCAGGATCGAGATGCCGAGGCCCGAGGCGACCATGTGGCGGATGGTTTCCAGGGAGCTGGACTCCACCGTGGTGTGCTTGGCGCCGTCGGTGCCTTTGGCCAGGGTCGGGCAGGCTTCCAGCACTTGATCGCGGAAGCAGTGGCCTTCGCCGAGCAACAGCAAGCTCTTGTCGTTGAGCAGGCTGGCGTCGATGGAGTCTTTTTGCGTCCACGGGTGCTGGGCCGGCATCAGGACGTAGAACGGCTCGTCATAGAGCTGCAGGGTCAGGACGTCGGCTTCGTTGAACGGCAGGGCGATGATGATTGCGTCGAGCTCGCCGTTGCGCAGTTTGTCGCGCAGCACGTGGGTGAAGTTTTCTTCGATGTACAACGGCATCTGCGGGGCGACCCGGTGCAGTTGTGGAATCAGGTGCGGAAACAGGTACGGACCGACGGTGTAGATCGCGCCGACTTTCAGCGGGGCGGTCAGCTGGTTCTTGCCAGCCTGGGCGAGTTCGCGGATGCCTTGGGCTTGCTCCAGGACTTTCTGCGCCTGGGCCACGATGCCTTCACCGACCGGGGTCAGGCGCACGGCACTTTTGCTGCGCTCGAAAATCAGCACACCGAGTTCGTCTTCAAGCTTTTTCACGCCTACCGACAGGGTCGGTTGACTGACGTGGCAACGCTCGGCCGCGTGGCCGAAATGCTGCTCTTGGGCGAGGGTAACGATGTAGCGTAATTCTGTCAGAGTCATAGCAAGCGTCCATGTAGTTGCGCGCCAAGCATAACGGCTGCAATCGATAGACGCACGTTATCAGAGTGAGTGTGCTGAGTGACACCGGGTAATGCGTGTTTGCCGTTGCCAGATACACGAAAGGCACCTTTCGGTGCCTTTATGGCTGCTGTATGACCCTGTGGGAGCGAGCCTGCTCGCGAAGGCGGTGTAACAGTCAACGAAGATGTTGAATGTAATGGCCTCTTCGCGAGCAGGCTCGCTCCCACTTGGGTTTGTCGGTGACTTAACGCCGGCGTTTTTCCAGTGAGTAAACAAACGGTGCAACGATTTCGATGGCGCCGTTGGTCAGCATGTCGGCCGGTGGCTTGGGCAGTGGCTGGGCGCGGCGGATCATTTCCAGGGTGGCCCGGTCCAGATCGGCAGTACCAGAGGCGCCCACCAGCTCGAACGACAACACGTTACCTTCGGCATCCACTACGAAGCGCAGGCGGTTCATGCCTTCCTTGCCCCGCGCCTGCGCACTGGCCGGGTACTTCTTGTACTTGGCCAGGTGAGCGAGCAGAGTGCCTTGCCAGCTGGCCTTGGCGGCTTGCTGCGCGGCGGATGGACCCGGTGCCGGTTGTGCGGATTTCTCCGTCGGCGCATTGGTCGGTGGCGCCTCGCTCGGTTTCTCCTCGGACGGCTTCTCCTTCGGCGGCTCCGGCTTTTTCTCCACAGGCTTGGGCGGTTGCGGCTTGGGCTTGGGTTTGACCGGCTTGGGCACGGCAATCTCGGCCTTGGGCGCTTCAGCCAGTTTCGGGATCGGCAGCTCTTCCACCGGGGCCGGAGGCTGCGGCGGCGTAATGACCTTTGGCGGAGCGGGCGGTGGCGGTGCCGGAACCGGCGCCAACTCGACCATCATGGCCTGCGGCGGCAATTCGATCGGCGGGTGCGAGGACCAGTTCAGTGCCAGCGCGATGGCCAGTGCGTGAACGCCCAGCACCACGGCCAGGCTCCCGCTGTAACGCGTCAGCTTATGGCGCGTCGTGATCATTTCTTGACTGCCGACTCGAGCCCGACCAGACCCACCTTCAGGTAACCGGCAGAACGCAGGTTATCCATCACGCTCATCAGGTCGCCGTAATCCACGCCTTTGTCGGCCTGGAAGAAGATCGTCGTGTCTTTCTTGCCCTGAGTCTTGACATCGAGTGTGGCGCCGAGTGCTTCGGCTTTCACTTCGTCTTCGCCGAGGAACAGGCGCTGGTCAGCCTTGACGCTGAGGAACACCGGCTTTTCAGGGCGTGGTGCCGGCTTGGCGGTGGAGGCGGGCAGGTCGACCTTGATGTCCACGGTGGCCAGCGGGGCGGCCACCATGAAGATAATCAACAGCACCAACATCACGTCGATAAACGGCGTGACGTTGATTTCGTGGTTCTCGGCCAGATCGTCGTCTGCGCCTTCTTTCAAATGCAAGCCCATGGCGGATTACCCTACTTTGACCATGTGCGGTTGCGTGGAGCGCTCAGCGGTCGGCAGGTGATCGAGGTCACGGCTGACCAGCAGCAGGACTTCAGCCGAGGCGTCGGAGACTTGTGCCTTATAACCTGCGATTGAGCGGGCGAAGACGTTGTAGATCACCACGGCAGGGATCGCTGCAACCAGACCCAGCGCCGTCGCCAGCAGGGCTTCGGCGATGCCGGGAGCCACGACAGCGAGGTTGGTGGTCTGGGTTTTGGCGATGCCGATGAAGCTGTTCATGATGCCCCACACGGTACCGAACAGACCCACGAACGGCGCGGTGGAACCGATGGTGGCGAGAACGCCGGTGCCGCTGCTCATGTTGCGACCGCAGGCCGCCACCAGGCGCTCAAGGCGGAACGCAACACGTTCCTTGATGCCTTCTTTCTCGCGGCTGTTGACCGACAGGCGCATTTCTTCCAGGGCGTCGTGGACCAGCAGGTTGGCGAGGGTGCCTTCCTTGGTTGCCGAAGCGCTGGCTTCTTTAAGTGTGGTGGCTTTTTTCAGGTGGACGATTTCGCTGCGCAGACGACGCTTGGCGCCCATCAGCTCAAGACCCTTGGCGATCCAGATGGTCCACGTGATGATCGAGGCGATGGCCAGACCGATCATCACGATTTTTACGATGATGTCGGCATTCTGATACATGCCCCATGGCGACAGGTCGTGGGCCATGCCCAAGGTGTTGTCGGCTTCGAGCACCTCAGGAACGTCTTCAGCAGCAACAGCTTGAGCCGGATCAGTGGCGGCAGGAGTGGCGACTGGGGCGACAACGGCAGGATCGGCTGGCGCTGGAGCCACGGCGGTGGCTGGTGTGGCGGGCGCTTGTGCGTCAGCGAAAGCGGCGGTCGGTGCCAGCATCAGACTGAGCAACAGAGCAGCCACTGCATGCCAGGCGCGAGGGCGTTTGGTTGGCGAAGCGGAGAATTGATTGCGTGTCATGCTGGCCGGACCTGAGAGAAAAAGACGGTTAATGTTCTTCCAGACCTCGTGAGGCCGAGAACAAAAGTGGCGTGCATTATTGCAAGTAATTCTTGTTAACAAAAGTAATAGAGTCTCTTTTTTTCTTGCATTGCTAGCCGCTCGTCCATTGCTGGCGCTAGTCTGTCTCTTTCCGATGGGAGTTTTCTGATGTCCACGCCCTCAGTTTTGATCGCCGGTTGCGGTGATGTCGGCAGTCGTCTGGCCACGCAATTGGTGGCTTTGGGGTGGGAGGTTCATGGCCTGAGACGTGACGTCTCACGCTTGCCCGAGGGCGTCATTGGCGTTGCCGGCGATTTGTTCAACGAGGACTGTCCAGAGACCTGGCCAGTCGGCGCGGTGGATTACCTGGTGTATTGCGCGGCGGCCACCGACCACGATGAAGCCGGATATCGCGCCGCTTATGTGCAGGGGTTGAAGCATGTGCTGGAGTGGCTGGACGATTACGGGCAGGTGCCGGATCGACTGCTGTTTGTTTCCAGCAGCAGTGTGTATGGCCAGCAGGATGGCGAGTGGGTCGACGAATCCTCGCCCACCGTTCCCGCAGGTTATTCAGGTCGGTTGATGCTGGAGGCCGAGCAGGTCGCACTCGAAAGCGGCATCCCGGCGAGCATCGTGCGCTTGACCGGCATTTACGGTCCGGGTCGCGAGTGGTTGCTGACGCAGGTGCGGCGAGGGTATCGCGTGGCCGTAGATCCGCCTTTGTACGGCAATCGCATTCACGCCGACGACGCGGCGGGATTGATGGCGTATTTGCTTGAGGCGGATCGTCGGGGTGAGACGCTGGATGACATCTACATTGGCGTCGACGACGCCCCCGCACCGTTGGCGGAAGTGGTGGGCTGGTTGCGTGAGTATCTGGGTGTGACGGAGTGGGATGACGATGCGACCGTGCGGCGTACGGGCAGCAAGCGTTGCAGCAATGCCCGGGCAAAGGCCTTGGGCTGGACGCCGAAGTACCCAAGCTATCGCGAAGGCTATGCCGCGATTCTCGAAGGTCGCGACTGACTTCCAAACACCCCAAAACAAAATGTGGGAGCGAGCCTGCTCGCGATAGCGGAGTAACAGTCAAAATTGATGTCGACTGATACTCCGCTATCGCGAGCAGGCTCACTCCCACATTGGTTTTGCGTTGGCCTTAAGGACGGGTTACTGCTTTTCGAGCAACCACTTGCGATCACCCGGCATGTAGGTCGGCTGTTCATCCTGCTGGGCTGTGTTGACTGCCTGGAAAATTTCCAGCTCTTTGCCTTTGCGGGCAAAAATCCATGGGCTACCTTGGCCGTTCAGTTGTAACCACAGGCTGTCGTTGCCACCGCTCATGGAGGCGCAGTCGCCCGCCAGGCACAGGGCATAGCGGTCAGCGCCGGGCAGGCCAATCACTTGGCCGTCAGCTTGAAACTGGACCGTGCCGCCTTCGCCATTGCCGTTGAGAACTTTCCAGCTGCCGCCCATGTAGGCCGTGTACAGCGCACGTTCGAAGCTCGCGCCAATCGGTGCGCCCTCCGGTACCTGGACCTGCGCGCGGTCGAAAACCTGCTCCGACTCGTTCTCGGTTTCGGACTGGCTCAGTTGCTTGCCGTCACGTTTCAGTTCGCTGCCGGAGCTGCCGTAAAAATCAATTTTCCATGCGCCGGATTTTTCGCCCAGCAGCTTGCCGTCGACGTTTTCAAAACCATTGGTGTAGCGGGCCTGACCGGCTTTGGTGTTGATGTCCCATTCCAGGTTCGGACCATAGGCCTGGAGCGCTTCGCGCAGGGGACCGCCTTTGGCAGCGGCATCGATTGCCACCTGATTGATCCAGGTGCCGCTGATATCACGGTCGGCAGGGTTACTGGCACAACCGCCCAAGAACAGGGCGACCAGCGAGAGAGCTAGCGCATGGCGCATGGTGGAATCCTTTCAAGGCAGGATCGGCGCAGCCATTAGAGGACTGCGCCGGACGTATTACTCGATGACCAGAATGGCATCCATCTCAACCTGCGAACCCTTTGGCAGGGCCGCTACGCCGATGGCAGCGCGGGCAGGGTAAGGCTGGTCAAAGTACTTGCCCATGATCTCGTTGACCTTGGCGAAGTGGCTCAGGTCGGTGAGGAAGATGTTCAGTTTGACGATGTCTTTGAACGAACCACCAGCAGCTTCGGCCACGGCTTTGAGGTTCTCGAACACCTGGACGGTCTGGGCTTCGAAGCCTTCAACCAGCTCCATGGTTTTTGGGTCCAGAGGAATTTGACCCGACATGTAAACGGTGTTGCCAGCCTTGATCGCCTGGGAGTAAGTACCGATGGCGGCCGGGGCCTTGTCGCTGGTGATAACAGTCTTGGTCATGAATGACTCCTTGTAGGGTGGGCTTTACGCACGCATGCGGGTGATGCGAATCACCCCGGTCAGGGCACGCAGTTTCTTGATCACGCGGGCCAGGTGCACGCGGTCGTGCACGCTGACCACCAGTTGGACCACGCTGATGCGACCATCGCGTTCGTCCATGCTGATTTTTTCGATATTGCCGTCGGCCGCGTTGACGCTGCTGGCCAGCAGCGCGATCAGGCCGCGCTGGTGTTCCAGCTCGACACGCAGTTCGACGTTGAATTCGCCGGTGACATCCTTGGCCCACGAGAGCTGGATGCATTTTTCCGGGTTGTGGCGGATTTCGCTGATGTTGCGGCAGTTGTCCAGGTGCACCACCATGCCTTTGCCGGCGGACAGGTGACCGACAATCGGGTCGCCCGGGATCGGCGTGCAGCACTTGGCGTAACTGAGCACCAGGCCTTCGGTGCCGCGGATTGCCAGCGGGCCTTCCGGGCTTGGCAACTGTTCGCCTTCGCCGAGCAGGCGGCGGGCGACCACGTAAGCCATGCGATTGCCCAGGCCAATGTCTTCGAGCAAGTCTTCGATCAGTTCCAGACGGTACTCGGCGAGCATCGCCTTGACGCGCTCGGCGGCGATTTTTTCCAGCGAGCTGTCGAAACCGTTCAGCACCTTGTTCAGCAGGCGTTCGCCGAGGTTGATGGACTCTGAGCGACGTTGCAGTTTCAGCGCGTGGCGGATGTGCGTTCGCGCCTTGCCGGTGACCACGAAGTTGAGCCACGCCGGGTTCGGCCGTGCGCCGGGAGCGCTGACGATCTCGACCGTGGAGCCGCTTTGCAGCGGTTCGGACAGCGGTGCGAGACGACGATTGATCCGGCAGGCTATGCAGCTGTTGCCCACGTCGGTGTGCACCGCGTAAGCGAAGTCGACCGCCGTGGAGCCTTTGGGCAGCTCCATGATCCGGCCTTTGGGCGTGAACACGTAGACCTCGTCCGGGAACAGGTCGATCTTCACGCTTTCGATGAATTCCAGCGAGTTGCCGGCGCGTTGCTGCATTTCCAGCACGCCTTTTACCCACTGACGGGCGCGGGCATGAGTGCCTTTGGGTTGCTCGTCGCCGCTGGATTTGTACAGCCAATGGGCGGCGATGCCGTTGTTGGCCATCTCTTCCATTTCACGGGTGCGGATCTGGATCTCGATCGGAACACCGTGCATGCCGAACAGCGTGGTGTGCAGTGACTGATAGCCGTTGGCCTTGGGGATCGCGATGTAATCCTTGAAGCGCCCCGGCAACGGTTTGTACAAATTATGCACGGCACCCAGCACGCGGTAGCAAGTGTCGACCTTGTCGACGATGATCCGGAACGCGTAAACGTCCATGATCTCGTTGAAGGCCCGACGCTTGCCGCGCATTTTCTTGTAGATGCCGTAGAGGTGTTTCTGACGACCGCTGACCTCGCCCTGAATGCCGTCGATGGCCAGGCAGTGGCTGAGGGACTCTTCGATCTTGTTGACGATTTCCTTGCGGTTGCCCCGGGCGCGTTTGACCGCCTGGTTGATCCGCGCGGAACGCATCGGGTGCATGGCCTTGAAGCCGAGGTCTTCGAATTCTATGCGGATGGCGTGCATGCCCAGCCGGTTGGCGATGGGCGCATAGATTTCCAGGGTTTCCTTGGCGATCCGCCGGCGTTTTTCACCGGACAGGACTTCCAGCGTGCGCATGTTGTGCAGGCGGTCGGCGAGCTTGACCAGAATCACGCGAATGTCGCGCGCCATGGCCATGGCCATTTTCTGGAAGTTTTCGGCCTGGGCTTCGGCTTTGGTCTCGAAGTTCATCTGGGTCAGTTTGCTGACCCCGTCGACCAGTTCGGCCACGGTTTCGCCGAACTGCGCTTGCAGCGCTTCTTTGGCAATACCGGTGTCTTCGATCACGTCATGCAGCATCGCGGCCATCAGGCTCTGATGGTCCATGTGCATGTCGGCAAGAATATTCGCCACCGCAAGAGGATGCGTGACGTACGCCTCACCGCTACGTCGGCGTTGACCGTCGTGGGCTTGTTCGGCGTAGAAATACGCTCGGCGGACCAGGTTGACCTGGTCTTTGCCGAGGTAGGCCGATAAGCGATCGGCGAGGGCGTCTATGCTCGGCATGATAACTCCTGCCGTTCGCTGTGAACCCGCGCCGTGCTACGTCGACCAGGCATAGGCTTAGACGGCCTCGTTGGACTCGTCCTCGAACGCTGCGAACAGCGGTTCGTCTTCGACGATTTCAGCATTGGCGATGAACTCGTAGCTCATCAGGCCTTCAGCGATTTCACGCAGCGCTACCACGGTAGGCTTGTCGTTTTCCCACTGGACCAGTGGCTCTTTGCCGCCGGTGGCCAGTTGACGGGCACGCTTGGTGGACAGCATGACCAGTTCAAAACGGTTTTCCACGTGGTTCAGGCAGTCTTCAACGGTTACGCGGGCCATGGTATTCCTCGGAGCGAATGCAATATGCGCGCTGCCCGGGTGGGCGAGCGGACTCGACAGTTTAAAAAATCACCAGCGATTAGGGAAGCGCTGATTTTTTGACCAAGCTCTTCAACGCGCTGCAAGTGCCAATGTAAAGCCCTTGCAGCGGTTTTGGGAAGTGCTGTTTAGCCGAGCAATTCAGCCAAAAGTTTTCCATTGCGCTGCTGCTGACGCTTCTGATGCAGCTGATTGGCGCGGAATATCGCCTGCAAATCGCTCAGCGCGTGGGCGAAATCGTCGTTGATGATCAGGTAATCGTAGTCGACGTAGTGGCTCATTTCGCTGACGGCTTCGCGCATCCGGCCATTTATGACCTCCTCGCTGTCCTGGCCGCGATTGTTCAGGCGTTGGTGCAACGCTTGAAGTGACGGCGGCAGAATGAAGATCGAGCGTGCCTGTGGCATCAGCTTGCGCACTTGTTCCGCACCCTGCCAGTCGATCTCCAGAATCAGATCGTGGCCTTCGTCCAGCGTCTGCTGCAAATGGCTTTGCGAAGTGCCATAGAGATTGCCGAACACTTCGGCGCGCTCAAGGAAATCCCCGTGCTCGATCATCTTCACGAAGTCGCTGCGGTCGACGAAGTGATAATTCACGCCGTTCACTTCACCGGGGCGCATGGCGCGGGTGGTGTGGGAGACCGAGACGCGGATCTCCTGATCTGCGTCGGTCAAGGCCTTGACCAGGCTGCTCTTGCCCGCGCCCGAAGGGGCGGAAATGATGTACAGGGTGCCGGTGCTGTGGGTCATGTCGGGTTTGCCTTACTCAATATTCTGTACTTGTTCGCGCATCTGCTCGATCAACACTTTGAGGTTGACCGCCGCTTGGGTGCTGCGCGGGTCGAAGGCTTTGGAGCCCAGTGTGTTGGCTTCGCGGTTGAGTTCCTGCATCAGGAAGTCCAGGCGCCGACCGGCAGCGCCGCCGGATTTGAGCACCCGGCGAACTTCGATGATATGTGTGCTCAGGCGATCCAGCTCTTCGGCGACGTCGCTCTTTTGCGCGAGCATGACCATTTCCTGCTCCAGCCGCTGCGGGTCCAGGTCGGCCTTCATGTCGGCGAAGCGGTCGAGGACTTTCTGGCGCTGGGTGGCGAGCATCTGCGGAACCAGTTCGCGCAGGGTGACGACGTCTTCTTCAATGGAGGTCAGTCGCTCGTTGATCAGCCGTGCCAGCTCCGCGCCTTCGCGCTCGCGGCCAGCCTTGAGCTCTTTCAGGCCTTCGTTGAACAGCGCCAATGCTTCGGCATTCAAGGCTTGCGGGTCGGTGGCATCACCCACCAGCACGCCCGGCCAGGCCAGCACTTCCAGCGGGTTGAGCGCCGCAGGATTTTTGATCAGGCTGGCGATTGTCTCGGCGGCGGCGACCAATTGCGCTGCGCGCTCGCGGTCCACTTGCAGCGGTTTATCGGTGTTTTCCTCGGTGAAGCGCAGGGTGCATTCAAGCTTGCCCCGGGAGATGCCTTGGCGCAGCGCCTCGCGGACGGCGCCTTCGAGGTCGCGAAAGGATTCCGGCAGGCGCAAGTGCGGCTCCAGGTAGCGGCTGTTGACCGAGCGCAGTTCCCAGCTCAGGGTGCCTTGGGTGCCGGCTTTTTCTACGCGGGCGAAGGCGGTCATGCTGTGCACCATGGGGGTACCTCGCAAGTCGGGTCGATGCGTTACCAAAGGTTTCGCGGACCCGATATCTGTGAATGAAAGCCGACAGGCAGCAAAGGCGCAGGATTGTAGCTCAGTGGGGCGGATGCGCCCAAACACACGCTGTCACAAAGAGCTGCAGGCCGTCGGCAAAGCGTGGTTCAGGGCCTTCGGTCGTCGGGCGAATTTTTTAGAAGTGCCCAGTCGTGGCCGGCGGCTCTATAATGCTCGGCAGTTTTCCGTCCTCCGTACAGGTATTCCCTATGAAACGTCCAAGTGGTCGCGCTGCCGATCAGCTCCGCTCGATCCGCATTACCCGCAACTACACCAAACACGCCGAGGGTTCTGTACTGGTCGAGTTCGGTGATACCAAAGTCATCTGCACCGTCAGCGTCGAAAACGGCGTGCCGCGTTTCCTCAAAGGCCAGGGCCAGGGCTGGTTGACTGCTGAATACGGCATGCTGCCCCGCGCCACCGGTGAGCGTAACCAGCGTGAAGCGAGCCGTGGCAAGCAAGGCGGCCGCACCCTGGAAATCCAGCGTCTGATCGGTCGTTCCCTGCGCGCTTCGCTGGACATGTCCAAGCTCGGCGATGTGACCCTGTACGTCGACTGCGACGTGATCCAGGCTGACGGTGGCACCCGCACGGCTTCCATCACTGGCGCGATGGTTGCCCTGGTCGATGCCTTGAAAGTGATCAAGAAGCGTGGCGGCCTCAAAGGCGGCGACCCGTTGAAGCAAATGATCGCTGCCGTTTCCGTGGGCATGTACCAGGGCGAGCCTGTGCTTGACCTCGACTACCTGGAAGACTCGGCTGCCGAGACCGATCTGAACGTGGTGATGACCAGCACCGGCGGTTTCATCGAAGTCCAGGGCACTGCCGAAGGTGCGCCGTTCCAGCCGGAAGAGCTGAACGCCATGCTGGAGCTGGCGAAGAAAGGCATGAGCGAAATCTTCGACCTGCAGAAGGCTGCACTGGCCGACTGACCGGATGGAACCACACAAGGAGGACGTTATGAGTGATGAGCAGCAAGTACTTCCCACCCCGAGCAAAGAAGCTCGGCAGTGGGCGATGTTTTGTCACTTGTCCGCCTTGCTGGGGATCTGGATTCCGTTCGGAACGCTGATCGGCCCGCTGATTCTGTGGCAGTTGAAGCGCGAGATGGATCCGTTCGTTGATGCTCAAGGTAAAGAGGCGCTGAACTTTCAGATCACCGTCGCCATAGCCTCCGCCATCTGCTTCCTGCTGATGGTGGTGATTGTCGGGTTCTTCCTGTTGGGTCTGGTGGCGATTGGCGCGTTGGTGCTGACGATTATTGCGGGTGTGAAGGCCAATGAAGGTTTTCCTTATCGGTATCCGTTCACCTGGCGGCTGATCAAGTAACGAACTGGTTTCCACATTGGAAGTTTCAGCAATCCACGCTCTAAAACAAATGCCCTGACTTGTCAGGGCATTTGTATTTTTGCAATACAATTAATTTGCCCGGCCTGTACCGTCGGTGATATCTACGATCACCAGATGTCACAAGTATTTATTAACTATCGCTCTTACATCTTTAGTCACAACTGCAGTGCCTCAACACTGGCTATGTCCTTGGCAATGGGGCTTGGCGATTGATAAAGTTGCCCTAAGTAATATTCCTCCAGAAATATTTCGATATATTCAGGCCATCGAAGGTCCTTGAATTTAAATGCAATCAGTGTTGAGAACTTCAGCCGATTCAAGAGGCCTGCCCAGGTAAAAAGTTCGCCTCTGAATATATATCCAAGAATAATCCCAATGTTTCAGCTCGATTTTTATGGAACGCTTGTGGCTGCCTCCTTAGTGCTTTTGCTGGGGCGCGGTCTTGTTACACGTGTTGGTTTTATGCGCAATTACAATATCCCCGAACCTGTCGCCGGCGGCCTTGTGGTTGCCTTGGTTCTCTTGGTATTGCGAACCCTGGAGATTGAAGTCCGCTTCGACACTTCACTGCAAACTCCCTTGATGTTGGCGTTTTTCGCCACCATCGGCTTGAGTGCAGACTTCGCCAGCCTGAAGAAGGGCGGTCGTGTCGTGGGGATATTCCTACTGGCGGTCACCGGACTTTTGGTGGTGCAGAATGCCATGGGCATTGGCCTCGCAAAAATGCTGGGGCTCGATCCATTGATGGGGCTACTGACGGGCTCGATCACCTTGGCGGGCGGCCACGGTACGGGCGCAGCATGGGGAGCGGTATTCAGGGAGAAATACGGTTTGGCTTCCGCCTCTGAGCTTGCGATTGCTTCTGCGACGTTTGGCCTGGTGTTGGGTGGTTTGATTGGTGGTCCGGTTGCGCGCCTGCTGAACAAGCGTGTTCAGGTGCCCGGCTGCCACAGCCAGGAAGCACCGCGGTTGCCAAAAGGTTTTGAACAGCCGAACAAAGAGCGCTCGATTACGCCATTTTCGTTTATCGAGACCCTCGCTCTGATCGCTGTAAGTCTAATGGCCGGCAATCTTCTGAATGGCTTGCTGCAAGGGACCGCATTTGAGTTGCCGACCTTCGTTTGCGTCTTGTTCGTGGGGGTGGTTTTACGCAACGGGCTTTCGGCGCTCGGCTTGTATCAGGTGTTTGAACGTGAAGTCTCGGTGCTGGGAAATGTCAGCTTGTCGCTGTTTCTGGCGATCGCTCTGATGTCACTCAAGCTGTGGGATCTGGCCTCTCTGGCTTTACCGTTCTTCATCATTCTGGCGGTGCAAACGTTGGTCATGGCGCTGTTTGCGATTTTCGTGACGTTCAGGGTCATGGGTAGTAACTACGATGCGGCGGTACTGGCGGCCGGGCACTGTGGTTTCGGGCTGGGTGCCACGCCAACGGCCATCGCGAACATGCAAGCGGTGACACAGCGCTACGGACCTTCGCAGATAGCGTTCCTGGTGGTGCCAATGGTGGGGGCTTTCTTCATCGACATCATTAATGTCATCGTGATCAAGTTGTACCTTGCGCTGCCGTTCTTTGTCGCTGTTTGAGGTGCGCGCCACATTCAGTGAGCGTTCCCACCTTCGACTGGCGCATAAAAAATGCCCGTAACTTGCGATACGGGCATTTTTTCGGTCGACAGCGACACAGCGCTTAGATAGTCAGCGTCCAGTCGTAATCCACGATCAGTGGCGCATGCTGCGAGAACCGTGGTTGACGTGGCAGGCGTGCGCTGCGAACAAAACGGCGCAGGCCCGGGGTCAGCAACTGGTAGTCGAAACGCCAGCCCAGGTTGAGCATCTCAGCCTGTTCGTTATCCGGCCACCAGCTGTACTGGTCGCCTTCGCGGCTGACTTCGCGCAGGGCATCGACATACCCCATATTGCCGACAATCTCGTCCATCCAGGCGCGTTCAGGCGCCAGGAAGCCCGGGGATTGCTGGCTGTCGCGCCAGTTCTTGATATCCAGCTTCTGTTGCGCCACGTACAGCGAGCCACAATAAATGTACTCGCGACGTTTGCGTCGCTGTTTATCCAGATAACGGGCGAAGTCGTCCATTAGCTTGAACTTCTGGTTCAAGTCTTCATCGCCGTTCTGCCCCGAAGGGAGCAGCAAGGTCGCGATGCTGACCTTGTCAAAATCGGCTTGCAGGTAGCGCCCGTAGCGGTCGGCCGTCTCGAAGCCGAGACCGCTGATGACGGCCTTCGGTTGCAACCGCGAATACAAAGCCACGCCACCTTGGGCAGGAACTTCGGCTTCGCAGGCATAAAGGAAGTAGCCATCCAGTTGGAAGGCTGGATCGTCCAGTTCAAAGGCGGAGGCGCGGGTGTCCTGCAGGCAGATGACGTCGGCATTCTGTGCTTGCAGCCAACTGAGCAAACCACGCTCGACTGCAGCCTGAATACCATTGACGTTCACACTGATGATCCGCATAAATGGCCCCAAAAATCACGTGCGTGTATGATACACGGCGTCAACCTAATTAGCTAAATCCGTGGTATTTGGGGTTTTTTTCATGCAAGCGTATCAGCGCGATTTCATTCGTTTTGCCATCGATCGCGGCGTTTTGCGCTTCGGTGAGTTCACCCTGAAGTCCGGGCGTACCAGTCCTTACTTCTTCAATGCCGGCTTGTTCAACACGGGCTCGGCCCTTGCGCAGCTGGGGCGTTTCTATGCGGCAGCCATCGTCGAGAGCGGTATATCGTTCGACGTGCTGTTCGGCCCAGCCTACAAAGGCATCCCGTTAGCAGCGACCACCGCCGTGGCCCTGGCCGAACATCACGAGCGCGATTTGCCTTGGTGCTTCAACCGCAAGGAAGCCAAGGCCCATGGCGAAGGCGGCAGCCTGGTCGGCGCACCACTGACCGGCGACGTGCTGATCATCGACGACGTGATCACCGCAGGCACCGCGATTCGTGAAGTAATGCAGATCATCGCTTCCCAGGACGGCGCCAAGGCCAAAGGCGTGCTGATCGCTCTGAACCGTCAGGAGCGTGGCAACGGTGAATTGTCGGCGATTCAGGAAGTGGAGCGTGATTTCGGGATTCCGGTAATCAGCATCGTTTCGCTGAACCAGGTGCTCGAATTCCTGGCGGACGATCCGCAGCTCAAGCAGCATTTACCAGCCGTAGAGGCGTACCGCGCCCAGTTCGGCGTGTAACCGCAATCTCCCACAGGGAATACAGGCAAAAAAAGACCCCGCTCAGCCAGGCTGAGCGGGGTCTTTTTGTATGTGCTGCTTAAGGCCGCTTGCGATTACTGATCAAAGTACCCACACCGGTATCGGTGAAGATTTCCAGCAGAATCGCATTCGGCACCCGGCCATCAATGATCAACGAGCTACCAACGCCGCCCTGAACCGCTTCCAGCGCGCAACGAATCTTCGGCAGCATGCCGCCGTAAATGGTGCCATCGGCGATCAGTTCGTCCACCTGCTGGGTGGTCAGGCCGGTCAGCACGGTGCCCGACTTGTCCATCAGCCCGGCGATGTTGGTCAGCAGCATCAGCTTTTCAGCTTTCAGTGCTTCGGCGACTTTACCGGCCACCAGGTCAGCGTTGATGTTGTACGACTCGCCGTTGGCACCGACACCGATGGGCGCGATCACCGGAATGAAATCGCCTTTTACCAGCAGGTTCAGCAGGTCGGTGTTGATGCCGACCACTTCGCCAACATGGCCGATGTCGATGATTTCCGGTTGGGTCATCTCCGGGGTCTGGCGGGTGACAGTGAGCTTCTTCGCACGAATCAGCTCGGCGTCTTTACCAGTCAGGCCGATGGCGCTACCGCCGTGACGGTTGATCAGGTTGACGATGTCTTTGTTGACCTGGCCGCCGAGGACCATTTCGACCACGTCCATGGTCGCGGAATCGGTAACGCGCATCCCGTCGACAAAGTGGCTCTCGATCGACAGGCGCTTGAGCAGGTCGCCGATTTGCGGGCCGCCACCGTGAACCACTACCGGGTTGATGCCCACGGCTTTCATCAGCACGATGTCGCGCGCGAAGCCGGTTTTCAGCTCCTCGCTTTCCATCGCGTTGCCGCCGTATTTGATCACCAGCGTCTTGCCGACATAGCGGCGAATGTAAGGCAGCGCTTCGGACAGGACCTTGGCGGTGTTGGCGGCGGCTTCGCGTTCGAGGGTCATTCAGGGCTCCGGGTGCATCGTTAAATCAAAACGGTAGTTGGAGGTCAGGTGCAACACGTTTCAGCTGGGCATGGAACACGTCCTTGATGCGCTGCAATTCAGCCTCATCATCGGCCTCGAAGCGCAGCACCAGCACCGGTGTGGTGTTGGAGGCGCGCACCAGGCCCCAGCCTTTGGCGTAGTCGACTCGCACGCCGTCGATGGTGGTCAGGTCAGCGCCTTCGCCCCACGTCGCATCGTGCAGTGCATCAATGATGCTGAATTTGCTCTCTTCGGTCACATGGATATTGATTTCAGGCGTAGAAATATCGTTCGGGAAGGTCGCAAACAGCTCTTCCGCGGTGGATTTTTCCTTGCTGAGGATTTCCAGCAGACGTGCGGCGCTGTAAATGCCGTCGTCGAAACCGAACCAGCGTTCCTTGAAGAAGATATGCCCGCTCATTTCACCGGCCAACAGCGCGCCGGATTGTTTCATTTTCTTTTTGATCAACGAGTGACCGGTCTTCCACATTAGCGGCCGACCGCCGTATTCCTTGATCAGCGGAATCAGGCGTCGCGTGCATTTGACGTCGAAAATGATTTCCGCGTCAGGGTTGCGCGCCACAACATCACGGGCAAACAGCATCAGCAAGCGGTCCGGGTAGACGATGCTGCCGGTGTTGGTCACGACGCCGACACGGTCGCCATCGCCATCGAAGGCCAGGCCGAGGTCGGCGTTGGTTTCCTTGACCTTGGCGATCAGGTCGACGAGGTTCTCAGGCTTGCCCGGGTCCGGGTGGTGGTTCGGGAAGTTGCCGTCGACGTCGCAGAACAGCGGGATGACTTCGCAGTTCAGCGCTTCGATCAGTTGCGGGGCGATCACGCCGGCCGCACCGTTGCCGCAGTCGACTACAACTTTCAGGCGACGGGCCAGTTTGATGTCCTGGACGATTTCAGTGTTGTAGCGGTCGAGGATTTCGACCCGGGTGATGCTGCCCTCGCCGCTGCTCAGGTTGTTGGTCTTGAGACGGTCGTGCAGGGCCTGGATCTGTTCGTTGGCCAAGGTGTCGCCGGCGATGACGATCTTGAAACCGTTGTAGTTCGACGGGTTATGGCTACCGGTGAGCATTACCCCGGATTTACCGGCTAGCACATTGGCGGCGTAGTACAGCGCCGGCGTTGGCACCAGACCGACGTCGCTGACGTGGCAGCCGGCATCGGCAAGGCCTTTGATCAGCTGTTCGACCAGTTCCGGGCCGGACAGGCGGCCGTCGCGACCAACGGAAACGTTCGGTTCGTCCTGAGCCAGGCTTTGGGCGCCAATGGCGCGACCGAGCCAGTAAGCGGTTTCAGCGTTCAGGAATTCCGGGACGGTGCCGCGTATGTCATACGCGCGAAAGATGCTGTCGGGAAACTTGGGTGCGACTTGGGCGGGGGTGTTCATCTGTAGGAATGCTCCATCTCGAAAGTGACTGGACAGGCCTGCTTGGTACGCGTCGGCCGGCTCAAACTGAAGGGTATGACGGCGTTTTCCACGCAGAGTTCGTGGTGCGAAAAGGCCACTCCACTAACTCAGGCAATAAAAATTTCCAAATGAAGCCTGTGACACCTCAGCAACAAACCTGTGGGAGCGAGCAGGCTCGCTCCCAAAATGAATCATCAATGGCTGCCGGAATGCCCGAAACCACCCGTACCGCGCTGGGTTTCGACGAACTCTTCGACCATCTCGAAATGCGCTTGCACCACCGGCACCAGCACCAACTGTGCCAGACGCTCACCGACCACCATGTTGAAGTCAGTCTGGCCGCGGTTCCAGCAGGACACCATCAGCGGGCCCTGGTAATCGGAGTCGATCAAACCGACCAGATTGCCCAGCACGATGCCGTGTTTATGCCCTAAACCGGAGCGCGGAAGGATCAGCGCGGCCAAACCTGGATCACCGATGTAAACCGACAGTCCGGTCGGGATCAGCACGGTTTCACCCGGCTTGATCACGATGTCTTTTTCCAGCATGGCCCGCAGGTCGAGGCCGGCGGAGCCTGGTGTGGCGTATTGCGGCAGCGGGAATTCGGTACCGATGCGGGGGTCGAGGATCTTGGCTTGCAAAGCGTGCATGTAAATTAAACCTGGTTCAGACGTTCGGCGATAAAAGTGATCAGCTGGCGAGCAATCTTGCTCTTGCTGGTCTGGGCGAAAAGTGTGGCGTGAAGCTCACGGTCGATCACGCTGCAGGCATTTTCTTCGCTGTTGAAGCCAATGCTTGGGTTGGCGACGTCGTTGGCGACGATCAAATCGAGGTTTTTGTCTTTCAACTTGCGGGCAGCGTAGTCGAGCAGATGTTCGGTTTCGGCGGCGAAACCGACACTGAACGGACGGTCGGGGCGCGTGGCGATGGTGGCCAGGATGTCCGGGTTGCGCACCATCTGTAGCAACAAGCCGTCGCCGTTCGTAGGGTCTTTCTTGAGTTTCTGTGGGGCGACGACTTCCGGGCGGTAGTCCGCGACTGCTGCCGAGGCGATGAACAGGTCGCAAGGAATCGCGGCTTCGCAGGCGGCGAGCATGTCGCGGGCACTGACCACGTCGATGCGCGTGACGCGATCCGGCGTTGGCAGGTGCACCGGGCCGGTGATCAGGGTCACGCGGGCGCCGGCTTCCACCGCGGCTTCGGCCAGGGCGAAACCCATTTTTCCGGAGCTGTGGTTGGTGATGTAACGCACCGGATCGATGTTTTCCTGGGTCGGCCCGGCGGTAATCAGTACGTGCTTGCCGGTCAGCGCCTGGCGCTGGAAGCAATCCGCCGCGCACTGGGCGAGATCGACGGCTTCGAGCATGCGCCCCAGGCCGACGTCGCCGCAGGCCTGGCTGCCGGAGGCCGGGCCGAAGGCTTTGATGTCGCGGCTTTCGAGGGTTTGCAGGTTGGCCTGGGTCGCCGGATCGCGCCACATGGCCTGGTTCATCGCCGGGGCGACAGCGACCACGGCGTCGGTGGCCAGCACCAGGGTGGTCAGCAGGTCGTCGGCGATGCCTTGGGCCAGGCGGGCGATCAGGTCCGCGGTGGCGGGGGCGATCAGCACCAGATCAGCCCATTTGGCCAGCTCGATGTGGCCCATGGCAGCTTCTGCCGCCGGGTCCAGCAAGTCGAGGTGAACCGGGTGCCCGGACAAGGCCTGCATGGTCAGCGGGGTGATGAACTCGCTGCCGCCACGGGTCATAACCACGCGCACTTCGGCGCCCTGGTCGATCAGGCGGCGAACCAGGTCGGCGCTCTTGTAGGCAGCAATGCCGCCGCCGACGCCCAGAACGATGCGTTTCCGATACAGCCGCTGCATAGGTCTGCCTTTCATTTCGTTGATGACTGCATGGCGAGACCCCCTCCCCAGGGATGAAATCGCCAGCAAAAAAGATGGGCTACGATATCACAGCGACCGCTACGGAACAGCGGCGCCCACATACCAGGGAGGTGCTATGAGTATTCGTGATTGGCCGGCGGCGGAGCGGCCGCGGGAAAGGTTGCTTGAGTTGGGCTCGGCAAGTCTTTCAGATGCAGAATTGCTGGCGATTTTTTTACGGACCGGCGTGTCGGGTAAAAGCGCGGTGGACCTGGCTCGACACCTGTTGAATCAGTTTGGCAGTTTGCGCTCATTGCTTGAGGCCGATCAGGTAGCGTTCAGCAGGCAGCTGGGGCTCGAGCCAGCGAAATTCGCCCAGTTGCAAGCAGCGCAGGAAATGGGCCGGCGGCATTTGGCCGAGCGGGCTCGTCAAAAATCAGCGCTGGAAAATCCACAGGCCGTTCGGGACTACCTGAAATCGATGTTGCGCCACGAGCCCCACGAAGTGTTCGGCTGTCTTTTTTTGGATTCCAAACATCAAGTGCTGACCTTTGAAGTGCTGTTTCGCGGCTCCATCGACAACGCCAGCGTATATCCACGCCAAGTGGTCAAGCGAGCTCTGGCCCATAACGCCGCAGCGTTGATCCTCTGTCATAACCATCCGTCGGGAAACTCCGACCCCAGTCAGGCCGATCGTCTGCTGACCAAGCGCCTGCAAGAGGCACTGGGCCTGATCGATGTGCGGGTGCTTGACCATTTCATCATCGGGGATGGCGATCCGCTGTCCATGGCCGAGTACGGGTGGATGTAGGGCAGCAGTAAGTCTCAAGCGTCAAGCTTCAAGCTAGAGCCGTGCGCGGGCAGCTCTAGCTTGAGGCTGCAGCTTATGGCTTGACGCTGACCTTGGAGTAATCCTGACGGCCAAACGGGCTGACGGCATACCCCTGGACATCCTTGCGCGTCAGCGCAAACGCCGTCGGGTGCGCCAGCGGCAGCCA
>NZ_AKJS01000016.1 GCF_000282215.1 Pseudomonas sp. GM21
TCAGGGCGACGATGGAAGCAATTGTATCGGCAGGGAGAGGGTGCAGGTGGGCACAGAATGCCTGGGTGAGCATGTCTACGGAGCATAGGTAGGCATCGACCAAGTCCCGTGACTTTGCATCCACGGTAATGACAATCTTATGCCTAGAGCCCTCGGGGTCTTGAGATGTAGTTTCAATCTCAATCTCAGGTGATTCCCGAACGAATCCAACAGTATCAATACTGAAAGTCATACCGGCCGCCCAAAAGTCATCAGTGCGATCAATAACTGCCAATAACCAATCTATCCCCGTATGTTGGTTGTCGCAATCACCGCTTGGCGGCGTTGATGGGGCCTTTCTTGGCTGAGATGCAGGCCACCACCTAAGCCTGCATACCGCCCTCCGCCGACCCTTTGATACATTCCTCCACCGACGCCTGCATATAATCCTCCGCCAACTCCGGTGTGGCGTTCACTGTTCCGTTTTTTGACGAGTTCCTGAAGCGGATCACGCCGGGTGATGACGGGAATGGAGTCATTTGATTTGCTTTCCAAGGAGAACAAGATGGCGAGGCGGTTATCCGTGCATTGAAGGGGGCTATCAACCGAAAGCCGCCTGTCAGGCTCGCTTCTGCGCCTATGGGAGAGTGAGTTCAGGACCGTTTCTCCAAGAAATGTTCCCAACAAACGCCACGGCTTGACCTCGTGATATCGTGTTGAGAACGGACAAAAGCCTTCAAGGGCTCTTAATTTGTGGGGACACGAGGTTTTCTCCAACCCGCCAGAAAGATCAGTTGAGAATTTCAATGGCATCAGTTGTCAATGTTGAAACACTTTGGATCGATACGCCGCATAGGCGGCTGTTTACTCGACGCTGGTTTCCGGCGGGTGAGGAGGGCAGTCAGCTAAAACCGCCGATTATTCTTTTCCATGATTCCCTTGGATGCGTCGAATTGTGGCGAGATTTTCCCGAACGACTCTGTCAGGCAACGGGTCATGAAGTCATTGCCTATGACCGACTCGGCTTTGGGAAGTCGGATCCACACCCTGAGAGTTTGCCGATGCATTTCATTCGCGACGAAGCCGAGCGCTTCTTTGCCTTTATCAAATCCGCGTTGCAAATCGACCGCTTTGTCGCCATGGGCCATAGCGTTGGCGGGGCGATGGCGGCGTGTTGCGCATCCTTGTATCCGCAGAGCTGCGTTGCATTGATCACCGTTTCTGCACAAGCATTTGTTGAGGCACAGACGCTGCGCGGCATTAAGGAAGCCAAGGTGCAGTTTGAAGAGCGGGGGCAAATGGTGCGCCTTGAGAAATATCATGGCGATAAAGCACAGTGGGTGCTGTCCGCCTGGACGGATACTTGGCTTTCGGAGTCGTTCAGCGGGTGGACGATTGAAGACACCATCGACGCGATTCACTGCCCGTTGCTTGCGTTACATGGGGAACAGGATGAGTACGGATCCGTGTTACATCCCATGCGTATTGCCAGGCTTACGAAGGCACTCGGGAAATATCTGATTCTGGAAGATTGTCATCATGTCCCACATCGAGAAGTTCCTGACGTCGTTTTGGATGCAGTAGGTTGGCTACTCGAAATAAACCGCTGATGAGTGATTGCGCATCGGTGATTAGCCCCCCCCCTCTGGCAAGCGCTTATTCGGTCGTGTAGGAATGGCAGTCTTCAACCAGGTGGACGGCGCAGTGTGGAAAATGCACTGGCGATGGACGGTACGTCGCCATGCGCCAGCACTTTCATGCAAGTGGCGCGGCGGTTGGCGAACAAGTAAGCGCAGTGCGGCTTCGCCGCACCAAACACCGCGATCACCCTGGTCAACGCGGTCTCGGTGCATGCGCGCATGTCCATCGGCTCGGTGTCGAGCCAGATGGAATCGATGCGGATCATTGGACGAGTCCACGGATGAATCGGGCGCACCCTTCGGGATCGGAAGTTGGCCACTTCACCGTGAGCGTAGCTGGTTGAGCTGTAATTCAATGATTGCCAACGCTTCGGTCTTTCGTTTTGGTTCGACTTTCAAAGGATTGAAAGCTGGCAGCGCGACTGCCTGCTGATCACGGTAAAGCAGTAGCCACCGGCGAACGACATGGGCGTTGATACACCGTGCCTCATCGCAATAACTGCCACGGAAACACCGGGCTGTTCGCACTCTTGGACGACCTGGGTTTTTAAGTATTTCGGGTAGGATTTACGTCGGCGCATGGCGATCCTGACGTTAAGAATAATTGCATCCGCTTAAAATGATCTGACCCCGAAATGTTGGACATCAACATCGAGGGGTGTCATGAAAAAGTACACAGAGCAGGCGAAATTGTCGGTTGTTGAAGATTACTGTTCGGGTAGCGCAGGTCACAGAGAGCTCGCTTTCTTACTCATGGATGTAGCGACCTGGAGCGGGTTCCAGTTCGCCATGGCGTTTGCGCCCAGCTATTTTCGGTGCCGGTCTTTCTGCTCCGGCGCGCTCAGTAACCCGATCAGCCCAATGTTGATTACCCAGCAAGCAGTTGGTCGGCGCGGCGGCACTGGTGCATAGATCAAAGACGAAACGCAGTTGTTCCCTGGTACGCCAATCGGGTGTTTCGAGTCGATCGGCCAGGCCATTGACACTGCGTGACCAAGCCAGATAGGCCTGACCCAGTCGGCGATAACCGGGATGCCCGCGCCACGCCGGGTGGCTGAAACGCCTATCGGATTTCTCAGGCTCAATCCGTGAAATGCCAAGGCCAATTGAAGCCAGGGGGGGATCACTTCAACGCATCCTTAAAATCGAGAAACTTACGATGAAAATCGTATCTTCGCTGGTGTTGGTGGTAGCAGTCGGGTGGATCTCCGGATGTGCAACTACATCTGACAGTCGAGTCACCACTGTGCCCCTGAACCCTACGTTGTATAACCCCGGTAAAATCGCCCAGGCCACCATGGCCCCGGCGGGTAATGAGGCGGCGCTCCTGTTGTTTGTGGGCTATCGTGCCCGATAGCAGCGGACATCCCCCACGCTTGTACACCTACGTCTATTCAGGAAGTTGTGCCAGTTTGGGTCCGAAGCCTGTCTTTGAGTTGAATCAAAGTGTGAACACAGATTTTTATTCGGCTGGGCAGAGCACCGGCGTCAGCCGCGTCATGCACCTTCGCAAGAGTGTGCCCATGGCCTATGACACGTTGCGTTCTGGTGGTTATGTATTGGTTGTGCGAGGAAGTCCCGCCGATGGTAGCCATGATATTTTTTGCGGTAGTCTGAGCTGAAAACGTAGCTTTGGATAAACCGCCAACCCAAAAATCCCAAGCCAAAACAACGCCGCTCATCTCACGATGAACGGCGTTTTTCATTGCTTTTTAACGCTAAGCTCGAACATTCCCCTGCTGCGCTGGCCAATCCAGAGTGGCTGGGAGCGGTCAAGGTCGCAACACTGCGATGATCTAGGAACACAGCGCACCCATTACCATTGCAGTGATTTGGTCCGTCAGCTGCGAAGCGTCCAACTGAAGGGATTCATCGAACCAGAACGCCACGCTGGACAGCATGGCAAGTATTGTTTGAATAGCAGTCGGCAGGTGCTGTGTTCGAAATGCTCCACTGCGCATGCCGCTGCTGATGATGTTGCTTAAACAGCTGCGATAGCGTTTCAGAAGCGCCTTGATTTCTGCCCTTGATACGGCGTCGAGGCTACGTAGCTCCAGGTTGCTCAATAGTGACAACGATTGGTGCTGAACGTGGGTCTTGATATGGATGCGAATAAAGGTTTTGAGTTGTTCCAACACATCAGCGGCCTTACTAACCTCACTTTCGGCTCTGTTCAGGAGGTTTTGCAGATGATCGTTGATCAACTCAAACAGCAGTTGCTGTTTACTCTCCAGGTGGTTGTAGAGCGAACCTGCACTAAGGCCGAGCGGTGCCGCCAATTGGCGCAAACTGACATTGCCATAGCCCTCTGTGACGAATAGATGCAAGGCAGTATCACGAATCTGCTGATGGCGAGCCCGCGTTCCAGAAGAAGACCCGCTTCTTCGATCTTCCATTGGCGGCACATGCGGATACGTTGTGAGATCAAGCGGGGCTGGCGCTTGTGTAGATGCTCGGCGCATGGGGGATCCAGTATTTTGTGAGCCTGGCGGGCTCGATTCTTTAAGCATTTTGTACATCGATATACATATATATCATATGCATGATTAATGATTCTAGACGTCTCTTGTCCTATTCCAGCACGGGGCCATGATCATCAAGGGCGATCGACACTGGTGGCTTGAACACCAACAAAAGCGGCATCACCGCCAGAGAAAGCAGCATAAGTAGTTTGAAATCGTCGAGATAGGCAATCCAGAGGGCTTGTGTGTTGAGCATGCCGTCGATCATGGAGCGACCGCCAACCGTCATGGGGTCGAGAACACTGTTAAGTGGCCAGGCATGGAGTAATCGATTGAACCCAGTGATATGCGCGCCAATTTGCTCATGGTTGATCTGGGTGTTTTGCACCAACAGTACAGTGACGATGGAGATCCCTACGCTCGAACCAATGTTGCGCGACAGACTATAGAGCCCCGTGCCGTCAGCTCGAAGCGAGGCGGGTAGGGTGGCGAAGGCAATGGTCGACAAGGGCACGAATAAAAGTCCCAGGCTGGCACCCTGGATGAAGCCGGCATAAACGATGCTTTGCATTGACACCTGCGGTGTCCAGCCGGTCATCAGCCACATGGAGCAGGCGGACAATGCCAGTCCGAAAAACAGCAGCCAGCGGGTGTCGACCTTACCGATCAGTCGGCCCGTGAGGTACATCGTTGCCATGGTACCCAAGCCACGCGGACCCATTGCCATGCCTGCCTTGAGCACTGGATAACCCATAAGGTTTTGCAAATAGGGGGTCATCAGTGCCAACGAGGCGAGGTAGGTGATGCCGATGATGAAAATGAACACCACCGCAAGGCTGAAGTTACGATCCTTGAACAAGGCGAGCTTTATAAAGGGGTCTTTGGCAGTAAAGGTGTGAACCAGAAAAATATAAAGCGCCGACAGCGCTATCACGGATTCGAGCACGATCTCCATGGAAGAGAACCAGCCCAGTTGCTCGCCTCGATCCAGGAACAGCTGCGTGGCCAGGATTGCGACGCTGAGCGAGCTGAAGCCCATCCAGTCCAGGCGTGCTCCCTTGTCCGCTGGTGAGTCGACGACATAACGAAGAATCCCTGCCAGCGCCAGGAGCCCAATGGGCAGATTGATGAAAAATACCCAACGCCAATTGAGATTCTCGGTTAGCCAGCCACCCAGCATCGGCCCCAGTACTGGACCGACCATGACCGAAACGCCGAACAGCGCCATCGCCGAGCCACGTTCTTTGAGCGAATAAATATCCAGCAAGATACCTTGGGACAGAGGTACCAGTGCGGCACCGGCGAGCCCCTGCAACAATCGAAAGGCAATGATTTCCCCTAGCGACTGAGCAATGCCACAGAGTATCGACGTCAGGACGAAACCGGTGATGGCCCATAGCAACACGGTCTTGCGCCCAAAACGTCGAGCGAGGAAAGCCGAGGGCGGTGTCATGATCGCAGCGGCAACGATATAGGAGGTCAGCACCCAATTGATCTGATCGGCACTGGCCGACACGCTGCCTTGCATATAGGGCAACGCAACGTTGGCGATGGTGGTGTCCAACGCCTGCATGATGACTGCCAGGACCACGCAGAGGGTGATCATCGTCCGTTGCGTGGAAGGCTCCATGGCAGATCCGCTGTCAGTCATGAGTCAGGCTCTTGCTGGCCTGTGTACCGGCCATGAATTGCGGTAGGCCACGGGCACGACCGGTATCGATATCAGCCTCGACGCTCATGCCATGGCGCAATGGCGGTTTGCCGGACGTGTCGTCGATACGGATGCGCACTGGTATACGCTGCACCACTTTTACCCAATTGCCCGTGGTGTTCTGAGCTGGCAAAAGGGCGAAGCTCGATCCGGAAGCAGGGCTGATACTCTCGACTCGACCATGCCAGATGACTCCAGGGTAGCTGTCCACCGTGATTGTCACCGGCTGGCCTTCGCGCATGTGTGTCAGTTCAGTTTCTTTGGGCGATGCCGCGACCCACAGGTGATCGCTCGCAACCAGACTGAAACCCGATTGCGGTGGTTGCAGATAGGCTCCAGGTGAAAGCGAATCGACATTGGTGACGATGCCGTCAAACGGAGCGGTCACTGTCGCGTTCTTGAGGTTGCGCTCGGCCTCATTGATCCGTGCCTGGGCTCGGAGGTAGGTTGGCTGCTGCTCTATCGGCGAATCGATGCGCCCACCGAGCTGGGCCAGGATGGTCTGGGCCTGAGCCTTGGCCACGGCGACCTTTTGCTGTGTGATTTCCAGGTTGTGACAAGCATCGTCGAAAAGGGTCTTCGACACCGCCGAGACGCTGACAAGTTGTTCCAGACGTGCCAGGTTTTTCTGGTAATAAGGGATTTCCGCCTGGGTCTGAGCAATCTCGGCCTGGGCTTGTGCATAGCTGGCCTTGAGATTCATCAGCTGGTTACGCACATCGGCCAATTGTGCTCTGGCGCTTTGCAGCGCAATTTCGAAAGGCTCTTGGCGCAAGCGATACAACACCTGACCTTTGGTTACGCTCTGGTTGTCAGTCACTTCTATTGACTCGACGATACCGGCGACGTCGGTGGAAACACCCACGCGATCCGCCTGAATATAAGCATTGTCGGTGCTGATGACTTGTCCACCCGTCACATACAGCCAGGCGCAGCCGGCGAGGACTACGGGCAGCAGCAGAAACAGCCCGATGCGCACTTTCTGGCGGGCGGGCGGCACAGCGTTGTCCAAGGCGGTATCAGCAAGGACCTGCGGTTGCGAGTCGCCAGGGAAAGTGGGTGACTTTTCAGCGTGAGCAGGATGTAGCCGAGGGGCATTAATGGACATTTGCGGGCTCCTTGTCTTCCACCGGTCTGGCGCAGGCATCCACCAGGTTTTCTCGCATGCGCCCGAGAAACTGTTGCAGCAGTTGGTGCTCCTGTTCGGAAAAGCCGGACATGGTTTCATGGCGCGTCTTTTCGCCAAGGTTGCGCATCAGTTCCAGCAGTGGGTGTGCCGCCTCGGTCAGAAACAGCAAGCTCATGCGTCGATCGGTTGGGTGAGGTCGACGCTCGATCAGGCCGCGTTCCTGCATTTTGTCGAGAAGCCGTACCAGGGTGATGGACTCTATTTCCAGCAGGTCGGCCAAACCTTTCTGATGTATGCCCTCGTTGTGCGCCAGCTTGGACAGTACTTGCCACTGGGAGCGTGTGAGTCCTGACTGTCGGGTACGCTGTTCGAATCGCTTGCGCATCAGCCGCGCCACATCGTGCAAGACAAAACCGATCGTTTGTTGGGTTGTCATCGAAATCACCGAAAAATACATGAGCATGCTTATGATATGTTCCCTTGTCAGACGCATGCTATCTATTTTTTCAGCGGACGATTTTTTTTCCTGGTTGTGGATGCCAGAGACGGGTGATGGCTCAAAACGATCAAAAGGTCAGATCACCGTTTGGTGCGCGGATCAGGCGGTGAATGGTGAATCAACAATCATAATTGTGATATAGATTATATGTATGATTGCGTTCGAATTCAGCATTGTCTCTGAGCATCGAAGTACTTGAACTGCGTTCGATCTGATGAAGCCAGCATCCATAACAAAAAAGGAGCCTGAACTTGAAACTACTGCCCATAGCATTGTTGGCCTTTACCCTGGGTGGGGTGGGCGTCGCTCATGCAGACGCAACGCAGCAAACTGCGCTGCCCAATGTCGTCAGCATGCAAGGCGCATCCAATTTCCGCGATCTGGGTGGTTACCTGAGCGAAAATGGTCAGCGTGTTCGCTTGGGTAAGCTCTATCGTGCCGATGAACTATCGCACCTGAGCGCAACCGACCAGACAAAGCTGACGGAGCTGGGCGTACGGCGGGTTGTGGATTTTCGCAGCGAGGCAGAGCACCAGAAAGCTGGAGATAAGTTGCCGACAGGCATCGAGTACATCCCGATGCCCATCACGGTGCAAGCGGCCGCCGTGAAAGATATCCAGCAGCATATCTTCGCTGCGGACAACACGGCTGGCGCCATGAGCGAGTTTATGCAGTTGGCTTACCGTGACTTCATTGTCAGCTATACGCCGCAGCTGCGGCAGTTCATGCAAGGGCTGTTGAACGATCAGGCGTATCCGCAGGTGTTTCACTGTACCGCCGGCAAGGACCGCACCGGGGTTGCTGCGGCGCTGGTTCTGACCGCCATCGGGGTGCCGCGCGCGACCATTCTGGACGATTATCTGGCCACCAACCGCCTCACCGTCGACAGTGTGAAACAGCAAGTCGACGCAATGGTTGCACACAGCGGCGGTCAGGCCAATCGTGAGGCGCTGACCACTTTGTTACAGGTTCAGCCGGCATTTCTGCAATCGGCCTATGCAGCCATCGATCAGCAGTACGGGACTATGGACAACTACCTGGCGCAGGCGCTGGGTATCGGCCCGGCCCAGCGCCAGGTCCTGCGGCAAAAACTGTTGGAGCCATAGCGCCTGTCGGCCCTTCCGCTCGTGCGTGTATTTATCCGCAAAGGCATCCACGCCGCTCAGTACGTCCTCCGACGCCTGAAGCCGCCAGCAACGATAAAAAAACGTTCTGCGCCGAAGGAATTTTTGCGATTGATCAGTCAGTCAGCAGCAAAAATAAAAACTAAATCCCCTGGAGGTTTTTTCATGACCGAAGCAGTCATTGTCGGCATTGGACGCACCGCTTACTCCCGCAATTCTGGCAGGACTACCGCCGCGCTGGCAGTTGATGCCTGTCGTCAAGCATTGGCCGATGCCGGCATGCCCGTGAACGAAGTGGACGGTATTGTCACGTTTGCGTATGGCGATTCAACGCCGGCCGCTGAAGTTGCCCACAATCTGGGTTTGCCCGGTTTGCGCGTTGCGCTCGATATGTTTGGTGGCGGCAATCTGGTGACGTTGATGGTGGCTCAAGCCGTTGCCGCCGTGCAAACCGGTGCGTGCAATGCCGTGCTGGTGTACCGCTCGCTGAATTGTCGCTCGGGCAAACGCCTGGGCACTTTCGAAGGCAAGCTCGAAGTGCCCGGCACCGAGCAATACGGTGCACCACACGGTTACATGGCGCCGGGTCAATGGTTTGCGATGTATGCACAGCGATATATGTACGAGACCGGCGCCACGGAGCAAGACCTTGGGCATATCGCGATGGTGACGCGGCAACATGCAGTTAATAATGAGCATGCGATCGCCCGCGAGCCGATCACGATGGAGCAGTACCTCGCATCCCGCTGGATTTACGAGCCCTTCCGGATTTATGACTGTGCGCTCGAAGCCGACGGTGCCTGTGCAATGCTCATCACCACACGCGCCCGCGCCCGCGATCTCAAGCAGACGCCGGTTGCAATGTTGGGGCAGGAAAGCTTTCTGTCCCAGTACACCGATCAGTGGCCCGACATGACGCGTTTGTTTTCACATTACTCAGCGCCGCGTCTTTGGGAAAAAACCGGGCTGAAACCAACCGACATGCAGCTGGCCTGCATCTACGACTGTTTCACTTTTACCACGGCGGGCGTGGTCGAAAATTACGGCTTCTGCGAACGCGGTGAAGCGGGTTCTTATTTCGGATCGGGTAAAGCTACGTACGGAGGCGAGGTTGTTATGAATCCGCACGGAGGATTACTTTCGGAAGGTTATATTCACGGTATGAACCATCACTACGAAGCAGTCTTGCAATTGCGCCATCAGGCAGGCCAGCGTCAGGTCGCCAATGCTGAGCTGGCGCTGGTCACTGCGGGTACGGGGCCATTTGGCGGCGGACTGGTGTACGCCAGAGGCTGACAGTTCAGGAGCTAATCATGAGTGAACGTATGACTGATAATTTTCCGCCGCAACCGTCACCATCGCTGGACTCGCTGCCGTTTTGGGAGAGTCTGAAAAAAGGGGTTCTCGCGATTCAGCGCTGCACTGCATGTAAACAATGGTCGTTCCCGATGATGGAGCGCTGCAGGCATTGCGCGGGAGAATTGACGATGGAGGCACTTAGTGGTGATGGCACGATTTACACCTATATTGTCGAGCATCAAAAGGTCGCCCCGGGGTTTGACGATTTGCGTCCCTATCCGATTGCATTGGTAACGCCAAAAGAAGCGCCGCATGTTCGTCTGCCCGCGCGCATCATCGGTGATAAATCCATAATAAAAATCGGTGCAGCCGTCCGTGCCGAGATTGCAGATTTGCCCGCTGGCGATTTCAAGGTTGCCTGTTTCAGGCTGGTTTGATCGCCAACTGAAGAACACCGCTCAACTGACCACGCTAGTTGCGCTGTCGAACCTTGGGATGGCTCTAAAACAGTTGCTGAGTATGGGCGAGGTGCGCCTGTAGATAGACCGATCATCCGAAGAAATATTTGTTTTGCCCGGACGTCTAGAATCTACATGGGGGATCACTTCAACGTGTCCTTACAAATCGAGAGGTTTACGATGAAAATCGTATCTTCGCTGGCGATGGTGGTAGCGGTCGGGTCGATCGCTGGATGTGCGACTTCACCTGAGCAGATTACTTCTGTTCCCTTGAATGCTACTAAGCATAATGCTTCGAGTATCGCTCAGGCCACCCTGGCGCCGATGGGCAGTCAAACAGATCTCTGGTTGTTCGTCAGTGGCGTACCCATTGAAACTTCAGTTCCTGCGCGCTTGTACACTTACGTGTATTCGGGACACTGTGGCGGCCTTGGAGCTAAGCCAGTCTATGAGCTGAACCAGAGCGTGAGCACCGAGTTCTATTCGCCTATGCCGGGCTTTCATCTCAAGAAAAACGTCCCCGTGGCTTATGACACGCTGCGTTCCGGTGGCTATGCATTGGTTGTAAAACAGGCCCCAGCCGATGGTGGTCAGGATATTTTCTGCGGCAATCTTGGTTGAAATGTCCTCGCAGCAGGAGTGCGCTTTGGACTTCGCTATACCCTTGGGCAGCGACTATAAGATGGGCCTGACTAGGTCTGTTTAGTCGCTGCCACTCCTCGATGACCTCCCTGAGAGGTTCACGCACGCAAAATAATGGCCCTGATCTTATCCACCATCCGATCCTCCTCAAGGCAACGAGCTCAACTAAATATTGAAAAAGTGCCCATTTGAGGCAGTTTCAACAAATCTGCACGTGCCAATATAATCATCCGTATGATACTAATGTTTTTGCTTGCTTTTTGGCGAGTTTGCAACGGTGTTCTGCTTTGCTTCCGCGCCTATGTTAGGGCTGGATGGAAGTAAAGGTGGTATAGCCTCAATCCGGGCAAAGCAGGCGTTGCGCGATCTCGCAACAATGAGTCGGACCGTCAATCCGATATCCGCAAATCGACACCGGAGCGTCACAACAAAGCGTACCAGCGTATCAACCACCATGCGCACGCTGTGGCCAGCGGCATCAAACATAATAATTAGAGGCGTTCAGTGAAAACTCTCCTGCATCCTGCCATCTCGCTTATGAATCGCCTGAGTTTCGGCATGAAATTCAGCTTGATAAGCGTCCTGTTTTTCTTGCCCATGCTGGCGACCAATTATTTCCTGATCAGGGATGCCTACAACCAGTTCGTTGGAACCAAGACGGAATTAGCCGGGCTGGAACTCCTCGCAGGGTCGTTGAAGGTTCGGCGTGGAATGGAAAATCTTGAGAATCTTGCACGGCTCCAGGTCCAGGTTGGCGTGGGCAATCAGAGTGAGGACCTTAACAATCGCATTAGTGATCAGGAGTTGAGCCTGATCGATGAACTAGAGCGGCTGACAGCGGTAGCACTGACTGTCGCCCAAGTCGATGACATCAACGCAAAGCGAGATGCACTCGTTGAATGGTTGCGCGCGGCGCACGCCGACACCACGCAAGCCAAGCAGCAGCATGAGACCAAGCAGCAACTCGACAACGTCCAGATTTTGGTCGCCTCGGTGATATCGAGTACCGGATTGTCTCTGGATCCCAATCCCAGCGAACGCAAACTGATCAATCTTATTGCCGAATACGGCAACGACGTGACCTTGGCGCTAGCGGAGTCTCGTTCGATCGGTGCGAATTTGCTGGCGACCGGTTCCAGGAGTTCGGACGCCATCATCAAAGTGGAGAATGCATTGCAGCTGCTGGACAAGTTGCAGTCTGAATACGGACAGCATATTGATGGAGCCCTTGTTGACGATGAGAAGGCGCGTACGATATTGCAGGCCAAGGGCTACATGAGTCGCGACTCGCTGACGGCGGTCGGCACCTTGCTGGACAGTAACCTGATGCAGGGTTCGGGCGACCACGTGCCTTGGCAAAAATTCTTCGATCAAATGAGCGTCGAAATCGACAAGACCTACCAGTTCAATGACGCAACGTTGTCCTATATAGGTGGAGAACTTCGCCAGCAGCTTGTCGGTGATCAGCAACGGATGCTCTTGCTCGTGAGCGGGCTGTTGCTGGTGTTTCTGTTGATTGGCTATCTTTACAGCGGTTTTTACGTGGCGGTGCGCAGCACGTTGAAAAGCTTCAGCCTTGTGATGGACGATGTTGCAGCCGGGGACATGACGGTCAATATAAAAACCCAGAGCCAAGACGAGTTGGGTGAGTTGGGGGGCGTTATCAATGGCACCATTGGCAAGGTTCATCAATTGATCCAGCGGGTAGGGCAGACGGTCGTCAAAGTCGAATGCCAGGCGGATCGCGTCGAAGTCGTTTCCAATGAGAGTAGTCAGGCCGTGGCTGACCAACGGCAGCAGATCGAACTGATTGCAACAGCGATGAATCAACTGACCGCCACTGCGCAAGAAGTGGCGCGCAATGCAGCTGTCGCAGTCGAAAGCGCGCACAGTGTGAATAAGGAGACGATCTCAGGCCGCACTCTGGTCGAGTCTCAGGTGGACAGCATTCAGCAATTGGCCGGCGAAATTGACCAGTCGGTTGTAGTGATCAATCAATTGGCCAGTGATAGCAGTACGATCAGTCAAGTCCTTGACGTCATCAAGGCCATCGCCGAGCAAACCAATTTGCTGGCGCTCAACGCCGCCATCGAAGCAGCCCGGGCCGGAGAGCAGGGGCGTGGGTTCGCTGTGGTTGCCGATGAGGTACGTAATCTGGCCAAACGCACACAATCGTCCACTCAGGAAATCGAGCAAACGATCAGCAAACTGCAAAATGGCGTAAGTGCTGCCGTCAAGGTCATGAATGCCAGTCACAGTATGGCCAGCAGCACCGCCAGCCAGTCCAGGCAGGTTCAACAGGCCTTGGAGAACATCTTCGAGGCCGTCGGTACAATCGTCGACCAGAATCAACAAATTGCGGCGGCGGCCCAGGAACAAACAGCCGTGACTCATGACATCGACAGCAATATTGTCCAAATCAACCAGGCTGGCAACCTTACTGCCAAAGGCGCCAGCCAAACCGAGCAAGCAAGCCGCGAGCTGTCCGAGCTGGTTGGCGAACTCAAGGAGCTGATCGGCGCCTTTCGGGTTTGATGGGAAACAAAGCGCTGCCTAAACAACAGCGCTTTGATTTTTACGGGTAAGCGCTACAGACACGAAGTCAATTTTTGCCATCACGTCGCAGCGCCGAAGGATTGATCCCCGTCCACTGCTTGAACGCCCGGCTGAAAGAGCGGGTTTCGGCAAACCCCAGTTGCTCGGCGGCATCGGCGATACTCAGATGCTGGTGCGCCAACAACTCGATGGCTTGGTCGCGGCGCAGGTCATCGAGTATCCGTTGGAAGCTGGTGCCTTCCTGTTGCAGGTTGCGGTGCAGGGTTTGTGAACTAAGGCACAGTTGACTGGCAATGGCTTGCAGGCGCGGCAAGTTCATCCTTTGTTTGAGTGCATCAGTGAGCAGGGCGCGAACCTGGCTGACGCAGTTTTCCGTACTGTTAGGCCAGTCGAGAATGCCTTGGCCCAATAGTCGGTCAACATTGGCGTACCACTCGGCGCGAGTACGGTTAATCGGGGTTGTCCAGTAGCGAGCACTGATCGTCAATGCGTCGCACGCCTGTCCGGTGAGCCAACCCGGGCGTATGTAGTGCAGCAGTCGATCAGCCCCGGGAACATCAGGCCTGGTCGAAGACAATTGCTTGACGGGCAGGAGCGTTCCGATGCTCCAGCTGAAAAATCGATGCAGGTACAACAGCCAGTAGTCGGCGAGGAAGCCCAGCGGGTCTGATCCTGGATCATTCAATGTTACGCTGAGTTCGATCTGGTCTTCCAAGAGGCTGCAGCGCACCTCGATGTCATCGGTCACGATCCGCACGAAGTTCGCCACTTGTTCCATTGCCGCGCCGAGGGTACTGCAACCCAGGGCCACGTCGATCATCATGGCGCAGGTGCCACGCTTGGCTCGATGCCGGGTCAGGCCAAACAGATCATCGTCGAGCAGTTCGGCGGTGGCCCTCAGCAACCTGGCAAATTCATGCGCCTTGATAGGGGCTTCGTTGGCTGCGCATTCGCGCAATCCGGCCGCTTCCCAGATAGGCTCCAGTGCCATCTGGCGGCGACGCGCGCCCATCAGAAGTTGCTGACTGATGTAGCGATAGTTACCGCGCAGTGACCGTGATTCATTCAAGTGTTCAGCCATCGGGTCCGCAATCGAATATTGGTGATGTAAAAAGTCGTTTTTTGTCCTTCATGCCAAGCCTCGCATTATAGATAGTGTCATATCAATGCACATAACAAGAGAACCCTAGGATGATTACCGATCTCAGCGATCAGCACCTGCGCTTCCGTGATCGTGTGCGGGCCTATATGGCCGAGCAGATGATGACGGCCGATTTCGAAGCCGAACTCAGAGACCCTCACTGGGGTCATGGTGGTGGCCCGATCTACTGGCGCAAGCTTGAGCAATTAGGCCGCGATGGCTGGATCAAGATGTCTTGGGCCAAGGAGCTGGGCGGCGAGGGTGCCGATCCGGTCGAGCAGTATATTCTGGTCGAAGAATCCAAGCGCGCGGGCTTTCCCTGGCCGGCTCTCTCGGCGAACTCTATCGGCCCTATGGTTGCTCGTTACGCCCAAGGCGAAGTACGCGAAGAGGTCGTGGGTCGAATCCTGTCGGGTTCCGCCTACCTGGCCATCGGCTATTCGGAACCCGGCGCAGGCAGCGATCTGGCCAATCTGCGTACCCGGGCGGTTCGCGATGGCGATGATTGGGTCATCAATGGGCAGAAAATCTGGACCAGTTGCGCCTCTTTCAGCCAGTACATCTGGCTGGCCGCACGGACCGACCCTGATCCGGCGAAGCGCCACAAAGGCATTACGATCTTCCTGGTACCAACCAGTGCGCCAGGGTATTCCTGCACAACTATCCATACCTTGGGGGTTGATACCACCACGACCTACTACCAGGACGTGCGCATCCCCGACAGCTATCGCGTCGGTGAACTCAATGGTGGCTGGTCGCTGATCACCTCACAGTTGAATCTTGAGCGCTTGTCCCTGGTCAATTATGGCTTCGTCGCCATGCTCTTTGACCAGACCATGACTCTGCTCAAGACTCATGAAGACTTCAAACACCTGCTGCAATTGCCGTGGGTACAGCGCAACCTGGCGCTCGCCAAGGTCAAGCTCGAAGGGCTGAAAATGATGTGCCTGAAGGCACTGTGGGTAATGAGCAACGGTGGCAGCGGGATGGTCGAGGCTTCGTCGACCAAGGTGTACGGCTCGCAAGTCTATGTCGAACTGGGCCGCCTGATGGGGGAGATCATCGGTTCGCAAGCCATGCTTCGTGAAGGTTCGGACGTACTGGTCAGTGGCCTGCTGGAGAAATGGTATCGCAGGGGTAGCGTGCTTACCTTTGGCGGTGGCGCCAATGAAATTCAACGGAACATTATCGCGCAGGCCGGCCTGAAACTGCCTCGTTAGGAGATTTGTATGGATTTTTCCCTGAGCGCCACCCAGCAACAGCTGGCGGACCTGGCGACGCGATTGTTTGCTGATCAGGCGAGCCAGCCACGTCTGCGGACTCTGGATGCCAACGGTTACCATGACACCGAACTCTGGGCCAAACTTGCCGAGATGGGTTTGCTGGGTGTGCACCTCACCGAAGAGCAGGGTGGTGTAGGCGAAGGCTTTGAAACGCTTTGCGTGTTTCTCGAACACGCCGCTCGGGCCGTGGCCCCAGTGCCTCTGCTAGAGGTATTGGTCGGCGGCGCGTTACCGCTTCAGGCATTGGCTGACGCGCCTGTGCTTGAGGGGTTGTTGCCGAAGCTGGCTGCTGGTGAGGTGGTATGCACCAGCGCCTTGGCTGAAGCCCGACAAATTGACGTTCTGGACGTCAGCACCCGGGCTGAATGGGTAAACGGCCAGTGGCGCCTGTCTGGTTGCAAGCAGCGTGTGCCAGTGGCGGATCAGCCTGGCGTGTGCTGGACCCTGGCGCGCTATGCCGATGGTGTTGGTGTGTTCCTGTTTGACCTGCAGGCGACGGGTATCGAGCGTCAACAGCAGACGGCGACCAGCGGCGAGTACGTTTTCACGCTTACTCTGCAAGAGGTGTCCGCCAACCTGCTGGTGGACGCTTCGGCCACGCCGGCGTTTGTCGACAACGCACAGTTACATCTGCTCGCCGCTACCACGGCGATGGCGGTTGGCGTGTGCAGCACGATGACCCGCATCGGCGCTGAATACACCTCGGAGCGTGAACAGTTCGGACGCCCGATTGCCACATTCCAGGCGGTTGCCCATGCGCTTGCCGATTGCCATATCGACAGCGAATGCTTACGCGGATTGATGGAGCAGGCAGTCAGCCGTCTGAGTCAACCAGGTGATACGGCATCGGCGACTGAAGCGGTACTGGCAGCGAGTATCTATGCCTGCGAAGCGCTGCACCGCGTCAGCCAGGCGGTTCAACAAGTACACGGTGGTACAGGTGTGGATCGTGACTACCCGTTGTTTCGCTATTGCCTGTTGGCAAAGAAACTCGAGATGGTCCTGGGTGGGCAATCGGCGCTGATTGCTCGTCTTGGCGTCATCCTTGCCAATGATTGATGCGACGTTTCACCAAGCGTTCTAGCTAGACCAAAACATGACTTGCCAGCGAGAAGCCAACCCAGGGGTTTCTTGCTGGCTAGTCATGTGCGGGTGAGCGATCGAATTGAACCCTCGCATTGGCACCAGCAACCCCCCCTTCTCGCAGCACCCTTGCTCGATAGTCAGCGCTGGCATTTGCGCACGCCAGGACGGCTGCCACCCGTCTGCTCATCAGTACCTCCGACTTTTTTGTTGACCGTCTCCAAATATTGTGTGGCTCATACATATTATTTGTATTATGTATGTGATTATTCTGGCTTTGGCTGCTTGCCATTAGCATGCTGGCATTCGGCGTTTCCTGAGCCTTTCCTGGAGGTGCGGATACATGACAGGCTTTTTGTCGCCTTACCGAGTACTTGATCTATGTGATGAGCGCGGTCTGCTCGCCGGGCAAATGCTTGCGAAGCTGGGAGCTGATGTGGTTCAGGTCGAGCCGCTCGGGGGCTCTACTGCGCGGGGAATCGCACCTTTTTCCGACGATGCTGCACCAGGAGACAATTCCTTTTTCTGGTCTGCCTATGCGGCATCCAAGCGCAGCCTTGCACTTGACCTGGATCGCCCAGAAGGGCGTACGTTGCTTGGCCAGCTGCTTGAACAGGCGGATTTCCTCATCGAATCCGCCGATCAAGCGCAGCGCCAGGCCTGGGGCCTGGATGTGGATGAGATCAGGCTGCGCTACCCTAAACTTATCCATGTCTCGATATCCGCGTTTGGTCGCGAAGGGCCCAAGGCAGATTATGCCGCAAGTGATCTGACCATCTGGGCCGCTGGCGGCCCCCTGTTACCCAGTCGAGATGGCGTCCGCCCGCCAGTACGCATGAGTATCGGCCAAAGCTGGTCCAATGCGGCCTCCGATGCCGCCGGTGGTGCGTTGCTTGCGCATCATGCAAGGTTGCGCAGCGGACGTGGCCAGCACGTGGATGTGTCTGCTCAACAATCGGCAGCGCTATGTACGCTATCGGCGTCGCTCGCAGCGCCAATAGGGCATCCGGACTTTTCAATCCCCGGCGCCGCACGGCCGGAGCCCAAGCAAACGGCACCGAAAAAGCAACTTGACCTCAGTGGCAGTGGCGCGCGCACCCGTCGTTCAAAGTGGACGGTGCTCGATGGTCTTGTGGAAATGCACATAGGTCTTGGACCGGCAGGTGGTCGGTTCGCCAACAATCTGTTTCGTTGGCTACACAGTGAGCAGGCCTGTGATAACGACATCGCGGCCTGGGACTGGATTACTTTGCCCCAACGCATACTGGCCGAAGAAATCAGCGAAGCCGATCTGGAGCGCGCGCGCACGCAAGTGGCGGCCTTTTTTGCTCGTTTCACCAAAGACCAACTGATGGAAAAGGCTATTGAGCATCGCCTGCTGTGTGCGCCCATCGCCTCGACCCAGGATCTGCTCAATAGCCGGCAACTTGCAGCGCGGGAATTCTTCGAGACGGTCACCGAACCTTCTGGCGCTGAACGTACGTTGCCGGGCGCATTCGTTACGGGTGTGAACCCCGGCACCGTCGCACTCAAACCGGCACCCACTCTGGGTCAACACAGTGCTGCGGTGTTGCAGGACTGGTTGGGGTTATCGACTGAGGCGATCGCTGAAATCAAGGCAAAGGGAGTGGTTGTATGAGTCCTGTGAATCAATCTCCGGCGCTGGAGGGTTTGCGCGTCCTCGATTTCGCCTGGGCCGTGGCCGGTCCGGTGGTGGGGCGGGCGCTGGCTGATTTTGGCGCGACGGTACTGCGTGTGGAGTCAAGCCAGCGGATCGAAACAGCACGCATGATGGGGCCGTTTCCTGGCGGAAAACTCGACCTGCAGAAGTCCGGTCTGTTCGAAAACTGCAATGCCGGCAAGCTCGGGTTGACGCTGAATCTGACCCGGGAAGAGGCCAGAGACATCGTTCGTGAGCTTGTCCGCGATTGGGCCGATGTGGTGATTGAATCATTTGCGCCGGGGCAGATGCAGTCATGGGGTCTGGACTACGAGCATTTGTCGCAGATCAAGCCGGAGCTGATCATGGTCAGCTCATCACTCATGGGGCAGGCCGGCCCGTGGTCCGGCTTTGCCGGTTTCGGGAATGTCGGTGCCGCGATTTCCGGCTACCAGGCGATCGTCGGCTGGCCAGATGCTCCGCCGGTAGGGCCGTTTGGCCCTTATACGGATTTCACAGCGCCCCGTTTCTCGTTGGTGAGCCTGCTGGCGGCGCTTGATCACCGTCGCCGCACGGGGCAGGGGTGCTGGCTCGACGTGGCCCAGGCGGAATCGGGCATCCAGTTTCAGGCGCCCTACATTGCCCGCTGCGCAGCCACTGGTCAGAGCGTCACACCGCAAGGCAACCGGGACGAAAGCATGGCCCCCCATGGCGTGTTTTGTTGCACATCGCTTACACCGAATGAAGAGGGTTGGGTGGCTATCGCGGTACGCGATGACAGCGAGTGGCAAAGGTTTGCAGCACTCCTGGGATCGGAGGCTGGCGATCCTGTCTTTGCCACGCTTGCGGGGCGCAAGGCCCACGAAGAGCAGGTTGAACGACTGGTCTGCGAATGGGCCGCTACACAGACGCCGCTGCAAGTCGAAGCAGCCCTGCAGGCGATCGGGGTGGCCGCTCACAACGTGGCATCCTCCCATGACATGGTGGCCGACCCGCAACTTCAGGCGCGTCGGCATTTCATTACGCTTGCGCATGAATTGATGGGCGAGACCACCATCGAAAATGCCCGTTATCAACTGTCGGAAACCCCCGCACAGCAACTTCGCGCGGCGCCTCATTTTGGTCGAGACAATGAACAGGTGCTGGGGGAGTTTCTCGGCTATTCAAGCGAGAAAATCCATGCGTTGGCCCAGGCCGGTATTTTGAAGTGAGGGCATGCCTTGAGTGACGAATGGAAAGATGCCTGGCAGCCGGTGATCGATCGTATTGGCGAGAGCCTGACGTCAGAGGATGTGAAGTGGGCGCCTGATCTGGTAGAGGCGGGCGCCATCCGACGCTGGCTCGAGCCACTGGAATTCGACTGTGCGCTGCATGACGATCGCCAAGTGGCGCAAGCCCAGGGTTATCTTGATGTTGTGGCGCCAATGACCAGTCTGGGCACCTTCGCGGCGCCCCGCTTGCGTTCCCCAGGCTCAAGCTTGTTCACCGAGGCCGACCGCAATGCCCAGCCACATGTGCGCTCCTTGCGCCCACCATTGCCGGCAGAGGCGCCGTCGGTCAGCGGCTACTTCGCGACTGACATCGAGTTTGAATTCCTGCGCGCAGTAACGGTTGGCGAAAGACTGGGGCGGCGCGGTTTGCGCCTGGTGGCCTGTGTCCCCAAGGAAACCAAGGTAGGACGAGGCGCATTCGTTACCTTCGAAGTGGAAACTGTTTCCTCGCTGGGGGATGTCGTGTCGCGCATGCGTTACGGGCTGTTCTGCTACAACCCTCATCCAGAACCCTCTCTTGGAACCGTCTCATGAATCAACGCTTTTGGGATGATGTGCATGAAGGCGACACGCTCAAGCCCCTGGCGTTCCCACTGACCGTTTACCGACTTGTGGTTGCAGCCGGTGCTAACCGCGACTTCAATGCGATTCATCACAACTCGGAATTTGCGAAGGCCTCAGGTGCTCCGGAAATCTATGCCAATACCCTGTTTTTGCAAGGGATGTGGGAGCGTTCTGTCCGTGAGTACATTGGCCTGGCTGGCACCATTCATACGCTCAGCGGGTTTCGTATGAAGAGCTTCAACTGTGTCGGTGACACTGTGACGGTACATGGCAAGGTCAAACGCAAGTGGCGTGAAGACGATCGTCACTTGCTGGAGATCACGCTTTGGTCGGCCAATAGCCATGGTGTATCGGTCGGGCCGGGTGCGATGGTTGTCGGCTTGCCCGTGCGAGGTTGAGGTCGCCAGCGCAGGCCGACTGTTACGCTTGCCGGGCCCGGAGTTGCAATAGCTCATTCATATATCGTTGAAAGCAACACAACAATAATAAGGACTATCCATGAGCAGAGTAGATGACGACAGGTTCTTCGACCCGGTAATAGAGACAATGCCGCGTGAAGAAATCGAGCGACTGCAGGAGGCCCGCGTCCTGCAATTGTTACCTTACGCCTATAGCCATTCACCACTGGTGCGCGAGGTGTGGGACGCAGCCGGCGTCAAACCCGAAGATATTCGCACTCTGGCTGACTTTCGGGAGAAAGTGCCCTTTATCGACAAAGACATTATTCGCAATTTCCGTGACCGCCATGGCGACCCTTACGGTGGGTTGGCCTGTGCGGCTCCACCGAAATTGCGCGGTGTCGGTTTCACCTCGGGAACCACCGGCGACCCAACGCCCTTGCCGCGCTCGGATTTCCATGTGGCGATTGCAGGGCTCAAGCGCGAACTCTGGCACATGGGTGTACGCGCTACCGATTATTTTACCTATGCCTTGTTCACCTTCCGCGAAGGCATGATGACCGATAGGTGGCTGGACTCGGGCATGCGGCCGATCGCCCTCCAGCACTCGCCGGACCAAATGCCATATCTGGTGCAGGTTTCTCGGCAGTTTCGCCCCAAGGCAATGTTCATGCTCTCCACGCCATTGGTCATGGCCCTTGAGCACTATCAAAAGAACACCGGAGATGACCTGCGCGAGGCTTTTTCTTCGTACGGTGGTGTTGTATTCGGCGGCGAGCAGGTTAGCCCGCATTGCCGTCAGGTTGTCGAAGCCTGGGGGCTTGAGATCTTCGAGCTCACTTCGCTTGGCGACATCAGCACCGCCATGGAGTGCAAGGCCCATGACGGCATGCATGCCTGGGAAGACCTGGCGATGATCGAGCACCTGGATCCGTCCTCAAATGCTTCGGTGGCTGACGGCGAGCGGGGGGAACTCGTGGTAACCGCATTGCTCGATGATGTGGCGCCATTGATACGCTATCGCACTGATGACTTGATACGGTTCACGCGTAAACCTTGCACTTGCGGACGCACCCACGGGCGTTTTAAACCGATCGGGCGTAAAGGTGATGAGATGTTTATTCAAGGGCGTTCGATTCTGCCCGTGGATATTTTCCCACTGATGGAACAGTTTCCTGAAGCCCATGCCGGCCTGTTCCAAATGGTGCGGCCGCAGCGTGAGATGGATGCCCTGACTTTGCGCGTCGGATACGACGAAAGCGCATTGACCGATGGCGCCCAGGCGCTGGGCGCACGTATTGCCGACACGTTGACATTGACGTTGCGGGTGCCGGTGATCGTTGAAACGGTCAGCAACGAATCACTGCTGAAAAGCGGTCCACCACATAAAATTCCGCGGGTCGTGAAAGCTTGAATAAAGTACATCTCTCGTCAGCCGCAGCCCTGATGGCTGTGTGTCGGTCATTGTCGTGGGGCGTCTGGCGTGCGCCTTGCAGGCCCGTCTCCTACGGCTAAATCGAGATCACCACCACCTGCTAGGAACTTCTCAAGGCACATTTGACGCGCACGCATCGTTGCTCACACAGCGGTGGGTGTGCGTTTTTTCGTCTGAAATCTTCCCGGGCCTAAATCGTTGTCGGACAATGGTCGAAATCGTGTTGACGATTAATCAGGTATAGGATTAGGATGATTAACACGTTAATTCGACATTCCTGGCGATTTCCGGGAGAGGTAGAAGACGCTGAGGGCCGAAGTCAGGTCCTGCTGGACCCAAGCACTAAACACAAAAACACATCACTTATAAAAATCTAGAATGTTTTGGGGGCTTTGAATGAGTAATGGCAGGCTTTTTCGTCGACAACTCGATTGTCGTGCAGCAGTTCGGTGGGCGAGCATTTGCATGGCTGCTGGAGTAATACTCCCAGCCGCAGCAATGGACTTCGACACGGGTGTCGACGGCCTGAGCGCACGCTTTGACAATACGTTGCGTTATAACTATGCGCAGCGGGTGGACGGCATTGACAATCGCATCGGACGCTCGGCAACCGCAAACCAGAGTGATTATAAGTTCCATTCAGGGGATAAAGTCACCAATCGCCTGGACTTGCTGTCAGAGCTGGAAGTGGACTGGAAAGAGACGGTCGGGATGCGTGTGTCGGGGGCCGGATGGTACGACAATGCCTACGATGACGATTCGGTAAAGAAAAACCCTGCATTTCCCGGTCAAACCAGCTACGACAACAACCGTTATTCAAACTACACCGATCGCTACTACCATGGCCCGTCGGGTGAGTGGCTCGATGCCTTCGCCTATACCAACTTCACCATCGCCGACCGGCCATTGAACGTGAAGGCGGGTCGTCATGTGGTTTACTGGGGTAACTCGCTCTTCACTCAGAGTGGTATTTCCTATAGCCAACACCCGATCGATGGGGCCAAGTCCGCGTCGACCCCGGGTATCGAAACCCGCGAAACCTTCCGGCCGCTCAATCAGATCTCTTCGACTGCCCAGGTCACCGACAACGTCTCGGTCGGCGCTCAATACTATCTGGACTGGGAATCCATTCGCATTCCAGAAGGCGGTACCTATCTGGGCAGTGCGGATTTCCTTCTTAATGGTCCGGACAGGTTTGGCGGGTTTTCGCCTTTGGCTGGCCTGCGCGTTGGAGATTCGCTGGGTCCAGACCACAAGAGCGGTAACTGGGGGCTCTCTACCAAGATCACCATACCTGAGTTCAACGCCTCGACTATCGGTCTCTACTACCGTGAGTTCGACGAAAAGAACGGCTTCTGGGTGACGCTTGACCCGCAGAACCCTCGCGCCCTGCGTGCCGTGTTCCCACGCGATACCAAGCTCATCGGTGTGAGCCTGGACACTACGGCTGGGCCATTCGCCATCGGTGCTGAAATCAGTACCCGACGTAATGCCGGCCTGAGCACTGTAGGCTTTTCGCGCACCAACGAGGGTGCTCGGGGTGATACGTGGCACGGCTTGGTCAACACCATCGTCGGCCTGCCGAACAGCCCGTTGTGGGATACCGGTACGTTCGTTGCTGAGGTGACTTACGACTATCTGGAGAAGGTCACCGAGAACGAAAATCTGTTTAATGGTGAAAACACCAGGAACTGCCCACTGGGCAAAGAGGCTGGTTGCGCCACGCGTGATGCGTGGGGCTTCAACATGAGCCTTACACCTCAGTACCTGCAGATATTGCCGGGTGTCGACCTCAACGTCCCCTTCACATTTGGTGGCGGCTTGTCAGGTAACACCGCTGACTTTGGTGGTACCAGCGAGGGTGCATTTACCTATTCGGCCGGTCTTTCCGCAGACATCCAAAAGACTTGGACCACTTCTTTGGTGTGGGCTGACTCCACTGCCGACATTCACGGCGGTGTGGGTGCCAACGGTGTGAGCACTGCTTACGGCGCTGGCGCTTGGCAGACCACCGACCGTGGCCGAGTGACCTTGACCGTTAAGACTTCCTTCTGAACCAGGAGCACGACATGATCATTTCACCAAGAATAATGGTTGCGACACTTTCGCTCGCCGTTGCGTCGGCCGCTTTTGCCCAGCCTACACCAGAAGAAATCAAGCAGTTGGGAACCACCCTGACTCCCTGGGGTGCGGAAATTGCCGGGAACAAGGAGGGGACTATTCCCGCCTATACCGGTGGGGTCAAACCACCACCTGGCTCGAGCCCGGGCGAAAGCAAGCCAGTGGATCCGTACCCTGGTGAAAAGCCGCTGTTCAGCATTACCAACCAGAACCTGGACCAGTACGCCGACAAGCTGACCGTCGGCACCAAGGTACTTTTCAAGCGGTTTCCTGAATACCGCATCGATGTATACCCTACGCACCGCAGCTTTGGGAGTTTGACGGACGCCCAAAGCAAGGCTGCGTTGGCCAACGCCAATAACCCGCAATGCAGTACATCGCCTGATGGTGTCGGGTTGCGTGGGTGCTGGGGAGCTACCCCATTCCCGATTCCGAAAACCGGTTATGAAGCCATGTGGAATGCGCTGACTCACCAGACGGGGACTTACACGACGCGGATGAGAAGCTATTTTGTCGACTCCAGCGGCTCCCAAATCATGACCAACGATGGTGAGCTTTTCTCGGATTACCCATACTGGGATCAGAAGGTAACCCCTTATCAAGGGGCTGGCGAAACCTATTACCGGTTTATTACCAAGACCGTTGCACCCTCTCGTGATGCGGGTCAGAAAACCCTGATCTGGTACCCGTTGGCGGCGGAAACGGAGGCCCAACGCACTTGGTCCTACACCACAGGTCAACGCCGCACCCGTCTGGCACCTGAACTTAGCTACGACACACCGGCTGCATCACTGTCCGGTGCAATGAACTACGACGAGATTGGGCTTTTCGCTGGGCGCATGGACCGGTTCGATTTCAAACTGGTCGGGCGTCAAGAGATGTACGTGCCTTATAACCAGTATAAATATCTGAGCATGAAAACCAGTGATGTGCTGGGCAAGCAGTTTGTCAACCCGGAAGCGGTGCGCTGGGAACTGCATCGAGTGTGGGTTGTCAAGGCGACGCGCAAGGCGGGTGTGCGCCACATCGCTGCCGAGCGTAACTTCTATATCGACGAGGACTCCTGGACGCTGATGGCATCAGATGCCACCGATGATGCGGGCAAGGTGTTCCGGGTGGGTTTATCCAACACCAAAAATCAGTATCTACGACGCGCAGATGGCACCGCCGGCATGTGGAACAGTGTCGTGACCACCTACGACCTCAACAAGGGACAGTACCTTATGAGCAGTATGGTCAATGACCCTGAGTGCTATCTGAAAATGACCGAAGGCAAACCCGACTACACCTACCGTTCGGAATCGATGGCCGGTACCGGCGTACGCTGATTCACCTGCTTGACCTTCAACCGCAGTTCAGATCTTTCTGAACTGCGGTTTTTTTTTGCGCCAGGCATGGTGCATGCGCGTAAGCGCAAACCAGCCTGGCTGTGGTGACCTGGTTGGGATCTTGTTGGTGACTTGGAGGTGAACTCATCTACAGCCAGCCACGGGACGTTATTGCGCTGAGAACCTTGTGGCAAAACTCCGGGCAGCCTGCCAGAAGCTGCGTCGTACCACGCCTAGCGAATTGCTCTTCAGTCGCGCCACTTGTAGCCAGCAGCCGTCGACATCAAGGACGCGGACACAGGTATGGCCTGATGGGGCGACCGAGCCGCCCAATGCAGTGGCCAGGGCAATGCGAACAGGCGTATCGATGTCTTCGCTGAGTGTTCGTGCCTGCAGATTCAATTCGGGAAAGTGCCCGATGGCCACCTCTGCCGCCAACGCCTGAGTCACCACATCGTCATACAGCGCCGGGTTCAATCGCCGTGGAAACACCGAAAGTGTTCGTCCCTCCAGTTGTGCCAGGCGCACACCCGGCACAGCGGCAAGCGGATCGTGTTGGTCCAGGATCAGCTCGACGTACACCGGGCAAATCGACATTTGGTCAACAATGGCTGGGTCCAGGTCAAAGGTGCCAATAAAAAAGGCGAGATCGAGAATGCCTTGTTGCAAGCGTCCTATCAGGCTCTCCGAAACGCTGTGTTCTACTGATATGTCGTTATGCGCACCAAGCTTGGCGTCTTGCATGATCTTCAAGATGACTGCGTCAACGCCGCTGGGAGGCAAGCCGATGTGCAAGGTGTCCTTGGCCCGGTTGGCTAGCGTTGCGACTTGAGCCAGTACCATAGCAGTCTGGTGGCGCAAGGGCGCTGCGATTTCCAGTAACTCAGCGCCCCAGGGGGTCAGATCCAGTCGGCGACCTGAGCGATCAAGCAAGCGTACCCCCAGTTGTTCTTCCAGCTTGCGCACCTGAGCCGAAAGCCAGGGTTGCGCCACGCCCAGCTCGCGTGCAGCCAGAGTGAAAGAGCCGGCTTGGGCAACGGCGGCAAACTCAATCAATAAGCGTGTGTCTTTTATCATGGTCGGGTTGCCTGAGAAGGTCGTTGCGCGGGTTCGCTCCTTCTGCGCTTGCAGCTTAGTCTGTTGAATCGCGTGTGCGTTGACAATCATTAATATGATTATTGTCGATATGCATTCTGCACGTACGGGCTGCATGTCGACTCATTGAGGGAGGGTCAGCATGATCACGTCAGGTGCAGGTGTTCATGCCGGCCGCCGCGCAGAATAATGAATTCTTATGATTGCGTGATTTTTCTTATTCGACTGAATCGCTTGGGGCGCTGAAAATCAGGCTGGCTCTCACACATAACAAAACCAGCCACCTGTGCACTGCATATGGCCAAGCTGGATGGAGGATGCAATGTACGACGTCATGAAAGGGATCAAGGTCATTGAAGTGGCCGAGCACACCTTTGTGCCGCTGGCCGGCATGGTAATGGCGGACTGGGGCGCCGATGTCATCAAGGTGGAGCGGGCCCAGGGGGGCGATGCTTCCCGGCACATCAAGCTGCCGGGGACCGATGGTTCGGTCAATCCTTACTTCGAAGTCGGCAATCGCGGCAAACGCAGTATCGCGCTTGACCTGACCCAGCCAGAAGGTCGGGAACAACTGTACCGTTTGCTTGAGACTGCGGACGTCTTTCTGACCAATATGCGCACTGATGCACGCTGCAAACTTGGCATCGAGGCGGAAACGTTGATGGAGCGATTCCCTCGACTGATCTACGCACGAGGGACTGCCTACGGCCTGCACGGGGAGCTGGCGGATGCGGGAGGGTTTGATTACCCCTCTGCCTGGTGTCGAACTGGCGCCGCTCACCTGCAAACACACTCAGGTGAGGTGCCGCCTTGGCAGCCAGGCTCGATTGGCGACATGACGGGCGGGATGACCCTGGCCGGTTCCATCGCCGCTGCGCTATTTCGGCGTGAGCGAACCGGTTGCGGTGCAGTCGTCGACAATGCCTTGCTGATGATGGGCACTTTTCTGATGTCGCAGTCGTTACTAGCCGTCGGAATTGGCGCACCGCCCTTTGCCACCCGCCCACAAGAGACGCCGATACTGGCACTGACCAATAACTACCGCACCCGTGATGGGCGTTGGTTGAATTTGTGTGTGCTCTTTGATGCGTGGTGGCCCGATCTGGTGGCGCACCTTGAGTCGCCGGAACTGCTCGATGACGTGCGTTTTGCCGACGGTGCAGGTCGCCACGCCAATCGGGACGCGCTGACGGCAGAACTCAACCGTATTTTCGCCCGTCGAGACCTGGAGGATTGGAGTAATCGCCTTGCTACCCTCAAGGGGGTGTGGTCGCCGGTCAAGACGCCTGAGGAAGCGTTGGTCGATCCACAGTCCTTGGTCAATGGCTTCATCAGCACGGTTAATGGCGACAATGGAATCACCTACCAGGCTGCGGTCTCGCCCGCGCAGTTTGATCAACGCCCCATTGGTGAATTACGCGCCGGCCCGCGTTTTGGCCAGCACACCGACGAGGTCCTGCGTGAGCTGGGGCTTGACGACGCGCAACTCGCCGAGCTTCGCGCACGCTCGGCAATCCTCTGATCAGCCGTAGCCCCAATGTTTTTGCCTCGGGTATCGCATAAAAAAGAGCTTTCATATTTGGGCTAATTAGATTAATCATATACACAATAAATTCGCGCTGGTTTGGCTTGGATGTGACCTGCTGATCCAGTGCGATATTTTGTAGCGCCGACGGACAGTGTCTGCTTACTCGCGATGATGCTGTGCACTCAATGATTGGTTAAGGGTTTCAAATGGAGATTCTTGAGCGTAAGGCTTGTATTTCGGGTGTCGGTCAGTCGGCAGTGGGTCGTCGATTGGGGCGTACTGGCTTGGACCTGACCCTTGAGGCGATAGAGGTCGCACTAAGCGATGCAGGACTCACCCCGCAAGATATCGATGGGGTTTCGTGCTGGCCTGGCCAGCAGGCGACACCTGTGGGTATGTCTCCTGTTCATATTTTTGAATTGCGCGATGCGTTGGACCTCAAGCTCAATTGGTACGCCGGTGGCGCCGAAGGTCCAGCGCAGCTCAGTTCGGTGCTCAATGCGTGCATGGCGGTTGCCACAGGGCAGGCCAGGCATGTGCTGTGTTTCCGTACGTTAACCGAGTCGACGGCTGCGGCCGCCGGCCATGGCGCTAGCCGGACAGGGCAGGTCGGGCAGCGCATCGATGGCATGTTTCAATGGCAAATTCCCTTCAATGCACCGTCGGCGTCTATCTGGACGGCAATGTTTGCGCAGGCACATTTTCATCGTTACGGCACCACACGTGAGCAGCTCGGACAAATTGCGCTGACGGCTCGTCATAACGCGGGGCTGAACCCCAAAGCCGTGTATCGCGACCCGCTGTCGATGGACGACTATCTAGCTGCACGGATGATCTCGACACCGCTGTGTTTGCTTGATTGCGATATCCCGGTGGATGGCTCGGTCGCCGTGATCGTCTCGCATATCGATACGGCTAAAGATTTAGCCTGTCCGGCCATTCGGGTGGAGGCCATTTGCGGCGCCTTGCATGGCAAAACCGGCTGGGATCAGTACGACGATCTCACCAGTATGGCGACGCGAGACGCCGGCAAGCGTCTGTGGCAGCGTACGGACTTGAAGCCTGTCGATGTTGATGTGGCGCAGCTTTACGATGGTTTCAGCTTCCTTACCCTGTCCTGGTTGGAAGCGCTGGGTTTCTGCAAGCCCGGTGAGTCTGGAGCCTTTGTTGAAGGTGGTCAGCGTATTGCGCTCAATGGTGAGTTGCCACTGAATACTCACGGCGGGCAGCTCTCTGCTGGGCGCTTGCATGGCTTTGGCCATCTCCATGAAGCGGTGTTGCAATTAAGAGGGCAGGCCGGCCAGCGGCAGGTCGCCAATGCTCAAGTGGCAGTGGTGGCAAATGGCGGCGGGCCACTGGCTTCGTGCGCTTTACTGACACGTTATTGATTGATTACTTCGCCTGATCGGGTGCGATAACGAGCGCTGCACCTGGCGCTTGCTATGTCGCAAAAATAAGCATGATGTAAAAACCGAAAAATATTCGGTAATTGTTGAAGGCCTATTTAAAACCGGATAACCTGCTGTCGTCTGCTAGAACAAAAAATGCCTGGAAAACGGGCCATGCCTGAGGCGGAGATTGTCCGCCCGTGAGAAGGAGATGCACCATGAATGTTGATGATCTGATCCTCGTTAGTGTCGATGACCATATCGTTGAGCCGCCGACCATGTTCGAGCAGCACCTGACAGTGGCGCAGAAAGCATTCGCCCCCAAGGTACTGAAGGACAAGAACGGTGCCGATTACTGGCTGTTCGAGGGGCGCCGCGCGGGCAACATCGGGCTCAATGCCGTTGTTGGGCGGATGCGTGAAGAATATGGCTGTGAGCCGATTTCCTTTGACCAGATGCGTAAAGGCGCCTGGGACATCAAGGCGCGCATCGATGACATGAATGCCAACGGTTTACTGGCCTCGCTGAACTTTCCAAGCGTGGTTACGTTCGACGGCAGCCTGTTCCACAAGTTTGATAACAAGCAAAACGCGTTAACGCTGCTCAAGGCATACAACGATTGGCACATCGATGAGTGGTGCGGCAGCTTCCCGGGTCGCAACATCCCTAATGCCATCGTTCCGTATTGGGACATCAAGGCTACCGTGGCAGAAATCAAGCGTGTAGTTGCCAAGGGCTGCCACGCCATTTCCTTTACGGATAACCCATCGCTGCGTGGCCAGCCGAGCCTGCATGATGAGCATTGGGAACCGCTGTGGAAGGTCTGTGCCGAGAACAAGGTGGTGATCAACATTCACATCGGTTCTGGCGCAGCGGCTCCGCACGCCTCCATGGGCTCGCCCATTGATGCATGGATCATCACCATGCCCATTTCCATCGTCAATTCGGCAGCCGACTGGCTGCACCTTCAAGCGTTGCAACGTTATCCCGATCTGAAAATATCCCTTTCTGAAGGGGGTATCGGCTGGATTCCTTACTTCCTGGAGCGTGCCGACTTCACCCATGCACACCACAAGGCGTGGACCTACGCAGATTTCGGCGGCAAGAAGCCAAGCGAAGTGTTCCGGGAACACTTTCTCACCTGCTTCATCGATGACCAGTTTGGCCTCAAGAACCTTGAAGAAATTGGTGAGGACAATGTCGCGTACGAATGCGATTACCCGCATTCCGATACCGTTTGGCCTGAGTGTCCGGAGCGTCTGATTTCTACCATCAAACACCTTTCGCCGACGGCTATCGACAAGATCACCCATGGCAATGCCCTGCGCATGTTCAATTTCGATGCGTTTGGCAAGTTGGGCGGGCGGGAAAACTGCACCGCAGGCGCTTTGCGTTCCCTGGCTACGCACATTGATACCAGCCCACAATCTTTTGGTGGCCCAGCGCCTTTGGCTGAAGGTGAAGTGCGTCGTCGTGTGACATCCGGTGACATCGTCAAAATGTTCACCGAGGTCGCCAAGGAGGACGGCAGTGTCGGTGCGTCTGATGCGATTGCGCTGTCACCCAACCTCAAAGTGTCCTGATTTTTTTGGGGGTGGACTAGCGCCTGACGCTGTTCTGCAAGCAGAGCGGCGTTAGCGCTTTAATGATGTATATAGTTGCTTTGATTGCCTGCTGCTTGCTTTTTTAGGTCGTCCTGATAATAACAATAGAGAGCCAATACGCTATGGCCACTAATGAAGTATTCGACACCATTATTGTTGGAGCTGGCTCATCCGGTTGTGTACTTGCCAACCGCCTCAGTGCAGACCCAAGTCACCGAGTGTTGCTTATAGAAGCAGGGCCGGTTGATAAAAGCCCGATGATTGGCATGCCGAAGGGGTTCGGCGCACTGATGCCAGACCCTAAGCACACTTGGTCATACTCCACCGTACCCGGTGAAGGTACGGGCGGGCGCTCCGAACACTGGGTGCGTGGTAAGACACTCGGCGGCTCCAGCAGTATCAATGGCATGATCTACGTTCGTGGTCAGCCGCAGGATTATGACCTTTGGGAGAAACAACTTGGTCTCGAAGGTTGGGGGTGGGCGCAGGTGGGTGCCGCATTCCGAGCTATCGAAGATCATGAGTTGGGCGACGACGGTGTTCGTGGCGTCGGTGGACCACTCAAGGTCAGCCCCTCTCCGGCTCACCACCCCGTACTCGATGCCATGCTCAAAGCAGGTGAACGCATTGGCGTTCCTATTCGCGATGACCAAAGCGGGATTGATCAGCTGGGCATGGGCTATGCCGTACGAACCATCAAGGATGGTCGCCGGCAAAGTGCGGCCAAAGCGTTCTTGCACCCCGTCATGTCGCGGGCGAATCTGACGGTTATCACCGATACGTTAGTGCAGCGCGTCCTGTTCGAAGACGACGTAGCAGGTGCACGTGCCGTGGGTGTTGAGTGTGCGACTGCTCAAGGTGTAAAGACGGTCGACTATCGCGCGGCAAAAGAGGTGATCTTGTGTGCGGGGGCAATGGAGTCGCCACAATTGCTGCAGCGGTCCGGCATTGGCCCGGCGAAGCTGCTGCAGGAACTGGGCATCCCGGTTTTGGTGGATGCTCCAGGCGTCGGGGAAAACCTGCTGGAACAGCGTTTACTGTTTCTGCAATATCGCTTGAAACAGCCACTCTCGTACAACAAAGAGTTCGCCGGCTGGCGCTTGATACGTAACTTGTTGCAATACGTTTTCAGCAAGAAAGGTGTCATGTCGACGGGCTCGCAAGACGTCAACGGGTTCCTCAAGACTCGCCCTGAGCTGGCGACTCCCGATGTGCAGATTCATGCCGCGCCGTTTTCCTTGCAGCGTATTGAAGGGCATGAAGGGTTGCCTGGTTTCGATACATGGCCAGGTGCACACATGATGGTGTATCCAATGAAACCCACTAGCCAGGGAGCCCTGCAGATTCGCTCGGCAACATTAGGAACGCCACCCTTGGTGAACCCCAACTACCTGGCGACGGAAGAAGACAAACGTACGTCGATCGATGCGGTACATCTGCTGCGGCGTCTTTTCGCTCAAGAGCCGTTGAAGCCTTACATCGTAGAAGAAACCTTCCCAGGGCCTGCGGTGCATTCGGACGAGCAGATTCTCGATGCCTATCGCCGCTTTGGCTCGACCACCTACCACGCGGTAGGTACCTGCAAAATGGGTCGTGCAGATGACCCGATGGCAGTGGTCGATAACAAACTGCGGGTTCGGGGTGTGCAGGGGCTACGGGTGATGGATATCTCGGTATTCCCTACCCAGGTTTCAGGCAATACCAATGGACCGGCAATGGCGACTGCTTGGCGTGGCGCGCAGATCATTCTGGCGGACCGCGCGGCAGCTAATACCCAGAAGCCCGCAGCAGCGATCAACCGTGGCGAGCAACTTATCGCCAGGTGATTTTCTGCAAGCTGGAATTTGATTCACTCAGATCGAAGCAATCTCGCGTCAGGTCTTTGACTTGCGCGGGTGAAAACAACAACAAGGTGGTTACGACATGAAGAATTCAAGCGTCTGGAGCGTTGGTGAGCAGGACACAGTGGTTGCAGCCCTGCAACGCGCCGTCAGTGCCAATGGCGACAAGCCGTTCATTGATTTGCTGGGCGAGAGCTACTCGTATGCTCAGCTGGATCGCGAGTCCTCGCGACTGGCCCATGGCTTGCGAAACCTTGGGGTGGAACACGGTCAAACCGTCGTCACTATCATCGACAACAACATCGATGCGATTCTGCTTTGGTTCGCGATCAACAAACTAGGTGCTGTCAGTGTGCCGGTAAACACGGCATATAAAGGCACGTTCCTTCGCCACCAGGTTGCAGATTCTGGTGCGCGGGTGGTGATTGCAGAAAGTGATTACGCCGAGCGCGTTCAGGCGATCGCCGAAGGTCTGCCGGAGGTTGCTACGCTGGTCTATCGAGGTGAGCGTCCGCTCACAACCAGCCAATTGCAATTGCTGCCCATCGACGAAATTCGTTCACACGACACGTCGCTGCCTGAGGCTGAGGTAAAACCGACAGACCTCGCGATGCTGATCTACACCGGCGGTACTACCGGGCCTTCCAAGGGCTGTATGGTCAGCCATAACTATGCATGCAACCTGGCGCGTCAGGCGGTCATTGCTAACGGCCGTACTGCACAGACGATAAATTGGTCGCCACTGCCGTTGTTTCATATGAACGCTACCTCTACCAGCATCCTTGCCCAGCTGATAGTGGGCGGTCGGGTGGCGATCTATCCGCGTTTTTCGGTTTCCAATTTTTGGGCGGAAATCGAGCGCACGGGTGCCAATGACGTCAATCTGCTGGGGTCTATGCTTCCCTTGCTGATCAACGCACCGGAAAATGATGCGATGAAGCGCTGCTATGGACAGTTGCGCCGCGTCGGCGCGGCACCCTTTCCCGCTGAACTGCAGGCAGCCTGGAAAAAGCGCTTCGGTGATTGCAGTACCGGTGTACCTGGATATGGGTTGACCGAGGCCTCGCTGCTGACCTCGGCGGTGTTTGGCGAAGATAGTGCTCCTGGGGCTTCGGGCAAGCGTAACGAATGGTTCGACGTGCGTATTGTCGATGACAACGATGTCGAGCAGCCCGCAGGCACGTCAGGTGAAGTCATTGTTCGCCCGCTCCAGCCGCATGTCATGTTTGAAGGTTACTGGCGTCGACCGGAAGACACCCTGAAGGTCATGCGCAACCAGTGGTTCCATACCGGTGATATTGGCAAGTTCGATGAAGACGGTTTCTTCTACTTCGTAGATCGTAAAAAAGACTACCTGCGTCGTCGTGGCGAGAACATTTCCAGCTTTGAAATGGAAACCGCCTTTCGCGCGCATCCCGGGATTCTGGATGTCGCGGTGCACGCCGTACCGTCCGAGTTCACAGAAGACGAAGTAAAGGTCACCGCCATTCTTCAGCCTGGTGTCGAGCTCTCTGAAGAGCAGCTGTGCCACTGGGCTATCGATCAGTTGCCGTACTTTGCCGTGCCACGATTCATTGAGTTTCGTTCTGAGTTGCCACGTAACCCGGTAGGGCGCGTGCTCAAGTATGAATTGCGTGATGAGGGGGTGACCCAAAATACCTGGGATCGCGAAGCAGCGGGAGTTGTGCTGAAAAAGCGTTAAACGATCTGCCGATGTCGGCATCGCTTAGCGTTATGACGCCTCTGTTTCGATGAGGCGCCGGGGCCGGGAGGGCAGGGGTGGTGGATTCGTCGACAGGGTGTGAATCGCCTGCGATGGCGATGACCAGATACTCATGCCCGACCGGCCTTTGTGCAAGTAACAGGATAGTTATCCCTATAAGAAGAGAGTCAATACATGACAGACCTGATACTGCTTCACGGTGGACAACATGGTTCGTGGTGCTGGGAGCCTTTTACGCGGGTGCTGGACGCGCAGGAAAACCCCTTTGCGCGCATTATTGCGCTGGATATGCCCGGTTGCGGGCAAAAGCGCGATCGTGACCCCACGGGCTTGAGCCTGGCGCAGATCACGCGGGAACTCAATGACGATCTGCGCTCGGCGCAGGTCCGCGATGCGGTGCTGGTGGGACATTCGATTGCCGGTGTTCTGTTGCCGATGATGGCGGTCGAGGACCCGGCGTTATTTTCTCAACTGGTCTATCTGACCACCGCAGGGCCTGCCGAAGGCCAGACCATCATGCAGATGATGGGCGCTTCATCCCGAGGGGCCCATCCTGACCAGGTGGGTTGGCCGATGGACCCGGCTACCGCCGCGCCCGACGCAATGCTGCAGGCGATGTTCGGACGCGACCTGGATCAGGAGCAGCTCGCCTGGTTGCTCGGAGAAGTCGCTCAGGACAAGACGCCGCCGGCCACCCATATGGAACCTGTATCGCGCAGCGGTTACCTCGAGCTCGGTATGAAAGCGACTTATATCGTGACCTTGCGCGACGACATCCTGCCACCAGCCTGGCAACGACGGTTCGCCCAGCGTTTGAACTGCGGTGACAAGGTCGAGATAGACACGCCACACGAGCCCTTTATCTCGCACCCACAATTGTTGGCCAGTACATTGATCTCGACGGTATTTTCGTAGGCGTTCGCTTAAGCGTCGCGCTGCATCAGAACTCTATAAATGAGAGCGCAGACTCAGGTGAAGGCTCACCACTGACCGAAGGGGGCTGGCGTTCTGCGGCGGCCCCCCAAAGTTTTCTACGCCGCCTATCTTGTTCCACTGACGGCCAGGCAAGCGACTCGCGGCCTGATCTGGCGCCCAAGGCTTGAACTCATAGGGTTGCCTGCGCGCCATCGACTTCGGCCAGTTCGCGTTGCACCGTGCGACCTGCGCGCAGGAAATGCCACATGGCCCAGAGATGGATAATGGCCATGGTTGCCATTGCATAGCGCAATGACTGGACGCCCAGGCTCGGCACCAGTGCATCACTGAAAATGCCCACCAATTGGGGCCCGATGCCGGCGCCGATCAGGTTAGTCAGCAAATACAGCAAACTGGCTGTCGTCGCTCGCTGCCGCACAGGTACCAGCGATTGAGTCAAAGCGAATGCGGGGCCATACCAGATGGAAGAAATCACGGCCCAGACGATAAAGCTGACAATCATCGCCAGAGTGCTTTGCGACAGCAGCAGCCCCAGCAATGCCGGTGCCGAAAACAGTGCAGCCAGCGCAAGCACTCGCGTACGCCAGACCTCCCCCAGGCGGGACAGTCGATCGCTCACCACGCCTCCTGCGAGTACACCGATCATACTGACGGCACCGTAAAAAACGCCGACCAATAACCCGGCTTGAGCCACTGGAATACCGTGGGAACGCAGCAGAAATGCCGCACACCAGAGCATGATGGCCGCCGATGCCATCGCATTCAGGGTTATACCGATCGTCAAATGCCTGAGTGTCGATTTGCGCGCCATTTGCTTGATCGGTTTTGAGAATGCCGCCAGACCGCCCGGCGCACTGTTTTCCGGGGTTGTTGGTGGTCTGGCGGGCTCGCGCATCAGCAGCAGGAGTACCACGGCGAGCAATACGCCTGGCACTCCAGCGGCGAAAAATGTAAAACGCCAGCCGTATTGACCGACCAGGTGCCCACCCAGTGCGAACGTCAAAACAAACCCCAATGGGGCTGCCAGGTAGTAAACGGATAACGCAGTTGCACGCTGCCGATCCGGGAACAGATCAGCGATGATCGACATTGCCGCCGGGCCAGTACCGGCCTCGCCAGCGCCGACACCGATTCGAGCAAGCAGCAGATGAACAAAACTGAGCGCTGCGCCACACAGGGTTGTCGCAACGCTGAATACGAACAGACTGGCGATAATGATGTTGCGCCGGCTCAGCCGATCCGCCAGCAACCCCAGCGGCACACCGACAACAGCGAACAACACGGAAAACGCCAGCGGGAGCAACCCCATCTGGGTGTCGGTGAGCGTGAATTCATGCTTGATCGGTTCCAGCACGACGGCAATGATGGCCCGATCCAGTGCGACACAAACATAAGCAAGCGTCAGCAAAAACAGGGTCAGGACTGCCTGCCGATTGGCAAAGCCGACTTTTTCCACAGTTTTCAACATGACTAGGTCGTGTAACTGGTTACTCTCATCCTTCGACATGGAAGTCTTCCTGTTCTTATTGTTTTAAGTGAGCGAATCAGGAGCCAGCGCACCCTGGCATTCAGCGGGCACAGGGAATCACCTTGGGTTACTAAAGCATATATATCATATATATGTTAATTTTTGATTGCCAGGTGCTGTCGATCAACGTGCATAGCGCGGCGCAGCACGCACGTTGATGGCGGATCGACGTCCTATTCAAGGCGAAGGAAATGTTCTCGTTCAGCGAGGCTGCTCAGGGGCGCTGATCTTTTGCTGGCCAAGCATCCGTGCCAATACCCATGCTTGCGCGGTAATCACGTCTTCAACGGTCATGTCCGACCGCAGGGGGCCGTGAAAGCGAAAAACTGCCGCCAGTCGCTCCAGACTACCCATGATCACCGTAGCGGCTGCCAGCGGGTTGAGACCGTCTTCAGTAGATTGGGTGGCACGAGCCTGGTGGATTTTCCTGGCGATCTGCTCCATCAGGGGAACGACACAGGAGTGGCGCAAATCGACCATCGCCTGGCTGCCTTCATCGGCCGCCAGGTTACGCATATGCAGCAAGTGATAGCGCTCCTCCCAGTAGGTGACGTACCCGCCGATGAAGCGTTTGGCATAGTCGAACGACTGCTCGGTTGGCCAGTCTTCGTCCAGTAGCTCGCTCAATTCGCGCGGAAGCTCCTGGCCCTTGCGAATGGCTTCAAGCGCCAGATCTTCGACGTCCCGGAAGTACAGATAAAACGTACCGGGGGCTGTTTTTGCCTCGCGACAGATATCCATCACCCGCAGGTCGCGTAGCGGTCTGTGCTTGAGCAAGCCCTCCAGGGTGGCGATCAAACGCAAGCGGGTGAGCTGGCCCTTTCGGCCCAGTGCCTGCCCCTGCAGGTTGACGGCGGGTTGTTCAGGTGAAAGTTGTACGGTCATGGGCGAAGGCTGCAAGTCGGTTGGAGTACGAAGTGGGAGCTCAACGTCTCCGCGCGAGTGGCAAGAGGGCGGTGCGGGCTCCCGTGGGGTAATTATCTAACCGATTGCGCCGGTTCGAACAGTGGCAACCAAACATCTTCTTGCTGCTCGAAGTGTACGCGAACGGGCATGCCTATCTGAATGGCGTCCAGGTCACAGTTCACAATGTTGCTGGTCAGGCGCAATCCCGGTTGTTCGTCCAATTCTACTATCGCGACGCAGTACGGCACTTCCAGGCCGGGAAACCAGGGCTGGTAATTGATGGTAAAACTCGCGACGCGCCCGGTGCCAGACAGTGTTTGTACCGTCAGTGCCCTTGAGCGGCATTGCGTGCAGATAGGCATGGGCGGGTGAACAAAGTGCTGGCACTCGTCGCAGCGCAACATGTGCAAGTGGCCGTCTTCGCCACCGCACCAGAAGTGGCGATTCTGTTCATTTATCTCTGGCAGGATACGTTCGAAACTGGCGGCGCTCATGATCAACTCCTTGCTATGACGCTGGGTGGGCAGGTCTCCCGTATAGCCCAAAGGGACGATACAGGAGAAGGGAGGGCGGATATCTGTTGATTTAGCCTGCGTGGAAACTGATCGACTTGATCTGGGTAAATTCCAGGAGACCTTCACGACCGTATTCGCGACCCAGCCCGGAGCGTTTGTAACCGCCAAACGGCGCATCGGACAGCATGGTGCCGCCGCCGCCGTTAATGCCCATGCCACCGGTACGAATCTGCCGGGCTATCTGGAACGCTTTGCCGGCATCTGCCGAGAAAATAGTGCCGTGCAAGCCAAAATCCGAGTCGTTGGCCAAGGCTATGGCTTCTTCGTCGCTGTCGTAGCCAATAACCACGCCAACCGGGCCAAAAATCTCTTCCTGGGCAATGCGCATGTCGTTGCGTACATCGTTGAATAGCGTTGGTTCGTGATAGAAACCACGTGTCAGTCCATCAGGACGGCGACCACCGAAAACCAGTTGGGCGCCGGCGTCACGACCGATCTCGACGAACTGCTCGGTTCGCTGACGGGCCGCCTCGCGGATCAGTGGCCCCATGTTCACAGCTGGATCTGCAGGGTCGCCAACCTTAATGTGCCTGGCCATGGCCGCCAGCGTCTCGACGTATTGCTGGCGAATCGAGTTATGCACCAGATGACGAGTAGTCAGTGCGCAACCCTGGCCGGCTTGAATGGTGAAGCCACCCAGGCCACTTTGCGCTGCTTTCATCAGGTCTGCGTCGGCACGCACGATCAGCGCCGATTTGCCACCCAGCTCCATATGAACTTTTTTAAGGGTGGGCGCCGCTTGCGCCATGATCGCAGCACCGACTTTGTCGGAACCGGTAAAAGTCACCATGTCGATGCGTTTATCGGTGGTCAACAGGGTACCGGTTTCGATATCACCGTTGACGATGTTCAGCACGCCACGGGGCAGGCCAGCAGCATCCGCCGCCTCACCGAGCAGGCTCGCCTGCATCGGTGTGTAAGGGGAGGGCTTGAGCACCAGGGTGTTGCCCATTGTCAGGGCGTGGAACAGCTTGGTGACGTTGAGGAAGAAGGGGAAGTTGTAGGCGGTGATGGCCGAAACCACACCCACTGGCTCATAGAGGGTAACGGAGGTGCCCAACACGGTGTGCCCCTGGGCGTCAGGCGTCAGCTCGATAGGCGTCATGGGCGACTGGATGCGCAGTGCTTCTGCCATGAGATGCGCTGCGTGTTTCATCGCGATACCAAAATGCAGGTACTCGGCAATCATCCGTGTAGCCCCGGCTTCACGCACCACCAGGTCGACGATCTGCGCGCGTTTGCCCATCAGGTAGTCATGCATTTTTTGCAGCACGGCGACGCGTTCTACCATGCTCATTTTTGGCCAGGGACCTTTATCGAAGGCATCACGGGCACACGCAATGGCCTGATCGCATTCGGCTACGCCGGCAACAGCTGCATGGCCAATCACCTCTTCAGTAGCAGGGTTGATGATCTCCATCCGGGTGTTCGAATGCTGTATCCATTCGCCGCCGATGTAGAGCGCTGCGTTGAGAGCCAGGACCATGTGGAACCTCCAATACCTGTTGTTATCGATTTTTTTGGATAGTTATTGAATCTGTTTTGGGCTTGACGCTGGGTGGGGTGGCTGGCTTTAGTATATTAATCATTGATATGATTTAAAAGTGCTGGCCTGCTTTATTTGAATTTCTGTTCAGTAAATTCGCGGAAGGCTCGAGGCGCTGGCGCACGGACGATTGGCTTCGCTTGATAACCCCGGCTTGGGCCGTATCTTCAACACAATTAGCAAAAAAGGAAAATCGATGAGCAGCAATTTGAATGGTCTCGTTGTCGCGGTGACTGGCGCTTTTGGTACCTTGGGCATGGCTGTAGCGCAGGCTGCTGCCGAGCGCGGGGCCAAGGTGGTGATGATTGACCACGCACATGAGCCTGCGGTGCACTTGCCGCCATCGCTGGCCGATGCGTTGCAACTGGGCGGTATGGACCTGACCTCCTATGATCTGGCGCAATCTGCCACAGCCGCGATCCGTGAGAAATTTGGCCGCCTTGATGCGCTGGTCAATATTGCCGGTGGTTTTCGCTGGGAAACGCTGGCGGACGGCGATCTGGCCAGCTGGGATTTTCTCTACAACATCAACCTGCGCACCACCGCAACAATGAGCAAAGCTGCCTTGCCATTGCTGACGCAAGGCACTCATGGGCGGATCGTCAATATCGGCGCAGGTGCAGCGCTGAAAGCAGGAATGGGTATGGGCGCCTATGCGGCGTCAAAAGCTGGCGTGGCACGCTTGACCGAGAGCCTTGCCGAGGAGTTGAAAGATACGGGTGTCACCGTCAATGCGGTATTGCCTAGCATCATCGACACCTTGCAGAACCGCGCAGACATGCCGGATGCAGACTTTTCGCGCTGGGTTTCGCCAGCAGAGCTTGCTGCGGTCATTCTGTTTTTGCTTTCAGCTGAGGCGAGCGCAGTGACCGGGGCCTTGATTCCGGTTTCCGGCAGGGTTTGATTCGAGAGAAGCGCGGCGTCAGACCCGCGCAATCTGCTTATCCTATGTAGTGTCAAACAAGTCACTACCTGGCGGGCGCGAGCCAACCATGTATCATGAAATCCAGACTGCGCTCCAGGGTTTGTTCGACGTCTTCGTCTGAAGTTTTACCGTCTGTGAGCAGGAACAAGCGCTCTTGCTCGGCTGTCAGTGCATGCTCGATGGCCAAGACAAAGTGCAGCTTCCAGCCAATATCCTCTTCTGACAGTTCAGGAAACAGCGCCTGAAAGGCATCGCGGAAAGGATGCAGGCTCAGTGTCTCCTCGTTCTTGAGTTCACGAATACGTTGGGGGCCATCGGCCTTCACGCGGGTCAGAAACGGGCCAAAAAACAGTCGCGCTTCCGGTCGGCGACTCCAGCGTAATACCGGCTGAAGTAATGCCCGCAGGATACCGCGCAGGCGCTCCTCTCGAGAGCCGCCCTGCGTCAACGCGATGCTCAGACCCGCCAGGCGCTCCTGCGATAACGCAGGCGTTATACGGTCACACAGTGCATCGAGTAATCCGTCCTTCGAGCCGAACTGGTAGTTAATGGTGCCAACCGCCAAACCCGCTTCTTCGGCAATCTCGCGGGTCCCTACCTCAAGAAAACTGCGCGTTTCGAACAAGCGCTGAGCCGCCTGAAGCAAGCGCTCCTTGGTCATGTTGTCGTGCCCCAAGGGACGACGCCCCCGTGGAGGCCGCATTTGATCAGACATTTCGCACCTTTGAGCGATTTCGTATCAATAGTTAATTATATTAATTATATTAATTATTATAGGGGTGACTGATCAAATAATTCATCGGGCACCGAGCTGGCCGCCACTCAATTCCATGGCCGGAAACTGAATCACGATTCAGGATTGCCATGCATACCGCGACTCGCGTGCATAGTGACCCGGTGGTTTGCCCACACACCGGCTGAACGCGGTGCTGAAGCTGCTGGCCGAGCCGTAACCGACGCGTTCGGCGACCTCGGCAATGCTGATGTCTTGGCGGTGAAGCAAATCCTTGGCGACGGCCATGCGCCAGGCCAGCAGGTATTCCATTGGCGGCATTCCCACCACACGGCTGAAACGCTCATAAAAAGCCGAGCGTGAAAGTGAAGCCTCTTTCGCCAGTTGCGCCATCGTCCATGCGCGTCCGATGGCAGCGTGCATCTGTCGGATCGATAAGGCGATTCGCGGGTCTGCCAAACCGCGCAGCAATCCAGGTGGCGCGTGCTCACTCGATGCGCATCGAAGCGCCTCGATCATCAACACCTCCACCAGGCGCATGAGTACAAGGTCTCGGCCTAGCCTTTGCTCATTGGATTCCTCGTTGACCAGTTGTACCAGCACGCAAAGCCGCTCGACGCCGCGCATGAGTACCATTTCCGGCAACAGCGATATCAGCAACGCCGCATTGGGTGAGTTGAAGTCGAACTTGCTGCCGAGCAAACGGACGTCTGGGGGAACGTTGGGGGTTCCGTAGCGAATTTCATCCGCCGACGTGGACGTCAATTTCGCATCAATGGGCACGGGAGTGACTGGTTCGAAGCCCGACAGAATGAACCCCGGTGTGCTCGGCATGAGCAAGAAGTCACCCGCCTGAAGCGTGATGGCCTCCATGCCGTCGACGACCAGACGACAGCTGCCTTCCAGCACGACACCGAAGCTTGGTTGGCCGAGGTCAGAGTAACGGACTCCCCAGGGGCCTGCGCCACTGATGATGCTCGAAAGCACGGCACGTGGCTCAAGCAGGGTGATGATTTGCGAAAGTGGGTCATTCATTTCTGGACGATAGCAAACTAAAAATGGACTTTCCATTATAGATCGACCGGGAGGGCGACACTATTCTGTCCGCAGGGAAGACGGCACAGCATCGTGCCGCTTCAAACATCGCGGGGAGCCAAGATGGTTGATCTCGACAAAGTAACGCAGGACCTGAGCCGTTGGCTGATTGGTCGCGAAAACGCTGGAACCCGGATTGACAACATGCAACTGCTGTCCGGTGGATTCAGCCAGTTCATGGCTGCTTTCGACCTCCACGCCCCCACGGGTATTCGCAAGCTTGTATTGCGGGCGAGTCGCCCTTGCGGTGAGGCGATTACGTTCACTGATCGAGCAGCAGAGTGGGCACTTATATCATCGCTGACCTGTCGTGGGGATGTCCCTTTGCCGGCGGGGTTATGGTTCGATGAAGGGGACGCGTTGGGCTTGCCTTGCTTTGTCGTCGAGCACGTTTCAGGCCCGACGGTCAAAAAGATGATGATTGACGCGCACGCAAACGATCGTCGCTCTTTCGCCGATCGGCTTTGCGATTGTCTAGTCTCGATTCATGCCGTGCCCGCGCAAGATCTTCCTGCTGATCTCCCCCGTCCGAGGGACTGGGACAGTCATATCGATGGGCTTATTGACAGATGGATTGCACTTGAACGCTCCGGGCTCGAGCCTGACCCCATTGTTCGCTACATCGCCAAATGGCTGCGGACAAACAAGCCCAAGTCGGCTCCCCTCTGCCTCGTCCATGGCGAGTTGAACAACGACAACCTGATTGTCACGGATGATGGCTCGTTAACCGCGGTTGACTGGGAATATGGCCACATCGGCGATCCACGAGAGGACATCGGCTGGTATCGGACAGTGTCTACGTCTGTTCCTCCGGACCTTCTAGCGGATGACACCGAGGCGTTCTGCGCGCGTTACCGCGCTGCCTCAGGTCTGAGCGAAGAAGTGATCAATCCTGCAGCGGTTGCCTATTTCGGACTATTGGCCAGTGTTGGCGTTTACAACACGCTGGTCGGTGGTCCAGCCACCGTGGAGGCGAGCCCGGATGCACCTGTCCTGGCTGCCTATGTATCGGCGGTATTGGCGACTACTCATTTGCGATGGTTTGAGAGTTTGAGTGCTTTGGAATGCGCCGCATCGTCGGGCCACAGCCGTCGCTAATAGAGGAGAGTGCCATGCTTACACGTCCTGCTGCCCCTGCCGTTCTCAATCTTCTCGGCCGCCTGATCGCTTCCAAATCGGTGCAAAGTGCCGATGGCAATGTCTCGCCCATGGAGCTCGTACTGTCTGGTCAGCTCCTCGCGTTCGTGGCTCGCCGTATTGAAATGGAACCGGCGTTTATCCTTGAGGAGGTCGCTACTTATCAGTCTGTTGGCGAACTTTTACTCGAAGAAAGCGTGGGCGATCAGACAACAATTCAGGCCGCTCTTACTGCACTGCGAGAACACTGTGCGAGAGGAGTGACGCAGTCGCACGACGCGCGTGCTTACGCACTTGCGAGCGAGATTTTCTGCATCGCCATCGAGGAGACATTTCATGTCCCGGGGCGGGCTCGTGACGCGATGTCTGCTGCCCTTGCCTTGCGAGTCGCCAACCAGGAAAAGGTGGTTGGTGATTTCGCCGTGGCAGGCCGCTAAATAAAACAACAACCCTAGTTAGAGAGGTCCTCATGTCTGTCATCAAATATGAACCAGCTCCATCGCTGTGGTCCGCGGGTATGCCTCCGGAAGCGGATTACTGCCTGTTGCAGCCCGAAGATGTGCCAATGTTCAGCGAGAATTTCTGGTTTGTGGGCTACGACCTGGAAAATGGTGTCGGCCACTATCTGCATCTCGGTGCCAAGCCCCAGGATTTTTCGATCTGGACAGAGCAACTGATGATCGCCGTCGGTGTTGACGACTACTACTTCCACTGGGCAAACGGCGGCGAACGCGTGCCGGATAAAGTGGCCGGACCGAAAATGCTGCTGCAGAACATTGTTCCGTTCCGTACCTGGCGTTTGAGCTTCGAAGGCGATGCGATCAAGACAACGTTGGCCGATATGAAAGCAGGCCCTATCAGTAAAGAGGGTGAGCGCAACCACCGCATCAGCGTAAATCTGGAAGTTGAAAACGTTGCGCCGGTTTTCCTGGCTGCGACTGGCGGTGAACATGCCAAGGCCCATGTCGGCCAGGCGTTCTCCTCTCACTACGAGCAAATGTACTGTGTCAGCGGGACCATTACCGTCGATGAACGCACCTTTACTATCGGTGGGTTTGGCCTGCGAGACCACTCTCGTGGCCCTCGAGATCTCACCGGTTGGGGTACCCATGTCCTCACGGGCGGTGCGTTCCCTAGTGGCAAAGCTTTTGGCGCATTCAAGGTTGTTGCGCGGGACGGTACTGTGCGTCTTGAAGATGGCTACGTCTACGAGAATGGAAATTACCGCCGCGCGGTAAAAATTGAGCACACCGAGCTGACCAATGTTCATGAGACGCCTGGAGAAAAGGTGACAGTGCGTCTGCATTTGGAAGATGGCGATACGGTGGAGCTGACAGCACGAACCGTCACGGCTGCGTTGTTGACCTTCCAGGGTGCTGCCGACGGAACTCCGGGGGTTGACCTGACCGACCCGGAAGGTACGGTACTGGCGGAGGCATTTCCACGCTGGGAGTGGGATGGTGAAATCGGTGGCGGGATCTACGAGCGGACGGCAACCGTCAAGCATTTGGTCAAGTAGGCCTGGTCGCCGTATCGCCGACAACCTCATGGTTCAGATGACTCAATACGCGTGATCCGGACAGGAAGGTGACGCGAAGAGCCCGGGCCAGTGATGAGCCGGGCTTCTTTGCTTTTACTGATCCAGTTTTCATTGTCGACTGGCGCTGCGAAGCGTGCGCCTGTTCGTCCAGGAGACAAGCATGAAAGAAATTCGCAACGCCTTGGGAGCGCTGCAAGCGCCTCAACTTGAGCGACCTCCGTTCCCTGCCGACATGCTCAAAGGCAAGGTCGCATTCGTGACCGGTGGTGGTTCAGGCATGGGGTTTGGAATGGCGCGCGCCTTTGCACAGGCAGGGGCTGATGTCGCTATCGTGGGGCGATCAATTGATCGTCTGGAAAAAGCGCTTGGCCAATTGCAGGGCTTTGGTATACGAGCCCATGGCGTGGCATGCGATGTACGCAAACCTGACGCCGTTCAGTCGGCTTTTGACCAGGTAGAGGAGCGTCTCGGTCCCGTAGGCATTCTCGCCAACAATGCGGGTGGGAACTTCCCCGCGTTGGCCGAGCAAATTTCTGCCAATGCCTGGCGCGCCATTACTCAAATTGCCGTGGATGGCACGTTCCTCTGTTCCACGGAGTTTGCTCGCCGACGCAAATCGCTTGGGCAGCCAGGTGCAATTGTGAACAACAGCGCGCAGTACATCTGGTCTGGCTTCCCGGGTGATGCCCATTCAGCGACAGCGAAAGCGGCCATCGTTCATATGACCAAGGCGATGGCCAACGATTGGAAGGGCAATGGCATACGGGTGAACTGTGTTGCTGCGGGCTTCTTTCCGCATCCGGATGCCGTGGTGGAAACGCTGGACAAGCAAGCCATGGAGCGTATGAGCAGCATGTTTCCTATCGGTCGCACTGGAGAACTGCACGAGTGGGGCTGGTTGGCAACCTTCCTGGTGTCGCCCTTGGCGGCAGGCATCACTGGCCAGACGGCGCTGATTGATGGGGGAGATCGACTGCGTCGTGCGCTGATGCATCCTGCTTTCGTGACACCACGAGATCGTATCAATCCTTGGGGGGAGCTGCCGCAATGATGACAATGATCGGACCCTGGAATCTCGGGGCCAACGCCCTGGTAATCGGTAGTGGGAAGGCAGTCACGGCGGTTGTTGATGCACTCGAAACCTCGGGTGCCCATCCATTTGTCGTTGCGCACAAAAATTTGCGCGACGAGCTGGATGTCCGGGCTCTGTTTGAGCGCGCCGAAGCCCAACTGGCGGGAAGAATCGGCATTTTGGTGTATGCGGATGCCCCGACCAGCACCGCGAGTGCCGACACTTTGTCGTACCTGGAATGGCGCGCTGCCCTTAATGCCAGTATGGATGTGCGCTTCTTCTGCACTGTTGAATTGGCACGGCGCTGCATGGCTGATCAGCGTAAGGGTGCAGTTGTTCACCTGACATCCAGGCGTGCGGAGCAGGCGGAAGGGGGAGCCATTGCGGCCGCCGCGAGTGCAGGCGGATTGCTGACCATGAGCATGTCCCTGGCGGTGGAGTGGGGACGCGACAACATCCGTAGCAATGTTATTGCGACTCGTTTGCTCGACAAGGTGCAGGCGCAAGATGGCGAGCAGTTGGCATCGCTTGGCGCTCTGGTTAGCTATTACTGCAGCGACTATGCCTCTTACATTACCGGGACCCGTATCGGAATCGACGAAGGTTAGACCGAAGAGGCGCCGTCCCTCGGCCTCGGCAGAGGCATCGCCAAAGGTTCCGTTCGGCCTTTGGCGCCGTTCAAAATCGAGGCAGATCTCCTCAAGTTATTTTCATATTGACAGTAATAATCATATTAATGATTATATGAACGACTGATCAATTAATTCATCGGGCATCCGCTGCCCTGATTTCATCAACCCATACAATAAAAGGGCAATAAGCCATGACCACAAGCGCCCCTTCTGCTCGCAAATGTCCTTTCCATGTTCCGACTGAGCTGGATCAGGACTTCGACATTTTGCGTAATCCAGGACATACCGAAGACCCTTACAAGGCATTGGCCATGGCCCTTGAGGGAAAACCTCGGATCTTCTGGAGCTCCACAAACCCATTTTCAAAACAACCCGGTGCCTGGGTACTGACCCGTACCGAAGACATGCGCACAGTGCTGCGAAACCCGAAACTGTTCTCGAGTGCGGAAAACGCCGGTTTTTCCAAATTACTGGGAGAAAACTGGAGCCTCGTTCCGCTCGAAATGGATCCGCCCCATCACGGGGCGATGCGCGCGTGGGTCAATCCTCTGTTTGCTTCCAGCGTTATTCCGGCCATGGAGCCGGCTATTCGTGAAACCTGTGTGCAGCTGATCGAAGAGTTCCGTAGCAAGGGTCATTGCGAGTTCATCAATGAATTTGGTCGACCTTTCCCGGTGACAGTCATTTTACAGCTCATGGGTTTGCCGGTTTCCGAACTTCCGCGTTTTCTGGAGTGGGAAGACGAACTGCTGCACAGCGAGGACATGGGTGTCAAAGCAAAAGCTGCCCGGCAAATCAAAGACTATCTGGTTGAGCAAATTGCTGACCGCCGGCAAAAACCGCGCGATGACCTCTTCACCAAAGCGACCATTGCAGAAGTCGGTGGGGCACCGCTAAGCGAGGATGAGGTTCTCGGGTTTTGCTATCTGATGTTTGTCGGTGGGCTCGATACCGTCGCCTCATCGCTAGGCTTGCACTTTCAATATCTTGCCGAACATCCAGAACTCCAGGAGCGTTTGCGCAAAGATCCGTCACTGATTCCGCAAGCGGTCGAAGAGTTGCTTCGTCGATTCAGCTTGGTGGTCTCTCACCGCCGGGCCACTGAAGACACTGAACTGGCCGGGGTTCAAATCAAGGCGGGCGACTGGATCACCATTCATACACCGGCCTCGGCAATCGATGAAACCCTGCACAGCGACCCCTACACCGTTGATATCGACCGTCCTAACAAGGCTCACCTGACCTTCTCGTTTGGTGCGCATACCTGCCTGGGCATGCACCTGGCTCGCCGCGAGCTGATTATTGCCCTGGAAGAATGGACTCAGCGCGTACCGGGATTCCGGATCAAGCCAGGTGCACCTTTGCGCACCCACGCGGGGCCGGTCTACGGCGTCGATGAACTGCACCTGGAATGGAACTGAGTCGGGGCCGCTGACCGAATCCCTGCGAGGCTGGCACGCCAGCCCTTATAGAGTGATGAATAATGATTGAAGTCATGGTTACGTCCAGGCGTCTCGAGGCTGAGGACATTTACAGTTATGAGCTGGCACGCAATGACGGCCTGCCACTGCCCGCGTTTGCAGCAGGCGCGCACGTTGATGTCGAAGTCGCGCCTGGGGTGTTGCGCCAATATTCGCTGTGCCCGAGCCAGCATGAACAGCGGTATGTGATTGGGGTTCTCAAGGACCCGGCGTCCCGCGGTGGCTCGGTAGCCATGCATGAAAACGTGCAAGAAGGGACCACGCTGAAAATCAGTGAGCCTCGCCTGCTGTTCCCCTTGGCGCATGATGCCAAACGCTCATTGCTGTTTGCCGGTGGAATTGGCGTCACCCCGATTCTCAGCATGGCCGAGCGTCTGCAGAGTGCGGGCAGCGACTTCCAGTTGCATTACTGCGCTCGCTCGCAAAGCCGTATGGCGTTTCGGCAGCAGATTCTCAGCGCTCCCTTCGCCGCACGGGCCCATCTGCATTTTGATGATGGCGCCGCAACGCAACAGCTGGATGCGCACCAGGTGATCGGGACGCCCGACGATTCCGTACATTTGTACGTCTGCGGTCCAGTCGGGTTCATGCAACACATCATCAACACGGCGCAAGCGCTGGGCTGGGCCGAAGCGAACATTCACCGTGAATATTTCGCGCCCCCGGAAAACAATTCGGCTGCTGTCGATGGCAGTTTTGAAGTGATGATTTCCAGTACCGGCCAGGTGTTGCAAATCCCGGCGGGCAGGGCCTGCGTTGAGGTGCTCAACGAAGCCAATCTGGGCATTCCGGTGTCGTGTGAGCAAGGTGTATGCGGCACTTGCCTGATACGGGTAATAGAAGGCACGCCAGAGCACCGCGATCTATTTCTCACTGATGCGGAACACCAGAAAAATGATCAGTTCACACCTTGCTGCTCGAGAAGTCTGAGTGGCCGATTGGTGCTGGATCTCTAACGGCACTCTGATTGGTTGCCGCGTTGCTGTGAATGAAGGTGAGCAGGAAAAAGCAGCGACGCGGGCTGAGTTACATCATCATGTCGAGAATAAAAATGAACGCACTTGAAGGGAAAATTGCTCTGGTGACCGGCGGCTCGCGCAGCCTCGGATTGAGCATTGCGCAGACATTGGTTGAGCAAGGTGCGCACGTCATTATCACCGCTAGAAACCAATCGGCACTGACTGACGCGGCGAAGATTCTGGGCGAAAAGTGCCTGCCGTTGCAGATGGATATCCGTAATCCGGCCTCGGTAAAAGAAGGTTTCGCGATGGTTGAAAAGACCTTCGGACGCCTGGATATTCTGGTCAACAACGCTGCAGTGGGCTGCATTCATCGCATCGACGAAGCCAGTGATGCCGACTTGCACGCCCAGGTTGAGACCAACCTGTTAGGTGTGATCTACGCCATCCGTGAAGCGGTGCCCCTGATGCGTCGGGCAGGCGGTGGCGACATCATCAGCATTTCATCGGAGTCGGTGCGCCTGCCGTTTCCTATGCTCAGTGTGTATGCCGCCACCAAGGCCGCCATCGAATGCCTGGCGACGGGCCTGCGCGATGAATTGCGCCCCGACAAAATCCGCATCGCCACGCTGCGCTGCGGCAACATTGCGGAAAACAGCGGCTTCGGCGACAACTGGAGTGATGAGGTCAAGGCGGCGGCCTTTGCACTGTGGAGCAGCACTGGCCATCTGGCCTTTGCTGGTCAACCCGTACCGCAAGGCCTGGTGGCGCAAGCCTTGGCCAATATGCTTTGCCTGGCACCCAGCGGTGGGGCTGACCTGGTAGAGATTCGTGGACGCTGATCGCTACCCTTGATTCATCACCTGTTATGACGCTAAGGGATGGCAGGTAACTGCCATTCCTTACCACCTACAGACAAGGCGCAATGTGCGCTATCAAGCGAGCTTCTCCATTCTGTCAGCTATTTTCCACAGCAATGCAGGCGATAGCCGGCGAAGCAAGTAAGCCAGTCTGGCTTCTCCCGGCAGAATCACAGTGCGGCCTTTTTCAAGGCCTTTTTCTATGGCATCGATAATGGATTCAGGCGATGCCATGCGCTTGCTTTTCGCAGCGTCCTTCACGCTCTGCGGTCCGGTGTCCAGTGCTTGTGAAATCAGCGGAGTGTCGACCGCCGGTGGGCAAGCCAGGAGGATGCGTAGATTACTTTTTTGCTGTTCGTGAATCAGCACTTCGGCAAAGCTGTTAACCGCAGCCTTGCTTGCGCAATAGGCCGAGAAGCGGCCGCTGAATGCATAGCCGGTGATTGAGCCGAAAATGATGATGTCGCCTTGGTCGCGTTGCAGCATGCGTGGCAATACGGCCTTGGTGACGAACACCGTGCCAAAGTAATTGACCTGCATAACGCCAACGATTTTCTGCGCTGGCATATTCAAAATAGTATCCCCGGGCATGATGCCGGCCGCATGCGCTAACCGGTCGATAGGACCCAGCTCGTTTTCAATGCGCGCCACGGTTGCCAGTACTTGCTCTTCATCGGTGACATCGCAGCGGAAACTATGGATATTTGGCGCTTGGGCAGCTGTGGCGTCCAGCGCCGATTGGTTCAGGTCGACGATCGCAACTGTCGCTCCAGCACGGGCTAAACGCAGCGCCATAACGCGACCCATACCGCTCGCGCCTCCTGTAACCATCGCTATTTTTCCGTTAAATGCCATTGCCGTTCTCCGCCTTTATTGTTGTGTGGGTAGCTGGGTTGCTGATTGGAATTTGAATTGTCAGATAATCCTGGCGTCGATTTTTTCGACGACGCAGGTCAAGCGCTGCAGCTCGCTGCTTAGCCGCTCTATAGCCGCTGACTGGTTGTTTTCGGGGGGCGTTGGATGGAGTAAGCCGGGCAGTAAAAAGATGTCAATGTAGTTGTCCAGCTCGGCAGTCTGCCAGCCATCGACAGGGGGGGCGCTTGACAGCGCCCACGCCTGACGCAGCAGCCACTCGGCAATCTGTTGCGCACCGATATCGGTACGCAGCTCTTGGTTTGCCTGGGCTTTTTTGATAGCCGGTACCATCAGTTCAATCAGATGTGTTTGTGCATTTTGTGGGTTGCGATAGACCAGTCGCACGATGTGTAAAAAACTGTCTTCCGCGAAGAGAGCGTTGCCCCTGGGCAGTTCACTGCCCGAGCTGGCCATCCCGACGATTAGGCCACGCCAGCGCTGCGCGGGGGTTGTAAAGGTGCTGGTTTGTTCCAGTAGCTGTTGCAGGTGCATTACCCACAGCTGAATCACTATCTTGAGAAGGATGTCATCGACGTCACGGAAGTAACGATAAAACGTACTTCGAGCGATGCCAGCGACTTCGACAATTTGTTGCACCTGCGTAGCGATGACGCCATGGGTAGCGAAACACTGCTCGGCCGCCTTGAGAATTCTTTCTTCGACGTTGCTCATCTGGGGTATCCGCTATGCATGCTTGCTGTCCAGCTGCTTTGGTCAAGGAGGGATTCGATAACAGTGGCAGGAAAGCATATAGACATTTACAATCATATCAATGATTATGTTCGACGCATGTAGGACATAACTGCGCTTGTGTCTCTCTTGTACCAACGACTACTGAGACGTCCGTATGAATGCAAGCACTGATGAAACGATGAAGGCGGCAGCAACGCGCGCTGAATTGATGTCCATTCTGGCGGCGCAGAAACAGGCGCTATTGAACGAACGCTTTCCCTCGGCGAAAGTGCGTGAGGACCGCCTGGACCGCTTGCTTGATGTTCATGTCCGTTACAAGGACAAGATCATCGAGGCGCTTTCGAGCGACTTCGGCGGGCGTTCGCGCATACAGTCTCTCGTGACGGATGTGGTCAGCACAGTCGGCGCAATCAAGTACACCCGTGGCAAGGTTCGCCAATGGATGCGTCCACAGCGTCGGCAGCTGCCGCTGATCGCAGCGTTGACGGGCGGGCGGGCTGAGGTGCATTACCAGCCGCTAGGCGTCGTCGGTAATATCTCGCCCTGGAACTTTCCAGTCGGGTTGGCATTTACTCCCGCCATCGAAGCCATTGCCGCTGGCAACCGGGTTATGCTCAAACCTTCGGAAGTAACGCCGGCGAGCGCGGACATTATCCGCGAGATGGTCTGCAGCGCCTTTTCCAGTGAAGAGATTGCCGTCGTAACCGGTGGTGTCGACGTTGGGCAGGCCTTCAGTACGCTGCCATTCGACCATTTGGTGTTCACTGGAGGGCCCGAAGTCGCGCGTCACGTCATGAGTGCGGCGGCACAAAATCTGGTGCCGGTCACGTTGGAGCTGGGCGGCAAATGCCCAGTCGTCATCGGTGAAAGTGCCAGGTTCGCTGAGGCTGTTGAGCGAATATTGACCACCAAGGCGATCAATTCCGGGCAGCTTTGCCTGACACCGGACTATGTGTTCGTACCAAAAGCTCGCCTGGAAGAATTCATCTCGCAGGCCCAGGCCATCTGGCAGCGCTTTTATCCGCAAGGCCTGTTGGATAACGATGATTACACGGCCATCGTTAATCCGCGTCACTGGCAGCGAGTACAATCCTATCTTGATGAGGCGAAAGGGCGTGGTACACGAATCGTCCAGCACAACACCGCAGGTGAAGACTTCAGCAATGCCCAGCGGCACAAACTGCCGCCTACATTGGTGATCGAACCTGCAGATGATTTGCGCGTCATGAAGGATGAAATATTCGGCCCGCTTCTGTCGGTGAAAGGGTATGACTCACTGGATCAGGTGATCGACTTCATCAATGCCCGGCCAAGGCCGCTTGCTCTGTATTACTTCGGTTATGACAAAACGCAAGCGCATCGTTTGCTGCTAGAAACGACGTCGGGTGGCGTCACCATCAACGATGCCGCTCAGCACGTCGCATTTCCCGACTTGCCGCTCGGTGGCGTGGGTAATAGCGGAATGGGCGCTTACCACGGCAAGCGCGGTTTCTTGCAGTTCAGCCATGGGAAGGCCGTGTACCGGCAGGGATGGTTGAGTATGGGCAAATTCTTTCGACCGCCGTTTACCGAGGCGCGCCGCAAGTTGTTTGAAAGCCAGCTTAAGTAGGCTGCCTGGCAGTCAATGTTCATTCTGAATGAGGGGGCGCTATGGGTTGTTGCATCGTTGTTGCCATGCTCATCTCGCAAGTCATCTGCCTATGGGAGAGGGCGCGGGAGAATCTCTGGCTGAATGTGCTGGCGATCTCGCTTGCGGTCGCCAGCGTGGGGCTGCTGGCCTGGCACTGGCATCACATTGAAGAGCTCATCATCAACCCGTTGGCGTTCACCTTCATTTCTGACTTGCTCAATCAGGCCGGCAGTTTTTGCCGCACCGCTCTTCGCTAACCCAAATGAACCCTGGCTGGCAGCTTTTGCCGGACCGATTAAAACCCGCTAGCTCGCCCGATTCGGGCCTTTTGCTGGAGTACAACAATAATGAACAGCATCAATGCCTCGGTGACGGAAAACGTTACTCCCTTTCTGGGGGCGCCAGAGGACGGCCCCGTTACGCGTGCCAAGAAGATGCGCACACGTATCATCTACATATTGTGTGTCGTTGGCGGCTTATTGCCTTGGCTATTAGGCGCGGCGCCTGCGTTGCAGGCAGCCAGTCTTGGACTGCTGTTTCCAGGGGCGGGTTTTTTTGCCGTAGGCGGCTGGGCATTGGTGTTGGTGCCGCTGGTTCTTGCGTTGTACGGCATTTCGCTGGTCGCCTGGTTCGGTTCTGGAATGATTTCTGCGCCCATTGTCATTTGGCTGGGTTCGGCGGCGCTGGCGGCGGCACTGGCCGGTGATGCCACTTGGAGTGCTGGCCCACCGCTTGCTCTGGGTCTTTTGGTGGTCTACCGAGTGATTTCCGCTCGCCGTCAAGGCAAGGCGCATAAGGCGCTGCTGAAGCGGCGTGAGGAGCGCCTTCAGTTTCTGCCTGAAGCCATCCGCGAAGTGGGGCTGCGCGCCACTGAGCCACCGCCGGCTGATGAGCGGGAGCTGAGCCCTGTCGAGTTGCAGGTGCTGCGTTACAACCTTGATCTGGCGCTGCAGCCGGTGGAGCGTTTTGAAGGCTTTGACACGATCGAGCAGTTCCAGACGTCTGCATTGCGTTATCAGCTCAATAACGTTGGCTATTCACTTTCTTCAGCGCAAGCAATCTACACGCCGAACTTCCAGGGCTATAACAACCTGGCGCAACGCAATGTCATCGAAAAAATGCTGACGAAAAAGGTATGGGGCTATTGGCGTTGGGAGCGTTTGTGGGGGCATTTCTCTACCCGGTTTGATCCGGTCGGGCGCGACAACATCATGCTCACCGGCTTTTTTGGTTTGCAGGTATGCCTGTACATGGCCGAGACCGGCGATATGCGCTATGCCGAACCTGGCAGCCTGACCTTCAAGTGGGGCAAGCATGAGTTCGCGCATGACATTCATTCGATGATTGGCTCGATCGATGAAAACTACTCGCGCAGCGAATTCTGCCTGTTCCCTTGTGAGCCGGGTTGGGTTTATACCCCCTGCAATTTCATGGGGATGATGGCGTTAATCGCGTATGACCGTCTATTCGGTACGGCTTTGGCCAGCAAGCACATGGCGCGGTTCATGCGCAGCCTCGGTGATGAATTTACCTTGGCAGACGGCGACCTTATTGCTTTGCGTTCCGAGGTTACCGGTGGGGCGATTCCTTTCCCGTTTGGCAATGAAAGCCAACCGCTTTTCCTGAACGCGTTTGCCCCGGAGCGAGCCAGACAGGCATGGGCCCTGGCCCGCGACACCTACGTTAAGGAGAAGGATGGCAAGGTTGAAATCAGCGGGCTGGAGAAGGGCGTTGATTTTGGTCGCTATCGAAAATCTCCCCTCGGCCACTTGATGTCGTTGCTCGGATCGGCCAGTGAGATGGGGGATCAGCCGGTCGTTACAGAAGTGCTGAGGCTGTTGAATGAACTTGGCTCACCGCAAGTTAAAGGCGGAGTGCTCAAGTACGACTGCACCAGCACCAGCGGAACCTCATTGGTGCGCGGCGTTATCTTGCGCAAAGGTGACTGGCGCAAGACCGTCACTCAGGGCGCTGAAGCCTGTACCCGCAAAGGCCCGATTCTTACTGAAGCTTCGTACCCGGCTGTTTTGGTGGCCAAGGCCTTCAGCCATGGAGAGGATCTGCAACTGGTGCTGTACCCGGGCCAGGTAGAGGGTGAGCAGACCGTTCGTATTGAGCGCTTGCAACCAGGCGTCCAGTACAGCCTTCAAGGTGCCGGGGCACCCGCAAGTTTTGTCGCTGATGCTCAAGGACAGGCACAACTGCGCATCCATCTGGCAGGGCGTACAGCTGTGTCCATTCAGCCGGCACTTTAAAACCCAAGAAAGCAAGCGCGATGCTGGCGCGATCCAGCTGTGCTTGTTTGACTCACAACAAGGAGAACAAAAAGATGAGTTTTGATAACAAGGTGGCCATCGTTACCGGTGGGGCCCAGGGCATGGGGCGTGAATACGTCCGTTTGCTCGCGCAGCAGGGGGCTCGTGTGGTGATTGCCGACATCAATCTGGATGTGGCACAGAAGGCCGTGGATGAACTGGGGTTCAAGGACCAACTGCTCGCCGTGCGCACCGATGTCGGCGATCTCGACTCCTGTCTGGCTTGCGTGAAAGCCGCCGAAGAGCGTTTCGGTGGGGTGGATTATCTGGTCAACAACGCGGGCCTGTTGTCAGCCGCAGCCTTTCCCTCGCTGATCGACATTCCCGTGGAAAAGTACCGGCAGATCACCGAAGTGATGCTCAACGGTCAATTGTGGATGGCCCGCGCAGCCGTGCCGGCCATGCGCAAGCGTGGTGGCGGGGCGATCGTCAATGTGTCGTCCATTGGCGCCTATCAGGCCACGGGGGTGTATTCGCTGACCAAGCTTGGGGTAAACGGCTTGACCATCAACCTGTCGCGCGAGCTGGCCAAAGACAACATCCGGGTTAACGCCGTCGCGCCGGGCACCGTTGCCACCGAGGGCATGCAGCCGCTGATGAGCGTCGAGGATATGGCCAAGTGGGGCCAGATGCTCGGGCGCCCGACCGACAAGGTGGCAACGCCGGACATGATCGCCCAGGTCGGCGTGTTCCTGCTTTCCGACGCGGCGAGCTATGTACGTGGGCAAATCATTGCCGTCGACGACGGTCAGCAAATCCGGGTTTGATCCCGTTTCGGTTCCCAGGAGGACAGTATGACTTATGACCGTACGGCGCCATCCGTCAGCCTGCTGATTGGTGAGCGTGAGCTCAGCAGTGGCAGTGGTGGCGTGTTTGCCCACATCAACCCTGCAAATGGTGAGCACCAGGCTGATATTCCTCTGGCCGGCCCGGCGGAGGTGAATCAGGCAGTGGCCTGCGCCAGCCAGGCGTTCGAAGTCTGGCGGCGCATGCCGGGTGCGCAGCGCGGCATGCTGCTCAACCGTCTGGCTGATCTCATTGCTGCCAATACCAGCGAATTCGTGCGTCTGGCCGCCATCGAGGGTGGCACGCCGATTACCGTCGGCGCTGGCGGGCCTCGGATAGGGGAGGAGTGGACTCGCTACTACGCCGGCTGGGCCGACAAGATCGACGGCCAGGTCGTCTCGATGCCACCGGCCGATGAACTGATCTACACCCGACCGGAACCCTATGGGGTCATCGGCATCATCATCACCTGGAACGGCCCGCTCATATCCCTCGGCATGAAGGTGGCGCCGGCACTGGCTGCAGGTAATACAGTGGTGATCAAGCCGGCCGAGCAGACGCCCTTTGTGGCCAATCTGTTTGCCAGGCTGGCACTGGAAGCCGGCATTCCGCCAGGGGTCATCAATGTGCTGCCGGGTTCGACCGAGGCAGCGCAGGCGCTGATTGGTCACCCGGATGTGCAGAAAATTACGTTCACCGGGGGGCCGGCGACAGCTCGCAAGATTCTTCACCAATGTGCCGATCTGCTCAAACCCGCTGTACTGGAGTTGGGAGGCAAATCAGCCAACATTGTTTTCGAGGATGCGGATGTCGCTGCGGTGGCGCAAATGGCAGCGTTCTGGAGTGTCGGTTTGCTCAGTGGCCAGGGCTGCGAGCTGCCGACCCGCCTGCTGGTGCAGGACAGCATCTACGAGCAAATGGTCGAAGCGGTGGCGGCGGTGGCTGGGCACTTGCCGCTGGGTGACCCGTTTGATCCGAACACCATTATTGGGCCGGTGATCAACATGGATGCCTGCACGCGAATTCTCGGCATGGTCGAGCGCGCTCGCAGCAGTGGTGCCGGGCGGATCGTGTTGGGTGGCGAACGGGCAGGTGGTGCGTTGGCCAATGGTTACTATCTAGGGCCGACGATTTTGGCAGATGTCGATCCACGCAGTGAGATCGCTCAACAGGAAGTGTTCGGTCCGGTGCTGGTGATCCAGCGCTTCAAGGACGAAGCAGAGGCTGTGGCCCTGGCGAACTCTACCGGTTATGGCCTGGGTGGCTACATCCAGACCCATGATCTGGGTCGCGCCAATCGGTTGGCTGCCGCGTTAAAGACCGGTTACGTGCATATCAACGGCACGCGCAATATTCCGGCTTGCGCTCCGTTCGGTGGTATCGGATTGTCGGGGTATGGCAAGGAAGGTGGGCGTCCGGGGCTGGATGAGTTCGTGCGACTGAAAACCGTCAGCATGCCGATCTGATGGGCAACTTCCCCTGTCCCGATCATGGGACAGGGGAAAGCCCGCCATTCGGCGGGCTTTCTTCTTTAAAATACAAGTACTTTTTTTTGGACCCATCATGTCGAAAGCGTCCACCATGTTCTCCCTGGGTCATACCGAAATTTTTCGGATCGAGGAAACGCGTCAGCTGCTGCCGATTGCGGCATTGAACGCTGAACCGGCACTGCTCGATGCGAATCGCCACTGGCTGATGCCAAATTTTCTCGACGCCGAAGGACAGTTCGAATTAGTTCATCAAACCTGGATCGCGCGCGTTGACGGCAAGATTGTGGTGGTCGATCCGTGCAACGGCAATGGCCGCACGCGACCGCTGCTGCCGGATTACAACCATCTCGACACGCCGTTTCTCGAACGTTTTGCTGCCACCGGCATTCGCCCGGAGCAGGTCGACTATGTGTTCTGCACACACCTGCACTGCGATCACTGTGGCTGGAACGTGCAACTGCGGGATGGTCGCTGGGTACCGACCTTTGCCAATGCACGCTACCTGTTTGTGCGGCGTGAAGCGCAGCGCTGGGGCGCACGCCGCGGCGACTATCGCGGCGCCGCATTCAACGACGGCATTTACGAAGAGTGCGTGCAGCCCGTCATCGATGCCGGGCTGGCCGAACTGGTCGACGATTACCACCGGGTCGCGAATGCGGTTTCGATCGAACCCGCCTACGGGCACACTGCAGGCCACTCGATCCTGCGCGTGGATACCGGTGGCGGCGAGATTTTTTTCAGCGGTGATGTCTTTCACCATCCGCTGCAGATCGTCGATACCGCGCTTTGCATTGGCGAGGGTGGCGACGACGATGCCGCGGCGGCGGTAGCGACGCGCGTTCGGCTGCGCGCGCTGATTGCCGAGCGCGATGCGCTGATGTTGCCAGGGCATTTCCAGCAGCCGCATGGCGGTCGCATTCGCCGCAGCGGCGAGGTGTTCACCTTCGTGCCGGGGTTGCCGACCGCGCCATAACGAGCGCCGCCTGATACGCGCTCGGCGACACGCCGGTCCACTGCTTGAAAGCGCGGCTGAACGAGCGCGGTTCGGAAAAGCCGAGCTGGGCGGCGGTCTCGTTCACGCTGAGGCGCTGAAAGTGCAGTTTGTCGATCGCCAGATCGCAGCGGATGTCGTCGCGCAATTGCGCAAAGCCGGTGCCCTCGTCGCGCAGATGGCGGCGCAGCGTCTGCGCCGTGGTGCTGAGTTTCGCCGCGACGGCCTCAAATTCGAGGCATTCCTGTTGCTGTTGCAGCGCCTGGTGCACCAGTTTGCGTACGCGCAGGCTCCAGCGCATTTCGCCCTCGGGCCACACCGGTGTGCCGCGCAGACCCTGCTGCAGGTGTTCCTGCCATTCGCCGTGTGTGCGCACGATCGGCAGCGTCAGGTACTTGCGCGCAAATACCAGTGCGGCCACTGGCTGTGCCGGGTTCCAGTCGCCGTTGATGTAAAAACACAGCCGTTGCGGCGACGGTGTTTCCGCGAAGGGCACGTCGATGCGTTTGATCGGAATCAGGTAGCCGGTCAGCCAGCTCAGCAGGCGCTGCCAGTGCAGCAGCCAGTGTTCGATCAGGAAGTCCTCGGGGTCGCACTGGGGGTGAGTGCGGGTGAACTGCAGTTCGACATCGTCGCCGTGCGCGCTCAGCGTCAGCACGCGCTCGTCGGTGAGCAGGTGATCGGCGCGCAGCATCTGGTCGAGCGCAGCGGCGAGCGTGTCGCAGTGCAGCGCGAGTTCGACCATCAGCGTCAGCGCGCCGGGTTTGCAGCGCTGCGCCGTGAGCCCGAGGAATTCATCGCCGAGCGCGGAGCGTGCCGCCGTCATCAGCCGAATCATCTGCTGCCCGCGTACCTTCATCAGCAAATTGTCGAGCAGTTCGGTGGCGATGCCGGCCTCGCGCAGGATCGGCGCCGGATCGAGTCCGCGCGCGCGCACGCCGCCCAGCAGGCGGCAGGCGGCCCCGCGGTAATCGGGGTGGGTGGCGGCATTGGGGCTGGGGATGCTGGCGGACCGGTTCATCGGGTGCTTGGCCATCGCGGGTGGCGGGCGATCGTTTTGGTGAGGCATTCTGACACGTATTGTCCTTCACGCCACCGGGGGGCGGCAAGCATAGTGACTATCTGGCACAGATGCTGTCATTCCTGTCTATAACCGCGAGGACACACGCGTATGAACAACCAAATCTGCGAAATGGTGGGCTGCGAGTTCCCCCTGTTTGCCTTTACCCATTGCCGCGATGTCGTCGTCGCGGTCAGCAAGGCTGGAGGTTTCGGGGTGCTCGGGGGTTCCAGCTTCACGCCGGAACAGCTCGAAATCGAGCTGAAGTGGATCGATGAACATATCGACGGCAAACCCTACGGCGTCGATATTCTCGTGCCCGAACACACCGCGGTGGATATGTCGAAGGTCAGCGGCGAGCAGATCGCGGCGCAGATTCCACAGCAGCACATCGATTTCACCGTGAACCTGCTCAAGCAGTACGGCGTCGAAGCGGATGCCGGCAGCATCGTGCGCAGGACTCTGGCGACGATTGCACCGGAAACCGGCGAGGCGCTGATGGATGTCGCGTTCCGTCATCCGATCCGCCTGATCGTCAACGCGCTCGGCATCGCGCCGGCGTCGATGATCGCGCGCGGCCGCAAATACGGCGTACCGGTCGGCGCGCTGGTCGGCGCGAAGGAGCACGCGGTGCGCCAGGTGAAGGCGGGCGTCGACGTGCTGATCGCCCAGGGTACGGAGGCCGGCGGTCACTGCGGCGAAGTATCGACGCTGGTGCTGATCCCGGAAGTGCTGCGCGCGATCAAGCCGATCAAGGACGTCCCGGTGCTCGCCGCCGGCGGCATCATGACCGGCGGCCAGATGGCCGGTTGCATGGCGATGGGCGCCCAGGGCGTGTGGACCGGCTCGGTGTGGCTGGCAACCCTGGAATCGGAAACTTCGCAAGCCTTCCGCGAGAAAATGATTGCCGCGACCTCGCGCGACACCATCCGCTCCAAGGCGCGTACCGGCAAGCCGTCGCGCCAATTGCATTCGGCATGGCACGATGCGTGGGAAGGCAAGGACAGCCCCGGCGCGCTCGGCATGCCGCACATGGGCATGATCTCGCAGCCGGCATTTCAAAAGATCGATAAGGCCGTCGACGGCGGCAACCAGGCAGCGATGCCGCTGGTGAGCTACTGGGTCGGGCAGGGCGTCGGCCTCATCGAGTCGGTGAAATCGGCCGGTGATGTGGTGCAGGAATTCAAGGAAGAGTTCGCTGAGAGCCTGCTAGCGCTGAATGCTGCGATCGAGTAATTCACGCCACCTTCAGCTGCACCCCCCTCCAATAGCCTCATTCGTCGATAGCCCGGCCTGTGTGCCGGGTATCCGCTGAGGCTGCACATGAATCGACTTCGCCACTATGGCCTTGTGCTGTGCCTGACAGCGTCTGGCCTCTACGCGGCAAGTCGTTCAATCCTTCAATCCCCGCCTCCTGATAGCGCTTGCGCCGCCGTTTTCAAAACAGTGTACTTGGGGACATGGCGCAAGCGAGTTCGAGGATTTCCTGCCGATCTGCCGGTAAGACGAAGCCTCGTGCGATCGCTGCGTCGAGTGAGACCTCGAAGCGCTCAAGATATTCCGTTGGGCCGCACGGATAGAGCCGACGCAGAATGGCTGCGTCGAATGGTTCGCCCGAGCCGAACAAACTCGCCAAGACGTTATCTTCGTTGCCAAGGCCAGATGTCCTGGCAATCGGTACATCGACCCAGGGTGTCCTGATGCCGCCAGTGGCGAGTCCGTTTTCGTCCAGAATCAGTTGAGGCGGATGGGTGTCGGTCAACTCGATGGGTTGGGCGATCGGTGCCGGTTCGCCAGAACGTACCCAGTTGTGGAGTGCGACGAGCGCCGCTTGGACGACATAGTGATGTTGTGGGGCGAAATTGATCGATTGCGTCACTTGGGCACCCATCAGGTTACGGGTGGGCGCATAGGCCGCGACAAGATCGGTCAGTGATGCGAAGCCGGTGTCAATCCTGCCCACTTGAATGATGTAGTTGTCGGCATGGGCCGTGCCGGCAATTTCCCAGGTCCGCAGAAGTGCGCTGTCGGGCTGTCTCGCCAGGTAATAACCCGGTCGCGGGCCGCCGATCAAATCGGTCTCAGTGATCACATTGATCAACGGGACGCGAACATCCGAGCGGAATTTTGGTGCCACAGACATGCCTGCATCGGCTGGTCCGAACATGGAGTTGCCGTCCAGCGGAGCGGTGCTGGCAAACCGCGAATGGATCAGGAATCCGTCATAAACCCTGGCTAGTGGATCGACAGCATTGATGTAAGTCGTCAAGAACATCGCCGATTGGGATTCGCCAACTGCCAAGACGTAGTCTGGACGGAGCGACCCCAGGATACCGTTGTGTTGGGCATCACGAACCAGGCGCCCGGCCTGGGAAAAGATATCGTAGGAGTAAGCATCGCCGGGGTGGCGCAGGCGTGAATAGCGTTCTGGATTTATGGTCTTCAGCGAGTTGTTCGCACCGCGGCTCGGTCCACCCTCGACTCCTACCCGCTGCGCAGAGACGGCGACATAAACAGAGCCCGCGCGCACGATCTCGCGATGTGCCATGAGCCAGTCTACCGCTGTGTCCATACCACCGGTGACGTTGAGCCATTCGACGATGGCTGTGCCGTTGAATTTGGCCGTATCCATCGGTTTCAAGATCACCATTCTGGTGACGTAGTCCGCCTCGGCGCAAGGTCGGACGCACCACTGCCCGTCGGAGCCGAGATGTGCATCAGAGGCGTAGGAGACCGCTGTTGCGGAGATGAAAAATTCCTCGGCGATATAGCCCAGGTCAGCAAGCTCATAATCGCCGAGCAGTAGGGTAGGCTTTCCTGCTACAGACGTGACGATTGGATTTCTCACAGTGACAATTCCTTCCTGATTTGTGCGAAAGGCCGCCGGTGCAATCGTCGCGCGATTCTTGCGGGGCCTGCTGATGCTGTCGTAGTCCGCTTCCCGGCGCGTCCTTGAAGCAGTGCTCATTACTTCATGACAGGCCGACCTGAGTGTAGAACGGTCTGGATCGAGTTAGCGATAGCCTACGCACAATTAGATAAATCATTGCTGTAATTTGTGAAGGTGGTCAGCATGATCTGGTGCATTGCGAAGAGAGGGGATGGTTGGCTATTGACGCTAAAGATATATACGATTAATGTGATTGTCATATTGTGCTCAAACCTGATGGCTGGGCGCGCACGGTTGGCGAATGTTACCCCGCACAACAGAAAACAATAAAAAGAGTCTGGAGGTTGAAATGAGGCCGAGCAGCTCGCCGCCCTTTCGCGGTAGCGGCAATATCAAACCCAACATTCGTTGGTTGTTGGGCTGTGCGGTAGGTGTAGTCCTATTGGTAGGTGCTCAGGCCAACAATGGTGTGAAGCCTTTCGTCGATCCATTGAGCCTGGCTCCGCTGCAATCAAGCCTGGTGTCCAAGACGCAGTTGGTCTGCGTGGCCCAGGCAGGTAATCGTCTCGTGGCGGTGGGGTGGCGAGGGCATATTGTCTACTCCGAAGATCAGGGTCGCACCTGGCGCCAGGCCCAGGTACCGGTCAGCGTCGACCTGACGGCGGTGACCTTTGCCAGCGCTACGGCTGGCTGGGCAGTCGGTCACGGCGGCATCATCCTGCGTACCTCGGACGGTGGTTTGAGCTGGAGCAAACAGCAAGACGGCTTCAGTACCGGCAAGTTAATGGCGGACTACTATCAGCAGCGTCTGGATCAAGCCGCAGAGGCTGATAAACCGGCTGCCGACAGTCTGGTGGAGCAAGTGCGCCAGAACTACGAAACGGGCCCTGAGCAACCCTGGCTGGACGTCTGGTTCGAAAATGAGCAACACGGTTATGTGGTCGGGACTTTCAACCTGATCATGGAAACCCACGATGGCGGCGAGCACTGGACACCTCTGCTGGATCGGGTCGACAACCCCGAAGGTCTGCATCTGTCGGCCATGAATGCTGTCGACGGTGAGCTGTACATTGCGTCCGAGCGCGGTACGGTCTTCCGTCTGGACAAAACCAGTCAGCGTTTCGTGGCGCTCAACAGCGGTTATGTCGGTAGTTTTTTCGGTGTGACCGGCAATGCCCAGACGCTCCTTGCGTATGGGCTCCGTGGCAATGTCTGGCGCAGCGCAGACAAAGGGGCGACCTGGAGCAAGGTCGACACCGGTATCGTAAACACCCTCACTGGCGCCACTGTGCTGGCTGATCAACGCATCGCGCTGGTCAGTCAAGGTGGGGCACTGTTGATCGGTGATTCAGCGGGGGAACACTTCAAGCCCTCGACACTCAGCCAAAACCTACCGTTTGCCAGCGTCGTAGAAGCGGGCAAGGGCGCGGTGGTCATCGTTGGCACCCAAGGCGCTCAGCGAGAATCGGTGCCGGCTTTCGGCGGTTGAAGACCACGGCTTGAAAAAATATGGAGACATCATGGCTGTAGATACCGAATCACTTCAACTGCCGGTCATTCGCGACGTCAAGAACTTTGACAAGCAGTCCGGTGACTGGTTGGAACGGCTGGTCTTTAATAACCGTATCTGGGTGGTGGTGCTGGTCGCCGTCATTACGGTATTTCTGGGGTTTCATGCGACGCGCCTGGCTGTGCAGGCCAATTTCGAGGCCATGATTCCGCAGTCGCACCCCTTCATTCGCAATTACTTCGAAAACAAGGCCGAGCTCAAAGGGTTGGGTAACTCACTGCGCATCGTGGTCGAGAATACCCAAGGCGATGTTTTCGACAAGGACTACCTGGATGTGGTCCGTGACATCAACGACAAGTTGTTCCTTACGCCCGGTGTGGATCGCGCCTTTATCCGCACGCTATGGACGCCGATCGTGCGCTGGACTGAGGTCACCGAAGAAGGTTTTCGCGGCGGCCCGGTCATGCCGTTCGACTACGATGGCTCCGATAAGTCGATCGAGACGTTCCGCATCAATACGCAGCGTGCCGGCCTGCGCGGTAACTTGATTGGTAATGACCTGAAGTCGAGCATGATCGTGGTGCCGCTGCTGGACGTGGTGCCGGAGACCGGTCAGCCGCTCGATTACAGTGTGCTGTCGACCTTCCTGGAAAAAGAGGTGCGCGACAAATACCAGACGGCTCAAAACCTGGAGAAGCAGGTCAATGCCCAGACGGGTGGCCACTACCGCATCCACATCATTGGCTTCGCCAAGCTGATCGGTGACCTCATCGAGGGCCTGGTGCAGGTCATGATGTTCTTTGGCGCGTCGGCACTGATCGCCTCGCTGATTATTCTCTATTACACCCGTGACTTGCGCAGCACCCTGTTGTTGGTTGCAACGGCCACTATCGGCGTGGTTTGGCTGCTGGGGCTACTGGAGCTGCTGGGTTATTCGCTCAACCCTTATTCAGTACTGGTGCCTTTTCTGATTTTCGCCATCGGCCTTTCCCATGGCGCGCAAAAGATGAACGGCATCATGCAGGACATCGGCCGTGGGACGCACCGCTATGTCGCCGCGCGCTACACGTTTCGCCGTCTGTTCGTCGCCGGCCTGACAGCGTTGATCACCAACGTGGTGGGCTTTGCCGTTCTGATGATCGTTGATATTCCAGTGATCCGCGACCTGGCCATGACGACTAGCCTGGGTGTGCTGGTACTGATTTTCACCAAGCTGTTCTTCATCCCCGTGGCGCTTTCCTATATCGGCGTGAGCCAGGGTGCCGCGTTGCGTAGCTTGCGCAAGCAGCCAGCCGGCAAGGGGATGATGGGGATGTTGCAGCGCTGCACTGAGCGCAAGTTCGCGTTGCCCTTGGTTCTGGCGGCCCTGATCGTTGGCGTTGGCGCCATGGCCATCAGTTTCACCGGGTTGAAAATGGGCGATCTGGACGCAGGCGCGCCGGAGTTGCGCCCCGATTCGCGTTACAACAAGGATGTGGCGTACATCAATGAGCACTACGGTTTGAGTGGTGATCAGTTCGCGGTGATCGTCAAGACCAAAGAGGAAGGGATGCGTGAGTACGCGTCGCTAGTCGAACAGGACCGGTTGGCCTGGCAGTTGCAGCAGTTGCCATCGGTGCTCGCCGTCTCTTCTGTTTCCGGTGGTCTGCGTATGGTGGCCGCGGGTGCGTTCGAGGGTAACCCCAAGTGGATGACCATCCCGCGCAACGTGCAGGCGTCGGGCAACTCGACCCAGAACCTGCTGGTGGGAAACCCCGAGTTGATGAACGTCAAAGCCAGCGTTGCCCCGGTGATCGCTTACCTCAAGGATCACCGCGCCGAGACGCTGGAGGAAGTGGTAAAGGTTGTGCAAGAATTTTCCGACGAGTACAGCACGCCTGATCGCCAATTCCTGTTGGCTGCGGGGCCTGCCGGCATCGAAGCGGCGACCAATATCGTTGTCGAGCAGGCCAACTATCGCATTCTGGGGCTGCTCTATGCCGCCGTGATCGTACTGTGCCTGATCACGTTCCGCAGTTGGCGCGCGGTGGTGGTGGCCATGGTGCCGTTGATCATCACCTCGTTTCTGTGTGAGGCGCTGATGGTGGCGCTCGGGATCGGCGTCAAAGTAGCGACGCTGCCGGTCATCGCTCTGGGTGTCGGTGTTGGTGTTGACTATGCGCTGTACCTGCTCAGTGTCCAGCTGGCTGCGCAGCGACGCGGTATTTCCCTTTCCGAATCTTATGGGCTGGCGCTTGGGTTCACCGGGCGGGTTGTGGCGCTGATCGGCGTGACGATGGCGGCAGGTGTGGTGACCTGGGTTTGGTCGCCGATCAAGTTCCAGGCCGACATGGGCATGCTGCTGACCTTCATGTTCTTGTGGAACATGCTGGGTGCGCTGACGCTGATACCGGCCTTGTCGTATTTCCTGCTGCGTGATGTCGGTCGCGACGTCGAGGCACAGTCGAATACGGTGTCGCTGCCCCTGGGTGAGCGTGAGCCGCTGGCCGAGAGTGAGGTGGTATTGGAAGTCGGCAATCAGAATCGTACCGTCAGTCAGGCTTGATACCTGCGCCATTGCTTATTGACCAAGGAGGCGCCTGATCATGGCCCTGAGTAATAGAGACAGCCGATGGAAAACGATCATGCTGGCGTTGGTCATTGCAGAAGTGGCATCGGCGTTCGAAGTCAGTATGGTGTTCTCCGGCTTGCCTACGTTCTACAAGCTGTTCCAGGACCCGGCGCTGGTGGGCTGGGTCATCACCGCTTATCTGTTGATGGGAGCCGCTGCTTCTGCGATCTGCGGGCGAATCGGTGATCTGTATGGACGCAGCCGGGTATTGATAGGCCTGCTGTTTTTTGCCGCGCTTGGCTCACTTATCAGCGCTATATCCACCTCGCTTGAGGGAATTGTTTTCGGACGGGCAGTGCAGGGGTTGGCGTCAGCTATCTTGCCGTTGTGCTTCGGTCTGGTCAGAGAAAATATCAGTCCGGCGCGTACACCGCTTTGCATCGGAATCCTCGCGGGTACAGCCTCAACTGCGGCCGGTATCGGTTTTGTGTTGGGCGGGGTGTGCATCGATTACCTGAGCTGGCACTGGATCTTCTACATAAGCACCGTGGCTTCTGTGCTTGGTTTGCTGTTGGTGATTGCCTTCCTGCCGTCGTCAGCGGGCAAGGCCAGCGAGCAGAAGGTGGATATCCTCGGTGGGGTGTTGTTTGCTCCGGCGGTGGCGGGGATTCTGTTCGCCTTGACCAAGGCCAGTGCCTGGGGTTGGTTTGATCAGCGCACGTTGTTGTTGGGTTTCGGCAGCCTTGCCTTGTTGGCATTCTGGGCGTGGTACGAGGCGCGGCATAGCAATCCGCTGATCGACGTACGGCTGTTTGCAAATCGCCAGTTGGCCATGTCCAACCTTTGCTATGTCTTCATAGCCCTGGGTGCCATGCAATTCGCTCAGGTCCTGTTTGTGTTGTTGCAGCAACCCACCTGGACCGGCGTCGGCCTGGGTATGGCGGCGACGGCGGCCGCGGCAATGAAGTTGCCCTCCTCACTGGTGGCAATCTTCGCTTCGCCCTGGGCTGGTGTCCTCGCCGGGCGTTTTGGTGGGCGCAAGGCGTTACTGTTTGGATTGTCCTTTCTGGTTGTAGGGTGGGCTGCCTTGACAGTGCACCATAGCACCGTCTGGTTTGTCGGATTTGCGATAATCCTTCACGGCATCGGGACGGCCATGGCGTTCAGTGCCGTGCCGAATCTAATCGTGGAAGCGGTACCGCCGCAGCGGGTCAGTGAAGTGACTGGCTTGAGCCAGGTAATACGTACGACCTTCATGGCCATCGGTGCGCAAATGATCGCCTTCATCCTGGCCACTCAAACGATCAGCGACCCGGCGCAAGGTCCTGGGGTCTACCCAGCAGGTTCGGCGTTCCAGCTGGCGTTTTTGGCCATCACCCTGCTGTGCGTTTTCAGTATGTTTGCAGCGATGGCCTTGCCCAAGCGCGGGGCTAATGGGGCGCGCGAAGCTGCGGTACAGCCTGCCATTAATTCATAACGGTAACGCTAGTCCAAGGCCGTCGTTCTGGTGATTCGGAACGACGGCGTTGTGCGTTTCAAGCCAGGATTATTCCAGCGACTTGACCCATCCTGCCAGGTGTTCTGCGTTATCCGGGAATGCGCTTAAATTCGCTGTGGCCGGCCCTATAACTGGTTGCCTATTATTATAATGATATATACAATTTATCGAAGTGGCTTGCCCTGGATCTGGGTGCAAGTGTTTCAAACGGAGCGAGGAGAAGTTCGTGAGCAATCCCAATCTGGTAATCGACAGCAAGCAATTCCGTAATGCACTGGGAGCGTTCGCGACCGGCGTCACGATCGTCACTACACGTGACGCCGAAGGCGCTGATGTAGGCCTCACTGCCAGTAGCTTCAACTCGGTGTCGCTGGAACCGCCGATGATTCTCTGGAGCCTGGCAAAAACCTCCGGCAGCTTGTCGGCGTTCATGACCGGCGACCATTTTGCGGTACACGTCCTGGCAGCTGATCAGCAAGCCTTGTCCGACCGCTTTTCCAAGCGCGGCATTGACAAGTTTGCCGGTCTGGAGTTGGAGCGTGGCCCTGGGCAGGTTCCGCTTCTCGGCGACTGCGCGGCCCGGTTCAAGTGCAAGACCAGCTTTCGCTATGAGGGCGGTGACCACATCATCTTCGTCGGCGAAGTGATCGAGTTCGATCATTCTGCTCATCCACCGCTGGCGTTCCACGGCGGCAAATATGCCAAGGTTCACCCGCGCGCACTGGAAAATCCGCTGGATGTCGAGGATGTGAACAGCAGTTTCAACAAAGACTATCTGGGCTTTTTGCTCGGTGTGGCCTCCATGCAGCTGTACCAGCCTGTGCGCAACGACTGGCAGCAGATGGGCCTTAGCGAGTGCGGGTATTACGTGCTCAGCGTATTGGCGGCCGGCAAGCACAAGACCCAGGGTCAAATCGAAGAGTTGCTCAAGCCCAGTGGTCACCGACTCGATGATGAAGAGCTGGGAAGGCTGCTGGAAACCGAATTGGTGACCGTGCACGGCGATGGCCCGGATCGTCAGTTCGATCTCACTCCCCGTGGCCATGAGTATGCGGTCAAGTTGTTCGTGCAAGCCAAATCGGTGGAGCAAAAGGCTATCGCCGGTCTGGATTGGGATGATCTTGCCTTGCTCAAAAACCTGCTGAAAAAGGTCATCCGCAATACCCGCAGCTGATAGCGCAGGCGTCACGAAAAGCCCCGGTCGATACCGGGGCTCAGTGCTTTAGCCGAGTTGACGGAACAGCGAATGCTGGGCTGCATTGGCGATCAACCTGCCATTGCGGTCATAGATGGCGGCGTTGACCAGCCCGGTTTCACCATGCAGTGAAGGGCTGTGCAGATCGAACAGAAGCCACTCATCGGCACGAAACGAGCGGTGCAACCAAAGGTCGTGCGTCAGGGTCGGGGCAAAAAAATCACGATTCATGCGCGTTGCTACATGTGGAAGCAGCATTGCACTGTTGATCCAGGCATCGGACATGTACACCAGCGCTGCTTCATGCAGCCTCGGGTCATCACCCAGGCGCTGGCTACTGCGAATCCAGTAGCGCATGTTCGGCTGGCGGTCACCGCAGAAGAGGAAGGCCTCGCCATCCACTGGACGTAATTCGTACAGATGTCTTGCCTTGAGCAGTCGCTGGTTGCCTTCGCTCAGGCGATCCTGGTGCAGGTCGGCAAGGCTCGCCAGATCCGGCAGTACCTCTGGGTCTCGAACCTCGGGCGCCGAGTCTTGATGGCTAGGCCCTTCTTCCTCGGTTTGAAAACACAGGCTGGCGCGGAACGCCACCTGCTGTCCCCTGCAAGACTGCACCTCAAGGTTGCTGAAGCTGCGCCCTTGCAGCGTGGTCTGGACCTGATAGCGAAGGTGCGGGTCGAGTGGCAGTGGCTTTAGAAACGTAGCATGCAGCGAGCGAAGCCGTCTCTGCGATTCCAACCCATGAGCGGCGGCAGTCACGGCTTGGACCATCAGCTGTCCACCGAAAGCGTTACCTGTCAGGTTTGCTTCACCGCATCGACTGATGAAGTCACTGCCGTCGAGATCCAGGTGCAGCAACGCGGCGAAATCGTCGGGGCGAGGCATACGGCTTGAGGGTGCTTGCATTCTGTTTGTCCTGTTTGCAAATGAAGGGCCGGTGTTGGCAGAAGGAAAAAGGCCCAGGTGAAATCCGGGTGGTGATGAATTTGCCTTGTTGATTAAACATATAACTCATTGATATGATTTTTCCAAGCCGACGGGTCTCTACCCGTCATTCGAATGTGACCACGGGAGAGGACCATGGCGAGTTTGGCCTTGAATACACTGTTTGGTCTGGAGGGCAAGTTGGCGCTGGTGACCGGGGCTTCCAGTGGCCTGGGCCTGCACTTTTGCCGGGTATTGGCTGCAGCAGGCGCGCATGTGGTGATGGCGGCGCGTCGTACCGAGTTGCTGGTGGAATTGGCCGCCGATATCCCGGGCCAGGTTTCGACGGTTCGCCTGGAAGTGAGTAATGGTGCCGACGTTCAGCGCGCCTTCGATGAAGTGGTCGAGCGTTTTGGTGTGCCCGACATCGTGCTCAACAACGCAGGGGTTACTGTCACCAAGCCTGCACTTGCACAAACCGAGGCAGATTTCGATGCCGTGATTGGCACCAACCTCAAGGGTGGCTGGCTGGTGGCCACTGAGGCGGCACGGCGCATGGTCGCAGCGGGTAAGGGCGGGGTAATCGTCAATACTGCTTCGATTCTGGGGGAGCGGGTCAGCGGAGCTGTAGCGCCGTATGCCATATCCAAGGCCGGTGTCATTCAGGCGACCAAGGCCCTGGCGCTGGAGCTGGCGCGTCATGGCATTCGAGTCAACGCCTTGCTTCCCGGCTACGTTGTCACTGATTTGAATCGTGAGTTTCTCGTCAGTGAACCCGGCGAGCGCCTGCGTCAACGCATCCCAAGCCGACGCTTCGGCGAGTTATCGGACCTCGACGCCCCACTCTTGCTCCTGGTGGGCGAGGGGGGGCGACATATCACCGGAGCGACTCTCGCCGTCGACGGCGGTCATCTGGTCAGCGGGCTTTAGGAGAACAAGGTGGACGCTCAATCACGCAGTGCAATCGAGCAATACCTGGCCGATGTCGGTCAGGCTTCTCGCGTCGAGTTAAAGTTGGCAGATTTGCTATCAGGTGGCGCTATCCAGGAAAACTGGCGCGTCGATGCCGAGTTTTGTGATGGGCCTTATCGTGGCTTGCAAAGCCTGGTGATTCGTACCGACGCCCCTTCCGGGGTATCGGTCAGCCACGGTCGAGCCCAGGAGTACGCCTTGCTGATAGCGGCGTTCGAAGCCGGGGTTACGGTGCCTCAGCCATTATGGCTGTGTGAGGACCGTTCCGTGCTGGGACGGCCGTTCTTCGTTATGCGGCGAGTGGAAGGCACTGCCAGTGCCCACCTCATTGCGCGTGAGGGTTCACGTTATGGTGGCGATCGACGTGAATTGGCGGAGCGTCTGGGTCGGGAGATGGCGCGTATTCACTCGATCCGCCCACCACGTCAGGACCTCGACTTCCTGCCGCTTTACGACGAAGCACCAGCCCATTATCTGATCGCGCACTTTCGACATTTTCTCGACAACTACCGCACACCGTATCCGACGTTGGAGTGGGGCCTGCGTTGGCTCGAACGGCATGCTCCACCGCGTGGCGATATTGCGTTGACCCATCGTGATTTTCGCACCGGAAATTACATGGTCGACGAGGCTGGGTTGACTGCCATCATCGATTGGGAATTTGCCGCCTGGAGCGACCCGCTTGAGGATATCGGCTGGTTCTGCGCACGCTGTTGGCGCTTTGGCCAGCCCTCTCTGGAGGCGGGTGGTATCGGCGAACGAGAAGACTTTTATCGAGGTTATGAGGCTGAAAGTGGTCGGCGAATTGATCGCGACCAGGTTCGGTATTGGGAGGTCATGGCACATGTGCGCTGGGCGATCATTGCCATCCAACAGGCCGAACGGCATCTCTCGGGCGAAGAAGATTCGTTGTTGCTGGCTTTGACGGGGCACATTGTTCCTAAGCTGGAATGGGAAATCCTCAACATGACGGAGAATGATTGATGCGTACGCGACCCGAAGGTGCCGAGCTACTGGAAGCTGCCCAAGCGTTGTTGCGTGAGCGCCTGCTTGGAGATTTGCCGCCGCAGCGCAAACATGAGGCGCTGATGATCTGTAATGCGATGAATATTGCCGCACGCCAGTTGCGCTTCGGTGAACAGCCGCAACGGGATGAGCTGAAATCATTGCTGGCAGTGCTGCAGGAGGAGGGGGTATGCCTGTTAGGCGGTAATCGCTTGTTGGGAATGCGCTTGCGCGAAGGGTTCGGTGATCCGGGACACTCTTCGCGTGAACAAGTCATTGCCCATCTGCGCAGCAGTGTGCGCCAGGCGGTGGCTGAAAGCAGTCCCGACTACCTTAAATAGTGATGCGAGAGGCAGGGCTTGCGGGCCCTGCACCCCATTTAGCGTACTTCGAACGAGCGTGATTGCTTGCGTGCGGCCTCTACGTCCATCTGTGACTGGGCTACAGGGTTGCCAATCATTGTGTACTTCAAGGACTGTGTCAGCGCCGTTGTGCGTGGCACATCCAGCGACTCCCAGATTGCCCGCACAGTGCCTTGCACGGCGGCCGGTGGCTTAGTCGCAATTTTTGCCGCCAGCTCATGGGCTCTGTCCCACAATGTCTCATTCGAGGTGATCTCTGTCACCAGCCCAATGCGCAATGCGGTGTCGGCACCAATCCTTTCATCATTCCCCAGCAAGGACATGCGTAGTACCTCGCCCAAAGGCAGGCGATAGGACATGCCGATGGGTTCAACGGCACAAACAAGACCGTAGGAAACATGGGGATCAAAGAACTGTGCATCTTGCGAGCAGATGATTACGTCGCTCTCGTTTAGCCAGTAGAAAGCCCCTGCGCAGCATAAACCGTGAACCGCAGTCACCACTGGTTTCCAGACTTTGTTCGACCGTGCGCCTAGACTTTCCCCCGGATCTCGGGCATTCCATAGGTTGTCTGCATGGCCGACGGGATCGGTGGCATGGGCTTTGACATCGGCACCTGTAGAGAACGCCCGGCCGGCCGAGCCGCGCAATACCACCGCGCGCACCTCGTCATTGTCACGGATATGCGCCCAAAGATGATCGAACTCAAGCAACATGGTCCGCGTGAAAGAATTCATTGCTTCCGGACGATTGAGTGTGATGGTGCCGACACCGTCGTCGGAAATGTTAAACAACAGGGTCGTGTATTCCACGGTTGCGCTCCTTGAAAATATTGTTGGTTTTGTCGAGTTCAGCGGACAGTCCAATGTGTGGGCTTTCGTTCCAGAAACACATGGCTCATGGGGCATTTCGCTGGCAACGGGGCGGGCAAGCCCGGCGTCCTGCGACGCCGGGCCTTGATCAGCAGGCGCGAAATACTGGTTGTTGCCAATCATCGTTGATCGGGTTCCATTCGACCTTGACCGGCATGCCGATCTTCACCTGCTCCGGATCGATACCGACCAGGTTTGACACCAGGCGAATGCCGGGGGCGTCATCAAGCTCGACCACTATCGGAATGTAGACGAAGTCTTCGACGACCGGGAACGGTGAGCGGTTGCACACGGCATAACTATAAACAGTGCCCGTGCCGGTCAGGGTCGGCCATTGAGTGTTCTGGCTCTGGCAATGCGGGCAGTAAGGCGTGGGTGGCATGCGAAAGTGCTTGCAGTCACCACATTGCGCGGCCACCAGCCGCCCCTCGCGACCCGCCAGCCAGAAGGGTTCGGTCCAGGGATCGGTGGTGATATGGACATGTTCGCCCGGCAGGGCGCGAGACAGATGCTGGCTCATGCGGATCTCCTGAGAATAAGGCCGGAAACCGGGATCGATGCCGGGCCGCCCGTCACCAGTGCCAGTTCGGCGTCGGCGACCTGATTGATGGCGGTGCCGCGCATTTGCTCGACGCCTTCGAGAATGTGGGTCATGCCGATGATGTACGCCTCGGACAATTGGCCACCGTGCGGGTTGACGGGGATGGAACCGGACATGCGGATTGCGCCGCTTTCGACGAAGGCGCCACCTTCACCCTTGCCGCAGAAGCCGTAATCCTCCAGTTGCATGATCACCATCGGGGTAAAGTGATCGTATAGCAGGGCTACGTCGATATCGCTCGGCTTGACGCCTGCCTTGGCATAGAGGCGATTGGCGACATCTTTGTGACCGGATGAGGCGAAATACTCATCGCTCATACCCATCCAGGCGAAGGCGCGCCCCCATTCAGCGCGGCCGCCGTGCGTGGCGGCACTGACCAGTACGGGCTTTTGTTTCAAGTCGCGAGCGCGTTCGGTAGAGGTGGTGATGACTGCCACCGCACCGTCGGTTTCCAGGCAGAAATCCAGACGGCAGAGTGGGTCGGCGAGCATAGGTGAAGCGAAATACTCTTCCAGGGTCAGTGGCGTGCGGCGGATAGCCTTGGGCCGGTTCATGGTGTTCAAGCGGCTGTTGATGGCCACTTCGGCGAAAGCTTCGCGACGCGTGCCATACAAATGCATATGACGGCGCGCAAGCACCGACATCAAATGCCCAGGCCCCACCAGCCCGGAAGGCTGCAGGAAAGAGTTTTCCGGGTCGGGCTTGAGTGCAGCGAACACTGTTCCCAGGCGTTGGGCGCGCTGCTGCAGGGACATCACCGTGACCACATATTTGGCGTCGCCGGCGATAATGGCGGCCGAGGCCAAGCCAATGGCCCCGGCTGATCCCCCGCCGCCACCGGTCAGTGTGGCGGTGAAAGTGACTTCGGGAATGCCGAGCATTTCCATGATGCTGGCGGTGTCCATCGTATCGAGATAGCCGGCCTTGGCGCCGCCGTAATAGGCGAAGCCATCGATATCGCGTACCGACAACCCGGCGTCGGCGCAGGCACCGAGTATTGCTTCGCCGATCATTTCGTTGATGGTGCGGGGCCAGGATTGGCCGCGCACGTAGTACGGCGTTGCACCGACACCGACAATGGCGGTCTTGTCGCAATGTTCCCAAGTCATTCGCACTCTCCCTCTCGACATCCATCGGCAAGGCGGATGAATGTCATGGATGAATAAACATCTAAATTATTATTGTGATGTGGATGATTGGTCAAGGGCTCATGACAAGGTTGGATCACGCCAGTCGCTGGAGGAACGACTCAATGGCCTCATTGAAGACGTCGTTACGATCGCCGGCGACCATGTGCCCGGCACCTTCGATGTCGACATATTCGGCATGAGGGATCAACTCCAGCAACAGACGAGCGCCTTCTTCGCTGACGACGTCGCTTTGCCGACCGCGTACCAGCAGGGTAGGTGCCTGGACCCTGGCTGCTGCGTTTTCCATGCGCGAGTACAAGTCGCTCAGGCGCTCACGGGCGCCATTGGCCTGGAAGGCCGGATCCCAGTGCCAGTAATAGCGGCCATCGTCTTCGAGGCGCAGGTTCTTTAGTAAGCCCTCATTGGAGGCGGGTTTTGCTCGATTGGGGATGTAGCGTGACACGGCTGCCGCTGCTTCATCGAGATTGGCGAAGCCTTCGGGACTGCCCGTCATGAAATCACGGATGTGCCGCACGCCTTCAGGTGACATGCGCGGTACCACGTCAACCAATACCAATGCTCTTGCCCGGACAGTTGCAGCTTCGCCCATCGCCAACAACGCGGTCGCGCCTCCCAGGGATGCGCCGACCAGTACCGGAGGTTGCTCAAGGGTATCGATGACGGCGTTCAAATCGCCGATAAAGGCATCCGTGGAGTAGTCACCGTCGGCTGCCCAGCCGCTTTCGCCATGCCCGCGCAGGTCCATGGACAGCGTGTGGAAGCCGGCTTGCGCCAAGCGCCTGGCGGCTCTGCCCCAGGAGTGGCGGGTCTGGCCACCGCCGTGCAGCAGAATCACTGGGGGTGCATCGGCAAGGCCGCCGACATCGGCGCAAAGCGACAGGTTCTGGAAGCCGGTAAAGGTTTGGCGCTGCAGGGACATGGCTAATTCCTTTGTGCTTGTTTTATTGGAATATTGAACAATTCAGGCGTTGCGTGGAAGCTCCGGCATATCTGGATCGGGTTCCGGATCGATGACGCCCTGGCACTGGTGCGCCGCTTTGCAAAGCGCTCGGCCAGGGCTTTGCGTTGTTCGACAGTCTTGTCCGGGGATATAGCCATCAAACCCGCAAATTCCATTACTGAAGCGATGAAAGCGATGGCATACCGATTCATTGGATCACCTTTGATCGGCTGGCGCATACGTTATATTGAGGACGAACTGCGAAAGCACTGCAGGTAGCCCATAGTCGTCGGGTTGGCCAGCGGACCTTGTTCAAGTATTCGATATGCCCAGGGACGTTACGCTGTGCGGTGGCTCAGTGATTGACCGCGGCTTCGCCACCTTCGGCCATCAACGCTCCAGTATTAAAAAAAGCCGCGATGTGCACCAGGGCAGAACGCGGCTGCAGGTTTGTAGCTCAAGGTGCAGGTCAGTCGCGGTTGGCCGCTTCCCAGGCTTTCAGGTCGAAGCCGTCGACGGCGGCTTCGGCCGCAGTCAGCTTGGGTGCGCGGGCAAGTATCTTGCGGGCGGCCATGTGGTCACCCATGCGATTGCAGGACTCCACAGCCACCAGGCGGTCATTGCGAAAGCACAGTACGCAGAGTTGTTTGTCCTTGGCAGACCCCAAAACAACGGTGCTGTCGTAGCCGTGGGAGAGGCCGGCAATCTGTAGCTTCAGGTCACCCTGATCGCTCCAGAACCAGGGTAGAGCGCTGTACGGAGAGGGTTTTTCCATCAGGCGCGCGGCCACAGCGCGAGCCTGGTCAATGGCGTTTTGCACGGATTCAAGACGGGTATGTTGCTCGCTGTTTTGCTGGCAAGGGAAACTGGCAACATCGCCCAGTGCGCAAATATGCGGGTCACTCGTGAGCAGGTGGGCATCTACCTTGATGCCGTTCTCGATATCCAGGCCCGCTTCGATTGCCAGTTGCGCATTGGGGATTACCCCGATGCCAAACACCACCAGGTCCGCGGGTAAAGTGCGTCCATCGGTGGTTTGCACGCCACACACCTTGCCGTTGTCTTCAATAATGCGGCTCAGGCCCTGGCGGAAGTCGAAGTGCACACCCCACTGTTCGTGCGACTGGCGAAAGACTTCGGACATCTCTCGGGAGACTGCACGCGCCATGGGGCGCTCACCCAACTCCAGCACATGGACATTGGCCCCCAGGGCTGCAGCCACCGCGGCGAACTCCAGGCCGATGAAGCCTGCGCCAATCACCACCACGTCACGCGCTTCTTTAACGAGCGGCGCCAACGCATCGGCATCGGCTTTGGTTTTGATGCCGAACACTTGTGCCAGCTCTGCACCGGGAACCGGCAGCGACCGGTTGTGCGCACCGGTGGCTAATACCAGGTGGTCGTAACTGACAGCGGCGCCGGAGGCCAGGAGCACGCGGCGGTTCAATCGATCAATGGCGGTAGCCGTGTCGTGCAGCAACTCGATGCGCTGTGTGGCGAAAAATTCGGCAGGGCGAAACAGCAGATTGTTTTCCTGGATCTTGCCGAGCAAATACGCCTTGGACAGTGGCGGGCGCTGATAGGGCAGGCCGGGCTCATTTCCGATCAAGGTGATACTGCCTTCGTAACCTGCCTGACGCAGGAAGGTAGCAACCTGAAATCCGGCTTGGCCTGCACCGATAATAACGACTGAGGCTAGGGTCATGAAAACTCCGTGAAGCGCATTCAGAGTTGCGAAGACGGGACGTGCAGAATCATGCCGTCCATGGCTTCGCTAATGATCAATTGGCAGCTCAAGCGGCTGTTAGCGCGGGGTTCGAAGGCGCATTCGAGCATGTCACTCTCCATGCTTTCCGCTGCTGGCACTTTGCTCAGCCAGACCTCGTCGACATAGGTATGGCAAGTCCCGCAGCTGCATGCACCACCGCAATCGGCGGGAATGCCTGGCACGGAAGCGAAGGTGGCGGCCTGCATGACCGATTGGCCAACTTCGCCTTTGACCTGATGTTCAGTGCCGTTGTGTTCGATAAAGGTCAGTGTGGGCATGTTTTGCTCCGATTTTTATTTGAGTTCAGGAATGGCAGGGCAATGCCTGCATATCAACGCGCGGCACTCGCCCAAGGGGCAGTAGCAACAGGGGGGGGCGGTTAGGCTGCAGGCGGCGCTATACATGAGCATTGCGGTATATAAGCCTGTGAGACAGCACACCATCCCCCGCATTGTTAAATGGGTGGTGGGTTCGGTGGTGTTGACTCATTTACCGCACGAGCGGATTCGGGCTTGCGAGCGTTTACTTGCACGAGCGGGAAGAATGCCTGCTCCAGCCAATTCGCTTCCTGACCCGGCAATCCATAACGGGCAGGTCGCCCGACTGGATGATGAATTGTGCCGAAGATCTTGTCGAACAAGCTCAGAAACACGGCGTAGTTGCGATAGCTCATGCCATCTTTACCGTAACCATGATGGGTATGGTGCATGCTGGGAGTGACGATGACCGATTCGAAAATCCGCAGCGCTCGCGCCAGATAACGATTGGTGCGCAAAGGCGCATCCCAGCGAATATCGCTGTGCGTGAAAATGTTCCAGAGCATTACCGTGAGCAAGGTCAACGCAGCCGCCTTCGTCATGCCGAGATAGAGCGCTATGCCGATCACCCAGGCATGGGGCACGACGAATACCCAGAACACATTCACCCGGAAGTACACCGACAGATTCATGAAATTGGCACTGTGATGCGTGCGGTGCATTTTATAGAGCCAAGGATGCTTCTTCATGTCGTGCGCGGCGCGATGGACCCAGTAGAAACAGAATTCGTCGATCAGCAACACCAACGGGAAGGCAAGCCACACCGGCACCTCGGCAAGCGCACCGGCAAAACCCGGCAGGAGAAAGGCTAACGACGAAGCCCAAAACAGGCTGGTCAAAGGCTGGGTTACTGCGGTGACTACCGCAAAACATACGACGGTCAGCAGCATGTCGCGCTTGTTCCACAGTGGCTTCAGGCGGCCGGTCATCAATTCCGCGAGGAACGTGATGCTCATGACGCCTAAGATCAAGGGGGCTGCCTGGTGCACTAGATCTGCGAGTTTCATGATTTCTCCTATCGAAACGAATTAGTTTCGATGTGAACTCTAGATTCGGAATCCCTTGCATGTCAAGCGATGAACTGCAGAGGTATTGTTCGGCAAAGGGGGACAGCAATCGCATCAGTTGGTGGATGAAATTACACATGGGGTTTTGAGCCCGTCGGCGCAGCAACCCGGTTACAATGTTCGCCAAACCCTTTGGACGGAGGCAGGGTGGACGTACATTCCAAGCCGCAGGCTTCAGCTCGTTTCTCTCAGAAACGCCACGCGTTCTTGCTTGACACTGCGATGACGATATTTGTATCGCGTGGGTTGGGTAGTGCCACGATTGATGAGATTGCGCAGGTTGCCGGTATCAGCAAGGCAACGATATATCGCCGGTACGCTAACAAGGATGAGTTGTTTGAAGCAGCGATCATCCAGACCACCGAGCCGCTTGCGCAGGCGTTCAAGGAGATCGAGCTCGACCCAGCCACGCCAGAGGCATCGCTGACGCGCGCAGCCGATACTATCTATTACCTGATGCGGCAGCCGCGCCAACTAGAGGTCTTCCGTGCCATCGTCGCTGAGGCATCTCGCCTGCCTTTACTGGTTCAACGCTCCAGGCTGCAAATGCTCGCGACGCTGACGCAAAGCCTGACCAGCTATTTCCAACAACTGGTCGCTGCCGGGGTAATGGTGAGTCCTTATCCCGAGCAGAGCGCGGTCAATTTCATAATCCTTACCGGCGGCGGCATGCGCCCGCTGCTAGGGGTGGGAAACGACGGCAGCAGCAGTGACGAGCAACGGCGGCGCGAGGCCGACCTGGATCTATTCCTTCGCGGTACTGGGATCCGGGTTAGTCATGCTTAGGCGCTGTACGAAAAGTGCCTGCGCGACGCCCATGCAGCGTTAAAAACAGGCTCGGAATGCTCATTTACAACCATTAAAGTCGAGCGTGGCCCCGGCCGCTCCTCGCCTGTTTTGCCTTGCCTGAACCTCGCTACAACGGATAGGGACTTCCTTCCCCATCGACCTGCCACGATCGCGCGCCGCAAGCTTGGCGCCATGTCATCTCTCAACGGCGTCCTTCAATTCAGGCGCCTGGTGTTTTAGCGATTTACTCTTGCTTCTGTAAAAAGGGTAAAACACCTCTTCGGCCCAGTGTGCATTTTCTCCCGGCAGGCCGTAGTTCTTCGGCCGGCCTTGAGGGCAGTGCAGGGTGCCGAAGATCCAGTCGAAGAATGAGAACATGATCGAGAAATTGCAGTAGTTCTTCCCGTCGGGGCCGCCCCAGCCGTGATGGGTGTTGTGCATCCCAGGGGTGACGATGATGTGTTCGATAGCGGTTAGCCAAGGGGCGGTGCGGGAATTTTTGCGCAGCCAGTCGTCCCAGCGGAGATTGGCGTGCGTAAGCAGATTCCAACCAATCAGTTTGATTCCGGCATAGTACACGGCCTCACTCAAGCCTATCCCTTTGAGTTTCATCGAGTGTTTCATGGAGATTGCCGGTATGTTGAGCAGTAATCAGGATGGCCAGTTCCATCTCACCGCCATTGATCATTTCACGATGAATGCCGAGGGGGAAATTGTACGCGCCGTGTATTACTTCAGGCCGGATACGATTCGGGCCATGGATGCGATAGTTGCCGCGAACGCACAAAAGCAATAGTGCTGATGCCGCTATTGGGATCGTGCCCGGGAAGTGGTATGGCTGAACCGGCTGGATACGCCTGGCGGCAAAAGAGGCTTGGCGCCATGGTTCTTGGTCAAGGTAGTGTTTGCGAAGGTCTATGGGCCGCTGGGGGGGGGGGCGTCAAAAGCCCTGGTCGCGCCAGCTACTGCAATCTGAGACAGGATCCTTGTTCAGCACGACCCGCTCAATGGTGGGCAGAGAGCAGAAAATCTTCAATGGTTAGCGCAAAAGCTGAAAGTTCCGATGCTCAAGAAAGATTATTCGCCATGGAAAAGCGGTTTAAGTCGGTTTTTGGAGATTGTTAATCCTATACTGTATTTAAATGATGTAATCAGTAGAATGAATGCAAAGATCGACGGCCATTAGGATTAAATCATGAACAATATAAGCGATATGCCTCCCGCTTTTGCCTCGTCTTCTGCCAAGAAGGTGCCTCTTCATATTCCCAAAGCGCCGGAAATCGTTGCCTCGCGCGTGAAAAAGATGATCGTTGGCGGTGAGCTAAAGGAGGGGGATCTCCTGCCTGCCGAGAGTAAGCTGATGGAAGAATTCGGTGTCTCCCGGCCGACGATCCGCGAAGCCTACCGAATTCTTGAAGCCGAGCGATTGGTAACGGTATCACGTGGTGCGCGCGGTGGTGCTGTCGTTCATTCGCCTGATCCAGACCTTATTTCCAACTATGCGCTGATGGTTCTGCAGTATGAAGGCACCACCGTTTCCGAAGTCTATCAGGCGCGAATGGCGTTCGAACCGACTGTCGTGCGACTTGTGATAAAGAACGCGCGCAAGACTGCTCCTGATGCGCTGCGCCTGGCGTTGGCCAAGGAACGCGAAGCTCTGGATGAGGCTTTAGGCTTTGCGCAAACGATTGCCAATTTCCATCGCGTGTTGGTGGAGTTGTCTGGCAACCGGCCACTGATCCATTTGTGGTCGGCAATACACCAAGTGGTCGAGCGACATCAGACGCTGGTGGTGTCGGCATACCGACGCAATCAGGCTTCTGAAGCCATTCTCGCCAATGCTTCGATTGGGATACGTTCGCAGGAGAAGTTGATCAAGTTGATCGAGGCCGGCGATGAGGATGGAGCTGAAATCCACTGGCGCAAGCATATGCAGGCTGCCTACAAGACTTGGGTCAGTGGTTACGAAGAAATGACGCTCTCCCAGTTACTCCAGGACTGATATCCAGGTCTAACGCTTGGCGTTTTCTGTGGGGGCTGCGTAATACCCGACCGCAACGATGTAGCGACCACTACGTCGCAACAGGGTTTCTTTTGGCTCAGGTTTGCCCGTGACGGGGTTACTCCACAGATAGTTGATGCGTGCCGTGTCGCGGCCCTTGATTACGGCCAACATCTGTTGGCCGATCGGCTGGCCATCGACCGACGTCAAATGGCGTAAGTCGGTATTGATCAAGCGCCTGTTGTAACCGTGGGCGACCATCTTCAGGTTGCTGGTATCAACAACGAAGATGTATAAATCGTCGCGAGTCAGTTGGCTGTCCAACTGATTGATACGCGCAATCGTATCGCCCGGTGCCTTGTTCAAGTCCTTTATCGCATCGTCGAGCAAAGCTTGCGCGGCGCTCGGGCTGGAGCGGGGCATGTAGTAGCCAACGGCAAAGACCTTGTCTTCGACACGCTTGTAATAAGCCATTTTGCGTTCGGTCTTGCCATCCTGCCAATTTGTCCAGCGATACTCCTGGCTGCGAACTTCCTGGGTGTCAGGTTGGCTCAGGATGTTGGTAAATGCCTGGCCCAATGATGGATCGAGCAGGGGGGGCGATATTGCGGCCAATATACTGCGCTGACGGACCTCCGCTGGCCAGCATCACGCCATGGGTATCGATCACGTAAACGTAGTATTCGCCCTGGATGAATTTGCCCTGACGACTGAATTCGGCCAATGCGTTGTCGCCTACCTGGCGATAGCGGTCAACCGCTTGCGCAAGCAAGTGTTGGGCCTGCACAGCTTGATTCTGGTAGGTGGGTTCCACAGCGATGTCCTGGGCAGAAGCATGACTTAACAGGCCCAATCCAAGATAAAGCGACAAAATAAATCCCGTCGTTTTCACACAGTGCTCCAGTGGATATCGGCCTCCAATACGTCTTGCCGTAAAGCAGCAGGCCTTTCAGGTTTGTAGGTGGGCGCGTTCCTGGGCCCATCGCAAACCTGAACGAAGCCGGATGGCTCAGCCATGTTCATGGCTGAGCTCGCGGCACTCACTGGTATTGACAGGCTAAAGCAGCAGCGACCGTAAAATCGTTTTCATCGTTATCCCCTGATTATTTTTGTGGGGGTTTAAGATAGATATGATTGTAATCGTATATGTCTATATTTTAAAGGTGTCAGCAGCTTCAGGTTTGCCATTCATCGACGTTTGTTCACGAAATCCTCCAGCGCCCGACGGCATTCCGGGGCTTGCAGGCGAGCGATGAAGTTTTGATTTTCCGCTTCAATGATGCCGAGCACGCTATCTCGCAGCGGCGCTTTCATCAGGCGCTTGGCTGTTTGCAATGCGGCAGGGGAGGCAGTCGCCAGGCGCTCTGCATAGTCTTTGGCGAAGGCCAGGCATTCCTGCCCTTGATCAAAAAGGTGGGTGCACAAGCCCAACGTATGCGCCTGTGCCCCATCGATGCTCTCGCCACCGAGCAGCAGGCGAACGGCAGTGCCATGCCCCACTCGTTGTGGCAGCAGCAGGCTGGCAGCGAATTCCTGGCACAGACCGAGCTTTACGAACGGTGTAGCAAAACGGCTGTCACGGGTGGCCATCACCAGGTCGCAGTGCGGCAGCAAGGTCGTGCCAATGCCAATGGCTGCGCCACAAACTGCAGCAATCAGCGGTTTGTCCAGGGCGACCACGGCCGCCATGAAGCGAAAAGCAGGGGCGTCGAGGTCTTTGGGTGGTGCTTGCAGAAAGTCGGCAAGGTCATTGCCCGCGGTGAAGCAATCCGGGCCGCCAGTGATGACTACAACCTTCACGTTATCGTCGTCGCCGGCAGCCTTGAGCGTGTCGCTCAGGCTGTCGTACATGGCATTGGTCAGGGCATTGTATTTGTCAGGGCGGCTCAGCGTGATCGTCAGGCTATGTCGATGGCATTCGACCCGGATATGTTCACTCATGCAAAAAACTTCCTTTGGCTGTCAGCGACACTGTGAAAACGGAATGTTCTTGTCTACGCGGATTTCACCCGGCATGCCCAGGACTCGCTCGGCGATCTGATTGCGCAGTATCTCGTCGGTGCCACCAGCGATGCGCAGTGCAGCAGCCCATTGGTATCCGTAGGTGAATCGCGCCATCGGGCTGCCGGGCTGCTGCTCGGTCATGCCCTCCAGGCCCAGGTTATCCAGGGCTATCGCTGACAGCTCTTGAAGAACATTGGCGTAGACCAGCTTGCTCATGGCGGCAATCGGGCCTGGGGTTTCGCCTTTCGACAGGGATGTCATCAAGCGGAAACGAAAGTATCGCAGCCCTAGCTCTTTGGTCAGCAGGCTGGCCAGTTTGAATCGATCCTGGGTCACCTGGCTGCCATTTTTGCCGATCTGCTCCAGCAGCTCGACCACAGAAGGCAGTGCCTGGCTTTCACCGCCAACATTGACGCGCTCATTCATCAACGTTGTCATGGCGCACTTCCAGCCCTCGCCGACAGCGCCGAGGCGATAGCTGTCGGGAATGCGCAGGTCGGTGAGGAACACTTCGTTGAATTCGGACTCGCCGGAAATATTCTCGATAGGCCGCACATCAACGCCGGGGCTGCGCATGTCTACCAGGAAGAACGTCAGGCCCTTGTGTTTCGTCGCTTCGGAGTCGGTGCGTGCCAGTAGAATCCCCCAATCTGCGACGTGCGCCCAGGAAGTCCAGACTTTTTGCCCGTTGATAACCCAGTCGTCGCCATCCTTGACTGCGCGGGTGCGCAGATTCGCCAGGTCAGAGCCTGCCGAGGGCTCGGAGAACAGTTGGCACCAGAGTAAGTCGCCATTGAGTGTAGGGCGGGTAAAACGCTCGATCTGTTCGGCGGTGCCATGGGTACGCAGTGTCGGAATGGTCATTTGCGTGCCGATTGTCACAAGCGGGCCGGTCGGCACCGCATAGCGCGACTCTTCTTCCTGGAAGATCACTTCCTGCATCGGCGTTCCATCCAGGCCGCCTTCTGCGCGTGGCCAGCGGATGGCGGCATATCCGGCCTGGGCTTTTTTGCGCTGCCAGAGCCGTGCATTGGCGGTGAATGCTGCGGCGTCCTGGTGACTGTCGGCACCCAATACACTGGCAACGTTGTCTTGCAGCCAGCTTTGGACCTGCTGACGGAATTCGGCTTCAGCCGGGGAATCATTGAAATCCATGGTCGTCTCCTTAGTGGGCCTTCAGCAGTTGCAAGGACGCATCCGACAGCAGTTGGTCGACCCATGCTCCAGGCTCGCCCAGTGTCACGGCCAGCAAGCGCGAGCGCTTATAGAAGAAGTGGCAGTCGGCTTCCGAGGTGTAGCCAATGCCGCCGTGTATATGCAGGCATTCACGCGCTGCGTATTCGAAGGCCTCGGTAGCGCTCAGGCGGCAGGTGGCGGCGGCCAGTGCTCGCTCTTGCGGGCTGCCGGCATGCAGGGCCCAGGCACCGTAATAAGCATTGGAGCGGGCCAGTTCGATTTTCACGGACATATCGGCCAGTTTGTGCTTGATGGCCTGGTAGCTGCCGATGGGGCGACCGAACGTATGCCGCTCCAGAGCGTAGTTGCGTGCCAGCTCACAGGCTGCTTCTGCCCCGCCGATCTGTTCGAATGCGGTCAAAATGGCGGACTGGTCGACTACCTGCTGCATCGCGGCAATGGCCGGCGCTCCGGCCAGCAGTCCAATAGCGCTGACACCGTCGGCCTGCAAGGCGGCAAATGGGATGATTTCATCGGGACTGTTCAATGCCACTGGCTGCAATCCGGCGTCACCGAGCTTGACCAGGACCATGACCGGCCGTCCTGCTTGCTGGGCTGGCAAAAGCGCGTAATGAGACTGGGCTGCGTATGCCAGAGGGCGACTGCGGCCGGTGAGCGTCTTGCCATCGAACTGCATGGGTTGATCAGCCCAGGATTGTCCAGGTGCAACCAGGCCGGCCGCGACGATAGCTTCGCCACTGGCAATGGCCTGCAGCAAATCCTGCGCCTCTGGGGCTGCGCTGAACTTGAGCAATTCTGCAGCCAACAACACAGTGCTCTGGAAAGGGATAGGCGCCAGTGTTCGGCCCAGCTCCTCGGCCAGCACGCACAACTCCAGCATGCCCAGGCCGAGGCCGCCTTGTTCCTCGCCTATGGCGACTGCCGGCCAGCCCATCTCCGCGACCTGTTGCCAGAGATCGGAATTGAACGACTGTTGCGCCTGAAGCATCTGTCGCACCGTATGGAAGTCGCTGACTTCGCTCAGGAGGCGACGGGACTGGTCCCGCAGCATCCGCTGCTCATCTGAGAAATCGAAATTCATGGAGGCCCCTGCAACGTAATTGTTGTATAAACATATAAATCATATACACAATAAGGCTAGCTTGTCCAGCAACGCATGCGGACCTGTTGATGGCGTAAAAAAGCCCTGAAGGCCGCCATTATTACGCGTTGTGCGGTAATGAAAAAGCGCTATGATTTTTGTTTAACTCATCGCTATAGTGTGTATCATCCAGCTTATTATTAACTGTTTATGCCGTAACGCGGTCTACTTAACTCAAGGCTGAGATCATGAGCGATTTGAAAGAGTTTTCGTTCTCGAGCGGTAAGGTATCGGGCGAGCGGCGGCAAGTACTGCATATTCCCAAGGCGCCGCAGATCGTTGCCGGCCGAATCAAGAAGCAAATTGTGCGCGGTGAGCTCAAGGAGGGTGACCTGCTTCAGGCTGAAGGCAAGCTGATGGAGGAGTATGGCGTTTCGCGTCCGACCATTCGTGAGGCTTTTCGCATTCTTGAGGCTGAGCACCTGATTACCGTTGCCCGGGGTGCCAAGGGCGGCGCCATCATCCATGCGCCTGACCCGTTGCTGATCGCCAATTACGCTTTGATGGTGTTGCAGTTCGAGGGTACTACCGTAGCGGAGGTCTACCAGGCGCGGATGGCATTCGAGCCCTCGGCAGTCCGTTTTGTGGTTGAGAATTCGGCTGAGCGCGCGCCCTCGGTCTTGCGCGAGGCGATAGAGCGCGAGAGAACCTTTATCGAGGATCCGGCAGGTTTTGCTGCCGAAGTCGCGCACTTTCACAAGGTACTCGTGGAGCTGTCGGGTAATAAACCCTTGATCCATCTGTGGGGGGCGATGCACGAGGTGATCACACGGCACCAGGCTGCAGTTGTGGCGTTGCAGCGTCGCAGTATTCCCGTGGAAAGTTCGATTCTGGCGGCAGTTACCGGATTGAAGTCCCAGGAAAAACTCGTCACCCTGATTGAGGCGCGGGACATCGATGGTGCTGAAGCCCATTGGCGCAAACATATGGTGCGTGCCAATAAAGTCTGGGTGGCGGGGTTCGAGCACATGCGAATTTCCGACCTGTTCCAGGCCGGTTAAACCTTCGGAGCCACCGCAGGGTGGCTCAAGGCTCCTGCTTTACGGGATTTTGTGCGCGTTAATCAACATGTTCGCGGCGTTGGTCGCGTAGTCACGGGTTGCTCCGTAATTGCGCAAAGCTTCGTGGCTGCGTTCAGGTTGAAAGCTGAAACAGAGTGCGGGCTGACCAAATTCGGCGGCAGTGTTGAATCGGTCATGGTCGATTGTTCGGCCGCCGGCCACAAGGATGGCGCGCCGCAGTAATGTTGCTTGTTCGGCGGCTTCTTCGGGGAGCGACTCGGTCCACTGGCGGAAACCACGTTCCAGTGTCTGGCCGGTAAAGGGGGCAGGGCCCGTAATCCGGTCATTGTCTACCTCCCAATACATGGCTTCTTTGCCATCGCACAGGATGCGAGCCCGTGTCGGACCCAGGGTCGGATGCAGGCCATTCCAGGCAAAAACCTCCCGGTCCTCGACCGTAATCTCATAGCGGCGTTCGCAATCTCCGCGCTTGATATGCGCCAAGGTCAAGCCTGCCAGATCGTGGACATGGGTGCACTGCTGGCGCATGTCGATCAACGCGCCGATGTCCGACGCGCGATTTATCAGGGGGCTGCCGACGAGCGCCTGCAAAGGCACCTGCGCTCCGGAACAGGTTGCCCAAGGTGTGCGCGGCGAGGCCATGCGTACGGCAGTGATGTGCATGCCGTCGTGTTCTATGGTCACGCCAAAGTGATGGAAGTCATCCTCCAGCCAGCCAACCACCTGTCCAGGCGTCACCTGACGCAGAACAATCAGGCGGCGCAGGCGACCACCGTGACGTGGAAAAGTATCGTTCATTGCTGATTCTCGACAGGTCAAAAGCAAGTGAGGTAGTTGCCTTGCATGCGCGGCACGATGTCGAGCAGCCCAAGCTGGGCCGAATATTCCACTTCATCGAGCATGTCTTGTTCGTGCAATCGAACACCCAATTGACTTTGCATCAGGCAGCCGCGTGGCGAATCGCGATATTGGCCGTACACCGCACGGGCGATATGACAGGTGTCCGATTGGGTCCAGTGGCTTGGGCGCGCGATTTCCAGTTGGTCGACAAGGTAGCCCGCCAGGTACAGATCTTCCAGATTGACTCGGCCGGCCGATCCGGAGCAAACCAGCACGATTGAGCTGTCCTGGTGTGTCTGGAGTTGTCGAACAATGGCTGGGGCATTGAGCAGCGCGGCGGCGTAAACGTGCTTGGCGGTATCGGCCTTGCGCAGGGCGACAGTACCGTTGGTAGTGGAAAATACGACATTGCGACCCGCTATTGGCTCTTGCGACAGAGCGAGCGGAGAATAGCCTACAAAACCCGGGATATTTTGCAGGTGGTTCTCTCCGGCCAGTATGTAACTGCCGGGTTGCAGTTCCTTTATTGTGTCGCAAGCCATTTGTCGGTTGGCGGCGGGATAGACGGCTTTAGCGCCGTTATGCAGGGCGGCGACAATAGTTGAGGTAGCGAACAGAACGTCGATGACCACGGCAACCTTGTCATACAGGAAGTCTGGATCGAGGTCTTCCTTTCGCAGGATCACATTTATTTTTGGCATTTTTTGCGATGCTCCGGCATGTATGGATCGAAATAATCAGTACTGGCAGGTGAAAAAATATCTTAATGATACATATCATTATGCGCAAGGCGAGGTTGTCGGGTTTCGTAGGGGGGTTGGCAGGAATGTCACCGAATTAGTGGCGGCTTTACCTGTGACCCAGTTGTTTATCATCTTAAACATACATATCATTGTGCTCTATGGCGTCGAGGTGATTGGCTTAGGCCTGCTCGATGATGAATGGTCCGGATGGGGAGACAGACAGTGGCTCAAGCCTATATTTTCGATCATGTGCGCACGCCTCGTGGCCGCGGACGTTCCAATGGCGGCTTGCACTCGGTCAGCTCGGTAGAGCTGGCGGCACAGGTGCTACGTGCCCTGCGTGATCGCAATCAACTCGACAGCGCCGAAGTCGCAGAAGTGGCATTGGGTGTGGTCACGCCATTTGGTGAGCAAGGTTCAAACCTGACCCGTCCCGCCATTTTGATGGCCGGTTATGCCAATAGTGTGCCCGGACTGCAGTTGGATCGAGCGTGTTCTTCGGGGCTCGACGCGGTCAACATGATGGCCGCGCAAGTCATGGCCGGGCAGGTCGATCTGGCCATTGGCGGCGGTGTGGAGTCCATGTCACGCGTTCCGATGGGCTCCCAGGGCAGCGCCTGGGCCAGGGATCCCGCCATTGCTTATGCCACCGCATTTGCACCTCAAGGCATCGGTGCCGACCTGATTGCCACGCGCAGTGGTTTCAGCCGCAGCGATGTCGATGCCTACGCGCTGGCCAGCCAGCAGCGGGCCGGGCGTGCCTGGGACGAAGGTCGTTTCAATGGCTCGGTGATACCGGTAGTGGACTCGCTCGGCTTCCCCTTGCTCGAGCGCGATGAACACATGCGTCCGCAAACCCGCGCGGAGGACCTTGCCAGTTTGCAGCCGGCGTTCGCGCAAATGGGCACTCTGGGCGGCTACGACGCCATTGCCCTGCAAAAATATCCTGATGTTTTCGAGATTGAGCACGTGCATACCGCCGGTAACTCGTCGGGCATCGTCGATGGTGCCGCCGGGGTGTTGATCGGTTCGCTGGAAGCAGGAAAACGTCTGGGTCTGAAGCCCCGCGCACGTATTCGCAGTTTCGCCAGCATTGGTTCAGACCCGACCATCATGCTGGACGGCCCGGCGCCAGCTTCGCTGCGCGCTCTGGAGCGAGCAGGAATGAGCGTTGCCGATATCGACCTGTTTGAACTCAATGAAGCGTTCGCCTCTGTCGTGCTGGAATACATGCGAGTGCTGAACATTGGCCATGAGCGGATCAACGTCAATGGCGGTGCCATCGCCCTGGGTCACCCACTGGGCGCGACCGGTGCGATGTTGCTCGGCACCGTCCTCGATGAACTTGAACGCACCGGTGGCAGCACTGCACTGGTCACGCTGTGTGTCGGCATCGGCATGGGCGCGGCAACCATTATCGAGCGCGTCTGAATTCGATCCTCACCAAATTCTGCAAGGATGGGCCATTGCATGTTTGAAACCTTTGATTTTGCGTTGGGTAAAGATGGCGTTGCTGTCGTTACTATCGACATCCCCGGGCAACCGGCCAACACCATCACCGAGCGATTTCGAGATGAGCTGGCAGAGGTCGTCGAACGAGTGGCCGCCGATGCCGAGATTCGCGGCGTTGTCATCACCTCGGCGAAGAAAGATTTTGTCGCCGGTGGTGATCTGAAGGAAATCGTACGGACCTTGTCTCGCGAATTGAGCGTGGCTGATGCCCGCGATATGGCGACCCAGATGAGTCCATTGCTGCGCCGCCTGGAAAGCAGCGGCAAGCCTTATGTGGCTGCAATTAATGGCTCCGCTTTGGGCGGTGGCCTGGAAATCGCTCTGGCCTGCCACCACCGTCTGGTATTGGACAACCCGCGCATTTTGCTCGGCTTGCCTGAGGCCACGCTGGGCCTGATGCCGGGTGCCGGCGGTACGCAGCGCCTGCCGCGGTTGATCGGTATTGCCAGTGCACTGCCGCTGATGATGAAAGGCACATTGCTGTCGCCAGATGCTGCATTGGCCAAGGGTATCGTCGACGGCGTACTCAGCGCAGAGCAGTTGCTGCCAGCGGCGCGCGCCTGGATCCTTGAACATGCCGATGCCCAGCAACCCTGGGACAAAAAGGGCTATCAGGTCCCCGGTGGAGCAGGTTTTGCGGATGCAGAACTCGGTAACCTGTTCAACCTGACGACCACGCAGATTGCCCGGGATACCGCGCGCAATCTGCCGGCACCGATCGCCTTGCTCCGCGCTGTCGCTCATGGCACCTGTGTGCCAATCGACGCGGGGCTGCATATCGAGTCTTGCGAATTCGCCAAGCTGGTGCTCGATCCAACTGCCTGCAACATGGTCCGCACCTTGTTTGTGAACAAGGGCGAGCTGGAAAAACTCACCCGTCGGCCGAAAGCCATCGAGCCGGCATCGATCACCAGGGTGGGGGTAGTCGGAGCGGGTCTGATGGGCAGCGGTATCGCCCAGACTGCGGCAGTCGCTGGCTTGCAAGTGGTGTTGCTGGATGCCAGTGCTGAACAAGCCACTGCCGGCCGCCAGCGGTTGGCCGATGAATTCGCCAAACGAGTGGCCAAGGGGCGCATGGTTCAGGCCAGCGCTGATGAGATCCTGGCGCGTATTCAGGCAACAGGCGATTACTCGGAACTTGCCGAGTGCGATCTGGTGGTCGAAGCGGTCTTTGAAGATGTACAGGTCAAGGCTGCTGTGTTCATGCAGGCGCAGGCCGTCATGAAACCGGGCGCGATTCTCGCCTCCAACACCTCGACCTTGCCGATTACCGACATGGCTCGCGACCTCAATCGCCCCGATGGATTTATCGGGCTGCATTTCTTCTCGCCCGTCGATCGCATGCCGTTGGTGGAGGTCGTGGTCGGTCAGCAAACCAGTGATACCACCCTGGCTCACGCCCTGGATTTCATTCGTTTGTTGCGCAAGACGCCGATCGTGGTCAAGGACTCGCGAGGCTTCTTCACCTCTCGGGTGATTGCTGCATACCTTCAAGAGTCGCTGGCAATGCTGGGTAGCGGCGTCAAGCCGGCCCTGATCGACAATGCTGCACGTCTGGCAGGTTTTGCCATGGGGCCATTGGCGTTGCTTGACGATATCGGGATGGAGAACGGCTACAAGTCATCCTTGGCCGAACGTGCTGCTTTGGGTGATGCCTGGAGTGAGCCTGCGGGGTTCAAGGTTCAAGAGATGTTCAGCGCAACCCTGGGGCGAATCGGCCGTCGTTGCGGCAAAGGTTTCTACGACTATCCAGAGGGCAAACGTACTTTGTGGTCGGGTCTTGCCGATGTCTATCCGCCACTGCTCGTGCAACCCGATGTTGAAGACATCAAGAAGCGCATGCTCTATATCCAGGCGTTGGAAGCAGCACGCTGCATGGAAGAGGGTGTTATCGGCAGCGCTGCCGAAGGTGATGTCGGCTCGTTGCTGGGCATTGGTTTCCCGACCTGGACGGGCGGCGTGTTCAGTTTGATCGATACAGTCGGCGGCATTGCCTTCGTCAACGCCTGCGATCGATTGGCCGATCTCCATGGCGAGCGTTTCCGTCCATCAGCCTGGATGCGTCAACGTGCTGAGAGTGGCGAGCGTTTCCATGCCCGTGAACAATAAGCTTTGGCCTTGCATGGGCCTGGGGTGCGATCACTATGAACTTTGATTTTTCTGCTGATCAGGAGCAGTTGCGCGATCAGGCCAAGCGGGTATTCGCTGAGGGTCTGGGCCGCGCCCGGGCACTGCTGGAAAGCCCGCAGAGTCATGATCAGGCACTGTGGAGCCAGGTGCAGGAGCTGGGCTGGCCGGCGGCTGCTATCGCCGAGGCCGATGGTGGTCTGGGACTTTCGGCTCTGGAGCTTTGCGTTCTGGCCGAAGAGGCGGGTCGTACGCTCGCGCCGATCCCGTTCAGTTCTTCGGTATTGCACGCCAGTACCGCATTGCAGCAGTTGACGGACTGCCAGGTCGCGTCGGCGCTGCTGGGTGAACTGGCGGCGGGGGAAAAAACCGCCACCGTCGCTTTTACCGAGCGGGGCCAGGCAGCCTGGACTGAGCGGCCCCAGGCACGCGTCATCGCCGGAAAACTCAGTGGCCATAAAGCCATGGTCGCTGATGCACCGGTGGCGGATGTGTTTATCGTTTCGGCGTGCGCCGATGAAGATGGCCAGGATTGGGGGTGGTGGCTGGTCGAGGCTCAGGCAGCGGGGGTGAGCCTGGTGCCGGTCGAGGCGATCGACCGGATCCGTCGTCATGCCGACCTTCATCTGGACGCTGTCAGTTGCGTGCGATTGGGGGCAGCAGGGCAAGGCAGTGCGCTTTCCGAGCGCGCATTGGATGCCGCAGCCGTACTCAGTGCATTCGAGCAATTGGGCAGCGCCGAGGCAGCGTTGGAGTCGACCCTGGAGTACGTCAAGACGCGGCAGGCGTTCAACCGCGTAGTAGGCGGCTATCAGGCCGTCAAACACACACTGGCCGATCTTTACGTGAAAAACCAGTTGGCCCGCAGCCATTGCTACTACGGTGCATGGGCCTTGACCCAAGCCCCCGAGCACTTGCCCCGCGCCGCCGCGGGTGCGCGACTGGCAGCCACTGAGGCCTTTTGCCAGGCCGCCGAAGCCGCGGTGGAGTTGCACGGCGGGATCGGTTTCACCTGGGAAAGCGATATCCAACTTTTCTACCGTCGCGCGCGGCTGATGGCTACCCAACTGGGAGGCCGTGCCTTTTGGGCTCGCCGTCTCAAGGCAGCCTTGCAGCGCAAAGCGGCTTGACCGGACACAGGAGCGATATCCATGGATTTTCAAGATACGCCTCAAGAAGCAACCTATCGCGCAAAGGTGCGCGAATGGCTGAGCGCCAATGCGCCCGCTTACCAAGTCAGGCCTGAAGAAGGCCTGGAGCATCAGCGCTTCATGGCGTTGGCGCGTGGCTGGCAACAACTGAAGGCAGACGCCGGCTATGTCGGCATCATGTGGCCAAAGCACGTTGGCGGGCAGGGTGGCAGCCCTATCGAGCACGTGATTTTTCACCAGGAAGAAGAGCATTACAGCCTTCCGGTCGTGCCTTTCGCAGTCGGTATCGGCATGTGCTTGCCGACTTTGTTTACCCATGGTTCGGCCCAGGTCATGGACCGTTTCATGTCCAAGGGCATGCGCGGCGAGGAGATCTGGTGCCAGTTGTTCTCCGAGCCGGCCGCCGGGTCCGATCTGGCAGGCTTGAGAACCCGCGCTGTGCGTGACGGCGATGACTGGGTGGTCAATGGCCAGAAAGTCTGGACGTCCTACGCCCACGAGTCCGACTTCGGGATCTTGCTGGTACGTACGGACCCTTCGGCGCCCAAGCATAAAGGGCTCACCATGTTCTACGTCGACATGCGTGCGCCTGGCGTTGAAGTGCGGCCGATCCGGACGCTATTGGGCGATGCGGAGTTCAACGAAGTTTTCTTCACGGACGTGCGCATTCCCGACGCCCAGCGCCTTGGTGAGGTTGGAGAAGGCTGGAAAGTTTCCCTCAGTACCCTGATGTTCGAACGCCTTGCCGTCGGCGGCAAGCCGTCCGGCGCGCCAGTGGCCAGTGAGCTGGCGGACCTGTTCGATGCCGATGCTCTGGCCCGTTTTTATGTGGCTGATGAAGGTATCTCTTTGACGCGCATGCGTTCAATGACTGCCGTTTCGCGCGGTGGTGTACCGGGCCCCGAAGCCTCGATCAACAAGCTGGTGATGGCCAAGAACCTTCAGGACATGAGCGCCTGCGCGTTGGAAGCGTTAGGTGTGGATGGTCTTCGAGAGTTCGATGATCCGCAGGCTCGTCGATTCAACTATTGGTACATGTGGTCTGCGGGTTTGCGCATTGCCGGTGGTACCGATGAAATCCTGCGCAACATCATCGCTGAACGGGTACTTGGCTTGCCGCCTGAACCACGTAGCGATCGGGATACGCCGTTCAACCAGTTGGGCAAGGCTTGATCCGACAGTCGATACAATGAAAAGGGGGCTTGCGCCCCCTTCGCATTTCTACCGTTCAACGTAATCGATACAAGCCTTCCTGCCCCAACGTCGCTACCAGTCTGCCCTTTTGATCGTGAACGTGGCCTAGCGTCAAGCCGCGCCCCGAACCCGTGAATGGACTGTGGGCAGAGACCAGCAACCACTCATCGGCCTGCACATCCTGCTGATGGAACCAGATCGTGTGGTTGAGGCTGGAAACAAACAGATCCTCCCCCAGTTTGTGTTCACGGTGTGGCATCAGCGCCGTTATGCCGAACCAGAAGTCACTCAGGTAAGCGAGCACTGCCGGTTGCAGTCGTGCTGGCAGATTGGGGGACTGAGCGGTGCGCATCCAGTATCGGATCCTGGCTTGGTCGTCGCGGCCGAGCACAAACTGTTCCGGGTCTGCCGGACGAATATCCACCGAACGGGTTTTGCCGATAAACACCCGTTCTATGGGATTGAGTCGTTGATGCAAGGCTTCGCGAACCTGTACCAGGCCCATCAAGCTTTCCGGGTCGGGTGCGGCTTCACATGGCTGTTGGTGCTCCATGCCGTTTTCACCGGCATGGAAGGACAATGTGGCAATCGCAATGGAGCGGCCGTGTTGAATGAGTCGAACCAGCCGCGCGGCGAAGCGTCTGGTTTGCTGTATGCGTTCGACTTCAATCGACAGGGGAGCGTTAACATCACCTGCAGCCAGAAAGCTGACTTGAAGGACGTGGGGATGCAAATGCGCGTCGACGGTGGCGATGGCGGCTGCGACCGCCAGGCCCAGTGTTTGCCCACCGTAGATCGCAGCATTCTGATTGGCGTGGAAGCAGTTGCAGGTGAAGCGGTCCGGTCCGACTTCCACCACGTCCAGGAGAGGCGTGATATCCACGCCATCCCAGGTTTCAGACGCTGTGTTGAGGTGTTGCACAGTGGCTTCAGAGCCCACGAAAAACTCCTGCGCGCTTTTGGAAGAATGCGTCACGGCCTTCGGCAAAATCTTCCGACCCAATCAGCAAGGCTTGAGTGTCGGCCTCCCAGTCAAGCAGGGTGTCCAGGCTCAAAGGGTATCGACCCAACAAGGTTTTGGCTGCCGACAGCGGCCCTGGTGCACTGGCGGCCAATTGTTGGGCGCGCTGGAGAGCCGTCTCCAAGACCTGCCCGGGTTCGGCCAGAAAGTCGACCAGGCCTAGGCGTGCAGCTTCTTCACCGCCGAGAATCTGCTGAAACATGACCAGCTGGCGAGCCCGTGGCAGTCCGATACGCTGAGGCAGGGTCCAGAGTGAACCCCAGTCAGGCATGACCCCGACTTTGCCGAATACTGCACCGAAGCGGCTGTCGGCATCGGCCACGACGAAGTCGCAAGCCGCTGCCAAGGACAGGCCGGCACCGAATGCAGCGCCTTGCACGGCGGCGATCACCGGCACCCGACCATTGGCGATGGCACGAATGACCCGATGGCCGCAGCGCATGTCCTTGCGCATGGCCATCGGCCGGGTATCGAGGCCATCCAGCGGCCCCCCGGCACAGAAGTGCTGGCCGCCGCTGAGTACGATCACCCGAACGTTCTCGTTGTCTTGCAGGCTTTCGAGTTCGTCGGCCAGGCGGCGATAGAGTTCAGGTACCAAACTGTTGCGCTTTTCCGACAGGTTCATACTGACCAGAGCCACCGTATCGTGGTGGCTGACAGTGACGGCTGTATTCATCAGGCAATTCCTTGGGTTTATCGGCTTACAGCCGCTCGATGATGGTCACGTTGGCCAGACCGCCGCCTTCGCACATGGTCTGCAAGCCATAACGGCCACCGCTGCGCTCCAGTTCGTGGAGCAAGGTGGTCATCAGCTTGGTACCGGTGGCTCCGATCGGGTGGCCCAGGGCGATGGCGCCGCCATTGACGTTGGTCTGCTCGGCCGAGTAATCCAGTTCCTGCAGCCAGGCCATGGACACGCTGGCGAAGGCTTCGTTGATCTCCACCCGATCGATGTCGGCCATGCGCAGGCCGGCTTTTTCCAGGGCCCGGCGAGTGGCGGCGATAGGTGCAGTGAGCATCCAAACCGGGTCGTCGCCAAGAACGCTCATATGGACGATGCGTGCCCGTGGTTTGAGGCCATAACGCTTGACTGCCTCTTCGGAACAGACCAATACCGCACTGGCGGCATCGGACATCTGGCTGCTGGTGGCCGCAGTCAATTGCCCGTCCGGCAGCAATGTCTGCAGCGTGGCCATTTTTTCCAGGCTGCTGCGTCGGGCCGTTTCATCCATGCGCAAGTCGCCATAGGGCACGATCTCCCGGGCGAAACGCCCTTGCTCGATCGCGGCCAGAGCACGCTCGTGGGAGCGCAGGGCATAGGCTTCCATGTCCTGGCGAGTAAAACCCCAGTGACGCGCAATGCGCTCGGCGGCCTCGAACTGCGAGAGCTGTTGCGTGCCATAGCGGGCCTGATAGGTTTTGGCTGAGGTCCACGGATCGGCAAAGCCCAGGTCCTTGGCAATGTACAAGGCGGTGTTGATAGGGATCTGACTCATGTTTTGCACGCCGCCGGCAATCACCACATCTTGAGTGCCACTCATGACGGCCTGGGCAGCAAAATGCACGGCTTGCTGGGACGAGCCACACTGGCGGTCGATGGTCACGCCGGGCACGTTATTGGGCAGGCCGGCACCCAGCCAGCAGAAGCGAGCCAGGTTGCCTGCATTCGGGCCAATGGCATCGATAGTGCCGAAGATGACGTCGTCATAGTCCTCGGCTGGAATCGAGTTGCGCTCCACCAGTGCCTTGATGACATGTGCGCCCATGTCCATGGGGTGTTCCTGGGACAGGCTGCCGGCGCGTTTGCCGGTGGGCGTACGCAGCGCATCGACGATATAGGCTTGTTTCATGCAAAGCTCCTTGATCGAGTGGGCCGCGCTCAGCGAGCCTGAGTGTGAGGACGCAGAACGTTCTTGGCGATGCTCCAGCGGTGCACTTCCGATGGGCCGTCATAGACGCGGAAGGCCCGCACATCGGAGAAGATCCGCGCGACGATGGTTTCGTGAGTGACGCCCTGGCCACCGAGGATCTGTACGCTGCGGTCGACCACACGCCAGATTGCTTCGGAAGAGATCACCTTGGCGACGCTCGAGGCATGGCGCCCAAGGTTGCCCTGGTCCAATACCCAGGCGCAGTGCCAGACCGCCAGGCGCGTGACGTGCAGGTCCATTTCGTTATCGGCCAGCTTGAAACCAACACCTTCATGCTCGCCCAGGGATTTACCGAATGCCTGGCGTTGTGCCGCGTAGCGGGTCGCTACGTCATGGGCGCGACGTGCTGCACCGAGCCAACGCATGCAGTGGGTCAGGCGGGCAGGGGACAGGCGCACCTGCGCATATTTTAGGCCTTCGCCAGGCTCGCCCAATACGTCACAGGCAGGCACCCGCAGATTGTCGAAACGCACGACGGCATGGCCACCGGGGAAGCATGAATCGAGTGCGTCCATCGCACGTACGATCTCAATGCCCGGACGGTCCATGTCAGCGAGGAACATGGTCGCCCGACCATCTTCAAGCTTGGCCATGATGATGGCGAAAGTGGCCCCTTCGGCTCCGGTGATGAACCATTTCTCGCCTGTGATCAGGTAATCGTCGCCATCGCGAACGGCAGTGGTGGCGAGCATGCCCGGGTCCGAACCCGCACCCGGCGAAGGCTCGGTCATGCAGAAGCACGAACGAATCTCGCCCAGGGCCAGGGGCTTGAGCCAGCGCTCTTTCTGCGCCGGGGTGGCGATCACCTCCATCATGTGCATGTTGCCCTCGTCGGGCGCAGCAATGTTCAACGCCACCGGCCCCAACGGCGAGTAGCCCGCTTCTTCGAAGAGTATCGCCTTGGCCCGATGGTCAAGGCCAAGCCCGCCCAGCTCGGTGGGCATGTGCGAGGACAGCAGGCCGGCTTTGCGTGCCAATGAAATCATTTCCCGGCGCAGGTCCTCGGTCGGGCCATGAGCGGTGCAGCGCGGGTCCTTTTCCAACGGGATGATGTGCTCGGCGATAAAGGCACGGGTGCGTTGTTGCAGGTCGAGCAGCTCGGGTGACAGGGTGAAGTCCATGGTTATTTCCGCTTCAAAAGGCTGATAAGAATGGTCGAAGGTGCATGCACGGATTCATGAATGGAACTTCAGGTTTTTCGAAGCCATATCGCGCATTTGAGGAGTGACTTGGTAAAGCCCTCCGAGAGCGGCGTAGTGGTCGCAACGCTCTACCAATGCCGGCAAGCCGAGCCAGTCGGCGTACTTCAGGGCGCCACCGATCGGACGCGGGAAACCCACACCGAGGATCAACGCCATGTCGATTTCGATGGCACTTTCGGCGATACCTTCCTCCAGCGCCCGGGCTGCTTCGATCAGCGTCGGCAGCATGATGCGCTCGACGATTTCATCCGAGCTGAACTCGCGACGCCCGTTTGGCTGCACGCTGGCCAACAGGATTTCGGTGTGCGGATCGACGGATTTCACCAGACGGCCCTTGATATCGCGGTCGTAGCGGTAAAAGCCTATTGCGCTCTTCTGGCCCAGACGCTTGTCGGCGACCATGGCATCGACCGCATGGGAGAATCCGGGCAGCATGCGTTCGCCGTAGCCCTGAGTGATGCATTCGATTACATGGCGCGAAGTGTCCATGCCGATGACATCCTGCAGGTACGCAGGGCCCATGGGCCAACCAAAATCCTCCATGGCCCGGTCGATGGCCCGGTAGTCGGCACCGTCATGAATCAGTCGCAGAAAAGCCACGATGTAGGCGGTCAGGATCCGATTGACCAGAAAGCCCGGGCAATCCTTGACCACGATAGGCGTTTTGCCCAGGGTCGCGGCGTAGCTGGCAACCGTTGCCGCCGATTGCTCGCTGGTATGCGCGCCGCGAATGACTTCGACCAGCGGCATGACGGGCACCGGGTTGAAGAAGTGCATGCCGACGAAATTTTCCGGGCGTTGCAGCGCGCTGGCCAGCTCAGTGATGGACAACGACGAGGTATTGGATGCAAGCACGGTAGCGGGGGCAACCAGGTTTTCGACTTCGGCCAGCACGGTTTTTTTCACCGCGAGGTTTTCAACAACGGCCTCAACCAGTATGTCGACTGCGCCCATGCCCAGATAATCCAGAGTTGGCGTAATCGAGCCCAGTACCTTTTCGGCCTGGTCCTGGCTCATGCGGTTGCTGCTCACCTGCTTGTCGAGCAATCTGCCGGCTTCGGTCATGCCCAGATCCAGTGAAGCCTGGGAAATGTCTTTCATGATGGTCGGTACACCGCTGGCAGCGCTGGTGTAGACGATACCGCCGCCCATGATGCCGGCGCCCAGTACCGCAGCGCTGTTCAGCTCGCGCGAAGCCTTGGCGTAGCCGCGCGCTTTCTTGCGCAGGTACTGATCGTTGATGAACAGCTGCACCAGTGCCTGGGCGGCCTGGGTCTGAGCAACTTGTGAAAAGGTAAGGTTTTCTTCGGTCAACGCCTCATCCACGGACAGCGCGGCGCTGCGCTCGAGCAGCTCGATGGCCAGCAGTGGCGCAGGCACCAATGGGTTGCGGGCAATCACGGCAGCCTTGGCATCGGCAATCTGTTGCGCATCCAATGCAAAGTGCTGGCTGCGTTCAATTCGCCGCTGGCGCCAATCACGTGAACCACTGACGGCCTCGGCCAATACGGCCAGCGCACATTCGCCAACAGCCGAGTCATCGACGACTTCATCGACTGCACCGAGTTGTTTTGCAGTCGCTGCCTTCTGTGGCTTGCCGGAAGTGATCCAGTCGATACTGGCAGCGGCGCCGATCAAGCGGGGCAACCTGGCCGTGCCGCCCAAGCCTGGAATGATGCCCAGGCCGACTTCTGGCAAGCCGACCTTCGCGTTGCTGCCCAATACCCGGTAATCGGTGGCCAGGGTGACTTCGAAACCGCCACCCAAAGCCAACCCGTTGATAGCCGATACCGTCGGTATCGGGAGCTGCGCCAATTCGTTGAAAACCTGGTTCTGGGCCAGGTTGTAAGCGGCCAGTTCAGCTGCGGGGCGGGCGAACAGTTGAGTGAACTCGAATATGTCGGCACCGACGATAAAGCTGTCCTTGGCACTGGTCAGCACCAGCCCAATGATATCACCGCTGTCGCGTATTTCTTTGCAGGCGATGCGCAGCTCTTCGACTGTCAGGGCATCGAATTTGTTGACGGCCTCGCCCTTGCGGTCGAAGCACAGTTCGACCAGTTGATTGTCGAGGCGGGTCAGGTGCAGCGTTTGACCTTGATACATGCGATAACCTGCTTTCTTGTTTGTTTTGTTTAGGCTGGGCTGATTCAGGCACTGGCCAGGCGCGTGGCAAACGCCAGGCGCTCGCGGCATTCTCGAACCATGCGCTCAAGCAATTCGTCACAGGTTGGCAAGTCGTCGATCAAGCCAATGACCATGCCTGCCGTGATGATCCCTTCGTTGATCTCACCGGCCTCCAGCGCGGCACGGCCGCGAGCACCGGCCACCAGCGGGCGAATGTCTTCAAAGGCGCAACCACCTGGGCGACGTTCGGTGGCAACGACTTCATCGGAAATCGCGTTCTTGAATACCCGGGCGCTGTTTTTCATGCTGCGAAAGATCAGGTTGGTATCACGCTCGGTGCCCTTGAGCAGCGCGGCCTTGATGTTTTCGTGAATCGGCGCTTCCTGGGTCATGCAGAAGCGGGTGCCCATGTTGATCCCCTCGGCACCCAAGGCCAGGGCGGCGGCCATGCCGCGACCATCGCCAATACCGCCTGAGGCAATTACCGGGATCGTCAACGCCTTTGCTGCCGCCGGAATCAGCACCAGGCCAGGAATATCTTCTTCACCGGGATGCCCTGCACATTCAAAGCCGTCAATGCTGATGGCATCCACGCCCAGTTTTTCGGCACTCAGGGCGTGCCTGACCGCCACGCATTTATGAATGATGCGAATGCCGGCCGCTTTCATCTTCGGCATGAATTCAATCGCTTTGTTGCCGGCGGTTTCGACAATGGTCACCCCATTGGCGATGATTGCATCGATGTACTCGTCGTAAGGCGGAGGACTGATGGTCGGGAAGATGGTCATGTTGACCCCGAACGGGCTGTCAGTCATTTCGCGGCAGCGGCGGATTTCCTTGGCCAAGGCTTCCGGGGTCGGCTGTGTCAGGCCGGTCAGCATGCCCAGGCCACCCGCGTTGGAAACGGCGGATGCGAGTTCTGCGCGGCCAACCCACTGCATGCCGCCCTGAATGATTGGATAACGGATGCCAAGCATTTCGGTAATACGTGTTTTCATGGTGACTGCCTCGTTCACTTGACTTTTCGTTCATCCAGGCCGAGGGCCCGGCCGATGATTTCTTTCATGATTTCGCTGGTGCCAGCGAAGATTCGCGACACCCGCGCATCGCGGTACATCCGGGAAATTCGGTATTCATCCATGTAGCCGGCACTGCCATGCAGCTGCACGCATTCATCCATGACTCGTCCTTCGAGTTCCGAGGTCAGCAATTTGGCGGACGCGGCGCCTTCGGCACTCAACTGGCCGGCGTTGTGTTGCAGCACCAACTGGTCGATCCAGGTCTGCTGGCAATCGAGCAGGGCGCGCAGTTCAGCCAGCTTGAATCGGCTGTTCTGGAAGGTGCCGACCGGACGGCCGAAGGCTCGGCGATCCTTGACATAGTCCAGGGTCAGGTCGAAGGCGACCTGGGCATGGGCCATCGACTGGCAGGCTGAAAGCAAACGCTCTTCAGCCAGGCCTTCGGCGAGATAGGTGAAGCCTTTTTGCGGATCGCCCAAGCCGTTGGTCTTCGGGATGCGCACGTTGTCGAAGAACACAATCACGGTGTCCTGGGCATCGAGGCCCATCTTCGTCAATGGCGTACGACTGACCCCTGGCCAATCCGCTTCCACCAGAAACAGGCCGATTGCATAGCGTTCGCTGCCGGTTCGAGCGGCGACGACCATCAAGTCGGCATTGAGCCCATTGGAGATGTACAACTTGGAACCATTGAGCATCCAATGATCGCCGCAGTCCTCCACGCGCGCTTTCATGCCGGCCAGGTCCGAGCCGGCGTCCGGTTCGGTCATGGCGACGGCGAGGATCGTCTCGCCACTGATGCAGCCCGGCAGATAGCGTTGACGCTGCTCCTCTGTACCGAAGCGTTGCAGGTAAGGCCCGACAATGCGTGAGTGCAGGGTGAAAAACACGCCGATGTCGCCGTGGCGAATCACCTCTTCGTAGACGATCTGCTCGTAGCGCAGATCCTCCAGGCCGCAACCGCCATAGGTTTCATCGGCCCACATCAACAGCAGTCCCTGTGCGCCGGCCTTGCGAAAGATTTCCCGGTCGCAACGCCCGGCTTCACGCCAATGATCGACGTTAGGGGCTATTTCTTTCTGCACAAACTTGCGCACCTGGTCGCGGAACAACTCATGGTCGCTGTCAAAGATCAGTCGATTCTGGAACATGTGCTGTCCTCTCAGGCCGCATCGTTGCGTGGGTGGAAGCGCTCGCCGCGCTCGGCACGGGCACGCAGCCAGGCCGAAGGCCGGAAACGCTCGCCAAAGGCATCGGCCAATTGATCGCAGCGTGCGACGAAAGCTTGCGCACCGAGGGTGTCGATCAGAGAGAGCGTGCCGCCCGTCCAGGAAGGGAAGCCCAGTCCGAGGATGCTGCCCAGGTCGGCATCGGCGGCGTCGCTAAGTACACCTTCCTCGACGCAACGCGCGGTTTCCAGCGACTGGATGTAGAGCAGGCGGTCCTTGACGGTGTCGACATCCGGTTGTTGCGCGGCACGCGGGAAGTGCTCGGCCAACCCCTGCCACAGATGCTTCTTGCCGCCCTGCGGGAATTCATAGAAGCCACCGCCGCTCTTGCGGCCGAGACGGCCAAGGTAGTTCATCAGTTCGACCACGGGCCTGGCATGCAGGCGCAGGAACTTGGCCGGCAGGCCATCCTTGTGGGCCTGGTCGATGACACTTTTCTGCAGGTCCAGCGAGACTTCATCGGTCACTGCCAACGGGCTGGTGGCCGCACTGGCCAGGCGCGCGGCATTTTCGATCAGAGCCGGGTTGACGCCTTCGGCCAGCATGGCCATGCCTTCATCGGTATAGGTACTGAAGATGCGGCTGGTATAGAAACCGGGGCTGTCGTTGACCAGGATCGGGGTTTTGCGCAATTGACCGACAAAGTCCAAAGCGCGGGCGATGGTTTGTTCGCTGGTCTGCTTGCCGACGATCACTTCGACCAGCGGCATGCGCTCGACCGGCGAGAAGAAGTGCAGGCCGATGAAATTATCAGGACGCTTGGAATATTCGGCCAGCCCGGTGATCGGCAGGGTGGAAGTATTGCTGGCAAATACTGCATCAGGCGCAAGCACGGCTTCGGCCTTGCTGATCACCGATGCTTTGACTTCACGGTTTTCGAAAACGGCTTCGATGACCAGATCGCAACCGTCGAAGGCGGCGTAGTCAGAGCAGGGCTCAATCAGGGCGAGGATGGCATCGGCCTTGTCGCGGGTCTGGGTGCCGCGCTCCACGGCCTTGTCGAGGATGCGCCGGGAGTAGTCTTTGCCCCGGGCCGCAGCATCAGCGTTGGTATCGAGCAGCATGACCGGAACACCGGCAGCGGCACTGACGTAAGCGATGCCAGCGCCCATCATCCCGGCACCCACCACGCCCACCTTGCGCACGGCAGTTTTGGCCGGGCCTGCAGGGCGGCGGACGAGTTTGTCGGCGGCGCCTTTGTTGATGAACATCGTGCGCATCAGGTTGCGTGCGACCGGATTGGCCTGCAGCGTGCCGAAGTACTTGGCTTCGACCGCCAGGGCCTTGTCGATAGGTAACTGGGTGCCTTCAAACACCGCCGAAAGAATCGCCAGCTTTGCGGGGTAGTTTTGCGCGCCGGAGGCTTTGGCCAGGGTAGTGCCAAACTGGAAGGAGCGGGTGGCGTGCGGGGCCAGACAGCCCACACCACCGGCAATCCGGTAGCCTTTTACATCCCACGGTTGAGTCACTTGCGGGTTGTCCAGAACCCAGCTACGCGCTCGCTCCAGCAGATCAGCAGCATCGACCAGCTCATCGACCACGCCCAATTGCAAGGCTTGGGCAGGTTTCAGGCTGGTGCCTTCAATCAACAGCGGCAGGGCTTTTTCTATCCCGATCAGACGAGGCAGGCGTTGCGTACCACCACCGGCAGGCAGCAAGCCGACGGTGACTTCTGGCAAGCCGACGATGGCTTTGGGACTATCGACCAGCAAGCGCCGATGGCACGCCAGCGCCAGCTCAAGGCCGCCGCCCAGCGCCAGGCCATTGAGCGCGGCGACGAAGGGCTTGCCACCGGTTTCGATGCGACGCATGAGAGCGTTTTCGCGTTCGAAGCGTTGCGATGCCTGCACAGCATCGACCCCCTGGTCGAAGGCATCGACCAGGTCCTTGAGATCGGCGCCGGCGATAAAGCCGGATTTGCCTGAGGTCAGGACTGCACCGCGAATGCCGGTGTTGGTAATGACTTCTTCGACCGCTGCCTGCAATTCACTAACGAACGTGGGTGTAAACACATTCACCGGGCGATCAGGCAGATTGATTGTAATAACGGCTACGCCATCGGCGCCCAGTTCCAGTTTCAAGGTATTCATTGTGTTCGATTCCATGCTCAGATCCGCTCGATCAGGGTGGCGGTGGCCATGCCGGCAGCGGCACACAAGGTGACGAGCGCGATGTTCAGGTCGCGACGCTCCAGTTCATCGAGCACAATGCCGATCAGCATCGCGCCGGTTGCGCCGAGTGGGTGGCCCATGGCGATCGAGCCGCCATTGACGTTGACGCGGTCAGGGTCGAGATTGAAATGGCGCATGTAGCGCATCACCACCGAGGCGAAGGCTTCATTGACTTCGAACAAGTCGATGTCTGCGATGGTCATGCCGGTTCGAGCCAGCAGCTTTTCGGTGCAGGCCGCGGGGCCGGTGAGCATGATGGCCGGCTCGGAGCCGATCGAGGTGTAGCTGCGCACACGGGCGCGAGGACGCAGGCCCGCATTGCGGCCGAATTCGGCATTGCCGAGCAAGACGGCAGCCGCACCGTCCACGATGGTGCTGGAGTTACCCGCGGTGTGGACGTGACGGATCGCTTCGATATCCGGATAGCGCTGCAGCATCACGGCATCAAAACCGTTCTGGCTGCCCATGGCCTCGAAAGCCGGTTTGAGACGCGCCAGATCATCCAGGCTCGCGCCATGGCGAATCGCTTCATCACAATCGAGCAGGGGCTGGCCGAGCAGGTCGGTGACAACGAATTGCGATTGCAGGAATCGACCATCCGCTTCGGCAGCTGCTGCCCGTTGCTGACTGCGCAGGGCAAAGGCATCGACGTCTACCCGGCTATAGCCGTCCTGTTCGGCAATCAGATCGGCACCGATGCCCTGGGGGATGTACCAGGTTTTCCAGATGACCTGGGGGTCGGTATAAACGGAGCCGCCATCGGAGCCGATTGGCACCCTCGACATGCTCTCCACACCACCGGCAACGATGGCCCGCGCTTCGCCTGCACGCAGAGTAGAGGCAGCCAGGTTGACGGCTTCAAGGCCTGAGGCGCAGTAGCGATTGAGCTGCAGGCCCGGCACGCTCTGGTCGTAGTCGGCAGCCAGGGCCGCGACCCGGGCAATATTGCCGCCTTGCTCACCAGCCGCCATGACACAACCCAGTAAAACATCATCGACCAGGCTGGTATCGAGTTGGCTGCGATCGCGCAAGGCGCTCAGGGTCTGGGCTGCCAGCGCGGTAGCACTGACTTCATGCAGTGCGCCATCCGGGCGGCCCTTGCCGCGCGGGCTGCGTACGTGGTCGTAGATAAAGGCGTCATTCACGTCAAGGATCCCTCAAGGTCGGTGCGGCGGCGAACTGCCGCATGAGACCTAAAGATTATAATCATACATATAATAGAGCAAGAGGCAGGACCATCGGAATCGAAGGAATACCCGACGTGGGGGAGGCTCGCTGAAGAGGATTGACGCTTTCTCGAACATCAGGTCTCGCGATGGCATGTGCATCGCGGCCACCAAGGCGGCCGAGCCGGATTCAGCGCGACATCGTCCAGCGCACCATGCAAGTCCATGGCTCGCTCGGTGTTTTGCACGAAATGGTCCTGGGCGAGATGTGGATCTATGCCGCATCCAAGGGGCTGGTCGATGGCTTGGCTGCAGTGCACAAGGTGACGGTTGCGAAGAATCTGCTCAAGCACTACCAGCCGGCTCCCGGGTTGATCCCGATCGAGCATCCGATATCGCGCGGGCTGTTGCTGGAGAAACTCAAGGACTACCTGAGGAAGCTCTCTCGAAGGAAAATTGCGCGCTTGGCCCTCGTTTTTGCCGTTGTGCGGATAATGAAATTTCGGCTCACTGGTAGGGAAAGCTTTGAAAATATTATGCGCCAATGATATATATGATTTAGCTCGAATTTGGGGTGTTGGTTCAGTCTTTATCCATCCGTTTTCGACCTTCCGGACGCCATCACTCATTCCGAGTACAGGAGAGCTTATGCCATTGCCCACGCTTCTACGCGACCGTCTACGCCTGCCCCTGGTGGCCGCGCCCATGTTTTTGGCCAGCAGCCCGAAGCTGATGCTCGCCCAGTGCCGGGCCGGTGTCGTTGGCTCGATGCCGGCCTTGAATATTCGCAGCAGTGAGCAACTGGACGACTGTCTGGCCCAGTTGGTAGAGGAACTCGCAACGACTCCGCAGGCGGCTCCTTTTGCCATCAACCAGATTCTGTCTCCTGCCAATTCGCGCAAGGAACGTGACCTGGCCCTGCTGGAAAAACATCGCGTACCGGTGGTTATCACCAGTGTCGGCTCCCCGGGCGAAGTGGTTGAGACCGTACATGGTTACGGCGGCCTGGTGTTCCATGATGTGGTCAGCGTGCGGCATGCCGAAAAAGCCGCGGCCGCAGGCGTCGATGGCATCGTAGCGGTGTGCGCTGGCGCCGGCGGTCATGGTGGCGACCTTAATCCGTTTGCCTTCGTCAATGAAATTCGTAGCTTCTTCGATGGCACGTTGCTGTTGTCTGGCGCGTTGGCCCACGGCAAAGACATTCTGGCCGCGCAGCTGCTCGGCGCGGACCTGGCCTATATGGGCACTCGTTTCCTGGGCACGGCCGAAAGCGAGATTGATGCCGTGTACAAGGAGATGCTGCAGGCTGCCGGTGCTGACGACATCGTCTACACCGACCTGTTCAGCGGGATGCGTGGCAATTATCTGAAAGCCAGTATTGCTCGCACGGGGCTCAATCCCGCGCGTTTGCCAGCGGCGCCGCAACCCGGAGTCGGGACCGGCGGGCATGGCGATTTCAAGCTGTGGAAAGACATCTGGGCGGCCGGGCAGGGCGTTGGCGCGATCAACGGGTTGCCCAGTGTTGCCGAATTGATCGATGAATTGGAGCAGCAGTACCGAGCGGCGCTGAAACAGGCCCAGGCGCTGGCGTTGTGAGCGAGGTGCGCATGCAGGCTGTGTTGGGCCATCGCCTGGAAAGCCTGGATGACTATGCGCTTGACAGTCTTCCACTGCCAGAGCCTGGCCCCGGGCAGGTACGCCTGAAGGTCCATAGTGCCGGGCTTGGTTTTGCTGACGGGTTGCTGTGTACCGGTCGCTATCAGTTGAAGCCGGCCTTACCGTTTGTGCCTGGGTGCGAGTTTGCCGGGGTCGTCGATGCCCTGGGGCCGGGGGTCAATGGTGTCGAGCCTGGTCAGCGGTACGCGGCTACAGCAATGGGCGGCGGCTGCGCGGAGTTTGTCGTGGTGCCAGTCTCAAGCCTGGTTCCCCTGCCTGATGGTCTGGATTTTGCCCGCGCTGCGGCGTTCTGGGTCGATTACACCACGGCCTTCCACGCCCTGCGGGACCGCGCCAGGCTGCAATCCGGCGAGCGGGTTTTGGTGCTCGGTGCTGCCGGTGGCCTTGGTCTGGCGGCCGTTCAGATCGCCCGTCTGCTGGGTGCTCAGGTCATTGGCGCAGCGTCCACTTCGGACAAGCGCGAAGCTGCGCGGGCAGCCGGTGCACAACAGTGCCTTGACTCAAGCGCGGCCGATTGGTCGGAGCAGCTCAAGATTCTGACCGGGGGCGTCGGTGTCGATGTGATTTTCGATCCGGTTGGTGGTGAAGGATTCGAGGCGGCTTTCCGGCGTCTGGCTTGGGGTGGACGTCACCTGGCCCTGGGCTTCGCCGGTGGTGGCATCCCGGCCTTGCCTACTAACCTGGCGCTACTCAAGGGTGCCGCTTTGCTAGGCGTGGATATCCGCCAGTTTGCCTTGCGCGAGCCGGAAAAGGCCGCTGCCTCCCGCGAACAATTGGCGCGCTGGGTTGACGACGGTACGTTGCAACCGGCCGCAGGTGTTGTCTATGCCCTGAACGATTTCCAGTCGGCGTTGGCCTCGACGTTCAATCGCCAGCGTATCGGCAAGACCATCTTAACCGTGCTACAGGAGTAAAGCCGTGAACCTGATTGACCATCATCGCCAGGGCAATTGCGCTGTACTGACCCTCAATCGCCCGCAAGTACTCAATGCGATCAATGATGCCTTGCTCGATGAGCTGGATGCGCATCTGGACCGTATTGCCAGTGACGACAGTCGCGCACTGGTCATCACGGGGCAGGGGCGGGCATTCTGCGCCGGCTCCGACCTCAGCGAGCGTGATGGCGATCCGGCCGTGCGTATCGCACGCATGCATCGCTTGATGCTGCGTCTGGCTGAGTTCCCGAAAATCAGCGTGGCAGCGATCAATGGTGCAGCCATGGGCGGCGGCCTGGAAATAGCCCTGGGCTGTACGTTTCGGGTCTGTGTTGCAGAGGCAAAAATGGCTGTCCCGGAGATACGCCTGGGATTGATACCGGTCTACGGTGCCACCCAGTTATTGCCCAGGCTGATTGGTCCGGGGCCTGCACTGCGGATGATGATGAGCGGAGAAACACTTGATGGGCCGGCCGCCTGCAAGGTGGGTTTGGTCGATCATATTGCCGATAGCGCGGATGACCTGCTGGAAGAAGCCTGTGATTTTGCGGCGAAGTACAGCGGTTACAGTCTGCCGGCCCAACAGGCCATTCGTCAGGCGGTGCGTGTAGGCACCAGCCTTTCGTTAGCGGATGGCCTGGCATTGGAAGCCAAACTTGGTCACCGCGTTGGTATGACCGATGATGCCAAGGAAGGTGTCCTGGCATTTGTGGAGCGCCGTAAGCCAGTATTCAAGGACTGTTGATCTCGCGCAGGTATTGCGCGGTGTGATATTGGCTATTTAGGTACTAATCATTGATACGATTTTGCGGCTTGATGCATGCTTGGTGCTGTCGCATAATCAGCTTGATGATTGATATAAAAAGCCGGTGCACTCAGCCTCAATGCGGCGCGACTGTTTCGCCAGGAACGACCGGAGTTTCATAACCCGGCGCCCGGCTACCAATAGCTACGACAATAACAAGGTAACGCTATGACACGACTGGACGACGACAAGTTTTTCGACCCGGACATGGAAACGATGTCGCGGGCTGATATCGAAAAACTACAGGAGGCGCGGATCCTCAAGCTGGTTCCGTATGTCTACAGCCGCTCGGCACTGATCCGCGAGGTTTGGGATGAGGCGGGCGTCAAACCCGAGGACATCAAGAGCCTGGCGGACTTCAAGGCCAAGGTGCCGTTTATCGACAAGGACCGTATCCGCCAGTTTCGCGACGAGCATGGCGACCCGTCTGGCGGCCTGGTCTGTGTCGGCCCGCCGCATTTACGCGGTGTCGGTTTTACCTCGGGGACGACCGGCGATCCGACTCCGCTGCCGCGCTCCGAATACCACGTTGCAATCGCCGGGCTCAAGCGCGAGCTCTGGCATATCGGGGTGCGTGCAAACGACTACTTCACCTACGCATTGTTTACCTTTCGCGAAGGTCTGAACGCCGACAAGTGGATGGACAGCGGTTTCCGCCCGGTCACCGTACAGCACCTGCCCAGCGAAATGCCTCACCTGGTCAAGATGTCTCGTGAGTTGCGCCCCAAAGCGATGTTCATGCTCTCTACTCCGCTGATCATCGCGCTGGAGAAATATGAGAAGGACACCGGCGACGACCTCAAGGAGGCTTTCAGCTCCTATAAGGGCGTTGTGTTCGGCGGCGAGCCGATGAGCCCGCATTTCCGTGCCGTGGTCACAGGCTGGGGCCTGGAAATTTTCGAGCTCAGCTCGCTGGGCGACATCACCACCACCATGGACTGTCGCGCCCATGACGGCATGCATACCTGGGAAGACATCGCCCTTATCGAGCATTTGGACCCCGACGGTGACGCCGAGATGCCAGATGATTCGCGCGGCGAACTGGTCGTCACGGCATTGCTGGACGACGTCGGTCCGCTGATTCGCTTCCGTACCGATGACCTGGTGCAGTTCACCCGCAAGCCGTGCAGCTGCGGGCGCACCCATGGACGGCTCAAGCCCATCGGGCGCAAAGGTGACGAGATGTTGATCGAGGGTCGCTCGATCCTGCCGATCGATATTTGGCCGCTTATGGAGCAGTTCGAAGAGACCCGCACAGGCTTGTTCCAGATGATTCGTCCGCAGCGCGAAGCCGACGTCCTGACCTTGCGTGTGGGCTATGAGGAAAGTGCACTGAAGGACAGTCTGGAGCAGTTGTCGGCACGGGTTGCCGATGTCGTTTCCACCGCGCTGCAGGTGCCGGTGAAGATTATTCTGGCCACGAACCAGTCCATGCTCAAGGACGGACCGCCAAACAAGATCCCGAGGGTGACCAAGCAATGAATAGTCCAGTTCAGCAGTCAACCGTACTTTCCCCGATGGCCGTGGGTCGTTACATCGACGCGCAGGGCGAGCGTCAGGCCCTGCCATATTCGGCACTGGAAACCGAACGCTCGACGCGCTCGATCCTCAAGGTGCTCAACACCTTCGATTTCCATATGGGCAGCAATCTGCTGGTCACCGCGCTGTTCGACCAGGGTATACAGGCCCTGGGGATGGAACGTGCGGTGATGCAATTCAACATGGTAGCGGTTTCGGCCGACTCCTCACTGTTTGATGCCCGTCGAGTGGAGTCGATCATTCGTCGCTTCAATCTGGTCGGCGCCTATGGCATCACCGCTGCCACACTGGACGGTTTGGCAGGGCTTGGCCACGACCCGCTCAAGCTGTTTGCCGGCTTGGTGGTCTGGGCCTGGCCTGACGCGTATGCGCGGTTGGCCGGTCAACCGGGTTTGACGGTGTTTCGTTGCCTTGAGCTGGGTCCAGCGCTGGCCATCGAATGCAGTGCTGGTACGGGAGCGCACATCGACCGCTTCGAGTGGGCAGTGGACGCAATCGACGGAGAAGTGGTGATCAGCAGTCGCCTGGAGCGCTGCCAACCCTTCCATCACTACCACACCGGTGTGCGCGGCAAGGTGCTGCATGGCGCCTGCAGTTGCGGCAGTGCCGATCCCCGGATTGTTCCAGCCTGACACGCTTCGCCCCCGGCCTGGCCGGGGGCGATCGATGAGGACTCCCAAGATGCAACAGGCCCAGACGGCTCAAGATAATTTCAACCTGATCCGCATGCACGGCGTGGCGGACGTTTTGCGTGAGCACCGACGCTCGCGCCCGAACATGCAAGCGGTAGTGGATGGCGACACACGCCTGACCTGGCCGCAACTGGACGCTCGGGTCAACCGTCTCGCCCATGCCCTGCAATCCGCCGGTGTGACGCATGGCCAGCGGGTTTTGTGGCTGGGCCAGAATGATTTCAGGGTACTCGAATGTTTGCTCGCGGCAGCCAAACTCGGTGCGGTTTTTTGCCCGGCGAACTGGCGCCAGAGCGCCCATGAACTGGCCTTCGTCATCGATGATTTCAAACCTGCTGTGGTGCTTTGGCAGCAGGCAGAGGTCGGAGAAGCAGTAGTTCAGGCTCGTGAGTTGAGCCAGCATGCCGCGCTGTGGGTACAGGCCGACGATGAAAGCGGCTACGAGAAGTGGATCGCAGGCCAGCCGGATGTCGATATCGAGACTCGGGTGGACGCAGATACCCCCTTGCTGGCGATCTATACCGCGGCATTTGGTGGTCACCCCAATGCGGCGCTGCTGACCCAGGGCGCGATCCTCTATCAGGGCTTGATGCTGGCGTACAGCAATAGCATCAGCGAAGCATCGGTGTTCCTCAATTCCGGCCCGCTGTTTCATTTGGGCACCTTGAACTCGACCCTCGCGACGTTCCAGTTCGGTGGCAAGAACGTCTTCATCGCCCGCGTGGATGCCGAGCGCATGCTGCAACTGATCGAACAGGAGCGGGTCAGCCATGCCTTCGTGGCGTTACCGACCCTGGAGCAGATTCGCCAGATCAACGCCGACGGCTGCTACGACGTTTCCAGCCTGTGGTCGTCGCCACTGGCGCCGGAATGGACCAGCCCCTTGGTGATGCCACAAGGTGCACCGCTCAACCGCGCCCCGCGACTGTATGGCCAGACTGAATTGGTAGGCTTTACCGTGATGGCCTGGCTGGGTGGGGAAGGGGCCGGACGACCGTCGCCGTTGGTGCAGGTGCGTATCCTTGATGACAGCGGCCAAGACGTGCCCGACGGTGATGTCGGAGAAATCAGCGTCCGTGGCGCGCAGGTCATGGCCGGTTACTTTGATCGTGAAGAAGAGAATCAGCAGCGTACCGCGGATGGCTGGTATCGCACCCGCGACCTGGGCAGGCGTTTGCCGGACGGTGCTATTGCCTTTGTCGGGCCGAAGACAACCATGATCAAGTCCGGGGTGGAGAACATTTACCCTGCCGAGATCGAAGGATGCCTGCGCATGCTGCCACAGGTGGCGGATGTCTGTGTGATCGGCGTACCAGACCCCGTTTGGGCTCAGAGCGTCAAGGCCCTGGTGGTGTTGCGCGAAGGGCAGCACATCGAGGCCGACGCAATGATCGAGCACTGCAAAGTACGCCTGGCATCGTACAAAAAACCGAAGATTGTCGAGTTTGTCGACAGTCTGCCGCGCGGTGGTGACGGGCAGCTGAATCGTGATGCCGTCAATGAGCTGCATGGTGGCGGAGGTTATCCAGCCACTGCTTGATTCGAGAGCGCTGAGTGGTCAACGGCCCAACCGGTTTTCACCGGTTGGGCCGTTTGCGTTTTTACGGGTGCCTTGTCCGAATCCGCCCGGGATTTTCTGGGTAATATTGACGCTTAATGATTTATATGATTAGTATGATTCATGGGTTGTGGCAAGCAATGATTTTTCTGCTTCCTTAGCCCTGCGGTCGTTCCGTGGAACAAGCGCCACCCATAACAATTCCAAAAGGTGAGGAGGTTTCAATGCGCGCGAGCCCGTTGTCCTCCGCGAAGGAGCCATGCGCATGAATGCCGTACCTGTACAGTCTAGAAGTTGGAAGTGGGTCATCATTGCGTTGATCGCTGCGGATATCGCATCGATCTTTGAGACCAGCATGGTGTTTTCTGCCATGCCAACGTTTTATCGCCTGTTCGACGATCCCGCGCTTGTCGGCTGGACCCTAACTGCCTTTATGTTGGTAGCCGCTGCAGCGGCA
>NZ_AKJS01000017.1 GCF_000282215.1 Pseudomonas sp. GM21
ATTGATTTGGCTTTTCTATCAAGTTACTCAAAATCACTGCTATATATAGACGCGCCCGTCACGAATGCGCACTATATTGCTCAATCGCAATGAACAATACTCCTGCTTCCCATTTTGGACGATGCCACGCAATGAACGAACAGCCCCGCAGCCTTGCCTCGACCTTGTTCTCGGTAGGCCTGCTATTAATAGCCATGGCGTCCATCCAGTCCGGAGCGTCTTTGGCTAAAAGTATGTTCCCTGTTATTGGCGCTCAAGGAACTACCACCTTACGCCTGATTTTCGCCAGCGTGATCATGCTGCTTCTGCTGCGCCCATGGCGGGCGAAGTTCACCGAAAAATCCCTTCGCACCGTGATCATTTACGGAATGGCACTGGGCGGCATGAACTTCCTCTTCTATATGTCTTTACGCACCGTCCCCCTGGGCATTGCCGTAGCCCTGGAGTTCACCGGGCCGTTGGCGGTGGCAATCTACGCCTCGCGCCGCGCGATCGACTTTTTGTGGATCGCACTGGCCGTTACAGGATTGATGCTGCTGATTCCAATTGGCGCCACCTCCGCAGGGATTGACCTGACAGGTGCAAGTTACGCTTTGGGCGCGGGCGCCTGCTGGGCGCTATACATTCTTTTCGGCCAGAAGGCTGGCGCCGACAACGGCGTGCAAACCGCCGCCTTGGGCGTGATGATTGCCGCATTATTTGTGGCCCCAATCGGCATCGTCCATGCCGGTGCCGCGCTACTAACTCCGGCCTTGATCCCCGTGGCCATCGGTGTTGCCATTCTGTCCACCGCCCTGCCCTACACGCTGGAGATGGTAGCCCTCACCCGAATGCCAGCCCGTACGTTCGGCACATTAATGAGCATTGAACCGGCGTTCGGCGCGTTGTCAGGCCTTTTGTTCCTGAATGAATACCTCTCACTGTCACAGTGGATGGCTATTTTGTGCATCATTCTGGCTTCCGTGGGTGCAACCATGACCATGGGCAGCGGTGCCAAGCCAGCGGTTGCGGCAGATTGATACAGAGTTTTACGCAGGTCTGGTAATTACCTTTCAATTAAGCCATGTTTAGGCCCGTAACCTAGTGCCAGGCATGGATTTTTCAGGGTAGGGATATCAATACGCTTTAAGCGAGTGCGAATGCAGCGAGACCCGGGCACAAGATCCGGGAACGCTTTAAGGACAGCAATGAAACGAATTTTGATATTGATAGCTGTACTTGCCGTTTCGGGTTGCGCGGCGACCTCGAAAACACAAGTCAAACACGGCAAAAAAGGGCTGCATCTTAACTGTTCAGGACTCTCATCCTCGTGGGACAAGTGCTACGCCAGCGCCGCCAACTCGTGCGCTCCCAAGGGATACAAGGTTATCGCCAAGTCGGGGGACGCGGTGGAAGAACCAGGAGATTATCCATTCGGGCTCAATCCAGCCGGCTACACCAGCCGCAGCATGATCGTCATTTGCAAATAGATTGATGCCGTCCGGCTATCTGGCGGCCAATCTCATCGTAGCTGGACTTCAACACATTACGCTGGATGTCTGGTGTCGCCAGCATCCGGGCGACAACCAAAGCACCGATGCATTGCGACAGGATGGACCAAGCCAGGCTGTCGCTCTCCAGAATGCGCGCCCAATTCTCCTGCAGCTGACAAATCCATCGCTCCGCCTGTTGGCGAACCAGTACATCCGAACGAGCGATCTCAGCGCCCAACGCCGGCAACGCGCATCCGGACTCTGGATGCTCGACATGCGCCATGCTCAAGTAATGCTTGACGCAACGCTCAAGTTTTTCGCACCCCTGGTCGGCGCCTAGTCGTTCCAGGCTTTGACTTAGCTCACGCTCGACGATTGAAGCGAACAGCTCGTCCTTCGACGAAAAATGACTATAGAAAGCCCCGCCGCTCAAACCGATCGCATTCATCAAACCGTCTACACCGACCGTGGAAAAGCCTGACTTCTTGGCTGACACCGCACTGCTTTCCAGCAGCTTCTCTTTGGTTTCCAACTTGTGACTGGCCGAGTAGCGCATCGCCATTTCCTCAGGATTGATCATCTTGACGCATGCCGCATCGTAGCATAACGTTCGTTTAGTTAACGATCGTTTACCAAAAGGATCAACCCATGAATAACAAGAAAGTCGTACTGGTTGTCGGCGCTGGGGATGCTACCGGCGGAGCCATTGCCAAACGTTTTGCACAGGAAGGCTACGTAGCCTGTGTCACCCGACGCAGTGCCGACAAACTTCAGCCCCTGGTCGACGCCATTAAAGCCAATGGCGGTGACGCCCACGGATTTGCTTGCGATGCGCGCAAGGAAGAAGAGGTCATTGCACTGGTCGAGCAGATTGAAAGCGAGATCGGGCCCATCGAAGCGCTTGTCTTCAATATCGGCGCCAATGTGCCCTGCAGCATTCTTGAAGAAACCGCCCGCAAGTATTTCAAGATCTGGGAAATGGCCTGTTTTTCAGGTTTTCTTAATGCCCGTGAAGTCGCCAAGCGCATGGCCAAGCGCCAACGGGGCACTATCCTGTTCACCGGAGCTACCGCTGGCATGCGAGGTGCCGCTGGATTCGCAGCGTTCGCCGGTGCCAAACACGGGATTCGAGCCTTGGCCCAAAGCATGGCGCGTGAGCTCGGCCCCATGAACATTCACGTTGCCCATGTCGTCGTCGACGGGGCTATCGATACCGATTTCATCCGCGAGAGCTTCCCGGAGAAATACGCAACCAAAGACGAAGACGGCATTCTCAACCCCGAGCACATCGCCGAGAACTATTGGTACCTGCACAGCCAGCCACGGGACGCCTGGACTTTCGAACTGGATTTACGGCCCTGGAGCGAGCGCTGGTAAGCCCCTCCCCTATAACAATAAACAGAGCGCACTGACCATGAGCAAAACCGTGGAGTTCTTTTTCGACCTCGGCAGCCCGGCCACCTACCTGGCCTACACCCAGCTACCGAAAATCTGTGAGCAAACCGGCAGCCAACTGATTTACACGCCAATGCTGTTGGGTGGCGTCTTCAAAGCCACCGGCAACGCTTCACCGGCAGTCATCCCGGCCAAAGGCCGTTACATGTTTGAAGACCTCGACCGCTATGCAAAACGCTATGGCGTACCACTGAAGTTCAACCCGCACTTCCCCATCAACACCCTGATGCTGATGCGCGCAGTGACGGGGATTCAGTTACGTCATCCCGAGCGCTTCCTGGCGTTTATCGATTGCCTGTTCACTGCCCTCTGGGTTGAAGGCCGCAGCCTTGATGACCCTGCTACCGTGGCCGAGGTGTTGACGCAAAACGGTTTTGCGCCCAATGAAGTACTCGCCCTGACAGCCGATGAGGAGGTCAAAACCCTCCTCAAGGGCAATACCGAGAAAGCCGTACAGCGCGGGGTATTTGGTGCACCGAGCATGTTCGTCGGCAACCATATGTACTTTGGTCAGGATCGGCTGGACTTCGTAATTGAAGCCCTGAGATAAGCAACCAAGGCCACGACGTACGAATGACGAAGAGTCAGGCGCTCGACCAAGCGCCTGAACTCAAACCCGTCAAATAGCCGCAGTTCGGGTGTTCAACCACTCAAGTGCGGCGCCATCGAGCAGTGGGCTCAAGCGCTCGCGCACTTCGGCGTGGTAGGCGTTAAACCACTGCTTTTCTTCCAGTGTCAGCAGCGACGGCTCCAGGCAGCGGGTGTCGATCGGACACAGCGTCAGGGTTTCGAACTTGAGGAACTCACCAAATTCGCTGGTACCCGCTTCACGGTTCAGCGCCAGGTTCTCGATTCGCACGCCCCATCGGCCCGGACGGTAAGTGCCTGGCTCGATGGAAGTGATCATGCCCGGTTGCATCGCGGTCTGCGGAGTAGCCGCGGCCTGATAGGCGATGACCTGCGGGCCTTCGTGAACGTTGAGGAAGTAGCCAACGCCATGGCCGGTGCCGTGACCGTAGTCGACGCTTTCGGCCCAGATCGGCGCGCGAGCAATGGCATCGAGTAACGGCGACAAAATTCCCCGAGGGAATTGTGCACGGGACAGAGCGATCACGCCTTTGAGTACGCGTGTGCAGTCGCGTTTCTGCTCATCCGTCGGCGTACCCACCGGCACCATCCGCGTAATGTCAGTGGTGCCACCCAGGTATTGACCGCCGGAGTCGATCAGCAACAGACCGTCCCCCTCGATCACCGCGTGCTCTTCTTCGGTCGCGTGGTAGTGCGGCATCGCGCCATTGGCGTTGAACGCAGCAATGGTATTGAAACTCAGCGACACGTAGCCAGGACGTCGGGTGCGCGCGGCGGTGAGGTGTTCGTCGATGGTCAGTTCGGTGATGCGCTCACGACCCAGGGCCGAGTCCAGCCAAGTGAAGAACTCGCACAGAGCGGCGCCGTCCTGCTCCATGGCCTGACGAATGTGCTCGGCGTCAGCCAGGCTTTTCTGCGACTTGGCCAACGTGGTCGGGTTCAGGCCTTCGACAAGTTTTACGCCACTGTCGAGGTTTTCCAGCAAACCGGCAGTGACGCGTGCCGGATCGACCAGCACGCTCGCACCGCTTGGCACGGCGCGCAAGGCGGCGGCCACTTCACTGTAATCTCGCAGGGTCACGCCGTCTTGCTCAAGCACCGCACGCAGTTCGGCATCGACTTTGCTCAGGGCCACGAACAGGGTGGCCTGCTCCTGGCTGATCAAGGCGAAGGACACGAACACCGGGTTGAACGATACGTCGCCACCGCGCAGATTGAACAACCAGGCGATGTCATCCAGGGTGGCGACAAAATGCCAGTCTGCGCCACGGTCTTTCAGCACCTCGCGCAGTTTCGCGAGTTTTTCACCACGGCTGACCGTCGCCTGCGGCGGCAAATGTTGATAGATCGGCTCATTCGGCAGCGTCGGGCGGTCGCTCCAGACTTCGCTCAACAGGTCGATGTCAGTACGCAGGCGTGCGCCGCGCTCTTCGAGTTTGCTACCCAGGGTCCGCGCCGAGCCCACTGCCATCACTGCACCATCCACCGCGACGACGCCCCCTTCAGGGGTTTGCTCGGCCAGCCAGTCCAGTGGGCCGGGCTGACCAGGTTGCAGCTTGACCAGTTCGATACCGCTGCCCTTGAGTTCCTTGGTCGCTTGTTCCCAATAGCGGCTGTCGGCCCAGACGCCGGCAAAATCCGGCGTAACGATCAGCGTGCCGACCGAGCCATGGAAGCCCGACAACCACTGCCGTCCCTGCCAGTAGCCAGGCAAGTATTCCGACAGGTGCGGATCGGCCGACGGCACCAGCAAGGCATGAATGCCTTCACGGCTCATCAGTTCGCGGGTTTGCGCCAGGCGCTGGGGCACCGATCCATTGATCGAAGGCTGCGTACTCATCGTGTCTCCTGCTAATCACTTCAGCTAATTGTTGAGTGCCGATCTGAGTCGGCGCTTTAAGGCGCTACTGCCAGAATGCCGGGGCGCTGGCGCAGGCCGCTTTGATCAGGTGCACCGCCTGGTCGACGTCTTGCTCGGTGGTGAACCGGCCGAGACTCAGGCGAATCGTGCGGTTCGCCGAGCGAGCGTCATGCCCCAGGGCCAGCAGCACATGGGATGGAACGTTGCTGGCGGAGTTACAGGCCGATGTCGCGGAAAACGCGATCGAATGGCTCAACGCCGCGGAATTGAACTCACCTTCGCTGAAGGTCAGGCTCAAGGTATGAGGAATGCGTTGGGTCGGGCTGCCATTGAGGTGAACGCCGGGAAGACTCAGCAACTGCTCAAGCAAACGTTTACGCAAACGCACGATCGAGGCTTTCTCTTCATCAAATGAAGCAGCGGCCAATGCGAAGGCCGCACCCATCGCAGCTATCTGATGGGTTGCCAGGGTGCCGGAACGCAATCCGCCCTCGTGACCACCGCCGTGAATCTGTGCCTGCAAGCGTTGCTGCGCGCGCGGACCGACGTACAGCGCCCCGATACCTTTGGGGCCGTAGATCTTGTGCGCGGAAAACGACATCAGGTCCACCGGCAGGCGGGCCAGATCGATCGCCACTTTGCCCGCGCCCTGAGCCGCGTCGACATGGAACAACGCATCGCGTGCACGCACGACTTCGCCGATGGCGGCGATATCGTTGACCGTGCCCAGTTCGTTGTTGACCAGCATCAGCGACACCAGAAAGGTGTCCTCGCGCATCGCTTCGCTGACCGCTTGCGCCGTGATCAAACCATCGGCGTCAGGTACCAGATACGTCACCGCAACACCGGCGTCCTGCAATTGTTTCGCCGTGTCGAGAATCGCCTTGTGTTCGATTTGGCTGGTAATGATGTGCCCGCCGCTGACACCCCGCGCCTGGGCCACGCCCTTGAGCGCGAGGTTGTTGGACTCGGTGGCGCCGGAGGTCCAGACGATCTGCGCAGCCTGTGCGCCGACCAGTTCGGCGACCTGCTGCCGGGCGTGCTCGACCGACTGCCGGGCTTGCTGGCCGAAGGCATGGGAGCTGGACGCCGGGTTGCCGAAATTGCCGGTAAAACCCAGACACTCGACCATGACCTTGATGACTCGCTCATCCACCGGCGTGGTAGCGGCGTAATCGAAATACAACGGACGTTTATTCATAAAAGACTCGCAGAGCGTGTTCCGGGATCAGGAGGCTCGTAACGGAAACGTCAAAACGCAGCCTTGTGAGCTGCGTCGATATTTCAGTACGTTAGAAATACCTGATCGGAGGCCGTTAATGAAGGGCAACTTCATTTAAAAGTGCGTAGGAACGCTCCTGAAGTCGAGCTTAACAGGCATCAGGCAAGCGGTTGAAGCAATGCGTCAGCCAATGCTTTCAAGAAGTAACGGATACAGCGAAGCCACCAACAGCAAGGCCATGCCCCAGTTGAACAGGCGCAACCAGCGGCGATCCTTCAACACGTTGCGTAACAGCGTGCCGCAACCGGCCCAGACGCTGACACTCGGCAAGTTGATCAACGCGAACACGGCCGCAATCACGAGCACATTGGTGAAATAGCCCTGCATCGGTGTGTAGGTGCTGATGGCACCAATGGCCATGATCCACGCTTTGGGATTGACCCATTGAAACGCGGCGGCGCCCAAATAACTGATGGGTTTGCTCTCGCCCTTCTCGCTCTCGGAGACCGGACCCGAGTGGGCAATTTTCCACGCCAGATACAGCAAATACGCCGCGCCGATATAGCGCAGAACGGTGTAGAGCATGGGATAGGTTTGAAACACGGTACCAAGACCGAACCCGACAGCGACCACCAGGACAAAGAAACCACAGGTGATACCCAACATGTGCGGGATGGTGCGGTTAAAGCCGAAGTTCACGCCTGATGCCAGCAACATGGTGTTGTTAGGGCCGGGAGTGATCGAGGTGACGAGTGCAAACAGGGCGAAGCCCATCAGCAGGTCGAGTGAGAGCGTCATGAGCGGCAGTCCATTTGGGTCAATCGGGTGTTAAGACCCTATCGCACGCCTTGCGGGAAACCCACGGACAGTTACGTAAAACTTCGAGCGGTACAGTTTTCAATCAACTTGGACGACCGTGAAGCTGTACAGCACGTTCGGCGTTCATCTCGCCGTGTTTATCGAAACCAAAGGGTTTCTGCGGTTGACCGAGTAATGCCGCTTTCTTCGCGTGGTACTCCTCGAAAGACAAACCACGACGGTTCAATTCCTCAAGCGCCAATTCCCTGGATTCTTCGGCGGTGTAGGGCCGTAATTCCGGTGAAACATGGCTGGCACATCCGGCAAGCACGGAGATGGCGAGCAGCAAGAAAGTAGCGATTAAAGGTTTCATTGTTGGCGTCCTGCATCTGGGTTCGGGGCAATGAACACAGGCTACTCGCGCCGTTTCTCTAGCAGAAATCAACGCTCTCGATAGTGGCTATCGACTTCCGCAAACACTCAACAAGCCGCAACGAACCATATTCCTTTTTGAGCTATTAATATTAATTTAATGTCTTTTGAGGAATAACACACACCCTCTATAACAACGCCATCGCCTGACGAAGTGTTGCCCAAGCAACTGTTTGCCGGGCAACAGTCATCCATTGGCGCAACCTGAGCACTCACCCCCCTGCATGACCCGGTGGATTACAAACTCCATGAGCTGGGTGACTGGTCGCTGAACCAGGCCTAGTCGTCTCCGACTTTCTATTCATAGCTTTCATTTCATGGAGCGAACCCCATGCAATTGCTGACCTTACCGCCCTCGCCCGCGCTGGCCACCTCGATCCGTGCCACGGCACAGGTATTCGAAGATCCGAAATCCCAGGCCTTGCTCGCCCATCTGCAACAGGTTGCACCCAGTGAGGCCAGTGTGTTGATCATCGGCGAAACCGGCACCGGCAAAGAGCTGGTGGCGCGACACATCCACAACCTCAGCGCCCGGCGTAACCGGCCGTTCGTAGCCGTGAACTGCGGCGCGTTCTCCGAATCGCTGGTCGAAGCCGAACTGTTCGGCCACGAAAAAGGCGCCTTTACCGGCGCGTTGAGCGCCAAGGCCGGATGGTTTGAGGAGGCTGATGGTGGCACGCTGTTCCTCGATGAAATCGGTGATCTGCCGATGGCTATCCAGGTCAAGTTACTGCGCGTGTTGCAGGAGCGCGAAGTGGTCCGGCTTGGCTCGCGCAAGAGCATTCCCATCGACGTACGTGTGCTGGCCGCGACCAACGTACAACTGGAGAAAGCCATTAACGCCGGACATTTTCGCGAAGACCTTTATTACCGCCTCGACGTGGTCAGCCTGGAGTTGAGCCCCTTGCGCGAGCGCCCCGGCGACATCCTGCCGCTGACCCGACATTTCATCGAAACCTACAGTCAGCGCCTGGGCTATGGCCGCATCACCATCAGCAAAGAAGCCGAGTTGAAACTGTGCAGCTACAGTTGGCCGGGCAACATCCGCGAGCTGGAGAACGTCATCCATCACACGCTGCTGATCTGCCGTAATGGTGTGATCGAACGCGATGACCTGCGCCTGTCCAACATGCGCATCGAGCGCCAGGACGATTACCACGCCAATATCGACGATTCACCGGAAGCCCTGCTGGATCGAGCGTTTCAAAAACTCTTCGCAGAACAGGCCGGTGCGCTGCATGAAAAAGTCGAAGACGCGTTATTGCGCGCAGCCTATCGCTTCTGCCATTACAACCAGGTCCACACCGCCGCCCTGCTGGGCCTGAGCCGAAACGTGACTCGCACGCGGCTGATCAAGATCGGTGAGCTGGCCGTGAACAAGCGCCGGGTGATGGAGAATGTTCAGGGCGAGCGCGTGTTGCAGTTGTCGATTTAGCCCACCGGCGGGGGCGCTGCTGCAATCGAATACAGATCCGAAATAACGGCGCGGCCATCGTCGGAACGCCGCCCGGAGTCGGCTCGCTCCCACAGGTCCCGCTTTCAATGCGTAGTCGGCAATCTGCTGCTGCGCTGTTGTTAGCTGAACAGCGTTACTGCTCGTCGGGCGCTCGGTAGCCAACACGACACGGGCCTATATTTATTCGGTCGGAAATCGACACAGGACGCCTTTTCTTCCACAACAACAAACAGGGAGATTCATCATGAGCGTAAAACCCATTCCAGAGGGTTATCACAGCATCACCCCGTATCTGGGCATTCACAAAGCGGCTGAAGCGATCGAGTTCTACAAGAAGGCCTTTGGCGCCATCGAAGTCGTGCGTTTGGCCATGCCGGACGGCGGGATCGGACATGCCGAACTGCGGATCGGCGACTGCCCGGTCATGCTCGGCACACCGTGTGATCAGGGGCCGTTGAGCAATCCTGACAACTCACCGTCGGTGGGCCTGCATCTGTATGTGACGGATGTGGACAAGTCCTATAAACAAGCGATTGCGGCGGGTGGCACAGTGGTGTCGGAGGTCAAGGACCAGTTTTACGGTGACCGTTCCGGGACGCTGATGGATCCGTATGGACACTTGTGGTTTCTGGCCACGCGCAAGGAGGATTTGACTCAAGAGCAGATTGAGCAACGGGCCAAGGAGATGTTTAAGCAAGGTTAAGATCTTCAGTGCCTGACAGGCTCGCTTCCACGTTTGACTGGCGTACTCCGTCCCCTGTGGGAGCGAGCTTGCTCGCGATAGGCCATTTCCAACACCACAAAACCCCGCTTTGCCCCCTCCCTCATCAACACACATTCGCTAATAAGAAACATTTACTTTCACATCACCTTTCGGGTTTACTGATTCTCATCCGTCTTATAGGCATGTAGTTGGCGTGCGCAAGCAAAAGCCCCGCCGGCCTTTTCATGGACCTCAACGCTGGGAAGCCCGCAGCAGAGGCCCGCTCATCGATACAAGACCTTCAATCATGTCGAAGAAATCCCGCTCCAAACTCTGGTTTCTGGTCCATGGCTGGCTGGCGTTGCCGATCTGGTTTTTCGTGCTGATCGTCTGTGTCACCGGCACGCTGGCGGTGATCAGCCAGGAAATCGTCTGGCTGGCCAACCCGCAAATGCGCGCCAGCCAGCCGTCGGACGATGCGCCGCTGCTCAGCTATGACCAGATCATTGCGGCGATCAAACAGGCCGAGCCCAATACGCTGGTCGAGTCCATCAGCCGCCCCGACGAATCCCACTTTGCCCTCGACGTCGGCGTCAGTTACCCGGATGGTCGCTCGGTGACGGTGTACGTCAACCCGTATAGCGGCGTGATTCAGGGCACCGCCCCGGCATTCGATTTCAAGGCATTTACCCGAGCGCTGCACGGCTGGTGGCTGGTGCCGTTCACCAACGGTTACAGCTGGGGCTGGTACCTGGTGTCTTTCCTGAGCCTGCCGCTGCTGGCGTCACTGGTCACCGGGCTGGTGGTGTACAAGCGTTTCTGGAAGGGTTTCTTGCGCCCGACCTTACGCATTCGTCATGGCGCGCGGATTTTCTGGGGCGACTTTCATCGCCTGAGCGGCATCTGGTCGATCTGGTTCATTGCGGTGATTTCCATCACCAGCACCTGGTTCCTGATTCAAGCGTTCATGTTCGATAACCAGGTCACGATTTCCACAGCCCCCGTGGCCCTGGTGGTTCCGCGTGAGAGTGTGCCAGTGACCACCGATGGTTCGCCGGCACCGCTGATCAGCCTCGAAACTGCCATTGCACAGGCCAAAGAGCGCATTCCTGGTCTGGACGACAGCTTTGTCACCCTCCCCGCCAACGCCTATAGCTACCTCACCGTGGGCGGTCGCAGTTGGTATCCGCTGATGTTTCAGACTGCCGATATCAACCCGTATAACGGTGACATCGCCTCCACCCGCCTGTTGGCGGACCGTTCAGGCCTGGAACTGGTCACCGAGTCCATGCGTCCGTTGCACACCGGCGATTTCGGCGGGATCTGGATCAAGCTGATCTGGTTCTTCTTCGGGCTGCTCCTGAGCATGATGGTCCTCAGCGGCTTGCTGATCTGGACCAAACGCACCGCCCTGGCCACGGCCAACGCCCTCAAGCGCAGCAACAAAAAGCCACGGGTGCAAGCCGTCACGGAGGTCAGCCAATGAACGCGCGCGCCAAGCAAACACCTGACTCGACACTGCGCCGCTTCTGGCTCAAATGGCGCTTCCACATCAACGTGCTGCTGCTGTTGGTGCCGCTGGGGTTCATGCCCAAATACTTCGCTGATGCGGCGCTGTTTCGCGGCGACACCGGATTGGGTGAGCGAGAGATCGGAGAAGTCCAGGTCGGTCCATGGAGCCTGCGTCTAGCCGAGTTTCGCAACGAGGCCCCGACGCTCGATGGTCCGGCCGGCTACATGAAGAGCTTCAACGCCGCGCTCTGCGACCTCTGCCGTGAACAGGTCAAAGCAACTTACCTGCGCATCGGCAAGCCGCGCAGCCTGCGTGCCGCCGGGGTGATTTTCTTTGGTACGCCGCACCGCATGGGCGCCATGTTGCCGATCCCGGAAAAGACCAAGGCTGACGCCGAGTTGTGGATCACCATGGAGGGCTGGGACGGCGCGATGCATCAAGCCTCCCTCCCCCTGAGCCAGGCATCGCCTGCCACCCTCGCGTGGCTGAACCAACAAGGAGGCAAACCATGATCAGCACTTTTCGACCGATACACGCCGCGTTGCTGGTGCTCTGCGCCGGCTTCAGCGCCAGCGCCCTGGCGCATAACCCGATGTGCGAATGCAAAGCCATCGATGCCGAACAGATCAAATGCACCGGCGGATTCTCCGACGGCAGTGGTGCGCCGGGCGTGACCCTGGACGTGATCGGCTACGACGAAACCATTCTGGTCCCGGGCAAACTCGGCGCCGATTCCACACTGACTTTCAAGAAACCCGGCGCTGAGTTTTATGTGCTGTTTGACGCAGGTCCCGGCCACGTCGTCGAGATCGACCAGGCGGACATCCAAACCCCATGAGTACGCCCACCACTCAAATCGTCCGCCCGGCCGGTGCCGGCCATGAAACCCTGTATGTATTGCTGTTGTGCCTGATGATTCTGGCCGTGGCCGGCTCGGTGGTCGCCTGGCGTCACGAGTCTCAGGTCGTGAGCAACGTGAGCAGCCATCAACTGGATGCCCGTCGCGATTTGAGCGCTTCCGAACAAGGTATCTACGCCGACCTGCGAGTGACGCTGGACGAGATTCACCTGCTGCGCCAGGAACAGCCATCCCTGCCAACACCCGCGACCCTCGCCGATGAAGGTTTTGCACCCTTTGCCCATGACGCCAGCTCGGTCAGCCGGGGCGACCATGCCTGGCAATTGCTTGAGGCCAAGGCCTACTTCGGTCAAAGCCAGGCCCCCGCCGTGGCCGGTTCGTTTTTGATGCGCCTGAGCGCTGGCGACGATGCGCCGGACATCTGGCTCAACCGCGCCATTGACCTCAAAGCGCCGACTGACCTGGCTGACACCGCACTCGAAAGCGCTGGCTGGCAACAAATCGTCGCGCAATTCGATGCCGGCGTGACCCGCCAGCACCGGCACTGACCCCTCGCCTTCACCCGAGAGAAGACCGCTTTCCCATGCCTAATTCATCTTTCTTGCGCCTGCTATGGGTCGGCCTATTGGCCTGCCTGCTGACTCCACTGGCCCACGCCGACGACACCAAACGCCTGCGCATCGGCATCACCTTGCACCCCTATTACAGCTACGTGGCCAACATCGTCGGCGACAAGGCCGAGGTCGTGCCGCTGATTCCGGCCGGTTTCAACCCACACGCCTACGAACCCCGCGCCGAAGACATCAAGCGTATCAGCGGGCTGGACGTGATCGTGCTCAATGGCGTCGGCCATGACGACTTCGCCGACCGCATGATCGCCGCCAGCGAAACGCCGAATATCCCGGTGATCGAAGCCAACGAAAACGTGCCGTTGCTGGCCGCCACCGGTGTTGCCGCACGCGGTGCCGGCAAAGTGGTGAATCCGCATACGTTCCTGTCGATCAGTGCCTCGATTGCCCAGGTCAACAACATCGCCCGGGAACTGGGCAAACTTGACCCCACCAACGCCAAGACCTACACCGAGAACGCCCGCGCCTACGGCAAACGCCTGCGCAAGATGCGCGCCGACGCCCTGGCGAAGCTGACCCAGGCACCCAACGCCGAACTACGAGTGGCGACGGTCCACGCGGCGTATGACTATTTGCTGCGCGAATTCGGCCTGGAAGTCACTGCCGTGGTCGAGCCGGCTCACGGTATCGAACCGAGCCCGAGCCAGTTGAAAAAAACCATCGACCAATTACGCGAACTGGACGTGAAAGTGATCTTCTCGGAAATGGATTTCCCTTCCTCTTACGTCGACACCATCCAGCGTGAATCCGGGGTGAAGCTGTACCCGCTGTCGCACATTTCCTACGGCGAATACACCGCCGACAAGTACGAAAAAGAAATGACCGGCAACCTCAACACCGTCGTCCGGGCGATACAGGAGTCGGGACAATGACCGCACAAGAAACCCTGTCAGTCCAGAGCACCGGACCGACGCTGGATTTCGCCGATATCAGCCTGACCCTCGGCCGCACGACAATCCTCGACAAAGTGACCTTTCAGGTTCAGCCCGGCAGCGTGCATGCGCTGGTCGGTCCCAACGGTGGCGGCAAAAGCTCGTTGATCAAAACCTTGCTGGGACAAATGCCCCATCAGGGTCGCCTGAGCCTGCATTGGCCGGGCGATTCCGGAACCATCGGCTACGTGCCGCAAGCGCTGGAGTTTGATCGCGGCTTGCCAATGACCGTCGACGATTTCATGGCCGCCATGTGTCAGCGGCGTCCAGCGTTCCTCGGCTTGAGCAAACACTACGCGGCAGCGATTGGTGAAGCGCTGGAGCGGGTTGGCATGCAGGACAAGCGCAAGCGGCGCATGGGTGCGTTGTCCGGCGGTGAGCGTCAACGGGTGTTGCTGGCTCAAGGGCTGATCCCGGCACCGCAGTTGCTGGTACTCGACGAACCCATGTCGGCGCTGGATGAAGCCGGTATTCAAGTGTTCGAGCGGCTGCTCGGCGATTGGCGTCGCAGCGGCATCACCGTGCTGTGGATCGAGCACGATCTGGAAGCGGTCGGGCGTCTGGCGGATCGCGTCACCGGGCTCAATCGCCGGGTGCTGTTCGATGCCACGCCGAAACAGGCGCTGACGCCGGAACGCTTGCTGACCCTGTTCTCCACCCATCCACGGAGCGCCGCGTGATGAGTTACGAAGCCTTTCGTTTGATGATTCAGGGCTGGGCCTCTTCGGGTTACCTGCCCGAGGCGCTGGCTTATGGGTTTGTGGTCAACGCGCTGCTCGCTGGTCTGTTGATCGGCCCGGTATTGGGCGGGTTGGGCACGTTGGTGGTGGTCAAGCGCTTCGCGTTTTTCTCCGAAGCCGTGGGGCACGCTGCGCTGACCGGCGTGGCCATTGGCATTCTGCTCGGCGAACCCTACACCGGGCCTTACGGCAGCCTGTTTGGCTACTGTTTGCTGTTCGGCATCCTGCTCAACTACCTGCGCAACCGCACCGGCCTGGCACCGGATACATTGATCGGGGTGTTCCTGTCGGTGTCCCTGGCCTTGGGCGCGAGCCTGCTGCTGATTCTGGCGGGCAAGATAAACGTGCACATTCTCGAAAACGTGTTGTTCGGATCGGTGCTGACCGTCAACGGCAATGATCTGGCGGTCCTGGCCATTGTCGGTTCGCTGGTCATGGCGCTGGCCTTGCCGCTGTACAACCGCATCATGCTGGCCAGTTTCAACCCGCAACTGGCGGCGGTGCGCGGGGTGGCGGTGAAGACCCTGGATTATCTGTTTGTGATTCTGGTGACGCTGATCACCGTGGCAGCGGTGAAGGTCATCGGCGCGATTCTGGTCGGCGCCCTGCTGGTGATTCCAGCGGCGGCCGCGCGGTTGCTCAGCCAGTCGTTGAAGGGCTTCTTCTGGTGCTCGGTGTTGATCGCCACGGTCAGCACGCTGTGCGGGATTCTGGCGCCAATTGTCTTCGACCTGCCGATTCCGTCCGGTGCCGCGATCATTCTGGTGGCCGGTATCGCCTTCGCCCTGTCCGCCATTGCGCGCGGTGTCGTCCCCAGCCTGAAAGGGAATCTTGGATAAATGTCTTTTCCTCTGCGTCAACTGACCCTGGCCATTGCCCTGTGTGGGCTGGTCAACACCTCTTTTGCGGCGGACAACGCCAAACCGCTACACGTGCTGGCGTCCTTGCCGATCACTTACGGGCTGGGCGAAGTCTTGCTCAAGGGCACCAACGTCAACCTTCAACGCGCCGCGCCGGCGAACCTGCCCGGCAGCCGTCAGACCGCCTATTTCACCGGCCGTGGCGCTCCGGCGCTGGCCAAACTGGCGACGGATGCCGATGCCGTGATCGGCCTGCGCTCGCTGTGGCCGGATGATCCGCTGTACCCGATCTCCCGTCGCAGCAACATCCGTATCGTCGAAGTCGACGCCGCCCGCCCGGTGGATGGCGCCCTGCCCGGCATCGCCGTGCAGCCGGACAACAAGGTCGACGGTTTGAACAGTCAGCCGTGGTTTTCCAGCAACAACATGGGGCGCATGGCTGACGTGATGGCCGCGGATCTGGTGCGTATGGCGCCTGAAGCCAAGCCCAGGATCGAGGCTAATCTGGCGGCGCTGAAACAGCGCTTGCTCAAATTCAGCGCCGACAGCGAAGCGCGGTTGGCCAGTGCTGAAAACCTTAGTGTGATGAGCCTCAGCGATCACTTCGGCTATTTGATTGGCGGGCTCAATCTGGAGCTGATCGGGATCGATGCACGGCCGGATGCCGAGTGGACGCCTGAAGCACTCAAGCAATGGGGCGCGACGCTCAAGGACAACGATGTAGCGGTGGTACTGCATCATCGGCAGCCTTCGGACGCGTTGAAAGCGGTGATTGCCGAGGCGGGTAGCCGGTTGGTTGTGCTAAGTGTGGATGCGGCGGATCCGGTGGCGGAGCTGGAAGGGAATGTGGATTTGGTGATCAACGGATTGAACGGCGCTTAAGCCATTTAGATCGTTCCCACGCTCTGCGTGGTAATGCCTCAATGGACGCTCTGCGTCCGCTTTGGGACGCAGAGCGTCCCGGGCTGCATTCCCACGCAGAGCGTGGGAACGATCATCCTGACATGAAAAAGCCCGCTGACCTTTTCGGTTCAGCGGGCTTCTTTTTGCGCCCGGACTCAGTGAGCCAAAGCCGCCTGTTCTTCCATCTTGCGCCGCAAACTCAGCGGGCGCATGTCCGTCCAGGTTTCTTCGATGTAAGCCAGGCATTCCTTTTTCAAACCGCTCTTGCCCACCGTGCGCCAGCCTGCGGGTACGGCTTTGTAATCAGGCCAGATCGAGTATTGCTCTTCGTGGTTGACCACGACCTGAAAGAGGATGTCCTCGCGGTCGAATACGGAAGTCATGGTATTTCTCCATCGCTGTAAGGTGGGCTGCGCGGCGTGCGCAACCGTTATGTAGAAAGAACGTTCAAGGGGCGAAAAAATTTAGAGGCTGGCGGTGGCTGCGGCCATGGCCCGGCCGAAAATCTCGGCCACCTGATCGATTTCAGCGGCAGTGATCACCAGCGGCGGCAGGAACCGCACTACGCCGCCGTGACGCCCGCCCAACTCAAGAATCAACCCGCGTTTGAGGCATTCGCGCTGCACCAGCGGTGCCAGGCGCGCAAATATCGGTGGATGGCCCTGAGCGTCCGGCGTGCCGGTCGGGTCGACCAGTTCAACGCCGAGCATCAGGCCGCGCCCCCTGATGTCGCCCAACTGCGGGAAGTCCCGCTGCAGGATGCGCAGGTGTTCGCTCAAGCGCTCGCCCATGGCGGCTGCGTGCTCGCACACCTTGTGTTCGACCAGATAACGCATCACTGCGGAACCGGCGGCCATGGCCATCTGATTACCACGGAAGGTCCCGGCATGCGCGCCCGGCAGCCAAGTGTCGAGCCAGTCGCGATAAACCACCACCGCCAGCGGCAAGCTGCCGCCGATGGCCTTGGACATCACCACCACATCCGGAATGATGCCGGCGTGCTCGAAAGCGAACATCTTGCCGGTGCGGGCGAAACCGCTCTGGATTTCATCGACGATCAACGCCACGCCAGCCTTTTCGGTGATGCGCCGCACGCCACGCAACCAGTCGAGATCAGCCGGGATCACCCCGCCTTCGCCCTGCACCACTTCAACAATCACGGCGGCCGGCAATTGCACGCCCGCCTCAGGGTCATTCAGCAGGTTGTCCAGATAATTGAGGTTGACCTGCACGCCCTGCGCGCCACCGAGGCCGAACGGACAACGGTAATCGTAGGGGTACGGCATGAACTGCACGCCGCTGCTGAGCAAGGCGCCCAACGGTTTTTTTGGCCCCAGGCTGCCCATCAGGCTCAAGGCGCCCTGGCTCATGCCGTGATAACCGCCCTGGAATGACAACACGGTGCTGCGTCCGGTGGCGGTGCGCACCAGTTTCAGCGCGGCTTCCACCGCGTCGGTGCCGGTTGGGCCACAGAACTGGATCTTCGCCTCGGCAGCCAAGGCCGGCGGCAACAAACCGAACAGGTCCTGCACGAACTGATCCTTGACCGGCGTGGTCAGGTCGAGGGTGTGCAGCGGCAGTTCATCGCTCAGTACTTGCTGGATCGCTTCGATCACCACGGGGTGGTTGTGCCCCAGCGCCAGCGTGCCTGCGCCCGCCAGGCAATCAATGAAATGACGGCCTTCGACGTCTTCGACATAAATGCCCCTGGCGCGTTTCAGCGCCAAGGGAATGCGCCGCGGGTAGCTGCGGGCGTTGGATTCCTGCTGATTTTGACGGGCCAGCAGCGGCGATTCGTTGAATTGATAAAGCGTCTCGGCGTGCTCCGGGACAATCCGGGCCGGCTGATTTTCGATAAGGCTGGTAGCGACTGACATCTCTCGACCCCTCAATAAGGTTTCCTGTTCTGGAAACGCATCAGGGGCTCAAGGATTTAGACCTTCGACAACGCTTTGTGCATGGAAACGCGTCGGCCCCCTGTGGCTGCGAGCCGGCTCCGGGCGGCTCGCTCCCACAGGGCGATTGGGGTTGGTGGTCAGTGGGCTTGTAGTGGCATGGTCAATTCGACCCGCAGCCCATCCGGCTGGCTGTCAAAACGCAACGTGCAACCGCAGCGCTGGACAATCGCCTGAACAATCGCCAGCCCCAACCCGCAACCGGTGCTCTGGCCATTGCGCCAGAAGCGTTGGGTCAGGTTTTGCAAGTCGTCTTCGGCAATCCCTGGCCCGTGGTCGCGAACCAGAAAACGCGCACGATTGCCGGACGTATCCAGGCTCAACTCCACGGCTCCATCACCCGGGGTGTGGCGCAAGGCGTTGTCGAGCAAGTTGCGCAACGCGGCAATCGACAACACGGCGGGCATTTGCACCGGTGCGTTGGAGAATTTGCTCGGCATTTGCAGCTTGATGCGCTGGCGATCTCCGCTGGCAGCGTCCTGAATCGCCAGTTTCGCCACTTGCTCGGCGCTGCACTGTACGCCGTCATCGAACGACAGGCTGCCCTCGACCCGCGCCAGTAACAGCAGTTGTTCAAGGGTCCGGTGCATGCGGTCGGCGCCCTCTTCGGCCCGGGCCAGGGACTGATCCCGCGCTGCGCCGTCGGTCATGCGTGCCACTTGCAGGTGAGTCTTGATGGCTGTCAGCGGGCTGCGCAGTTCGTGCGCCGCATCGCCGGTCAGACGTCGCTCGCGCTCGATGGCCTTGCCGATCCGCTGGAGCAGCTGGTTCTGGGTATCCAGCAACGGTTGCAGCTCGCTGGGCAGTGGCTGGATCTGCAACGGTTCGAGGGAATCGGCGCTGCGTCGCATCAGCGCATCGCGCATTCGGTTGAGCGGCGCCAACCCTTGGCCGATCCCCAGCCACAACAGGCACAGGCAACCGAGCAACGCCACACCGACCGGTACCGACGCGGCCAGCAGAATCGACATGTTCAGCGCCTCGCGCTCGATTTGCCGGTCGGCGGTAGTGATGCGCAGATCGCCCCGCGCCAGCGTGAAACTGCGCCAGGGCGCGCCGTCGATCATCTGATCGTGGAAACCCATTTTCTCGGCTTCCAGTTTCTGTTCGGGGTCACTGTGACTACGAGCAAGAATTTCCCCGCGCAGCGAACTGACCTGACAAGCCATACCGCCGGGAATGTTCAGTTGTTCCGCGCTGAAGTGAGTGCCCTCGCCTTTGCTCGGCAATGCCGGCAATTGCTCCAGCAACCCGGCGACCATCCGCGCTGAAGCCACCAGCCGCTGGTCGAGGGAAAACATCATTTGATTACGCAAGTCGCTGAGCATCCAGGCCGCCGCCAAGGCCCAGATCAACGCAAAAGCGGCGCCGAGGGTCAGGCTCAGGCGCAAACGCAGGCTCATCACTTCGAGGGTACTCCACCATCAGCCGGCCCCAGGCGATAGCCCAAGCCGCGCACGGTTTCGACGATACCGTTACCGAGTTTACGCCGCAGGTGATGGATATGGACGTTAAGGGCATTACTTTCCAGTTCGTCGTTGAAACCGTAGACGCTGTCCTTGAGTTGCTCGGTGGAGAGCACGCGTCCCCGGTTATGCAGCAAGGCTTGCAACAACGCCTGCTCCCGGCGCGACAAGTCCACCGGCTGTCCGCCGAGCAGGGTTTCGCGGCTGCTGGGGTCGTACGTCAGGGCACCGTGTTCGATCAGGTTGACGCTGCGCCCGGCTACCCGGCGCAGCAACGTGTGCAGGCGCGCGGCGAGTTCACGCAGATCGAACGGTTTAAGCAGGTAATCATCGGCGCCGGCTTGCAGGCCATCGACGCGATCCGTCACTGAATCCCGTGCGGTGAGAATCAACACCGGAATCTCAAGACCGTTGTGGCGCAATTGCTGCAACAGCTTCAAGCCGTCTTCGTCGGGAAGGCCGAGGTCGAGCACCATGACGTCGAACTCTGCGACCTTGAGCATCGCGCGCGCAGCTGAAGCGGTGGCGACGTGCTCGACCGTCAGGCCCTGTGCGGAGAGGCCGGCGACAATACCGCTGGCGATCAGCTCATCGTCTTCACAAACCAGTACGTGCATGGGCGCTCCAGGAGTAAAAACGCGAGTCAAACAGCTGAGGATTAAGGCGCAATTATGGCAACAGTGGTGGCTGACGAACAGCCCGACATTCAGTCAGACGCTCCTTTGTCCAAATTAAAGATCATTATCCGTTTCAAACAGACACACACAAGAACAACAAATCATTCCAAGTTCTAAATCCATGCAAGTAAGATAACCCTGCACCACACTAAAACACAGTAACTACCCAGACAAAAAACTCAAACAACTGAAAGGAATCAGACTATGCAAACACTCAAAAATTTTGTAGCCGCTGATTGGCGTTCCGGCAAAGACAAAATTTACTTCTTCTTCAAAGACACTAATAAATACTCTCGCTTTGATATCAGTTCAAACACCGTCGAAAATGGATTTCCTGCCGACATCACATCCGATAGCTGGGGAGCCGTTCATGCCCAATTAAAGAATCTGCGATTCGGATTCACGGCCCCGCACTCGGTGGCACAGGGGGTGGGGGCGATGACATTTTATGGTTGTTTTATAACACCACTGGCAAACCAATGGTCTGCAAATACGATCAGAACCTTGACAAGCCAGTTGCCAACTACCTTCTTGAAAACTCGATATGGCACTCATTAGCGCCTTATTTTGACACTATCGTCGCCGGCACCTGGTGGGATACTTTCGCTCCCAAAAACGTATTCCGCTTCCTGACAAACGACGGTCACTACATCATCTTCAACTACATCACCAACAAAACAACACGACTGCCAATTACACCTGAATCCTGGCCTGGCTTGTCGCCGTATAAAAACCGGATCATAGGCGCCGTACAAAATGACGCGCCTCTATTCGACACTTATTACTACATCTTTCTCACCAACAACGAATACATCAGGTACAACCTGAAAAATAATAAAGCCGAGACCGGCCCGATAAAAATCAATAACGGTAATTGGCCGGGACTGCTGAGGGACTGAGGACTCACCGATGTGCGGCGTGCGGTTAATCATCGGTTAATCGCCGCCTCCCATTGTGCACCTCACCTGCACAGGGATAAGGCTTACCCATGCGTCGTCTGTTTCTATTTTTCGTCCTTTTGATCTCGAGTCTGGCCCAGGCAGGGACCAATCCGTTCGAAACAAAACCTGAGTTTCTGCCGGTGGAGAAGGCGTTCATTTTCACGTCTGAACGCCTGGAATCCGGTGAAACACAGCTCTACTGGCAGATCACCGACGGTTATTACCTTTATCAGAAACGCCTGAAACTCGATGGGTTGCCGACTGAACAGCATCCCGTCCTGCCGGAAGGCGAAGCGCACAGCGACGAGTTCTTCGGTGAACAGCAGGTTTACCGCCAAGGTCTGGAACTGAAGATCCCGGCCGGCGCGAGCGGTCAGATCAAGGTGGGCTTCCAGGGCTGCGCCGATGCCGGTTTGTGTTATCCACCGCAAACGCAGGTGGTGGATTTGGGCGGCAACGTCCCGATCGCCGCAAACGAAGCACCGGATCAAACCCTGGCCAGTGACTTGCAACAACGGGCGCTGGGCTGGAGTTTGCTGGTGTTTTTCGGCTTGGGTCTGCTGCTGGCATTCACGCCTTGTTCGTTACCGATGCTACCCATTCTGGCCGGCTTGGTTGTGGGCAGCGGCGCCACGCCTAAACGCGGGTTTGCCCTGGCGGGCAGCTATGTGCTGAGCATGGCGCTGGTGTATGCGGCGATGGGCGTATTGGCCGCGCTGCTCGGTGCAAACCTGCAAGCGCTGCTGCAAAACCCTTGGCTGCTGGGCAGTTTCGCGGCGGTATTTGTGCTGTTGGCGTTGCCGATGTTCGGGTTCTTCGAGTTGCAATTGCCGGTGGCCGTGCGCGACCGTCTGGAAAACGTGTCGCGCAATCAACGTGGTGGCAGTCTGGTCGGCGCCGGTGCGCTGGGTGCCTTGTCCGGTTTGCTGGTGGGTCCATGCATGACCGCGCCGTTGGCCGGTGCCCTGCTCTACATCGCGCAAAGCGGTAATGCGCTGCATGGCGGGCTGATCCTGTTCGCCATGGGCATCGGCATCGGTGTGCCGCTATTGCTGCTGGTGACAATCGGCAACCGCTTCTTGCCAAAGCCTGGTGCGTGGATGAACCTGCTCAAAGGCATCTTTGGTTTCCTGTTCCTCGCCACGGCGTTGCTGATGTTGCGTCCGGTGCTGGATGAATCGTTGTGGATCGGATTGTGCGGCGTACTGCTGTTGTCGGCGGCTTACAGCGCCTGGCGCCAGTCCAGCGGTTTTGGTCGGACGGCGCACGTGTTCGGCGCCAGCTCATTACTGTTGGGTTTGTGGGGCAGTCTGTTGGTGATCGGTGCAGCGGGCGGTAGCGACGATTTGTATCAGCCACTGCAGGTCTATCGCGGTTCAACCACGGCCAGTGCCGCTGCACCTGTCGGCCACGAGGCCTTCACCACCATCAACGACCCGCAAGCGTTGCAACGGGAACTGGACGCGGCGCGGGCACAGGGCCAATGGGTGCTGCTGGATTACTACGCCGATTGGTGCATCTCGTGCAAAGTCATGGAAAAACAGGTCTTCGGCAAAGCCAACGTGATGCAAGCGTTGAGCGATGTGCGCTTGCTCCGGCTGGATGTCACCGCCGACAATGCCGCCAGCCGCGAACTGCTCGGCCGTTATAAAGTGCCGGGGCCACCGAGTTTTCTGTGGATCGGTGCCGACGGCGGAGAGCGTCGCAGCCAGCGCATCACCGGCGAGGTCGATGCCGACACCTTCCTGCAACGCTGGACCACGACCCGAGACGCCCGTTAATGCTGACTTTTACCCTCGGCACCTTCGCCATCGCGCTCAATCATCTGCTGCTGATCAGCGCCCTGGCGCTGGCGACGTTTGTCGGCTGGCGGGTGGCCAAGCGGGGTGGCGAGAACCCCGAGTCGGTGCTGTTCAGCCTGTTCCTGACGGGCATGCTGGCGGCCCGGGTCAGTTTCGTCGCCGTTTACTGGGTGCACTACCGCAACGATCCGTGGCAAATCATCGACCTTCGCGACGGTGGATTCCTCGCTTGGCCGGGGGTGATCGTGTTGCTGCTTACGGCGCTGTATCGCGGCTGGCGTCGACCGGGATTGCGCCGACCTCTGGGGTTCGGCTTGGGCAGCGGTCTGGTGTTCTGGCTGCTGGCGACCGTCTCCCTGGGCATTTACGAACAAGGCACACGCCTGCCGGAAATCAGCCTGCGCAATGCCGCCGGTGACACCGTGCAACTGGCCGATTACCGGGGCGGTCCACTGGTGATCAATCTCTGGGCCACCTGGTGCCCGCCGTGCCGTCGGGAAATGCCGGTACTGGAAAATGCCCAGCAACACCGGCCGGACCTGACTTTCCTGTTCGTCAATCAGGCCGAAAGCATGCAAAGCGTCGCCACCTTCCTCGAAACCCAGGGCTTGAGCCTGACCAACGTGCTGTTCGATGGCGGCGGTCGATTGGGGCAGGCCGTGGGTTCGATGGCGTTGCCGACGACGCTGTTCTATAGCAATGACGGTCGCCTGCTGGGCAGTCATTTGGGCGAACTCTCACAAGCCAGCCTGGCCCACGCCCTGAAAAACTTTGACACCCCTTCTTCTGCCACACCGTCCCCCTCTTCAAGGAAACTGCCATGCCCCGCCTCCGCCACCTGCTGACGCTGACCCTGGGCGCTGCCCTGCTGCACCTGCCGTCGGCACAGGCCGCTGAAGAACTGCCTGAAGCGATCAAGAAGATCGAAGCCAAGGGCGCGAAAATCGTCGGCCAGTTCGATGCTCCCAACGGCTTGCGCGGTTACGCAGCGCAATACCAGAACCGTGGCATGGCGCTGTACCTGACCCCGGATGGCAAGCATGTATTGCTCGGCAACCTCTACGATGCCGAGGGCAATGACCTGACCACCGCACCGTTGCAGAAGCTGGTTTACGCGCCAATGGCCAAGGAAGTCTGGGGCAAGATGGAAGCCAGCAACTGGATCGCTGATGGCAAAAAAGATGCCCCGCGTATCGTCTATCTGTTCAGCGATCCGAACTGCCCTTATTGCAACGTGTTCTGGGAACAGGCGCGGCCGTGGGTGAAAGCCGGCAAGGTGCAATTGCGGCACATCATGGTCGGAATCATTCGCGAGGACAGTCCTGGCAAATCCGCGGCGTTGCTGGCAGCCAAAGACCCGGGCAAAGCGCTGGAAGAACACGAAAAGGCTGGCAAGCTGAGTTCGCTCAAAGCCCTCAAGGACGTGCCGCCGGCCATTCAGGCGAAACTGGCGACGAACATGCAGCTGATGGAAGACCTGGAATTGCAGGCAACCCCGGCGATTTTCTACATGGATGACAAGGGCGAGCTGCAACAGCAGCAAGGCGCGCCTTCGCCGGACAAGTTGGCGAAGATTCTGGGGCCTAAATAGTTTCACCCGACGTTGTGTTGGTGAACTCACCGGCCCCTTCGCGAGCAAACCCGCGAAGGGGCCTTCACAGGCGCTAAAGAAACTAGAACTCCTCCAACTCCGCCATCAAGTCATTCAAGCGATCCACCTTCTCCTCGGTGATGTCACTGGCTGCCAAGCCGTGGATGTACTCCGCCAGTTCCGCCACCGTACTGCACTCAAACATCGCCCGTAGCGGCACATCCCGTTGCAGCGCTTTCTGCACCCGCGACGCAATCTGCGTTGCCAGCAACGAATGCCCCCCCAGCTCGAAGAAGTTGTCACGTACCCCAACCTTCTCGACTTTCAGCACCTCAGTCCAGATGTCCGCGAGCGTCTGCTCCAGTTCATTGCGCGGCGCCAGATAGTCCTGGCTCTGCAACTGGCCGATCTCCAGCGCAGGCAAAGCCTTGCGATCAAGTTTGCCGTTGGCGTTGAGCGGCAGATGATCCAGCCACAACCAGTGCAACGGCACCATGTATTCCGGCAGTTCGGCGCGCAGGCGTTGTTTGATACGTTCCAGCCGATCAGCGGTATTCAAGCCCGAATCGGTTGCTACCAGATAACCAACCAAGTGCTTGCCATTCACCCCTTCCTGCACACCCACCGCGGCTTCACGGACCTGCGGTTGTTCGTGCAGGCGCGCTTCGATTTCCCCCAGTTCGATGCGGTATCCGCGGATCTTCACTTGATGATCGATGCGCCCAACGTATTCCAGCACTCCGTCACTGCGCCGACGGGCCAGGTCGCCGGTGCGATACAGTCGATCCCCTGGCGCCCCGAACGGATTCGGCACAAACACCGGTGCCGTGCGAAGCGGATCGCTGACATACCCGCGCCCGACCCCGATGCCGGCCACGCACAACTCGCCCACGGCACCCAACGGCACCAGGTCCAGCGCGCCATCGAGCAGGTACAAACGGTTGTTGTCGGTCGGCGTACCAATCGGCAAATAGCTGCCACGCGTCGAGGCCGGATCGACGTGGAAAAATGCCACGTCGTCCGAACATTCCGCCGGGCCATAGGCATTCACCAAACCGATCTCCGGGTAGCGCAGCAGCCATTGATGCGCGAGTTCCGGCGGCATGGCCTCGCCAGTCGGCAGCATCCAGCGCAGACCGTCGAGGCTCATGCATTCCTGGGCGAGCATGCCCTGAATCAGCGACGGCACGCTTTCCAGCACGGTGATGCGTTGCGCTGATACATGCGCCAACAGGCCCTGCGGATCATGGGCAATGGTGTTCGGCACGATGTCCACTCGCGCACCAAACAACGGTGCGGCGAGGAACTGCCAGACCGAAATGTCGAAGCTTTGCGAAGCCGTCTGGGCGATCACGTCGGCATCACTCAGGTTCAGGTACGGTACCTTGCTCAACTGGTTATTGAGCATGCCGCGCTGCTCGACCATCACGCCTTTGGGCAGTCCGGTGGAGCCCGAGGTGTAGATCACGTAGGCAAGGTTGTCCGGCCCGCTGTAGAGGCCCGGATCAGCCACCGAAACAGCGCTCGCCTGCACCGCTTCCCAGACCAACAACCTGGGCCGCTGGGCACAGCCGCATTCATCCAGCAACGCCAGCGCTTGTTCGCGACAGGCCTGAGTGCACACCAGCAACGGCGTGCGGCTCAAGTCGATGATCCGGCTCAGGCGCTGGCTCGGCAGGCCCGGATCCAGCGGTAGATAGCCCGCCCCTGCCTTGAAGCTGCCGATGATCATGCCGAGCAAATCCAGGCTGCGTTCGGCCAGCAACGCCACCGGTTGATCCAGCCCGACTCCGGCGGCGATCAGGGCGTGACCGAGGCGGTTGCTGCGCTGGTTCAGCTCAACGTAGCTGTATTGCTGATCCAGGCAACTGGCGACTATCCGCTGTGGATGCTCAGCCACCTGGGCTTCGAACAACGCGACGTAACTTTGCTCCAGCGGGTACTCGTGTTCGCTCTGGTTGCAGTCGTGAATCAGGAAATCCTGCTCCTCGGCGCTCAGCAACGGCAATTCAGCCATGTCGCCATGGAAGCCATCGACCAGCGCCAACAACAGTCGTTTGAACTCACCGAGCATGCGTTCGATGGTCGAATCGTCGAAATAACGCTGGTCGTAAGACAGATGCAAGCCGAGGTCGTCGCCTGGATAGCACACTGCCGTCAACGGGAAGTTGGTGTGGGTGCGGCCCGAATCCGAGGTCGCGTTGAGGTTTTGCGCCCGGTCCAGCACCGACACTTCCACCGGGGCGTTTTCGAACACGAACAGGCTGTCGAACAGCGGCTGACCCTTGGGCAGTTCGCTGTTTTCCTGAATGCTTACCAGCGGCAGGTATTCGTACTCGCGAAGCTGCATGTTGCTGTCGAGCAAAGCGCTCAGCCATTGGCGCACGCTGCAACGCTGGTCGTCTTCGGGCATTTTCACCCGCAGCGCAATGCTGTTGATGAACAGCCCGACCGTGCGCTGCATCTGCGGCATGTCGACCGGGCGCCCGGCCACCGTGACGCCGAACAGCACGTCGCGATCACCGCTCAAACGTCGCAGCACCAGGGCCCACGCCGCCTGGGCGAAGGTGTTGATGGTCAGGTGATGCGCCTGCGCCAGCTCGCGCAATTGCGCGCCGTCACGAGCGTCGAGCCTTGTATAGCGATCACCGACGATCATGCCGCCGCTGTCGCCAGCATGCTCACGCAGGAACGGTCGATCACTCGGAATCGGCGTGGTCCGCTCGAAACCTTGCAGGTTGGTTTTCCACCACTGACGCGCCTCGGTCAGGCTCTGGCGTTGCAGCCAGCCGATGTAGTCGCGATAACGCGGTGGCATGGCCAGTTGCGCTTCGCGACCGTCGCCAAGGGCGGTGTAGATCTCAAAAAAATCGTTCATCAGCAGCGAGCGGCACCAGGCATCGATCAGGATGTGGTGGTTGCTCATCATGAACCAGTAACACGCCGCGCCGACCTTGATCAGGCGCAGGTGAAACGGGGCCTGATTGAGCAGATCGAAGCCGGTTTCGCGTTCGCGCTTCAGCAAGGTCTGCAACGCCGGTTCTTGCTCGGCTTTGTCCATCGAGCTCCAGTCGAGGTATTCGATGGGTGTGCTGCCCGGTTTGTGGATCACTTGCAGCATGTCTTCGCCGACGTTCCAGCAAAACGAAGCGCGCAAGGCTTCATGACGGGCGATCACCGCTTGCCAGGCCTGGGCGAAACGCTGCGGATCGAGTTCGCTGTTGATGCGGTAGCGATCCTGCATGTAATAAAGCCCCGTGCCCGGCTCCAGCAAGGTGTGCAGCAGCATGCCTTCCTGCATCGGGGTCAGCGGGTAGACGTCTTCGATCACGACCGCCGGGACCGGCAAAGCGTCAAGTTGCGCCTGGGTCAATTTCGCCAGCGGGAAGTCCGACGGCGTCAGGCCGCCCGCCTCGTCTTGCAGGCAATGTTCGATCAGGCTTTGCAGTTCGCCCAGATACGCGTCCGCCAGCTCAGCGATGGTATGCGGGTCATGACGTTCGGCACTGAAGGTCCAGCGCAGCACCAGTTCGCCGCCATAGACCTGACTGTCGATGCTCAGCTCATTGGGCAGCGGCGCGTGGGGATCGTGGGCTGCGCCGATCGGTTCATCGAGCGGATGGAACAAGGCATCCGTACCGAAGCTCTGGTCGAATTGGCCGAGGTAGTTGAAGGTGATCGGAGCTACCGGAAACGCGGCCATGGTCTGGCGGCACAGGTCATCGGCCAGGTAACGCAACACGCCATAACCCAAGCCTTTGTGCGGCACGGCGCGCAATTGTTCCTTGATCGCTTTGATCGAGGCGCCCTGCCCGTCCAGAGGGGTCAGTCGCAGCGGATAGGCGCTGGTAAACCAGCCCACGGTGCGAGTCAGGTCGATCTCGTCGAACAGGGCCTCGCGACCGTGACCTTCCAGTTGAATCAGTGCCGATTCGTCGCCGCTCCAGCGACAAAGCACGCGGGCCAGCGCCGTCAGTAACAGGTCGTTGACCTGCGTGCGATAGGCACTCGGGGCCTGTTGCAGCAATTGTCGAGTGTGCTCGGCATCGAGGCGCACGCTGACGGTTTGTGCATGGCGATTCTGCCTGCCGCCCTCAGGACGATCGCACGGCAGCGCTACATCAGGCCCGGCCAGTTGCGACAGCCACCAGCTCAACTCTTCGCGCAAGGATTCGCTGCCGGCGTAGGCCTGCAAGCGTGCCGCCCAGTCCTTGAAGGCACTGGTTTTCGCCGGCAGATTGACCGTTTGCCCGGCCTCCAATTGACGGTAAATCGATTGCAGATCGTCCAGCAGCACCCGCCACGAAACACCGTCGACCACCAAGTGGTGAATGGCAATCAACAGCCGCTGTTGCCCCTCGGGACCATCGACCAGCAACGCACGCAGCAACGGCCCCGCTTCGAGATCGAGACTGCGCTGGGCATCGACAAACAACGCCTCGCACTGGTCCATGGCCGGCACGCGCACTTGCCACAACAATTCGGTGTCGGACACCGGCCGATGCTCGGCCCGCCATTGCCCGGCTATTTCGGTGAAACCCAGGCGCAAGGCATCATGTTGCTCGATCACCGCCAGCAGCGCTTGCTCCAGGCGATGGGGTTCCAGCGCCACGCTCGGTTCCAGCAGCAACGCCTGGTTCCAGTGTTGGCGCTCGGGGATGTCGGTGTCGAAGAACCAGTGCTGGATCGGCGTCAGACGCGATTCACCGCTGAGCAAGCCTTGCTCGGTAGTGATCTGCTCGGTGCGGGTCGCCACGGCAGCCAGGGTTTGCACGGTCTGGTGCTGGAACAAGTCACGCGGGCTGAAATGGATGCCCTGCTGCCGCGCCCGGCTGACCACCTGGATCGACAGAATCGAATCACCGCCCAGCTCGAAGAAGTTGTCGTTGAGGCCCACCTGCGTGACGTTCAACACTTCACACCAGATCGCGGTCAAGCTCAGCTCAAGCGCATTGCTCGGCGCCACATAGTGCTGACGGTTCAGCTCCGGGTCCGGTGCAGGCAATGCACGGCGGTCAAGTTTGCCGTTGGCGGTCAGCGGCATGCGGGGCAGCAGGATCAGGTGCGTCGGCACCATGTAATCCGGCAACTGGGATTTAAGGTGTTGTTTCAAGGCGTCACGCAGTGCCGCTTGTTGCGCTTCTTTTTCCTCGGCCACCTCAGTGACCAGATAGCCAACCAGTTGTTTGCCACTCGGCGCATCAAGCGCCAGTACCACCGTTTCACGGATCGATGCATGTTCCAGCAGGCGGGATTCGATCTCGCCCAACTCGATGCGGAAACCGCGAATTTTCACTTGATGGTCGATCCGTCCGAGGTACTCCACCAGCCCATCGGCGCGCTGGCGCACCAGGTCGCCGGTGCGGTATATACGCCCGCCATCCGCAGCGAAGGGATCGGCGATAAAACGCTCGGCCGTCATGCCCGGCCGCTGGTGATACCCCTGCGCCAGACCGGCACCGCCGACGTACAACTCGCCGGTCGCCCCTTGCGGTACGAGGGCCAGGTCCGCGTCGAGAATGTACGCCACCCGCGCGCCAATCACGCTGCCAATCGGCACACTGCCCAGGCCTTCTTCCAGCTGTTCGGGCGCGAGGCTGGCCAGCGGCATGACCACGGTTTCGGTCGGACCGTAAGCGTTGAAAAACAGGCTCGGCTTGAACGCTGCACGAATCCGCGCCAGGTGTTCACCGGTCAGGGCTTCGCCGCCAGTGATGCACATGCGCACCGGCAGGGTTTCACCCTGGGTCGCCAGCCATTGCGCCAATTGGCTGCCGTAGCTCGGGGTGAAGCCGAGGATGTTGATGTTGTGGCGACGAATCAGGTCGCAGATTTCTTGCGCATCCCACTGCCCTTGCGCCCGTAAAACTACCTGCGCACCGCTCAAGAGCGGTACGAGCAAACGCTCGGTCGCGGCGTCGAAGTTGATCGAATAGAAGTGCAGCTCACAGTCATCCGGGCGCATGCCGAAGCGCTCGATGACCGACTGGCAATGCATGGCGATCTCGCCGTGAGACACCACCACGCCTTTCGGTTTGCCGGTGGAGCCAGAGGTGTAAATCAGGTAGGCCTGGTGTTGAGGCAGGCTGATATACGGCAGCTCGGTGACTGGATAAGTGGCCAATGTGGCGACATCTTCCTCCATGCACCCACGAGCGACAGTTGCCGGTAACTCACCGAGGGCTTCGAACATCGCCGCATCGCTGAGCAGCAAACCGATGCCGCTGTCTTCGATCATGTAGTGCAAACGGTCCAGCGGGTATTCCGGGTCCAGCGGCACATAAGCGCCGCCGGCCTTGAGGATCGCCAGCAGGCCGATGACCATTTCCAGCGACCGCTCAAGCGCCAGACCGACGCGCACCTGCGGGCCGACGCCTCGCTCACGGAGCCTCCAGGCCAGTTGGTTGGATCGGCTGTCGAGTTCGGCGTAGCTCAGGGTTTGCCCGGCACAGGTCAGGGCCGGTGCGTCTTTGCGGGCCAGCGCCTGCTCGCTGAACAGGTGATGAATGCACTGGTCGAGGCGATGCTCACCCGGCTCGACGCCAAGGCTATCGAGCAGATTTTGCTGTTCGCTGACGTCCAGCAGCGGCACTTCACTGAGGCGTTGTTGCGGGTCGGTCAGCAACGCTTCCAGCAGATTGCACCAATGCCCGGCCATGCGCGCAATGCGCGGCTCATCGAACAGATCCGTGCTGTAGGTCAGGCAGCAACCGAGGCGATGATCGAGGTCGGTGACCTCCAGATTGAGATCGAACTTGGTCGCCCGCGCATCGTTGGCCAGGTACTCGACGGTCATGCCGGCCAGGGTGCGGCTCTGCTGGAATTCCCAGCGCTGCACGTTGCACATCACCTGGAACAACGGGTTGTAAGCCGCGCTGCGCGGTGGCTGCAACGCTTCCACCAGATGGTCAAACGGCAGGTCCTGATGGGACTGGCCCTCGATGACCGTGTGGCGTACCTGCTCGAACAATTCACCGACGGACATCTGCCCGTCGAGTTGGCAACGCAGCACTTGGGTGTTGAGGAAGGCACCGATAAGACCTTCGCTTTCCGGGCGAATCCGATTGGCCACCGGCGCACCGATGCGCAAATCAGTCTGGCCGCTGTAGCGGTAAAGCAACACGGCCAGCGCGGCAGTCATGGTCATGAACAGGGTAAGACCGTTCTGCGCATTGAAGGCGCGGACGCGTGCCGCGAGGTCATCGCTCAGGTCGAAACGGAACAGTTCGCCATGATGACTTTGCACCGGTGGACGCGGACGGTCCGCCGTCAATTCCAGCAGCGGATGCTCACGGCCCAGTTGCGTGGTCCAGTAGTCGAGCTGACGCTGACGTTCGCCCGACTCCAGCCACTGACGCTGCCAGACGCTGTAATCGAGGTATTGCACGGGCAGTGGCGCCAATGGTGATTCGCGATCATCGACGAACGCTTCGTAGAGCGCGCTCAGTTCACGGGCGAAGATGTCCATCGCCCAGCCTTCGGTGACGATGTGGTGCAGGGTCAGCACCAGGTAATGCTCGTGCTCGGCGGTCTTGACCAGACAGGCGCGCAGCAAAGGGCCGGTTTCCAGATCGAACGGGGTATGCGCCTCGTCGTCCGCCAGCTGTTGGACCCGTTGCTCGCGGACCTCGCCAGCCAGTGCCGAAAAATCCTTCCAGTTCATGCGCAGTCCGGATTGCGCATGGACCTGCTGCCGGGCGACGCCATCGACACTCGGGAACGTGGTGCGCAGGGTTTCGTGACGCTGGATCAACGCTTGCAGCGCCGCTTCGAAACGCCCGACATCGAGCACGCCACGCAACCGTGCCATACCGCCGACGTTATACGCGGGGCTGTCCGGCTCCATCTGCCAGAGGAACCACATGCGCTGCTGGGAATAGGACAGCGGCACAGGCTGGTTGCGGTCTACTTTCTCTATCGGTGGCTGTTTATTGGTCTTGCCGCAGACCTGAATCAGCCGAACCTGCTCGGCGAACGCGCCCAGCTCACTGTTCTCAAACAACGCACGCAGCGGCAACTCGACGTCGCAGGCCTGGCGGGTGCGGGAAATGATTTGCGTGGCCAGCAACGAATGGCCACCCAGGGCAAAGAAGTCGTCACGCAGACCGATTTGCGCGAGACCCAGCACTTCGCGCCAGATAGCGGCGATGTGTTGCTCCAGTGTTGTGACCGGCTCGACGTGTTCGCGTACGTGCCATTGCGGCTCGGGCAAGGCGCGGCGGTCGAGCTTGCCGCTTGGGCTCAGGGGCATTTGCTCCAGACGCATTAGCTGTGCCGGGACCATGTACTCCGGGAGTTCAGCCGCCAGCGCGGTTTTCAGTCGTGCGGTTTGCGCGTCTTCGGTTTCGCGGGTTTCAGTGGCGGTGTAATAGCCGATCAACTGCCCGCCGGCCGCCGTCTCGCACACCAGCACCACGGCTTGGGCGACGTCCTCCTGCGCCAGTAACCGCGCTTCGATCTCTTGCGGTTCGACACGGAAGCCGCGCAGTTTGACCTGCTGATCGAGACGGCCGAGGTATTCGATAACGCCGTCAGCGGTCCAGCGTGCGCGGTCGCCAGTACGGTATAGACGTGCGCCCAGCTCACCCAGCGGATCGACGACAAAACGTTCGGCGGTGAGGCCCGGACGGCCCAGATAACCGCGCGCCAGACCGATGCCGCTGATGCACAGCTCGCCGGAGACGCCGGGCGGCACGGGATTGAGGTCGCTGTCGAGCACACGGCAAATGACATTGCCCAATGGACGGCCAATCGGTGAGCGCTCACCATCGGCGGCGGTGCAATGCCAATGGGTCACGTTGATCGCGGTCTCGGTCGGGCCATAACGGTTGTGCAGTTGCACGGCGGGCAACCGATCCAGCACGCGGTTGCGCAGTTCCGCCGGCAAGGCTTCGCCACCGGAGAACACACGGCGCAGGCTGCTGCATTCAACACTGAGCGGTTCGTCGATGAACAACGCAAGCAGCGGCGGCACAAAGTGCAGCGTGGTCACGCCGTACTGCTGAACCAATTGGGCAATTCGATGCGGGTCGCGGTGCTCACCGGGGCCGGCAATCAGCAAACGGGCGCCGGTGATCAGCGGCCAGAAGCACTCCCACACCGATACGTCGAAACTGATGGGCGCCTTCTGCATCAGCACGTCGCTGTCGTTCAGGCGATAGGTGTTTTGCATCCATTGCAGCCGCTCGGCGAGCGCCGCGTGGGTATTGCCGACACCCTTTGGCTGGCCGGTCGAACCCGAGGTGTAGATCACGTAGGCGAGGTTGTCGCCGTTCAGATGCAGCCCCGGCGCATGGCTCGGCCAACGGTCGAGCGTGAGCGCATCCATGGCAATCACGCTGACGCCATCGGTGGCCGGTAGACGTTCAAGCAATCCGGTTTGGGTCAGCAGCAGTTCGACGCCGCTGTCGCTGAGCATGTAGGCCAGGCGCTCGGCCGGGTAGTCCGGGTCCAGTGGCACATACGCGCCACCGGCCTTGATGATCGCCAGCACGCCAATCAGCAATTGCGGCGAACGCTCGGCCGCAATGGCCACGCACACGTCCGGGCCCACGCCTTTGTCGCGCAGGTAATGCGCGAGGCGGTTGGCGCGCGCGTGCAGGTCGGCGAAGTCTATGGCCCCACCGTCCCACAGCAGGGCTGTGCGTTCCGGTGTCAACTTCGCCTGTTCGTTGAGCAGTTGCGGCAGCCACTGATTGGCCGGTGTGCAAGGCGCCTCGCTCCAGACTGTTTGCTCGTCGAGTTCGTTCGAGCTCAGCAGCGGCAGGTCGCCGATGACGGTGTCGGGTTGTTCGCAAATGGCCCGCAACAGGTTGCTGAAGTGTTCGGCCAGACGCTCGATGGTCCGCGCTTCGAACAGTTCGCTGGCGTAGTCGAAGGACAGGCTGAGGCGCCCCTTTTGGTCTTCTTCGCTGTGCAGTTGCAGGTCAAACTTGGCTTCGCGGCTGTGCCACGGCAGCTCCTCGGCGAACAGCCCCGGCAGGCGACGCAGTGCGCTCAAGTCCCGTTGCTGGTGGTTGAACATGACCTGGAACAGACCTTGTTCGCGGGCTTGCGGGAACGCTTCGAGCAGTTGTTCAAAGGGCAGGTCCTGATGCGCCTGGGCGCCCAATGCGCTCTGTCGGGTTTGCGCCAGCAACTGAGCGAATGGCTGCCGCGAATCCACCTCGGCACGCAGCACCTGAGTGTTGATAAAGAAGCCGATCAGCCCTTGGGTGTCCAGGCGTGGACGGTTGGCATTCGGCACACCGATGCGGATGTCACGCTGGCCGCTGTAGCGGTGCAGCAAACTCTGGAATGCAGCAAGCAACAGCATGAACGGTGTGGCTTCATGAGCCTGTGCGGTCACGCGAATGGCATCGCTCAAGGACGCACCCAAAGCCAAGGTATGGCGGCCCGCACTGCAGGTGATTTGCGTCGAGCGCGGATGGTCGGTGGCCAGATTGATGGTCGGGTGCTCATTGCCCAACCGGGCTTTCCAGTAAGCCAATTGGCGCTCGCCCTCACCTTGCGCCAACCATTGACGCTGCCAACTGCCGTAGTCCGCGTATCGGGTCGGCAATGCCGCAAGCGTCGCTGTATGCCCTTGGGACGCGGCGGCGTACAGGCGCGAGAACTCGTCGATCAGCACGTTCAACGACCAACCGTCGGCGATGATGTGGTGCATCGTCACCAGCAGTTGATGCTCCTCGTCAGCGAGGCGCACCAGGGTGACCCACAGCAGAGGGCCTTTCTCCATATCGAACTGGGTACGGGCTTCGTCTTCACGGATTTGCGCTGCGCGGGCTTCACGCTGGGCGGCGGGCAGGTCGCTGACGTCGATCAATTGCAGGTTGAACTCACCGGCCTCATCCACCTGTTGCAGCGCCACGCCATCACGCTCGAAGAACCGCGTGCGCAGGGATTCGTGACGCTCGATCAGCTGCTGGAAACTGGCGCGCAGCGCGTCTTCATCCAGCTCGCCACGCAAGCGCAACGCACCGGGAATGTTGTAGGCGCTGCTCTGCGGGTCGAGCTGCCAGGTGATCCACAGGCGATTTTGTGCCAGCGACTGCGGCATGGCTTCGGTGCGCGACAACTGGGTGATCGCTCCTTGGGCCGGGCCGCCATCCTGTTGCTGCTTAGCCACCGCGATGGCAAATGCACCGAGTGTTGGGGCTTCAAACAGCAGGCGCAGGTTCAGCTCCAGACCGAGTGCTTCACGCAGGCGCGCGACCACTTGGGTGGCGGCGATAGAGTTGCCGCCGAGCAGGAAGAAGTGGTCGTCGGCATTGACCTGCTTGATCTGCAATTGTTCGCCCCAGATCTGGCCGATCAGGGTTTGCAGTTCAGAAGCCGGTTCGGTCTTTCCTTCAGGTTCGGTGAACGCTGACGGAAACTGCGCATAGCTGTCGAGGCTGCCGTCCGCCAAGCGATTGCGGCACGCCGAGCGTTGCAACTTGCCGCTGGAAGTCTTGGGCAGCGCCCCCGGATTGAGCAGTACCACCACGCTTGGCGCTTCCTGAAAGGCCTCGGCCACGACTTGGCGGATGGCGTTGATCAGTGCATCGGGAGGCAGGATTTTCTGCACGCTGCGGCTGATTTCGGCGGCGATGCCAATGCCTTCCAGGCCGTCGATCTGCACCGCGAAGGCGGCGACCCGACCTTTACGCACCACGTCCACTTCACGCTCGATGGCCTGCTCGATGTCCTGCGGATAAAGGTTGTGTCCGCGAACGATCAGCATGTCTTTCAGGCGCCCGGTGATGAACAGTTCGCCGTCGCGCATAAAGCCCAGGTCACCGGTGCGCAGCCAGGTCTGGCCGTTGTGCTGGACGAAGGTCTTGGCGCTGGCCTCGGGGTTGCGCCAATAGCCGAGAGCGATGCTCGGCCCGCTGGCCCAGACTTCGCCAACAGTATTGTCGGCCCGCTCAGTGAGTGCCACCGGATCGACTATCAGCACCGCGTGATCCGGCTGGCTGATGCCACAACTCATGACCGCGCGGCCCTCGCCAGGCTCCGCGCGGTTTTGTGTCAAGGCTTGGTCGTCCACGCGCAGGTTGCCAATGCCTTGCCCGCGACGGCTGCCAGCAACGAACAAGGTCGCTTCGGCCAGGCCGTAGGACGCCATGAAGCTGTCCGGGGTAAATCCGCAGGGGGCGAACTTCTCGGCGAAGCGTTCCAGGGTGTCGAGGCGAATCGGTTCGGACCCGGAATACGCCACGCGCCAGCCACTCAGGTCGAGCCGCTCCAGGGCCGACTCGCTGACGCGTTCGCTGCATAGCCGATAGGCAAAGTCCGGCCCGCCGCTGATGGTGCCGCCGTACTCGCTGATCGCTTCCAGCCAGCGCAATGGCCGAGCGAGAAAGTACGCTGGCGACATCAACACACACGGCACACCGCTGAAAATCGGTTGCAACAGACCACCGATCAACCCCATGTCGTGGTACAGCGGCAGCCAGCTGACGATCACGTCATCAGGGTTCAGATCGATGCCAAAGCCGTGGCGAATCAACAGTTCATTGGCCACGAGGTTGCCGTGGCTGACTTGCACACCTTTGGGCAACGCGGTGGAACCGGAGGTGTATTGCAGGAAGGCAATGTGGTGGTCTTCGAGGTTCGGCTCGATCCAGCGGTTCGCCCATTCCGCCTCGAGGGTGTCCACGCATAGCAACAACGGTGCGCCTTCAATCTGCTGCAAGGCGTCGCACAGATCAGCACTGGTCAGCAGCAGGCGAGGCTCGGCATCGCTGATGATCGATAGCAGACGCTCCTGGTGATGACGTTTGGCCGACTCTGGCGGATAGGCCGGCACCGCGATCACTCCCGCATACAAACAGCCAAAAAATGCGGCGACGTACTCCGGGCCACTGGGAAACAGCAGTACCGCGCGATCGCCAAATTCGGTCTGGGCCTGCAACGCTCCGGCAATGGTTCGCGCGCGCTGGTCCAGCTCGCGATAGCTGAGTACCACCGCCTGGTCCGGGTTGTCGGCGAGAAAACGCAAGGCCACCCGATCCGGCGTCAGGGCCGCGCGGCGCTGGAGGGCTTGGACCAGAGTGCTTGGGAGTTCGAACGCGTCGGTCATGAGGTTTCCTGCCTGATTTCGGCTTGCAAGTGGAATCGGTTTTCTGACAGCACGCCCATGGGAAGGCGCGCACGACACGGTCTTTGCCGACCGCGCAAGGCAATGGGGATGCGGGTTTGGCCGGGATTGACCCTGCGCCTTTCACCAATGAGAACGGATGACGTCTTGAAATAATTAGTCGGCAGGCCGGATAGCCCGCGGGGATGGGTGCTGCATGCAAGGGCATCGACGTGAGGCAGTTCGCACTTCGCACCACAGAGGCGCATTAGTTCTCTTTCTCAATTGACAATCATTATCATTCAACCTAATTTGTCGCTCGACGCGCAGGGCGACGCAGGTTGCGAGTCGTCCCGACAACCTTATTGCAGCAGGGTGATTTCCATGATGGAACCAGTATCCACAAGCAGGTGCGATTCACCGCTACTTCAAGCGTTCGTCGACAATCGACTGATTCTGGTCAAGATTGCAGCCCGCATTACCGGGTGCAGGTCACGCGCTGAAGACGTGGTGCAGGATGCGTTTTTCCGGTTGCAATCAGCACCGGCGATCACGTCGTCGTTCAAGGCTCAGCTCAGCTATCTGTTCCAGATCGTGCGCAACCTGGCGATCGACCACTACCGCAAGCAGGCGCTGGAACAGAAGTACTCCGGCCCTGAAGAGGAAGGTCTGAACGTGGTGATTCAAGGTGCCTCACCCGAAACCTCGCACATCAATTTCTCGACCCTTGAGCACATTGCCGATGCGCTGACGGAGCTGCCAAGCCGTACCCGCTATGCCTTCGAGATGTACCGCCTGCACGGGGTGCCGCAGAAGGACATTGCCAAGGAGCTCGGTGTTTCGCCGACCCTGGTGAACTTCATGATACGCGATGCGCTGGTGCACTGCCGCAAGGTATCGGGGAGTCGGGCGGATACATTTGCCCGTCGTTAGTCTGAAATCTGCGGCGCCCCCATTCGCGAGCAGGCTCGCTCCCACAAAAAATCCTCAGTGTTCACAGATTGTGTGTTCACAGCAGATCCAATGTGGGAGCGAGCCTGCTCGCGAAGGGGCACTCAAGACCGCAAGAAGACTTGAACTTAAAGCATCAAGCCAACTTGCACCGATCAAAAAACCGCTCCCGCCCCAACACCATCAATGCTGCGCGCTTGTGCGGAAAGTCGAACTCTTTGTCGCAGTAAAAACCCTGCCCCTGCATGTACACGATCATCCTGGCGTTGTCGGCGCGAGGCTCGGCCACCACCCGTTGCGTGCGCGGATCGTCGAGAAACAGGTAATGCACCAGCGCCGATAACCAGCTCGCCACCTTGTGTGGACCCCGGTGGTTTTCTTCACCCACCAGCATGTGAATGCCCCGGTCATAATCGCCAGCGTCATAGAACGGCGCGATGCGATCTTCCTTCGCCCAATACGCTTCAAAATAGGCAAACGGTTGATCATCGAAACAGCCGATCAGGGTCACCGTATGCGGGTCCGCCGCCAGTTTGCTCAGGTATTGGCGATGTTGTTCGAGGCTGCCCTCCTCTTGCCAGAAACTGGCTACGCGCGGGTTGTTCTGCCAGCGGTTGAAACGCTCCAGGTCCTGTTCAATGTCTACCGTGCGCAAAGAAATCCAGGCACCTAGGCGAGCGTCATAGCGTCGATAGACTTCACCGCTCGGCTTCAATGGACGCAGCGGATGGCGCTTGCCATCGCTGATGACCGGATGCCGGGGGTAACTGGGTGTCGGCCCCTTGACCAGCCATGGCTGAGGCAATTGCCAGAACAGTGTGCGTAAGCAGAGATACTGGCCGACGACTTCACCTGGAATCAGCAAGCCGCTGAGCAGGGCTTGGGTGGGGGTCTCATCGAGTTGCCAGATTAAACGCTGGCAGGCCGGATCACGGGCAAACAGCCAATAACACGCAAACCGGATGGAATGCTCGACGGGGTGGCCGAACGGTTCTTCTACTAGCACCTTCAACTCGGGTTCACGGCTCAGGCGCAGCTGAATCAATGGCTGCCCTTGCAGATGCAAGTGCAGGCGGCTTTCGGTTTCATCCGCGACAAGCATCCCTTCGGATGGCAAGGCCAAGGCAGTCAGGTCATACAAATTGGGCATGGGACGGGCTCACGATAATCGTCGACAGTTCAACAAAGTGACGTGAGCCGGGGCAGGAAATTTAGAGCAAGTGCGCAAATACCGTGGCGCGATATCAGTCTCGCGGCACCGGCACCACGGCAATTTTGTACGGATCGAAAATCTTCAGCAGCTGCCCGTTCTCCCGCAAGTCTTGCAGCAACTTGCCGAACGCCTCACCACTGATGGGCGCGGCGGGACGCAGGATGGCGTAGTGGTGATAGACCTGATCGATACGCTGGGACACCAGCAGCTGATCGCCGATATTCTCGTTGCGCAGCAGGTAATCGCTCAGGTACGAGCGCGTTACCAGGGCAATGTCGGACCGACCGCGCAGCACCATCAGCAGGTTACTGTCGTGGGAATAGGTCAGCGTAGCGTTGTAGTTTTGCGCGAGGAATTTCGAGTCGGCATTGAAGTGGGCGAACTCGTAGTGATAGCCGCTGAACAACGCCAGCCGTTTGCCGTCCAGGTCGGCAAAGTAGTTTTGCTGGCGGTCCGGCAGGCGCTGCGCGACAAAGATCTCGGCGTCTTCCAGGCCCATGTCGACAGTGGTATGCGGGATGTCGTGCCAGCCCCAGTTCGGGTTCTCGAAAATCGCCATGTCGATCCGGCCCTGCTTCAAATCACCGAAGCGCCGGGGGATGGAGGTGGGCATCAGGACAAACCGGTAGTCGCTTTGCAGGCGATTCAACGCCTCGACCAATTGAGGCAGCAGGCCGGTGTCGACCCCGGATTCGGGGCGGATGGTATAGGGAGGGAAATGGGCGGCACCCACCCGTACCGTCTGCGCAGCGTGGGATGGCGATACCCATAGCGCCGTAAGCGATGCCAGCAATAGCGCCGTAGCCGTTCTGATTGGCGAAGACATCAAAACAACCCACTCCTTGAAAAATACGCATCAATGCATTCAAGCCAGGTGGTTTCGACCACTTAGCCAATTCCCTTTGTTAGTGCTTTTCTTCCAGTACGAGAATCAAAGCTTCGTCGGCCAATTGATCGAGGCTCATGCTGCCGCCTGCGCGAAACCAGGTGGTGGTCCAGGACAACGCGCCCGTCAGGAAGCGGCGCGTGATGAATACATCACCGCGAATAAAACCTGCCTCTTTGGCTTCGCCCAACACCTGCAGCCAGATGTCTTCATATATATCGCGCAGTGCCAGCACCTGCGCCTGCCCGTCCTCAGACAACGAGCGCCATTCATAGACCAGCACTGCCATGGCTTCGCCGCGCCCCCCCATGATCGACTGCAACTCACAGCGAATCAGCGCCAGCACGCGTTCGCGCACGTTGCTGGCCTCGTCGAGGGCTGCACGCATCAAAGCCATGTTGTAGCGGATGGTCTCTTCCATCACGGCGCGCAGGATTTCGTCCTTGCTCTTGAAGTGATGAAAAATACTGCCTGACTGAATGCCCACGGCGCCCGCCAGATCGCGCACGGTGGTGCGTTCATAACCTTTGTTGCGGAACAGGTGAGCCGCCACTTGCAGCAGTTTTCCGCGGGCGCTGTCCGGGTCGGTCAATTGGCCGCTGTCGACCAATTCGCGCATGACCCTCAGGGCTTTTTGCTCGTCCACCCGTTCTCTCCTACAGTCGATCAATCAAATACGCCGTTCGCCGCTAAAACAGCGAGGGTGCGCGGGCAATTTAAGCTGGCGACGACCACCAAGCAAGCGCTCGGGAAGAAGATATTTCAGGCATTTACAAACCAAGCGCTTGCTTGGTAGTCTCGATTCACTTCAGTGGGAGGTGGCTATGGAGTTGACTGTGCCTAAAACGATTCGCATCGGCTGCGCCAGCGCCTTCTGGGGCGACACCTCGACCGCCGCTGCGCAATTGGTGGAAGGTGGTCGTCTGGATTATCTGGTCTTCGACTATCTGGCCGAGATCACCCTGTCGATCATGGCCGGTGCGCGGATGAAAGACCCACAGGCCGGCTATGCGGGCGACTTCATCGAAGTCCTCAGCCCGTTGTTGGGCCAACTCGCCGAACAGAATATCCGCGTTATCAGCAACGCCGGAGGCATCAACCCGCTGGCCTGCGCCGCCGCCCTGCAATCGGCCTGCGACAAGGCCGGGGTGGCGCTGAAAATCGCGGTGTTGCTCGGCGATGACCTGCAACCGCAGTTCAAACAGCTGAGCGGCCTTGGCCTTCATGAAATGTTCAGCGGCGCGCCGTTACCGCCCCTGTGCGTGTCGACCAACGCCTACCTCGGCGCGCCGGGCATCGTCGAAGCGCTACGGCTGGGCGCGGACATCGTCATCACCGGGCGCGTGGTCGACAGCGCCGTGGTCAGCGCTGCGCTGGTGCATGAATTCGATTGGTCCTGGCACGACTACGACAAACTGGCACAGGCCGCGTTGGCTGGCCACATCATCGAATGCGGCGCCCAATGCACCGGCGGTAATTTCACCGACTGGCGAGACGTGCCCGACTACGAACACATCGGTTTCCCCATCGTCGAAGTCAGCGCCGACAGCCAGTTCATCGTCAGCAAACCTGAAGGCTCCGGCGGCCTGGTCACGCCACTGACCGTCGGCGAGCAGATGTTGTATGAAATCGGTGATCCGCGTGCGTACTTGCTGCCCGATGTGGTCTGCGATTTCACCCAGGTCAAACTGCAGCAGCAAGGCAAAAACGCGGTTCAGGTGCACGGCGCCAAAGGCCTGCCGCCGACCGGTCAGTACAAAGTCAGCGCGACGTACCCGGACGGTTTTCGCTGCACCGCCAGTTGCCTGATCGCGGGCATCGATGCCGTCGACAAGGCGCGGCGGGTCAGCGAAGCGATCATCAACAAGACCTCGGACATTTTCAGCCAGCGCGGCTGGGCGCCCTACAGCGAAGTGAACATTGAGCTGCTCGGCAGCGAAGCCACGTATGGCCCCCACGGCCAGCGCCAGGACAGCCGCGAAGTGGTGATCAAACTCGCCGTGCGTCACCCGAGCAAACAGGCCTTGATCGTGTTCTCCCGGGAAATCGCCCAGGCCGCAACGGGCATGGCGCCGGGGCTGACCGGCATTGTCGGTGGGCGGCCAACGGTGTATCCGCTGATCCGCCTGTTCTCCTTCCTTATCGACAAAACCGCCTGCACGCTGGACATTGATTTCAACGGCCAGCGCCACGCCTGCGCCCTGCCCGCCGTCGATGTGCTCGACCCGGATGACTTGCCTGTCCCGTTCGACCCACCGCAGCCCAAAGAGCGCGCCGACGCCAGCGTGGCCCTGATCCAGCTCGCGGTCGCCCGCTCTGGCGACAAGGGCAATCACAGCAACATCGGGGTCGTGGCTCGCGAGCCCGAGTACTTGCCGTGGATCGCCGAAGCGCTGACGCCGGAGGTCATGGTCGACTGGATGAGCCACGTCCTCGATCCCGTTCACGGGCGTGTCGGACGCTGGTATCTGCCCGGCACCCACAGCCTTAATTTTCTCCTGGAAAACGCCCTCGGCGGTGGTGGCGTGGCCAGCCTGCGGATCGACCCGCAAGGCAAAGCCTTCGCCCAGCAGCTGTTGGAGATCCAGATTCCGGTGCCTTCGCGCATCGCCGACCAAGTCAACTAGAGGACTGTCGCCATGGCTTACGATTCGATTTTCAAAACCGATTTGTTTGCGGGCCAAACCATCATTGTCACCGGTGGCGGCAGCGGCATCGGCCGATGCACCGCACATGAACTGGCGGCACTCGGCGCGCAGGTGCTGTTGATCGGGCGCAATGCCGACAAGTTGAAAAACGTCGCGGTCGAGATTGCCGAAGACGGTGGCAAAGCCGATTGGGCCGTCTGCGATATTCGCGAGGAAGAAGCGGTCAAGCACCTGATCAGCGAGCTGATCCGCAAACACGGACCGATACATGGCCTGGTCAACAACGCCGGCGGGCAATTTCCTGCGCCGCTGGCCTCTATCAATCAGAAAGGTTTCGAAACCGTGGTGCGCACCAATCTGGTGGGCGGTTTCCTGATGGCCCGGGAAGTGTTCAATCAGTCCATGAGCAAGCATGGCGGCGCCATCGTCAACATGCTCGCCGACATGTGGGGCGGCATGCCCGGCATGGGGCATTCGGGCGCGGCGCGTTCGGGCATGGATAACCTGACCAAGACCGCCGCCTTCGAATGGGGTTACGCCGGGGTGCGGGTCAACGCGGTGGCGCCGGGGTGGGTCGCGTCCAGCGGCATGGACACTTACGAAGGCGCCTTCAAAGCGGTGATTCCAACCTTGCGCGAACACGTGCCGCTCAAACGCATCGGCACCGAATCGGAAGTCAGCGCGGCGATTGTGTTCCTGCTCAGCCCGGCAGCGGCGTTTGTCAGCGGCAGCACTTTGCGCATCGACGGCGCCGCCAGCCTTGGCGGACGCGCCTGGCCGATTCACAAGGCTACGAACAGCGAATCCTATAACGGTTTTCACCGAGCCTATTTACCAGACGTGCTCCAGGACAAGGAATAAGCCATGCCGGTGATTCAGTCGCTAGTGGACCCGTTCAGCGCACAGTTCGCCCAGAACCGCGCAGCGATGCTGGCCGTGATCGAACACGTGCGACAGCTCGAACAAAACTTGTTGAACAAGGCGGCCGAAGCCAAGCCAAAATTCGACAAGCGCGGGCAACTGCTGACGCGCGAGCGCCTCAACCTGCTGCTCGACCCCGGCGCGCCGTTCCTCGAACTGGCGAGCCTGGCCGGCTACAAGCTGCACGACGATAAAGACGGCAGCGCGGCCGGTGGTGGTTTGATTGCCGGGATCGGTTACGTGTCCGGCGTACGGGTACTGGTGGTGGCGAACAACAGCGCGATCAAAGGTGGCACCATTTCCCCCAGCGGATTGAAAAAGTCCCTGCGCCTGCAACAGATCGCCATGGAGAACAAACTGCCGGTGATCACCCTCGCCGAAAGCGGCGGCGCCAACCTGAATTACGCAGCCGACATTTTCGTCGAAGGCGCACGCAGCTTTGCCAATCAGGCGCGGATGTCAGCCATGGGTCTGCCGCAGATTACCGTGGTGCATGGCTCGGCCACCGCCGGTGGCGCTTATCAGCCGGGATTGTCGGATTACGTGGTGGTCGTGCGCGGCAAGGCCAAGCTGTTTCTCGCCGGCCCGCCACTGCTCAAGGCGGCGACCGGTGAAGTGGCCACCGACGAAGAACTGGGCGGCGCAGAGATGCATGCGCAAATCGCCGGCACCGCCGAGTACCTGGCCGAGAACGATGCCGACGGCGTGCGCCAGGTGCGCGAGATCGTCGGCATGCTGCCGTGGAATGATCAGTTGCCCTCGCGCCCCGAGCGTCGCTGGGAAGAACCGCTCTACCCCATCGACGAGCTGCTGGGCCTGATCCCGGATGACCCGAAAAAACCCTATGACGTACGCGACATCATCGCCCGGATCGCCGACGGTTCGAACTTCCTCGAATTCAAGGGAGAGTTCGATCAGCAGACTGTCTGTGGCCAACTGAAAATCCAGGGGCGTGCCTGCGGCTTCATCGGCAATAACGGCCCGATCACGCCCAAGGGCGCGAGCAAGGCCGCGCAATTCATCCAGCTGTGCGATCAGAGTCAGACGCCACTGCTGTTTTTCCACAACACCACCGGGTTCATGGTCGGCACCGAATCGGAACAGCAAGGCGTGATCAAGCACGGCGCGAAGATGATTCAGGCGGTGGCAAACGCTCGGGTGCCGAAACTGACGATTGTCGTCGGCGGCTCTTATGGTGCCGGCAACTACGCGATGTGCGGGCGTGGCCTCGACCCGCGCTTCATCTTCGCCTGGCCCAACAGTCGCACCGCCGTGATGGGCGGCGCCCAGGCCGGCAAGGTGCTGCGCATCGTCACCGAGGCCAAACAGCTCAAGGACGGTCTGGTGCCGGACCCGAAAATGCTCGACATGCTGGAGCAGGTCACCGCGCAGAAACTCGACAGCCAGTCCACCGCCCTCTACGGCAGTGCCAATCTATGGGACGACGGGTTGATCGATCCACGGGACACCCGGACATTGCTCGGTTACTTGCTGGATATCTGCCAAGAGGCCGAGGTGCGGCCGCTGCAAACCAACAGTTTCGGCATCGCCAGGTTCTGATTTGATCGTCCCCACGCTCTGCGTGGGAACGCAGCCCGGGACGCTCCGCGTCCCAAAGCGGACGCAGAGCGTCCATAGAGGCGTTCCCACGCAGAGCGTGGGAACGATCATGGATCACAGGAGAACAATAAAAAATGATCTTCACCCAGGAACACGAAGCACTGCGTCGCACCGTCCGCCAGTTCGTCGATAACGAGATCAACCCGCACGTCGAAGAATGGGAAAAGGCCGGCCGTTTTCCGATCCATGAGATCTTCCGCAAGGCCGGTGATCTCGGTTTATTGGGGATTTCCAAACCGGAAAAATTCGGCGGCATGGGGCTCGACTACAGCTACTCCATTGTCGCGGCCGAAGAGTTCGGCACCATCCATTGCGGCGGCATTCCGATGTCCATTGGCGTGCAGACCGACATGTGCACCCCGGCGTTGGCGCGGTTCGGCTCCGATGAGTTGCGCGAAGAGTTTCTGCGACCGGCCATTACCGGCGAACAGGTCGGTTGCATCGGCGTTTCCGAAGTCGGTGCCGGTTCCGACGTCGCCGGGCTGAAAACCACGGCCCGCAAGGACGGCGACGACTACGTGATCAACGGCAGCAAGATGTGGATCACCAACTCGCCCTGCGCCGATTTCATTTGCCTGCTGGCCAACACCTCGGACGACAAACCGCACATCAACAAATCGCTGATCATGGTGCCTATGAACACCAAAGGCATCAGCCTCAGTTCGCACCTGGACAAGCTCGGCATGCGCAGCTCGGAAACCGCCCAGGTGTTTTTCGACAACGTGCGTGTACCGCAGCGCAACCGCATCGGCCATGAAGGCGCCGGGTTCATGATGCAAATGCTGCAATTCCAGGAGGAACGCCTGTTCGGCGCGGCGAACATGATCAAGGGCCTGGAATATTGCATTGACAGCACCATCGAGTACTGCAAGGAACGTAAAACCTTCGGCAATGCGCTGATCGACAACCAGGTGATCCATTTCCGTCTGGCGGAGCTGCAAACCGAAATCGAATGCCTGCGGGCGCTGGTCTATCAGGCCACCGAGCAATACATCAAAGGCCAGGACGTCACCCGCCTGGCCTCCATGGCCAAACTCAAGGCCGGGCGCCTGGGCCGTGAAGTCAGCGACAGCTGCCTGCAATATTGGGGCGGCATGGGGTTCATGTGGGACAACCCGGTCGCACGCGCTTACCGCGACGTGCGGCTGGTGTCGATTGGCGGTGGCGCCGATGAAATCATGCTGGGGATCATCTGCAAACTCATGGGCATCCTGCCGGGGAAAAAGAAATGAGCACTCTGCCCGATTGCCAGACGTTGCTGTTGGAGGCGCATAACGGCGTGCTGCATATCACGCTCAATCGCCCGGAAAGCCGCAATGCCATGAGCCTGCAAATGGTCGCCGAACTGCGCGCGGTATTCGCGGCGGTACGCGATGACCGGGCGGTTCGAGCCTTGGTGATCGGCGGAGCCGGCGGGCACTTCTGTGCCGGGGGCGACATCAAGGACATGGCCAATGCACGCGCCCAAGGCCCGGACGCCTATCGCGAGTTGAACCGGGCATTCGGCGCGCTGCTGCAGGAGGTGCAACACGCGCCACAAGTGGTGATCACGGTGCTGCAAGGCGCGGTGTTGGGCGGCGGCCTGGGGCTGGCCTGCGTCAGCGACATCGCCTTGGCCGATCACTTGGCGCAGTTCGGTTTGCCGGAAACCAGCCTAGGATTGCTGCCTGCGCAAATAGCGCCCTTTGTGGTCCAGCGCATCGGCCTGACCCAGGCCCGGCGACTGGCGCTGACCGCCGCGCGTTTTGACGGTACCCAGGCGCGGCGGATGGGCCTGGTGCATTTTGTCGAGCACGACGCGCAAGCACTGGCCGAACGCCTCGATGAAATCCTCGCCCATGTACTGTGCTGCGCGCCGGGGGCCAATGCGACGACCAAAAAACTGTTGCTGGCGAGTGCCGGGCAACCGACGGATGCGTTGCTGGATGACGCGGCGCAGTGGTTTAGCGAAGCGGTGACCGGGGCGGAAGGTGTCGAAGGGACCATGGCCTTTGTACAAAAGCGTAAACCGGGGTGGGCCACTTAGAAGCATCGCGAGCAGGCTCGCTCCCACAGGGGAATGCATTCCATATGTGGGAGCGAGCCTGCTCGCGATGAGGCCCTGACACTCACAGCAAAATTCAAGGGAAGAACCCATGCCCGGACTCAGAAAAATCCTGATCGCCAACCGCGGTGAAATCGCCTGCCGCATCCAGCGCACCGTCCAGGCGCTGGGCTATCGCACCGTCGCCATCTTCAGCGATGCCGACGCCGACGCCCTGCACGTGCAAATGGCCGACGAAGCCGTCAACATCGGCCCGGCCCCGGTGCAGCAGTCTTATCTGAACATCCCGGCCATCATCGACGCCGCCCGGCGCACCGGTGCCGACGCCATCCACCCCGGCTACGGCTTCCTCTCGGAAAATGCCGGCTTCGCCCTTGCCTGTCGTGACGCGGGCATCACCTTCATCGGCCCCAGCCCCGAAGCCATTGAGCTGATGGGCAGCAAACGCCTGTCGAAAATCGCCATGATCGACGCCGGCGTGCCGTGTGTTAAAGGCTATCAAGGCGCCGAACAGGACGACGCAACCCTGAGCCGCGAAGCCGAACGCATCGGTTACCCACTGATGATCAAGGCCAGTGCGGGCGGGGGTGGACGTGGCATGCGCCTGGTGCAGGACGCCAGCCGGTTGCTGGAACAACTGCGTACCGCACGCTCCGAAGCGCAGCATGGTTTTGGCAGCGACGAACTGATCCTCGAACAAGCCTTGATCGACCCGCGTCATGTGGAGATTCAGCTGTTTGGCGATCAGCACGGCAACCTGATTTACCTCGGAGAGCGCGACTGTTCGATTCAGCGGCGCCATCAGAAAGTCATCGAAGAAGCGCCCTGCCCGGTGATGACTCCCGAATTGCGTCAGGCCATGGGTGAGGCCGCGCTCAAGGCAGGTCGGGCAATGAATTACGTCGGCGCTGGCACCGTGGAGTTTCTGCTGGACGCGCGTGGGCAGTTCTACTTTCTGGAGATGAACACCCGGCTGCAAGTGGAACACCCGGTGACCGAATTGATCACCGGCCTGGACCTGGTGGCCTGGCAATTACTCGTCGCCGAAGGACAACCGTTGCCGTTACAGCAGGAACAAGTGCAGCTCAATGGCCATGCCATGGAAGTGCGCCTGTACGCCGAAGACCCGACTCACGACTTTCTACCACAAACCGGTCAGATCACGGCTTGGGAACCTGCGTTGCCGGGTGGCGTACGGATCGATCATGGCCTGATTGAAGGCCAGGCCATCAGCCCGTTCTATGACCCGATGTTGGGCAAGATCATCGCCCACGGTGCGACCCGCGAAGAAGCCCGGCGCAAGTTGCTACGGGCAGTGCAGGACAGCGTGCTGCTGGGCGTACAGAGCAATCAGCGCTTGCTCGCCAGTCTGCTGCAACACCCGCAGTTCATCAGTGGCGAGTTCAGCACCGGGTTCATCCCGACTTGTTTCGTTGACGATCCGTGCTTGCAGGCCCGTGTCCCGAGCGCTGCAGAACTGGCCATCGCTGCGGCGCTGTTCTATCAAGCGTCGGCACAGACACACCCGGCACCACTGGCCGGCTGGCGCAACAATGCCAGCGTGCCCTTGCACTATCGCATCGGCCTGAATGATCACGACTGGCCGGTGGAACTGAACGCCTCGCCTGACGGGTCGTTCCGAATTCGAGTGGCCGAGCAACTGCTCGAATTGAAGATCATCCGCTGCGACGGGCGCTGGGCAACGCTGGACATCGACGGCATCCACCAGCGTCATGCCTATCGCCTCGATGCTGGGCACCTCTGGTTGTTCACCCGCCCCGGCAGTTTGAAACTGCTGGACCGGACTCAGGCACTGGTGAGCAGTCAAGCCAGTGTCAGTACCGGCACACTCAAAGCCCCCATGGACGGTGCCATCGTCGACGTGTTGGTCACCGAGGGCAGTCCGGTCAGCAAAGGCCAGCTGTTGGTGGTGCTTGAAGCCATGAAAATGGAGCACCCGCTCAAATCAGGTATCGACGGGGTGCTTAAACGTTTGCAGGTGCAGGTCGGCGATCAGGTTAAAAATCGTCAGATTTTGTTGGAGGTCGAATAAGCCGCTAGGCGGATCCGTCGGGTTTGGCTACGCTCATGCCCTATCACGACGCGGATACCAGGAACCCTGCAATGCCTCACTGGCTGGTGATAGATCTGGAAGCCACCACCGATGAGGGTGGCTGGCCGGTAACGGAAATGGAAATCATCGAAATCGGTGCCACCCTGGTGGACCGCAAAGGTCGCGAACTGGACCACTTCCAGCGTTTCGTGCGGCCGTTGCGTCGGCCCTTGCTGACACTGTTTTGCCGGGAGCTGACTCGCATCACCCAAGGCAATATCGATGCCGCGCAACCGTTGACCGAGGTTTGGCCGGCATTCGAGCGCTGGCTGGGCCAGCATCATTCACGACTGGAAGGTTGGGCGAGCTGGGGTGACTACGACCGCAAACAGTTGGTTCAGGAATGGGAGCGCCTGCAACTCGACAGCGCCCTGAGCCGGGTGCCGCACATGAACCTCAAGCAGCGCTTTGCCAAGGCACGGCGGCTGGAACGTCCGCTGGGGCTCAATGGCGCCTTGCAACTGGCGGGCATGCAGTTCACCGGGCAACAACACCGGGCGCTGGAGGATGCGCGCAATACCGCACGCTTGTTGCCACTGATTCTCCCCGTCTAGAAAGGTGACGGCGCACAAGGCCTTGTGCATACTGGCCGGCCTTTTTAGCCCTTTTCGAGGAATCGCCCATGTTTAAAGTCAACGAGTACTTCGACGGCACCGTCAAGTCGATCGCCTTTGGCACCGCTGAAGGTCCTGCGACCATCGGCGTCATGGCACCGGGCGAATACGAATTCGGCACCAGTCAGCGTGAAATCATGCATGTGGTCAGCGGCGCTCTGACCGTGAAGCTGCCAGACAGCAACGGCTGGGAAACCTTCGCTGCCGGCAGCCAGTTCAACGTACCTGCCAACAGCAAGTTCCAGCTGAAAGTGGCCGTCGACACCGCTTACCTGTGTGAATACCGCGGCTAACCCGAGGGTTCACAGCTAAAAAAATGCCCGTGTCGCAAGACACGGGCATTTTTCATTCAGGGGCTTTTATTCGAGAATCGTCACCGGCATCCCGACTTCAAGACGACCGTTACTGTCGTTGACCAGGTTCTGGCCGAACATTGCACCGTCGGCCTCGGAACGGTATGTCTGCAACGTGGCCAGCGGTTCGCGATCATCGCTGCGTAAACCGGTTTGCGGGTCGATGGTGGTCAGAATGCAGCGTGAACAGGGCTTGACCACCCGGAACTCGACATCACCGATGCGAATCCGCTTCCAGCCATCTTCGGCGTAGGCGTCGCTGCCCTCGATAACCAGATTCGGTCGAAAGCGCAGCATTTCCAGGGATCTCCCGACCTTTTGCGACAAGTCCTCCAGGGACGCCTGTCCAATCAGCAACAGCGGATAGCCATCGGCAAAGGCCACCTGATCGTCGTCCTTGCCGTAACCGGCCTCTGTGTTACGAGCGCGATCGAGGGGAATTTGCACCAGGCGAGTCGGTTTACCAATAAAGGCGCTGACCCAGGCACCCGCCTCGTCACCGGCATCCGGTACCCGCAAGGCGTCACGGAAGATGGTCACACCTCGTAGTTCAGCGTCATTGGCGGGCAAGGCGATATCGATCGGCGAGCGGCCCGGGGCACTGAGCGTCAAGCCGCCGTTGGCGTTCCACAACGCCGACAACTGGCTCATGGATGCCACCGCTCGCTGAGTCAGAAAGCGTCCACTGGCCTCGTCCACCAGCATCCAGCGTCGATCACCGTCCAACCCCAGCTTGTCGAGCCCGATTTGCTGCAAGATCTCGCCCTTGCCGGATTTCAACGGATAACGGTAAAGCGCGCTCAGCCGCAGCATGGCCAACTCCCTGGTGGACAAAAAGGCCACCCTATACGAGCTTGATCACCGAATCAAAGGCTGACATGACTGTCAGCCTTCCGCACGGTCATCAGGCCAGCACTTCATCGAGCATCAGCCGCTGACGCACCACGTCGACCAGTTTGTCCGGCTGGAATTTTGAGAGGAAGTTATCGCAGCCGACTTTTTTCACCATCGAGTCGTTGAAACTGCCCGACAGCGAGGTGTGCAGGACCACGTAAAGGCCACGCAGACGCGGGTCATTACGGATTTCGGTGGTCAGTCGATAGCCGTCCATTTCCGGCATTTCCGCGTCAGTGAACACCATCAGCAGTTTGTCAGTCATGGACACCCCCGTATCCGCCCAAGCCTTGAGCATGTTCAGGGCCTTGAGGCCGTCGCTGGCGATATGCATCTTCACGCCCAGTTGACCCAGGGTGTCGCGCAATTGCGACAAAGCTACGTTGGAGTCGTCGACCAGCAGCACTTCCCGGCCACGGGCGAGCTCCAGTATTGGGTCTTCGAGTTTTTCGCGGGAGACCTTGGCGCTGTACGGCACGATTTCGGACAGGACTTTCTCGACGTCGATGATTTCCACCAACTGGTCATCAACCTTGCTGATCGCCGTGAGGTAATGCTGGCGACCGGCGCTGGTCGGCGGCGGCAGAATGGCTTCCCAGTTCATGTTGACGATGCGGTCCACGCCCCCGACCAAAAACGCCTGCACCGAACGGTTGTACTCGGTGACGATGATCGTGCTGGTTGGGCTCGGTACCAGCGGGCGCATGCCGATGGCCTGGGACAGGTCAATCACAGGCAGCGTCTGGCCACGCAGGTTGACCACACCGCAAACGAACGGATGGCGGTGAGGCATCAGCGTCAGCTTGGGCAGTTGCAGCACTTCCTGCACTTTAAACACGTTGATCGCGAACAATTGTCGGCCGGCCAGGCGAAACATGAGAATTTCCAGGCGATTCTCACCCACCAGTTGCGTGCGTTGGTCTACCGTATCGAGAATGCCGGCCATTGATGACTCCAGGGCTTGTTCGGATGAGTTCATTAAGGGGAGTTATCGGCTGTTTTTGCCAAATCTTGACCCTGAGACAAAATGCCACGACCGAGCATTGATGTCACATTAACATCATGCTTTACTGCATCCGTGATTCATCTGCCCTTATCCACCTGCGACGCGACCACGGTTCGTACGTTAGGTTCCCCTGCGTAAGGGATTCCCCTAGTAACAATCAGGCCTAACCTGATGTTCGCAATATCCAATAGCCATTAATGTGACGCCATTCTCATTGCATGAACGGAGTCAGGCTTTTGTGTGCGATCGCAGGTAAGTGGCCTTCCCCCCTCTCAAGTTCCCCAGCCTGGGCTCTGGCCAGTTGCTGCGTGGAGACGCCGGGCATCCGCGCCGACATACGCAAAACCCCCTCATTTGACATGACGTTGTGGAGGTAAGCATGCCGAACAAATCCAAGCAGTGGGCTCAGCGTTTACCGGAGTTTCTTGTCGAGGCTGAAACACTCCTGGCTAAATCGGAGGAGTGCCTGAGCCACCTGCGATTGATCAGTAATGACAAGGACGCAATCGATTGCATGCTCAGCAGCTTGCTCAAACTGGCAAGCCGGGCCGATGCCTTGGCGTTGGAAGCCGTGTCTGAATTTTCGTTGCATATTCATGGTCTGCTGAACCACACCCACAGCCGGATTGACCTGCACGATCAAGCACTGGGGGCGTTGAAAGACTGTTTTTCATTGATGGCCTGGCAGCTCGAACTCATCGATCAAACCACCGGTCAACTCAGCCTGGATGACTCTGAGCAGTCTTCCTTGATTGAAGCGTTTGCGTTCCAGATCGGACAGGGTCCATTTCAGCTACCAGTTAATTCCAAACCGTTTAAGCTGGTTTCCTATGCGGAACAGCAGGCTTGAAATAGTCAGGCTATTTTGCAAAATCGCTATTTATCGTCCTTTGCGTTAAACCTTTTCCCCTGTGGAATTGGTGTTTAACCGCTCTTTTTCCTCAGGTATGGCTATTTAGGCCACACGCGACCAACGGTATCTTAAGTGCTATTATGCCGACCGTTAGTTGACGCCAATAATTGGCCAAGTGACATCGCAGAGCGCAGGCGGACAAAGGCTATAGTCCCACCACCGGGCACGCTGCTCAAAACGAGTCACTTGATTTTCAGACACAGACCCGTCAGCCCTATGGCCGGTCTGCCCGCAGCGAACATTCATTGGCTCCATCCGCTATGTACGCCAGCCTCAAATCAGTCATCCCACGGCCACCTTCCCAGAAAAACGCGCGGCGGTTCACGCTGTTACTGTGCACGTGTTCGGCACTTGGCAGCCTGATGATTTTCGGCCTGTCCGCACCCCTTCCATTGAGCTTGCTGGCGCTCAATCTGGCGGCACTGACCGGCGTCTGGGTGCAACATTACCTCTCGAGCAAATCAATACGATTTGAGCCACAGGAATTGGCGGAGCGTCTGCTGCAAGTACAGGAAAATGAACGCCATCGGTTGAGTAGAGAATTGCACGACGATATCGGCCAGTTACTGACGGCTGCAAAGCTTCAAAGTGAATGGCTCAGACGTCGGATGCCTGAAGAAATGCAAGGCCAGTGCTCAGTGCTCTGCGACACACTGGAAGAAACCCTGACGAAAGTTCGTGACGTTTCGACCATCCTTAATCCCAGGCAGTTGGCGAGTCTCGGACTGGAAGCCAGTCTTCGTGCGCATCTGCTCAAGACCCTGGCCAATACCTCAATGCACTGGAGCCTGGAATGCCATCAGCGCCTGACTGGCATACCGGAGGAAATGGCGGTGGCAGCGTTTCGAATTACCCAGGAAGCAGTGACCAACATTCTGCGTCACGCCCAAGCAACAAATCTGCTGGTCCGACTGCAACGTATGCCCTTGGGCTTGGCGCTATTGATCAGCGACGATGGTTCGGGTTTCGCTCCAGCGGCTGATCCCGGTCGAGAGGGCCAGCGTGGGATGGCCGGAATGCGGGAACGGATCGATCAGTTGGGCGGAACATTGACCGTAACCAGCAAGCCGGGTAAAGGCACTCAAATTGAAGCTCTCTTCCCCTGGGCGCCCCGTGCGCTCGAACGGGCCAGTACGAATAAGGTTTTACATTGACTTGTAACTTACTTCTGGTGGATGACCACTCGCTCATCAGGGCTGGCGTGCGCGCCCTGGTCCTGGATATTCCCGGCTATGCAGTCATTGGCGAGGCCGACGACGGCACGCAGTTACTCGAATTGGTCGAGATACTGTCCCCTGACATTATTTTGCTGGATATTTCCATGAGGGAAACCGGCGGTCTTGAAGCCTTGCAGCGACTCAAGCGGGTGCGTCCGCAAAGCAAGGTGTTGATCCTGTCGATGCATACCGACCCCGAACTGATCATGCAAGCGCTTGAGTCCGGCGCTCATGGCTATTTGCTCAAAGACACCACAGCCACCGAGCTGGAACATGCGCTGGATGCCTTGCGCAATAACGAGCGCTACTTGAGCCCCGCCATCGCCCACACCGTCATCAATCAGGCGTTGATCCGCAACCAGAAACAGCAACCGGAAATGCCCGCTTCACATAACCTGACGGCACGGCAACTGGAAATCCTGCGACTGATTGTTCGCGGCAAATCCACCCGGGAAATCGCCAATGGCCTGGACCTTAGCATCAAGACCGTCGAAACCCACCGCTCGCAGATCATGAAACGCCTACAGATCTACGACGTGGCCGGTCTGGTCCTGTTTGCCGTACGCGAGCAAATTATCAGTCTGGACGATTAACTGCCAACGATGCACTCAACAGCGGTGAATTCTCCGGCAAATGCACGCGCAATGCCGCGGCTCGCGCAGAAAAGCGCAGGTTATCGCCCTCCAGCGGCTCGCCATCCAGGTTGATGTGCAGACCTTCCGAGACTTTGATCTCGACCCAGGGCAAACGAGCACGCACAAACATGTTGTCGATGCCAAAACCATCGGCAAGCAGGTTTTTCAAGGTTCCGACCACTTCCTGAGGTGCCGGTAAAATACTGATGTCCAGCAGACCATCGTCAACCAGGGCCTCCGGGCATAGCTCATGCCCACCTCCCGCCTGCCGACCATTTCCGATACCCAGTGCCAATAGCTCGCCGCGCCAATAAAAGTCCGGCCCCTGCAACTCGCCATAAGCCGCATGCAATTCGCTGAAGCGTGACAGACCGGTAAACAGATACGCTGCACCGCCGATAATTTTTTTCAAGTCTTCCGACGTATTGGCCGTGACCTGACTGCCGAAACCGCCGGTGGCCATATTCAGAAAAACCTGCCCTCCAACGTCCCCCAGATCGATAGCGTGCGGCACAGTGTCCAGAAGCTCCAAGGCCTGCGCCGGTGCCAGGGGTACCCCCGCGGCTCGGGCAAAATCGTTGGCAGTGCCCAATGGCATCAGGACCAGGCTCGCCTGATTCGGGTGCGCGGCCAAGGCCTCCGCAATATCGCGCAAAGTGCCATCACCGCCGCCGGCTATCAGTTGCGTATAGCCTGCGCTCAACGCCTCTGCCACGCACCGCTGCGCGTCCCCTGCCTCCCAGGTCAGTCGGACTGCCAGCTCCCAGCCCTCCTGACGCTTACCTTCGACGGCCGCGCGCACCTCCTCATTGAGTGCCTGCTTGCCATGCAGAATCAACAGCGCCTTGCGCTCACTCATTGTCGTAGCTCCTGATTGGAATGCATTCAAGAGATGTTGACCTCACAGCCCCCTATAAAGGTCGCAAGACTTCGAGTTTTTTCGATGCTTGCAGGATTGCGGTCCTACAGGGCGGGATTTTTTCTTACGATATGTGAGGAATCGGCTCAATTGACCAACCGGGGCGATTGGTACACCTTGATGTCAGCGGTTATCTGTCATCAACAGCAAATACACAGGGATGTGCAACCTATGAGTACCCCCCTTTCAAGGGTTACAAAAAACGCAAGCAAGACAAATGTCGGCTACCCAAACGACACTGATGCAAGGAGCGATTTCCTCCATGCAAACTCATGACATGAAGTTGCCGCTCAACCCGGTGGCGTCGCTCACAGAAACTCGCGCCAATCATCAGGCTGAATTCAACAACAACAACAACAACAACAACAACAACGCAAAACCCGCTACAGGAGTTGATATGGAACCTCGCGTCATTGAACTGGAGACCCATTTGAAATACATCCGAAGAGACATGGACGAAGTGCGCAATGACGTCAAATCCATCAAGCACAGACTGGCCTACTCGGCGGGCGGAACCGCGGTAGTCCTCGGGCTTTTGGGCTGGGTTGCCAATAGCCGCTTCGACCAGGTCGTGACACTTCTGGTTCGTTAAGCGCCAGGCAAGCACGCAAGACCCGGCAGATTGACCGGGCTTGCGGCAACTAGGCCTTACGAGGTCAGCCCAAGACTTCGCTCAGAGGAATGAAAACCACATATTCACCCTCCATCAACGTGCGATCTTCCAACACCTCAACCAGGCCATCGGCCCAGGCAGCACTGCGAAGTACGCCAGAGCTCTGATTCTTGTAAATAATCGCCCGGCCATTCTCCAGGCGTCCTCGCAAGTACTCTCTTCGATTACCAGGCCTTGGCCAGACGAACCCGGCCGGCACTTGAAACTTCAGCGGTTCGACCTCTTTTACACCTTGACGGCGCAGAAGATAGGGTCTCGCCAACAAAGCAAAAGTGACCAGTGTCGACGCTGGGTTGCCGGGCAAACCAATCACAGGTACGCCGCGAAAATGCCCGAATGTCAGCGGCTTGCCAGGTTTGATGGCGAGCTTCCACAGCGCCAACTCGCCCTCTTCGCGCAAGGCCATGCCCAGAAAATCGGCTTCTCCTACAGACACTCCACCCGTGGAGAGGATCAGATCAACATCCTTCAATTCGCCGAGGCGGGCACGAGTGGTCACCAAATCATCAGGCAGAATACCGGCATCGATGACTTCACAGCCCAGGCGTTGTAACCAACTGCACAGCAGCGCGCGATTGCTGTTGTAGATCTGTCCTGGGCCCAGGGCTTGGCCCGGCTCGACCAATTCGTCTCCGGTTGAGAGAACCGCAACACGAACCTTGCGAACCACATCCAGCTCAGCGCAGCCCAACGATGCCGCCAAGCCCTGCTCGATAGGCCCAAGCCGTGTGCCTGCCGGCAAGACAAGCTCGCCAACCGTGGTTTCCTGACCTTGTGGCCGGATGTTTTGACCCGGTTTCATGGATTCGAGGAAACGCACTCGCTCGTCCGCCTGAACCTCGGCATTTTCCTGCATTTCGACACAGTCAGCGTCCGCGGGCACAGGCGCACCGGTAAAAATTCGGACACAGGTACCGGGCTTCAACGGTTCGGGCGCCTGACCGGCAAATATCTTCTGGCTGACCAACAACGGTTCTCCCGTCCAGTCAGCGACACGCAAGGCGTAGCCGTCCATGGCACTGTTCGGCCAAGGTGGCAGATCAAGGGTCGAAACCAGGTCATCGGCGAGCACGCGCCCCTGAACCTGCGCCACCGGCAAGCGTTCACGCTCGCGGATGGGCGAGGCTTCTGCCATTTCCAGCAGACGCGCCAGCGCCACCTCGACAGGCATCAGGCTTGCGGTTTTGCCAGGCTTACCCGCGGGATTCACAGGGTGCCGCCTGTTTCAGGTGAGTCACGAAATTGCAGGGGCGATGCCGCGCATCAAGCTGTTCGCCGAGAATGCCATCCCAGCCGGTCCGCACGGCGTTGGTCGAACCCGGTAAGCAGCAAACCAGCGTACCGTTGGCCAAACCGGCCAGCGCCCGGGACTGCACGGTCGAGGTGCCAATGTCGGCAACTGAAATCTGCCGGAACAGCTCGCCAAAACCATCAACTTGTTTGTCCAGCAGACAACTCACCGCTTCTGGCGTGCTGTCGCGTCCCGTGAACCCGGTACCACCGGTGATCAGCACCACCTGCACCACCTCATCGGCAATCCAGTTGGCGACTTGCGCGCGAATTTTGTAGAGATCATCTTTAAGCAAAACCCGAGCTGCCAGGTTGTGACCGGCGGCGCTCAAGCGGTCGACAAAAACCTGGCCTGACGTATCGGTTTCCAGGGTTCGGGTATCGCTGACCGTCAGCACCGCGATATTTAGCGGCGCGAAAGGTACATCAGCCTTGGCTTTCATAGGCTCGTCCAGTTGTAGGAAAAACAGCTCGGTGTTATATCACAGCGCCTCACTTTTTCAGCCCCATGGAGACCTGCCATGCCCATTAACTCAGCATTGCCACCCTGCTCCATTTTGCTCCTGGCGGGTGGACGTGGCCAACGCATGGGGGGTCAGGACAAGGGTTTGCTGGAATGGCACGGAGAGCCGCTGATCGCGCACCTGCATCGCAAGACACGCGACCTGAGCGATGATCTCATCATCTCGTGCAACAGGAACCTGGACAAATACGCGCCTTACGCCGATCAAATGGTTCATGACGAGGAAGACGATTTCCCTGGACCATTGGCCGGTATTCGCGCTGGTCTCAAGGCGGCCCGACATCCTCATCTGCTAGTGCTGCCCTGCGACGTACCCCGCATCGATGCTGCGCTGCTCCGCAGCATGCGCGAAACCGCCAACAAGCACCCAGACAAACCGCTGATGCTGCGCCACGGCGAACATTGGGAACCGTTGCTTTGCATTATCCCTGTCGCGCTCTGCGCAGCATTCGACAAGGCATGGAATGAAGGTGAACGCAGCCCGGGACGCGTCATGCGCAAACTGCAAGCCACCGCACTACAATGTACAGACAACGACCCGCGACTGGCCAACCTCAATACCCCGGAGTTATTAAGCGCGCCTGGCACCGTGTCAGAATGACATTAGCCAAGGAACTTGCGAGCGGTGTACACGTCTCAAGCCCAGCAACTAAAGAATTCTTTTTTCGGAGACACACTCATGACTCAACGGACCCTCGCCACATTCACGCTCGCAGTGGGCCTAGCGACCTTGGCGGGCTGTGCATCACCGACAGTAATCACCTTGAATGACGGTCGTGAAATCCAGGCCATCGACTCGCCAACGTATGATGAACAGTCGGGTTTCTACGAATTCGAACAGCTGGATGGCAAGGAAACCCGTATCAACAAGGATCAAGTTCGCACCGTTAAAGAGTTGTAGTTTTCACTGCACCTGCCTGATACGAAAAAGCCCGCTTGATGCGCTTGATGCGGGCTTTTTAGTGGCCGGAATTTTTCACCACTGCAAGGTGATGGTGCTTTCAAACACCCTTTCCTGGCCGGTGACCGGATCTACAAACCGCAAGCCCTGAGCGAGCAATTTCAGTGGATTGGCGTAGTCATCTTCAACGTCCTTGAGCACCTGCGGGTAAAACGGGTCGTTGCAGATACTCGCGCCCAGCGCTGTCATGTGCACGCGCAATTGATGTTTCTTGCCCGTCACCGGGTAAAGCGCATACCGCCAGAGATCTCCGTTCTTTTCCCGAACCTCGACTGCTGTCTCGGTATTGCTGACACCTGGACCTTCCTGCATGCGAAAAAACGGCACACCATCGATGAGCCGGCTTTTATGCACCAATGGAAAGGCCAGTTCAGGCAATGCGGCGGCGATAGCCTCATAGCGCTTTTCAATCTGTCGTGTCGGAAATAACGACTGATACGCTGAACGGCTCTGCGGGTTGGCGGAAAACAGCACCAGCCCTGCCGTATGCCGGTCAATGCGATGCAACGGCACCAAATGAGGGTTATCCAGTCGACGAATCAACCTGCGCAGCAGCGTTTGCTCGACGTACTCGCCGGCCGGGGTCACCGGCAGGAAATGCGGCTTGTCGGCGACCACCAGATGCTCGTCGGCATAGAGAATCGTCTCGATCACCGGAATCGGCTTTTCGTCCGGCACCTCACGGAAATAATGAATCCGCAAGCCTTCCTTGTAAGGCAGATCAACTGCGATCGGCCTTCCGTGCCCGTCGAGCACCCGACCGCGAGCCACTCTGTCCAGCCATTGTTCACGACCGATAGCGCTGAAGTGTTCGCACAGGCAATCGATAACGGTCTGCCACGAACCTGGCGGCAAGTAGAGTGTGCTGGCCTGGCTGTGTGCAGCGGAAAAAGATGAAGTGGACATACGAAAGTTCTGACCCTCAATACAGGTTGGCATTATCCAACAGTGGCCGAGTCGAACCTAGTAGAGAATCTTCAAGCCGGAATCGGCGCACGCGCCGCTGCTTCAGTGAACTCCTTGAGCCAGCGCAACACATCCACGGCTTCCCAGCGAGCGGGATCGTAGAGTGCGTACAACAACCCCTGATAGCCCACGACATCCAGCTGCCGGTGATAACCCGCACGCTGGAACAAGGCTTCGATTTCGGCGAAACAGGTATTGAAATGCAGTTTGTTAAAGGGGGTTTTGCCCTCGGTCACCAGACCGTCCAGACGCAATTCGAGGACAGCCTCGCGCACAACATCGACCGACATCCGGTTCACGCTGTTTTTCAATTGTTCGACATTGACCACGATTCATCCCTCTCTTGCCCGGAACTGCCTGCCCAAACCCGAAAACCCGGGACAGCAAGGCAGCACCACGAATAGCTGTATGCGCATACAGTATCCGAAGAGCATCGGTTAAGCCAAGGGGATCAATCGCAAAGTTCGACAGACGGGACCATCGCCGCAGCCAAAACCACTTAACTCAGAAACGCTACAACCTGTTCGGCGCTGAATGGCCAACCCAACTCCGCGCCGGTATCGATTCGCCGCAAGACCGGAATGCGCAGACTGTAGGCTTCAAACCAGGATTCATCGACAGCGATATCGACCAGTTCAACCAGTAGACCGCGCTCGACAAACTCCATCAGCATGGCTTCGGCCACTTCACAGAGGTGGCACCCAAGGGTGCCAAACAGCTGACATTCAGGAAGCATGAGCGCTCACCCGTAAAAATTTAAGTGACTATTCTAGGCCTGCCCCGAAAAGCCGTCGAGCCATTGAATCTCCTGCGCTGGCGCATGAACCACAAGCGCGGGCGGTATAACCCTGATGCAAATCAGTCGCCGTTTGTGCCATTTAAGCAATGCTCACGTTTTTTTTGCTTCTACGCTTGAGTAGCCAGCGTCTGTCAGCGGAGTTTTTTGTGTTTGCCAATCTCTTGATCATTCTCGTTTCATCATTGCTGGTCATCGCGCTGTTCCAGCGCCTGCGATTACCCCCGGTCCTGGGCTATCTGTGCGTGGGGTTGATGGTTGGCCCGACCGCCTTCAACTGGGTGAAACAAAGCGAAGGGCTGCCTTACCTTGCCGAGTTAGGCGTGGTGTTCCTGCTGTTTTCGCTGGGTCTTGAGTTCTCCTTGACGAAAATGATCGCACTACGCCGGGTAGTGTTTGGTCTTGGCAGTTTGCAAGTGCTTGCAAGCGGGCTGCTGCTGGGTGCTTTGCTGATGATGTTCGGGATGCCGATGACCGCTGCGCTGTTACTGGGCGCGGGTCTGGCGCTGTCGTCCACCGCCATTGTCAGCAAGGAGCTGACCAGCCTTGGTGAGATTTTCAGCAGTCATGGCCAGAATGCCATTGCCGTGCTGCTGTTTCAGGACGTGGTGGCTGTATTGCTGCTGACCCTGGTGCCCGTGTTCGCCGGCAACAGTGATCAGGCCTGGTATTGGGCACTGCCCCTGACACTGTTGAAGACCGTGGTGTTGTTCGTCGGTCTGTTACTGGTCAGCCGCTGGTTGTTGCCCAGATTGTTCCATGAAGTCGCCGCCGCCCGCTCTGCCGAACTGTTCGTACTGCTGGCCCTGGTGATTGTTCTACTGACGGCCTGGCTGACTCACCTGCTGGGTCTCTCCCCCGCCTTGGGCGCGTTTCTCGCCGGCATGCTTCTGGGCGAAAGTCATTACCGGCATCAGGTCGAGGCCGATATCCGCCCGTTTCGCGACATTCTGCTCGGCCTGTTCTTCGTCAGCATCGGCATGCTGATCGACTTGAATTTGTTCGCCAGCCACGCGCTGCTGATCCTGGCCATGACATTGGGATTGCTGCTGATCAAAGGTACCGTGGTGGCGTTGCTGGTCAAATGGCGTGGCAGCGATGGCGAAACCGCCTGGCGCAGCGGCCTGGCACTGGCCCAAGGGGGTGAATTCTGCTTTGCGCTGATGGCGCAGATGCAACAAAGCGATCTGATACCCGCGCAACTTGGGGGCCTGCTGCTGGCTGCTACGTTCTGTTCGATGCTCGTCACGCCGCTGATGCTGCGCGCAGCCCCGTCCATCGCAAGTCGCCTGCACCGCAAATCCAACAAGGAAGCACAACTCGAAGAAATCAGCGCACTTAACGCGGACCTGGACAAGCATGTCGTCATCTGTGGTTATGGGCGCGTGGGTCAGTCCATCGGGCGTTGTCTGCGCCATCAGCAACAACCTTACATTGCGCTGGACCACGATGCGGTAAGGGTCGAGGAAGCGGCCGTCAGCGAAAGCTGCGTGCATTACGGGGACTCGCGTCGAGGTGAATTACTGGTTGCCGTAGGGCTGGCCCGCGCCAAACTGCTGGTGATCGCAGTGGATCAGACCGACATCGCGCTGGAGATACTCAAGGAGGCACGCAGGGTCAATTCGCGTGTGCCGATTCTGGTCCGTACCCGGGACGACAGCCAGTTAACCGAATTGAAAGAGGCCGGCGCCAACGAAGTCGTGCCGGAACTGCTGGAGTCCAGCCTGATGCTCGCCTCCCATGCGCTGATCATGCTGGGACTGCCCGCCCATCAGGTACAGGAGCGGGCTGATCAGATACGACATGATCGCTACCGGATGTTGCACGACTTTTATCCCGGGGCCGAAGATGCCGAGAAGTGATTCAGTCCTGACTGACGGCGCCGATCTTGTGTACCGACAGGTCCGCGCCGTAATACTCCTCTTCCTGACTAAGGCGCAGCCCATGGAACGCCTTGATCGTTCCATACACCGCAAAACCACCGGCCAGCGCCACGACCACTCCCAGAGAAGTACCGATCAACTGACTGATCAGACTCACTCCACCCAGGCCGCCCAAGGCCGTCTGGCCAAAAATCCCGCAGGCAATGCCACCCCACACACCACACAGACCGTGCAAGGGCCACACACCCAGCACATCGTCGATGTGCCATTTGCCCTGCGCCGCGGTAAAGCACCAGACAAAAAGTGCTCCGGCGATGGCGCCGGTCACCAGTGCGCCCACCGGGTGCACCAGGTCGGAACCGGCGCAGATGGCCACGAGCCCGGCCAAAGGGCCGTTATGCAGAAAGCCTGGGTCGTTGCGCCCCACGATCAGTGCCGCCATGGTTCCGCCGACCATGGCCATCAGCGAATTCACCGCCACCAGACCGCTCACGCCTTGCAAGGTCTGGGCGCTCATGACGTTGAAGCCAAACCAGCCGACTATCAGAATCCACGAGCCCAACGCGAGAAAGGGAATGCTCGACGGTGCAAACGCCACCAGGCGACCGTCGCGATAGCGCCCTTGTCGTGGCCCGAGCAACAACACTGCCGCGAGCGCCAACCAGCCACCCATGGCATGGACCACTATGGAACCTGCAAAATCATGGAAGCTGGCACCGAAGCGCGCCAACAACCACGATTGCAAACCAAAATTTCCATTCCAGATCATCCCCTCGAAAAAGGGATAGATGAACGCCACGATCAGCGCGGTCGCGCACAACTGCGGGACAAATCTGGCGCGTTCGGCGATGCCGCCGGATATGATCGCCGGAATGGCCGCGGCAAAGGTCAGCAAAAAGAAGAACTTCACCAGCCCGTAACCATGGTCGGCATTGATCACCGCGGCCGGTTGCAGAAAGCTGACTCCATAGGAAATCCAATAGCCTATAAAGAAGTAGGCCAGGGTCGAAATGGCGAAGTCGCTGAGAATTTTCGACAAGGCGTTGACCTGGTTCTTTTGCCGAACCGTGCCAACCTCAAGAAAAGCGAAACCGGCGTGCATGGCCAACACCATGACCGCACCAATCAGGATGAACAGTGTGTTGGAGCTATGGACCAGACTGTCCACAGCACTTTGCAGATTTTCCATGGATTGGCAGACCTTAAGACTGAAAAAGCACCAAAGCAGTTCGCGCAGATGATTTACGCACCACGTTGCGGCTTATCCGGAGCGAATCGTTGATCCCCATGAACCGCTTTGGCGCAAAAAAAGCGAAATGACGCGCGAGTTTTACTGTTTGGGTCGAGGTTTACTGAAATTACGCCCGACTACAGCGCAGCAACGCCGGCAAGCGCACCACGACACAGCAAAAGTTGTACCAGTCATTTGTACTGAACCTTCACGCAAGGCTCATACTCGAACCCATCAGAAGCCAATACGGAGATCCACCCATGGCCAGCATCAAGGCAAAGACTGCTCAAGAAATCCTGATGAACGATTTTCAAACACTGGTCAGCGACACCGAACGGTTGCTGGAACACACCGCCACTCTCGCCGGCGATCAGGCGGATGAGTTGCGTACCCAGATCCACGACAGCCTGCTGCGTGCCCGGGAAACCTTGAAGCTGACCGAAGACTCATTACGCGAGCGCGGTCAGGCCGCCGTCACCGCTACCGAGGATTACGTTCAGGCCAACCCATGGCAATCGGTCGGGATTGCCGCCGGAGTAGGTTTCCTCATTGGCCTGCTGGCTTCTCGGCGCTGATATGTCTATCGGTGAATCCAGCTCGTCTGCGACGGGCACAAGCGCTTCATCGCGGCGCCTGGGGGCCGCGTTTCTCGGACTGTTGCATAGCCATGTCGAACTGTTCGGCATCGAGTTGCAGGAACAAAAAGCACGCACTGTAAGCCTGCTGTTATTTGCAGGCCTGGCACTGGTCTTTGGATTGCTGCTGCTGGTGGGGTTATCGGGACTGGTGTTGATTGTGTTTTGGGACACCTATCGCCTGCCCGCCATCATCGGGCTCTGCGTGTTCTATGCCCTTGCCTCCCTATTCTGTGCGTTCCGTTTGAAAGCGGCGGTTTTCGATGAGTCCTCGCCCTTCCATGGCACCCTGGAAGAATTGGCCAATGATCGGGAGCGCCTGCTGCCATGAGCCTGCCTGAACTGCCGCACAACAGCTCGCGCACGGAAATGCGCAAGGCACTGATTCGCCTGCGCATGGAAATGCACCGTCAGGAAATTCGCCATGAATCCAGAGAACTGCTGCTGCCTTTGCAGCGGATACGTGGGATGTCACAAGACTTCCAGAGCAACTTTGGCATCAAGCATGCCCCGCTCTGGGGCGTGGCAGCGGTGACCTTGCTGGGCTTTTTGACCGGGAAAAGTACCAGGAACGGTGGCGTCAGCAGCCTGACTCGCCTGGTTCGTCTGGGCACCAGCCTCGGGCCCTTGATCAAACTGGTCCTGCAAAGCAATTCACCTAAACACTGAAGTGCCAAACAAACGGGATGAACCTCTTTATCGAGGGGTTCCATCCTGTGTGCCTGACCGGTGATCACGCGATCACACAAACAAGACTTGTCTCACCGCCGGGCAATTTTTCGACAATGGTGAGCAGCTGCTGCTCATCGACATTGACCCCGCCGGGATCTAGGCTAGAAGATCAGTCACCTGACGGAGAGACCAGCCTTGGATTGGCAAACCCTGCTTACCCGCGAACGCCTTGGAAAACCTCTGCACAGTCCAGAGGAACTCGGTCGCAGCCCTTTTCACAAAGACCATGACCGCATTATTTTTTCAGGCGCTTTTCGCCGGCTGGGACGCAAGACCCAAGTCCATCCAGTCACCAGCAACGATCACATCCACACGCGCCTGACCCACTCGCTGGAAGTCAGCTGTGTCGGCCGCTCGCTGGGCATGCGTGTCGGTGAAACCATTCGCGACGGTCTGCCCGACTGGTGCGATCCGAGTGATCTGGGGATGGTGGTGCAGTCGGCATGCCTGGCCCATGACATCGGCAATCCGCCTTTCGGTCACTCCGGCGAAGACGCCATCCGTCACTGGTTTCAGCAGGCCGCTGGCCGTGGCTGGCTGGATGACATGAGCGCAGTCGAGCGTAATGACTTCCTGAATTTCGAAGGCAACGCCCAAGGTTTTCGCGTGCTCACTCAGCTTGAATACCATCAGTTCGACGGTGGCACGCGGCTGACGTATGCCACGCTGGGTACGTACTTGAAGTATCCGTGGACAGCGAAGCACGCTGACTCACTGGGCTACAAGAAACACAAGTTCGGCTGTTATCAGAGCGAACTGCCGTTGCTGGAGCAGATCGCCCATAAACTCGGCTTGCCACAGCTGGAGGAGCAACGCTGGGCGCGCCATCCATTGGTGTATCTGATGGAAGCCGCCGATGACATCTGCTACGCGCTGATCGACCTGGAAGACGGTCTGGAAATGGAGTTGCTGGAGTACGCCGAAGTTGAGTCTTTGCTGCTCAACCTGGTGGGCGACGATCTTCCACAAACCTATCGACAGCTGGGCCCACTGGATTCGCGTCGACGCAAACTGGCCATTCTGCGAGGAAAAGCCATCGAACACCTGACCAATGCCGCGGCTCGCGCTTTCGTCGAACAACAGGACGCCCTGCTGGCCGGCACGCTACCTGGCGACTTGGTGGAGCACATGCATGGCCCAGCCAAGCGCTGCGTCTTGAACGCCAAAGACATGGCCAGAAAAAAAATCTTCCAGGACAAACGCAAGACACTGCATGAAATCGGCGCCTACACCACGCTGGAGATTCTTCTGAACGCTTTCTGCGGGGCGGCACTGGAACAACACAATGGTCGAACGCCGTCGTTCAAAAGTCGCCGCATCCTTGACCTGCTGGGCAACAGTGCGCCCGATCCTCACGGTCCTTTGCACACTTCATTCCTGCGCATGATCGACTTCATCGCTGGCATGACCGACAGCTACGCCAGCGAAATGGCCCTGGAAATGACCGGTCGTTCAAGCGGATAAATACCCGACCCGCTGTTCAGATCGTCTGAGGAGCGGGTCGATAGTGGATTCGCACATCAGCGCCAACAGAATCGCCCTACATCTTGTGCAGAGTCGACTGATCGGTAGCTCCCACTGCTCACGCAACAATCACCTCCTGGGGTAACTGGACTAACTTAAAAAAACTTCCGAGGAGCACAATCGACCCTTTGCGGGTTACTTGGTTAAACCCTTGAAACAATCAGACTTTAGAAACCTGTTGACCCGGGTTTCGCTACCAAAACAAAGCACTAAAAAACACACTTGGCACACAAACAACCCATCTAAAAAAACACCACACTCATCCTTCCACTTAATACAAAACTTTTATTGATCCTCATTCAAAACCTAGTTGGATCGTAGTCCGATTCCTCTTCGGCTGTAGGATCTTTCCTATATCACTGCTATCTGCCTGTCAGTTCATGCGCCACCTCAACTATCTGAGCTAAGGTGCGCGCTTTATTTGAGCTCGCATGGGATCTGATTATGAACTCCGTTTTTATTGTCGACGATCACCCCGTTATCCGCCTTGCCGTCCGAATGTTGCTCGAACATGAGGGTTATAAAGTTGTCGGTGAAACTGATAATGGGGTCGACGCCATGCAGATGGTTCGCGAATGCATGCCGGACCTGGTCATTCTCGACATCAGTATTCCCAAACTGGATGGCCTAGAAGTTCTCTCCCGTTTCAACGCTATGTGTACCCCGTTAAAAACCCTGGTATTAACGGCTCAGTGCCCGACATTGTTCGGTATTCGCTGCATGCAGTCCGGCGCGTCGGGCTATGTCTGCAAACAGGAAGACCTCAGTGAACTGGTGAGTGCAATCAAGGCGGTGCTTTCAGGCTACAACTATTTCCCCAGCCAGGCATTGAACCCGGTCCGTAGCGATGACACACGATACGCCGACCTGGAACTGTTCAAGGCAGTCAACGACAGGGAGTTGATGGTGTTGCAACTGTTTGCACAAGGCCGTACCAACAAGGAAATTGCCAAGGGCATGTTCCTCAGCAACAAGACAGTCAGCACCTATAAAAAGCGGTTGATGCAAAAACTCAAGGCCAGATCACTGGTAGAACTCATCGATATGGCTAAACGCAACGCCTTAGTGTGAGAGTCCGGATGACCAGTCGTTTAAAGGATTATCTAATACTGATAGCTGCTGGCTTATGTCTGAGCACCTCAGTGTCTGCGACACACTCCGCCAGCGAGCATTACACCCTGCTCAGTCGCTCAATGGTCGGTCACATGGAAGTCCAACTGGATAAATCACAACGACAATGGCTGAACAACAAACGTGAACTCATTCTGGGCACTTCAGCCCCCGATTACCCGCCTTTCGACCTGACCAATAGCAGCAGCGACTATGAAGGCTTCACAGCCGATTACGCGGGCATACTTGGCAAGGCCACCGGCCTGCCCATCAAGGTTCAGCGCTACGCGTCCCGAGACAACGCGATCGAGGCGCTGGAAAACGGTGACATAGATATGCTTGGCAGCGCCAATGGGTTCGAAGCACGCAATGCCGACCTTGTACTTTCCACTCCTTACGCCGTGGACCAACCGGTACTGGTGACACGGGAAGGAGAAACCCGATCCCTGTCCGATGGCCTTGCCGGGTTGCGGCTGAGCATGGTGTATCACTACTTGCCAATGGAAGAAGTCAAAACCCTGTATCCAAAGGCAATTATCTCAACCTTCCCGTCGTACCAGAATGCGATCAACGCTGTCGCATTCGACCAGGCGGATGTCTTTCTCGGCGACACCATTTCAACCCATTACCTGATCAACAAGGGTTACCTGAACAACGTCCGGATGGCCAACTTCGGTAAACATGAAGCCCACGGCTTCAGCTTTGCCGTACATCAGAACAACCCGCAACTGCTGGGGATCATCAACGCGATACTGAGTGCCACCCCCACCAGCGAGCGAGAAAATATCGCCAAACGCTGGAGTGCAGGCAGTGACATCCTGCTCACCGATCACAAGCTGCAATTGACCAGTCGCGAAGAACGTTGGCTGGCGCAACATCCGCTGGTTCGCGTAGTGGTCAATGAGGCGTTTGCCCCGCTGACGTTTTTCGATGACGACGGAAACTTTCGGGGTGTTACTGCCGACCTGCTTGATCTGATCAGATTACGCACCGGCCTGCGCTTCGAGATCCAGCGCAGCCGAAGCGATGACGAAATGATCGAGCGAATCAGTCATCATCAGGCCGACTTGATTGGCGCCCTGCTACCCAGCGCACTACGTGAAACGCGACTGAACTTCAGCCGCCCGTATCTGGAAAACTCCTTTGTGTTGCTGACGCGCAAAGTGCCCGATAACCCGATTGATCTCACGCAGTTTGCGGGCAAGCGCTTGACGATTGCCCAAGGCAATCCGATGGTGGATTACCTGCGTCGGGAGTTCCCGCACGTCAATCTGATCGAAACCCCGGACACCTTCAGTGCCGTGCAGCTAGTTGCAGAGGGCAAGGCTGAAGGCGCCGTAAACTCGCTGGTGATCGCCAACTACTTCATCTCGACCAGAATCTTCGAGCAGCCCCTTCAGATCAGTTCCACCCTTGGCACGCAGCAGGCTGCGTTCTCACTCGCAACAGGGCGTGATGCCAAAGAACTGAGCGCCATAGTCGACAAGGCATTGCTGAGTATTACCCCGCAGGAGTTGGGCATTATCAACAGCCGCTGGCGGGGATACTCGTCGAATGCGCAAAACACCTGGCGCAGCTATCACCGGGTGTTCTATCAGGTGGTATTCGCTGCGGGTGTGCTATTGCTGATGTCTGTTGCCTGGAACGCTTACATGCGTCGGCAGATAAAACAGCGTCAAGCGGCCGAACGCGCGCTGAATGATCAACTTGAGTTCATGCGATCCCTGGTCAATGGCACGCCCCATCCAATCTACGTGCGTGATCGGCAGGGATTGCTGCAAAGCTGCAATGACAGTTACCTGGAAGCCTTCAGTACAAAATACGAAGACGTCATCGGCAAAAGTGTCATTCATGGCAGCATGAGCAATGCGTTCGAGGCTCAGGAATATCAGGCTGACTATCAGCGCGTCGTGAGTGAGGGGACACCGTTGATTCTCGACCGCACCCTGCAAATCGGCAGTCGCACGCTGACGATTTATCACTGGGTTCTACCTTACCGGGACTCGAGCGGTGAAGTGCAGGGCATCATCGGCGGCTGGATCGACATCAGCGAACGGCGACAACTTTTCGAAGATCTTCGAGAGGCCAAGGAACGTGCGGATGAGGCGAACAGAGCCAAAAGTACTTTTCTGGCGACCATGAGTCATGAGATCCGCACCCCGATGAACGCAATCATCGGCATGCTGGAACTGACCCTCAAACGTATCGAGCCGGCTCATCCAGACCGCACCGCCATTGACGTCGCCTACCATTCGGCGAAAGACCTGCTGGAGCTGATCGGCGACATTCTCGATATTGCGCGCATTGAATCCGGGCATCTGAGCCTGAACCCGGAGCGCGTCAACCTGGGAGAAACGGTGGCTTCGGTGGTCAGAATCTTCGACGGCCTGGCCCGACAGAAAAACCTCCGCCTGTTGCTGGACTTCAGTCCTGCACAACCGCCAAACGATGTGCTGTTGGACCCGATGCGCTTCAAGCAGGTGTTGTCCAATCTGGTCAGCAACGCCATCAAGTTTACCGAACAGGGTCAGGTCTGGATTGTGGTTGAGTTACAGGCTACTGACGAGCCCGAGCGGGTCTTGCTGCGCGTGCAGGTCAAGGACAGCGGAACGGGGATCAGCGAGCAGGATCAACAGCGTCTGTTCGAGCCATTCGCTCAGGCGACCCATAGCGCGCAGTCGAGCCGAGGGGGTGCCGGGTTGGGCCTGGTGATCAGTCGCACGCTGTGCGAGATGATGGGCGGCAGCCTGCAATTACGCAGCCAGCCCGGTGTCGGCACTCAAGTCGAAATATCGCTGCATCTGGCGACATTGCCACCAGAGCTGATGCCGAAAACTGCCGAAGCGCCTGTTCAGCCCGCCTCAACCCCATTGAACGTCCTGGTGGTCGACGATCACCCGGCCAATCGTTTGCTCATGTGTCAGCAACTGGAGTTTTTGGGGCACCACTACAGCGCAGCAGCAGAGGGCGAGGCCGGATTCGAGGCATGGAAGCACGGGCTGTTCGATCTGGTCATTGTTGATTGCAACATGCCGATCATGAACGGCTATGAACTGGCCCGGTCAATTCGTCTACACGAACAGCAACATCCCCGCGCGGTCTGCACTCTGCTGGGTTTTACCGCCAATGCTCAGCCGGAAGAAATACAACGCTGCAAACAGGCCGGGATGGACGACTGCCTGTTCAAACCCCTCAGTCTGACGGCCTTGAAGCAGTGGATTGAACGCATCAAGCCGATTGCCCGCGTCCCGGCGTTCAGCCTCGAAGGCCTGCAACTGCTCACCGGTGGTAATCCGAAGCTGGATCATCGCTTGTTGTCCGAGCTGCTGAACAGCAATCGTCTGGACCGTGAGCAATTGCGGTCGCTGTCCCAGTGCAAGGACCGCCAGCCTTTCCTGGACGTCGCCCACAAAATCAAGGGGGCGGCCCGGATCGTCCATGCGTGTCGATTGATTGACAGCTGCGAGGCGCTCGAAATTGCCTGCCAAGAAGTCTTCCACCCCGAAAACGTCGCCAATTACACCAAAGCCATCGAGCGCGCCATGCTCGAACTGGAGCAAGCCTTGCAACAACAAATAGGGCACAACGACAGAAGCAAAACGAGGGAGCATTAACTATGCTTGAACGTTGAGCAGTGTGTTTACCCTCATGGAGAGACCCCGGTATGCCAAGCCCACTGCGCGCAGATCAACGCCGGTTTCCGTTGCACGTTCATATCAGCGTGATGTTTACCTTCCTGCTGCTGCTCACGAGCTTGGTGTTGGGCATTTTCAATTACCGGCAAACTACGCAAATCATCCTGTCCAGCAGCGAAAAACTCTTCAACCGGATCGAGCAGGATGTCCGGCTGGATTTGCAAGGCACCTATGAACCGATCCGCCACCTGTTGAGCTTGTTGGTGGACAACCCGGCTACCGAAGCGTCGGCACTGGAGCAACGGCTCGCGCTGCTGAAGCCCTTTAGCCAATCTCTAAAAGACAATCCCAACCTGGCCTCGCTGTATCTGGGTTACGGCAATGGCGACTTTTTCATGGTGCGTCCCCTGCGCATCCCGGCCGTGAAAGCACTCACCAAGGCCCCGGAAACGGCGGCCTATCAAGTCTGGAGCATCGAGCACCCGGCCGACGGTGGAAAGGTGCGATCCCAGTCTTTGTTTTTTGATCAGCACCTGGCACTCATCGACCGCGAGGATAATCCCGACGAAACCTTCGATCCGCGCACACGTGCCTGGTTTAGCAGCGCCCGCAGCAATGAGGACCAAATCACCACCGAACCCTATGTGTTTTTCTCCACTCACGATGTTGGCACTACCTTGGCCCGCCGCAGCGGCGCGAACGCCGTGATGGGCGCCGACCTCACCCTCGCCGAACTGTCGGCGACGCTGGCCAAACATGTGGTGACCCCGCATACCGAAATCGTCCTGTTCGATGGCAAGGGTAATGCCGTTGCCTATCCCGACAGCACCAGGCTGATCGTTGACGAGCAGACCGTACGTTTGGTCAAGGCAGCCGATTTGAATCCGGCACTCGGTGCCCTGCTCGCTCGGCCCACTGAAGGTAATCGCCTGGACGTCGCGGGTCGCCAATGGATTGTCGCCCGCAGCAGCATGAAGGAAGGTGGGCCTGAAGGATTGCAGCTGGCGCTGTTGGTGCCGGAAGATGAATTGCTTGTCGATGCCTACCGCATGCGCAGGCAAGGGGCGCTGATTACTCTGGCGACGTTGCTGTTGTGCCTGCCGCTGGGGTGGCTCACTTCCAGAGTTCTGGTCAAACCCCTGCGCGCACTGGTGCAGGAAGCCGATGCGATCCGTAGTTTCAATTTCAACTTTCCTGTCAGCCGACGATCGCCAGTGCTGGAGGTCGACCAACTGAGCGTGTCGATGGCACTCATGAAGGACACTCTGGCGAGCTTTTTCCAGATCACTGACAGCCTGAGTGCCGAGACCCGTTTCGCACCGTTGCTGCAGCGGGTGTTGTTTGAAACAGTGAAAATCGGGCAGGCCCAGGCAGGCCTGATTTACCTGCGCGAACAGGATAGCGACCGCATGGAGCCTCACGGGCTGGTGATCAACGAGACCGCCCAGGCATTACCTGCGTTCGGGATTCAAGGCTACGAACTCCGCAACCCACAGAGCCCTCAGTGGTTGCAGCAGTTGTCGAACACCGACAATGTCGTCACCAGCCTGAGTTTCGAAAGCGCCGCCGACCTGCAAAAGGTGATGCTTGCGCTGGACAGCCCACGGGTTCATTTGATCGGTATCCGGCTACACAACCGGCATAACGAAACCGTGGGCCTGTTGATCCTGTTGCTGGCCGACAGCGGCACACAACACGACCTGGAAAAGCTGCGACCGGACCGCATTGCATTTCTCCAGGCGGTGTCGGGTGCGGCGGCGGTGAGTATTGAAAGCCAGCGCCTGCAAGCCAGACAGAAACAGTTGCTGGACTCTTTTATTCAACTGCTGGCTGGCGCGATCGATGCCAAAAGCCCTTACACCGGCGGGCACTGTCAGCGGGTACCGGCGTTGACATTGATGATCGCCCAGGCTGCAGCCGCCAGTCAGGAGCCGGCCTTTCGCGGCTATCAACCTACGGAAGACGAGTGGGAAGCCCTGCACATCGCGGCGTGGCTGCACGACTGCGGCAAAGTCACCACTCCTGAATACGTGGTCGACAAAGCCACCAAACTTGAAACCCTGAACGACCGCATCCACGAGATCCGCATGCGCTTCGAGGTGCTCAAGCGCGATGCCTGGATCAATTATTGGCAGGCCATTGCCCAAGGGGGTGACGAGCACCATCTGGCCGAATTGCGCAACTCCATTCTGGCGGGACTGGACGATGATTTCGTGTTCATCGCCCGCTGCAATCTGGGCGGCGAAGCCATGGCCGATGCCGATCTGCAACGCTTGCGCAGCATTGCTTCACGCACGTGGACTCGAACCCTGGATGATCGGCTCGGGGTTTCATGGGAAGAGAACCGCCGCCAGGATCGAACGCCAGCGCCGACGCTGCCCGTCAGCGAGCCATTGCTGACAGACAAACCCGAGCATCTGTTCGAACGCGCCGAAAGCGAACTGATCCCGGATGACAATCCGTGGGGTTTCAAGCTCGACGTACCGCACTACAAATACAACCGGGGCGAGCTCTACAACCTGAGCATTAGCCGAGGCACGCTGACTCGCGAAGAGCGTTACATCATTAATCACCACATGGTGCAGACGATCCTCATGCTCAGCCGCCTGCCCTTTCCCGAGCACCTCAACAACGTCGCGGAAATCGCCGGTGGCCATCACGAGAAAATGGACGGCACCGGTTATCCCAAACGGTTGAAGCGTGAAGAGATGAGCCTGCAGGCGCGCATGATGGCGATTGCCGATATTTTCGAAGCGCTGACCGCTGCCGATCGCCCGTACAAGAAGGCCAAAACCTTGAGCGAAGCCTTGGGCATCATGGCCAACATGTGCCGTGACGCCCACATCGACCCGCAATTGTTCGAGTTGTTCATCAACGCACATATTTATCTGCAGTACGCAGAACGATTCCTCGATCCTCAGCAGATTGACGCTGTTGACCGGCCAAGCCTGCTGCTCAAGGCAGGATTGAGCGCATGATCAGCAATCGGTCAGGCGCAGGAATATCGCCGCCAGCCGCTCGATACCCGCCTGATCTTCAGCGCTAAAACGCGCCAGTTTCGGGCTGTCGAGGTCCAGCACACCGATCAAACGACCGTCCTTGACCAACGGAACAACCAATTCGCTGTTCGAGGCGCTGTCGCACGCGATATGACCGGGAAAGGCGTGCACATCTTCAACCAATTGCGTCTGCAAGGTCGACGCAGCCGTCCCGCACACGCCGCGACCAAATGGAATCCGCACGCAGGCGATCTGCCCCTGGAACGGACCGAGCACCAGCTCTTCGTTACGATTGAGGTAGAAACCGGCCCAGTTCAGATCATCGAGCTGGTTGAACAAGAATGCCGAGAACTGTGCAGCATTGGCGATAAAATCACGCTCGTCCGCCAGCAACGACTCCAGCTGCGCCCACATCATGCCGTAACCATCCAGGCCTTGGCCGCTCTTCTGTAAATCAATCATGCTTTGTGCTCCAACAGCTTGAGCCCGACCCAATAGCGGGCAAATTGATAGGCACAACGGCCATTGCGATTGCCTCGCCCCCCGGCCCAGCGCACCGCAAGGATGTCCAGCTCGTCGTCACGCTGCCACTCAAGCCCGGCCTTACCGGCCAGTTGACCGATCCAGTGTTCGACAACGTTGAGGAAATGTTCCTGAGTAAACGGATAAAACGACAGCCACAAGCCGAAGCGGTCCGACAGCGCGATCTTGTCCTCCACCGCCTCGCTGGGGTGCAGTTCGCCGTCGACCCTTTTCCAGTTTTCGTTATCGCTTTCCTTTTCCGGCACCAGGTGACGACGGTTGGAGGTGGCGTAAAGCAGGACGTTATCCGGTGCCTGCTCAAGGGACCCATCGAGCACGCTCTTGAGTACACGATAATCGCCCTCGCCCGACTCGAACGACAGGTCATCGCAGAACAACACGAAGCGCTGCGGCAATTTGCCGATTTGCTCGACCACTCGTGGCAGGTCCGCCAGGTGATCGCGCTCGATTTCGATCAGGCGCAAACCGGCGCTGGCGTGTTCGGCCAACAACGCACGCACCAGCGACGATTTACCCGTGCCGCGCGAGCCCCAGAGCAAGGCATGGTTGGCCGGCATGCCGTCGATGAACTGTTGGGTATTTCGACCCAATTGTTCCAATTGCCGGTCGACACCGATCAGGTCGGACAGGCGCATATCGAGGCTGACGTGCAGGGGCAACAGAAAACCACTGCGCCCCTCGCGTTGCCAGCGCGCAGCCAGGCATTGGCTCCAGTCGATGGTTTGCCGAGGTGCGGGCAGCAGCGGCTCGATCCGGGCCAAAACAGCATCGGCGCGTTCAAGAAAAGCATTCAATCGGGCGTCCACGTCTTCTCCTCGGGCATGTTCACAGTGATGATGGCGATACAGCGACGAATACACGGCGTTCGGTGCCCGGCTCATCCTTTGCTCAAGGGTTCGCGAGAACACCGGTATCCCTGCATGATCGGCTATGCTTGAGCAGCGAAAGAAAACGGAAGTGGTTCAACACCCCATGGATATCAAATTCACCCACCGGCTGTCATACAAGCAAGCCAAGCTTACTGTGCTGGTCGGTTTCATTCTGGGCACGCTGCTCAGCCTGCTGCAAATAGGCATCGATTATGCCAGCGAAGACGCCTCCATCAACCGCGAAATACGGTCTTTACTGGAAATCAGCCATAATCCCGCCTCGCGCATCGCCTACAACATCGACGCCGAACTCGCCCAGGAACTGACTCTGGGCCTGCTGCGCTCACCGGCGATCATCAGTGCCAAACTGACCGATAACCGCAATACCGTGCTGGCCAGCGTCAAGCGTCCAGGCACGCAAAGCGGTTATCGAGTGATCAGCGACTTCCTGTTCGGCGCCAATCGGCACTTCGAAGACCGGCTCTTTCTCGATCACCTGCCAAACGAATCCCTCGGGACCTTGCAACTGGAGGTCGATACCTACGCTTTCGGCAGCCGGTTCCTGCGCCGGGCCGAAGTGACGCTGCTCAACGGCTTCGCTCGAAGCCTGATCCTGACAGGCATTCTGCTCGCGCTGTTCTACGTGATGTTGACCAAACCCTTGGTGCGGGTCATTCGCGAACTCAGTGGCCGTGATCCGCGTAGCGTGGAGCCGGCCCGGGTGAAATGTCCGCCAGGGCACGAGGACGATGAAATCGGTGTTCTGGTCAAAGCCGCCAACGAACAATTCGAAAACACCGCTACCGAAATCCATCAACGACGCAACGCCGAAAATCGCTTGACCGACTACCTCAGTCAACTGGAAAGCATCGTCTCGACGCGTACCGCAGAGCTCAAGGCAACCAATGCGAGACTGAGCCAATCCAATCGGGAGCTGGAGATCGCGCGCACCACGGCCATCGATATGGCCGAAGCACGCTCGGTGTTTGTGGCCAACATGAGCCATGAAATTCGCACGCCCCTCAACGGCCTGTTAGGGATGATCGCGTTGTCGCTGGACGGCCCGCTCACTGCCGAGCAGCAGCAACAACTGTCGATCGCTCATGACTCAGGCAAAGTGCTGGTGGAACTGCTCAACGATATTCTCGACCTGTCGAAGTTCGATGCCGGTCAGCTTGAACTGGAGCACATTCCGTTCGACCTTGGCTCGTTGGTCGAAGACACCGCCAATCTGTTGTCCCAGAATGCAGCGCCGAGCGTGGAACTGACGTGCCTGATCGATCCGCAATTTCCGGCGCTGGTGCTGGGGGATCCGACCCGAGTGCGGCAGATTGTCAGCAACCTGTTGTCCAATGCACTCAAATTCACCCGCTTCGGACGGGTCGACTTACGTCTGTCTACGTTTGCGGAGGGCGTCAGAATCGAGGTCTGCGATACCGGTATCGGGATCGCCCTGGATGCCCAGGCCAAGATCTTCCAGCCGTTTACCCAGGCCGGTGCCGGTATCACCCGGCAGTTTGGCGGTACGGGGCTGGGCCTGGCCCTCACCCATAACCTCTGCGAAGCCATGCAGGGGCGTCTGACGATCAGCTCGGAAGCCGGTTTCGGCAGCCAGTTCTGCGCCGACCTGCCGCTGCCTGCCCACACCCGCGCCATGTCCCCGGCACCGCTGTCCGGCAAGGTCCTTGCAATCACCGCCGCCAGTAGCGGGCTGGCCGAGCTACTGAAAACCCTGTTACCTGCATGGGGGCTCGACTATCAACAACGTTCCATGGATGACTCGTTGATGGGTATTGAGCCTGATGTCCTGATCACCGATTGCCCCGAATGCCTGTTTGGTCTGCGCCCCACCCTTGCCGCACCGATTTTGCTGGTAACCGCTTATGGCAACTTCATGCCCAGCGAACAGGCGAGCGCACTCGCGCCCTTGCAGCAACAAGCGCGACCGCTGGCGCGTAACGCGCTGTACCAGAACTTGCAGCGAGTCTTGCAGCCGCAAACCACAATGACCAACGAAGTGCGGGTCGAAGTCGTGCCCCACCCGCGGCGTGGCCGCGTTTTGCTGGTCGAGGACAACCCGGTCAATCAGATGGTGGCCAAGGGCATGCTGGGGAAACTCGGCTGTGAAGTCATCGTCGCCGCCCACGGTGCCGAAGCTCTGGATCAGCTTGAGCTCAGTGACTTCGATCTGGTGTTGATGGACTGCAACATGCCGGTAATGGACGGCTACGAAGCGAGTCGGCAAATCCGCCGCAGCGGGCGCTGGCCGCAGCTGCCCATCGTCGCGCTGACCGCCAACGCGATGTCCGAGGAGCGCGAACGCTGCCACGCGGCGGGCATGAACGACTACCTGGTCAAGCCCTTGCGCCGTGAAGATCTGGCCACCCTGCTCGACGTGTGGGTGCCGACTACGACAGCGCCTTGATCTGCCCTAACAAATGATCAAGGCCTTCACGCAGATCACTCAGACGATCCAGATCCACCCCGCTGTCGCACAACAGGCGGGCCTTGAGCGGGCCGACCTGGTCTCGCAGAGCCTTACCGGAGGGTGAAAGGCTCAGGTGCACTTCACGCTCATCGCGAGCCGAACGCTGACGCTGCACCAGCTGCAATTGCTCAAGTCGCTTGAGCAATGGCGTCAAGGTGCCGGAATCCAGCGCCAGGCGTTCGCCCAACGCCTTGACCGTCGGCTGCTCGGGAGCGGCTTCCTGCCA
>NZ_AKJS01000018.1 GCF_000282215.1 Pseudomonas sp. GM21
CCCCCTGCCGCTGGCGGGCGACCGTCGAGCCTGGAGCCTGACAACGCTGGGCGCGGTGGCTCGCGGTGACGCGCTCGATAGTCGCTTGAGTGTGGAACTGAGTGCGCAAGACGGTCTCTATGACATCAGCCTCAGAAACCAGGGCAACCTCGACACTGCTTGGCCCGAACGCGTGACCCTGGCCGTACAGGGCTGTGAGGGGGTTGATGCGTTGGCCGGTTATGCATTGCAACAAAGCCCGGATCTGCTTACCTTCACCCGCCTTGGCGACGGCCGAATAGCCGCCGGTGGACAGCGAGCGGTCGGTTGGGCGCGCTGCACAAAAATTGATCAAGGAGGTTCGAATGTTCACCCGTAACTGGCCCCGTCATCTGCTCTGTTTGAGCCTCAGCTGGCCGCTGGGTGCGGCGCTGGCTTGCGGCCCGGACTTCCCGATGCGCTTGCTGGACAACCGTGGACAGTCGCTTGCGGAGCTGCCGGAAGGCAACTTTCAGTTCGAGGTCAATCGTCTCGGGCATGCGATCAAGGGGCTCAAGCATATTGCGCAGTCCCCCAACGGCATGGAGGCGGCTGAGTACCTGGAACAGCGAAACACCGCCGAGCAGGCCGGACTGACAGCGGAACAGCAAGCACTGGTGAAACAACTACGCAGCCTGACGGATGCCCATCAGGTCGAAGCGCAGGGCGCGAGCCTGCCGGCTGAGCTCACGCTGTATCTGGCGGGCGCTGCGGCGTTCAGTGCGGGTGATTATGGATTGGCCGCCGAATACTTTGAAAAAGTGCTGGCGCTGCCGGCCGATCAACGTGCCTTGCGCAGCACCTGGGCCGCGTATTCGCTGGGCCGGGCGTTATTTGCCATGAGTGCCGAGGCGGGCGCGTCGCCCGATCTGCTGGCGCAGGCGCGCAAGGCGTTCGAGCAGACCCGTCAGCTGAGCATCGACGACTTCAGCGACCCACTGGAACTGGGTGTCGCCAGCCTCGGTGAAGAAGCTCGTGTGGCCCGGACCGCCGGCGACTGGGACAGCGCCATCGAACTCTACGCCGCACAAAATCTCCACGGCTCGGCGGTGGGATACACCTCGTTGAAGCTGTTGATGGCGGATCTGTTGGCGATGCCGGACGATCAATTGAGCGCGCTGCTCAAGGATAAACCGGTGCAACAACTGGCGACCGCGTCCTTGATCAGCCGCCTGGGCTGGTCATTCGGTGAGCAACCGGCGAACGAGTTGAAACTGATCAAGCTGCTGCAAAGCAGCACGCGCGGTAGCCTGGATAACGCGGATCGACTGGCCGCGATGAACTATCAACAAGGCGATTACGCCAGCGCCAAGGCCTTCCTCGAACACGCCGGCGACGGCGGCCTGGCGTGGTGGTTGCGGGCGAAACTGGCGTTGCGCGATGGCGATAAAAACGCAGCGGCTGCGGCGTATGCCAAGGCGGCTCAGGCGTTCCCGCAGGATGAATCATGGGGTGATCGCCGGACACCGGACTACGACTATGAAACGCTTCAGCCCAAGTGCCGGGTCGAGGGTGAAAGTGCGATTCTGGCGCTGCAACGCGGGGATTACCTGCAAGCATTCGATCAGCTGTATCGCAGCCAGAGTATCTACTGGCTCGATGCCGCGACGGTGGCCGAGCGGGTGCTGACCGTCGATGAACTCAAGCATTACGTCGACACGCAGGTGCCCGCACCACCGCCGTTGAGCCAGCAGGATCGCGACAACTACGTGCCGCTTCCGGTGGCCGCCAAATTGCGCAATCTGCTCGGGCGCCGATTGCTGCGCGAAGAGCGCTACGACGAAGCGCTGACCTACTTCGACAATGCTGATCTACAGAAAAAAGCGCGGTTGTATGCGCAGCAACGTCAGCTGGCCGACGCCGCGTGGTGGCCGACCAAACGCGCTAGCGCTCTGTTCAATGCTGCCTGGACGGCGCGCGAGTGGGGAATGGACATTCTCGGTTACGAAATGACCCCGGACTATGCCACGTTTGGCGGCAACTACAGCCTCGAAAACACTGAGCTGAAGGTCGGGCCATTAGTCGCTGAAGGTGAAGTCCAGCGCCAGCAAGCCAGTGCCGCCAAACCCGATGTGCGCTATCACTATCGATTTGTGGCCACGGCATTGGCCAGTCGCGCCGCCGATAATTTGCCTCACACCAGCCAGGCCTTTGCGGCGGTACTGTGTGCGGCAGCGGGCTGGAACAGCAGCCTTGAAGAGCAAAGTGCGTTGTACCAGCGCTATGTGAAAGAAGGGCCTTATGTGGCGTGGGCCGTGGATTTTGGTCACCAGTGCCCTTATCCCGACTTTGAGAATGCCAGCAAACGTTATGTGACCCAGGCGACTGATGCGACGCGTGCGGTTCTGCGACCCTACAAGTGGCCGCTGCAGATTGGCGGTGTCATCGGCGTGACAGCCGTGGCGTTGCTGTTGATCAACCGTCGTCGCCGTCGGGCGCCATAAGGCTTACGCCTGTTGCACAAAGGTCAGCCGCACCGCGAAGCCGATCAACAGGCTGCCAAACAGCCACTGCTGAAGTCGCTGGGCCGAAGGACTGCGTTGCAGCCAACGGCCCAGCGCCGCACCGACCAGTGCATAGGCGCTGTCGAAGATGAAGCCGACACCGACCAGCACCACGCCCAGGATCGCGAATTGCCTGAGGACTGATCCTGCGTGTGGATCGATGAATTGTGGCAGCAGCACCGAACAGAACAACAACGCTTTGGGATTGAGCAAATTGGTGAGCAGGCCGCGCTGGATTGCCGCCGGCCATCGCGATTTCGCTGCCGTTGTGTCAGTGCCGTTCAGGTTCGGCAGCATCGTGGTGCGCAGGCATTGAATACCGATCCACAGCAGGTACGCGGCACCGGTCAGACGTACCACATCGAAGGTCCACGGCGCGGCTTTGAACAACGCCGCCAACCCCAACGCGGCCAACGCCACATGACAACCCCGGGCAATGCCCAGGCCGATTGCCGTTGCCAATGCAGCCCCTTTTCCCTGGCGGACGCCAGTTTGCAGCAACAGGATCATGTCGGGCCCTGGTAACAAATACACCACCGCCAACGCCATGAAAAACACCCAGAGTCCTGCCATGTTGCGCCCCTTTCGTTGTCGATTCGGTAAGGCCAGTCTAGGGCGCAAGGGCAGGGCAGGTGGTTGCGTAGTCAGCTTCTAAAGCGATGAGGATTGGCATAATCTGCCACTTCAAGACGATTGAACCATCAGGATCTGCCAAATCATGAAACTGGACGCCTACGACCGTAAAATCCTCGCTGCCCTGCAACGGGACGGTCGATTGAGCAATGTGCAACTGGCGGAAGAAATCGGCTTGTCCGCCTCACCCTGTTTGCGGCGGGTGCGGATGCTGGAAGAGGCCGGGGTGATTCGCGGCTATCAGGCCAATCTGGATCGTGACGAGGTAGGGCTCGGGCTGACGGTGTTTGTCGGGGTCAAAGTTGAACGTCATAACGACGAGCAAGCCGAAGCCTTTCGTGTGGCCGTGACGGCGCTGCCAGAAGTGATTTCGGCATTTCTGGTGTCCGGGGAATCGGATTTTCTACTGCAAGTCGTGGTGCCGGATTTACGCGGGTACGACCGTTTTCTCACGGAGCGGCTGCTGAAACTGCCGGGTGTGAGCGACATTCGCAGTAACTTTGCGATTCATACGGTGAAGGCACCGGGGGCGTTGCCGTTGGGGCACTTGCCTTAAACCGAGTAGGCCCCTTCGCGAGCAAGCCCGCTCCCACAGAACGACACAAATTAAATGTGGGAGCGAGCCTGCTCGCGAAGGCGGTAGACCGGATAACGAAAAACTTAAAGCCTTACATCTGCGTCGCCATCCCCTCCACATTCATCGCCGCCTGGCGCAACGCCTCGGACCGTGTGGGGTGTGGATGGCAAGTCAGCGCAATGTCCTCGGCCGAGGCGCTGAACTCCATTGCCACGCAATACTCGCCAATCATTTCACTGACGCTCGGGCCCACCAGGTGGACGCCGAGAATTTCATCGGTGCGTTCATCGGCCAGCACTTTGGCGAAGCCTTCGGTTTCGTGGTTGATCTTGGCCCGACTGTTGGCGGTGAATGGAAATTTACCGACCTTGTACGCGCGACCTTCGGCCTTGAGCTGCTCTTCTGTCTTGCCGACGCTGGCCAGTTCCGGTTTGGTGTAGACCACGCTAGGTATAAGGTTGTAATTCACTTCACCCGCCTTGCCGACGATCTGTTCAACGCAGGCCATGGCTTCGTCTTCCGCCTTGTGGGCGAGCATCGGCCCGGACGTGACATCGCCGATCACCCACACGCCCGCCGCTTCGGTGCGGTGCCCTTTGTTGGCGAGCATGCCGCGCTTGTCTGTGGCGAGGCCGACGTTTTCCAGGCCAAGACCTTTCGTATAAGGCCGGCGCCCGATGGACACCAACACGTAATCGGCCTCCAGCAACTCAGCGGTACCGCCTGCCGCCGGTTCAATGCTGAGCTGAACACCGCTCGCCGATGACGTGGCGTGGGTGACTTTCGAACTCAACTTGAAGGTGATGCCCTGTTTACTTAACGAGCGCTGAAGTGTTTTGCCGGCCTCAACATCCACACCCGGACAGATGCGATCGAGAAACTCGACGACCGTGACTTGAGCTCCCAGGCGCCGCCACACAGAGCCCAGCTCGAGGCCGATGACGCCGGCGCCGATCACCACCAGATGTTTTGGTACTTCGCTGAGCGACAGCGCGCCGGTGGAGTCGAGGATTCGGTGGTTATCGATGTCGACGCCCGGAAGGGGAGTGGGCTCGGAGCCGGTGGCGATGATGATGTCCTTGGCGCTCAGCCCGGTTTTGCCCCCAGCACTGTCGGTGACCGTGACTTTGCCAGGTCCGTCGATGTGGCCCCAGCCCTTGATCCAGTCGACTTTGTTTTTGCGAAACAGAAATTCGATGCCCTTGGTCAGCCCGGTAACGCTTTCATCCTTTTGCTTCATCATCTGAGCGAGGTTGAGGGTGGGTTTGACCTCGATGCCCAGGTTGGCGAATTCCGCGCCCATGGCCGCGTCGTAGAGTTCGGAGGCGTGCAACAGCGCCTTGGACGGCATGCAGCCGACGTTCAGGCACGTACCACCGAGGGTCGCGCGACCTTCGACGCATGCCGCTTTCAAACCCAGCTGGCCTGCGCGGATCGCTGCGTTATAACCGCCGGGGCCACCGCCCAGAATCACGACGTCGTAGCTGCTCATGGATGGACTCCTGAATTGAAGGGATCGGGCTGGTTAAAAGTAGTAGCTGAAAGGATTTAGAACAATAATTTCACCAATATTGTTATACCGTAACGAAATGCGGTGTCCGCGTTGAATAAACATTGGGGTGGTATGCAAGTCGATCTCGAAGTCGATGGCGCGCAGGTAGCAGGGTTGCCGCGCTTTCAGCAGGCGGTGTTTCAGGGGCGGCGATTGCGTCAGTTCGCCATTGGCCTGAGTACATTGGCAGCGGTCGGGCTGGTGTTGGCGTTATTTGTCGGATTGTTTGCGCCACAGTCGCTGTGGGGCGCATTGCTGGTAAATCAGAGCGCCGCTTTTCTGGTGCTGGTTGCCGGTCTGCAATCAGCCTGGTGGGCCACGCGGTGGCGTGCACAGACAATGAACCCGATGCCACCCGTGGTGGTCGTTGACGAAATTGTTGCGCCTGACGGTTGGTATGAGCGATTGCTGGATCGGCTCAGTCAGGGCTCGGTACGCATGCTGGGCCAGATCGGCGCGCCGACACTCTGGCTCGGCGGTTGGGCGCTGTTGACCTTGTTCAGCATCAGTCAGTTCTGGAACCTCGCGCTACCACCCGCAGCGCTGGGGTTATCGGCCAGTGTCGGCGCAGTGCTGGCATTGCTGTTGGCGTTTGGTCTGCTGGTCGTCGAGCGGCAACTGGCTCAGGAAAACGTCGCCCAATGGCCGGAAGCCGGAGCACTGGCGCAACTGACTCGGGTAACAATCATTTGCCTGGTGCTCGGCGCGTTGTGTCTGTTGTTCGCCAGCGAAACCTCGGTGTGGCCAGTGCGATTGGCGGTGCTGATCGGTTTACTGCCGGGGTTGGTCGCAGCCGAGTTGCTGTTGCGTGCGGTGTTGTCGCTGTTCAGTCCGCAGCGCCAACAACTCGAACCTGCGTTGCTGGCACGCAGTTTTATCGCCGACATGCTGCGCTGGCCGCCGCAACCGCTGCTCGCCTTGCAGCACGAATTGCACAATCGGTTCGGTATCGACTTGCGCCAGATCTGGGCCTTCACTTACATGCGTCGCGCATTTTTGCCGGTGCTGGCGGTGATTATTTTCGTCGGCTGGTCACTCACCGGGATCCACGAAATACCGTTGCAGGGGCGGGGTATCTACGAGCGTTTTGGCAAACCGGTGGAGGTGTTTGGTCCTGGTTTGCACGCCGGTTTGCCGTGGCCGTTGGGCCGCGTGTTGAAGGTCGAAAACGGCGTGGTTCACGAGTTGGCCACCAGCGTTGGCGAAGCCTCGGCACCGGTTGTGCCCGAGCCCGCCGAAGGCCCGGCACCGGCGATTGCCAATCGGTTATGGGACGCCAGTCATGTGAACGACAAATCCCAGGTCATCGCCAGCAGCCGCGCCGACAAGCAAAGCTTCCAGATCGTCAACATGGACGTGCGTTTCGTTTATCGAATCGGCCTGACCGATCAAGCGGCATTGGCGGCCACCTATAACAGTGCCGATGTACCGACACTGATTCGCAGCACCGCCAGCCGGATTCTGGTGCATGACTTCGCCTCGCGAACCCTTGATGGGTTGCTCGGCGAAGACCGGGTAGGGCTCGCTGATGAGATCGGCCGGGCGGTGCAGGCTGACCTGCAGAAACTCGACAGTGGCGTGGAAATTCTCGCCACTGTGGTGGAAGCGATTCATCCACCGGCCGGCGCTGCCAATGCTTACCACGGTGTGCAAGCGGCACAGATCGGCGCTCAAGCATTGATCTCGCGGGAACGCGGTGCTGCCGCCGAGGCGACCCATTTGGCACAACTGCAAGCGAGCATCACCCGTGATCAAGCGACCGCTAGCGCTCATGAAATCAACGCCACGGCCCAGGTGGCGGACCTGAAATTCAGCGCGGAGCAGAAAGCCTACGCCAGCGCCGGCCAGGCTTTTGTGCTGGAGCAATACCTCAGTCAACTGAGCCAGGGCCTGGCGAACGCCAAGCTGCTGATTCTTGATCATCGTCTGGGTGGCAGCAGCAATGCGCCGACCATCGACCTCCGTACTTTCACGCTGCCGGCTGATCCTGCGTCGCCGCGTACGAGCACCCAGCCAGGAGCTACCCATTGAGCCAGTCGCACTCACACGATCACGATGACCACGCTGGCCACGATCACGGGCATCGCCACGGTCACCACCATCATCACCACGGCGACCCACAAGAAGCCGGCCCGTTTCCCTGGCGGCGCATGGGCTGGGCAGCATTGCTCGTGGCGTTTGCCATCGCTGCCGCGAGCCTTGTTCAAGTGCGCTCGGGGGAGGCCACGGTCATCACACGTTTCGGCAATCCATCGCGGGTTTTGCTGGAGCCGGGTCTGGGCTGGCGCTGGCCGGCACCGTTTGAAGCGGCCATTCCTGTCGACTTGCGCCTGCGCACCACCTCCAGTGGTTTGCAGGATGTCGGCACCCGCGACGGTTTGCGCATCATCGTTCAGGCTTACGTGGCGTGGCAGGTGCAGGGCGATCCGGACAACGTGCAACGCTTCATGCGCGCGGTGCAGAATCAGCCGGATGAAGCGGCGCGGCAGATCCGCACCTTTGTCGGCTCTGCGCTGGAAACCACGGCCGCCAGTTTTGACTTGGCGAACCTGGTCAACACCGACGCTAATCAGGTTCACATTGCCGACTTTGAGGCGCAACTTCGTCATCAGATTGATCAGCAGTTGCTCACGACTTATGGCGTTCGCGTGCTGCAAGTTGGCATCGAGCGTCTGACCTTACCGTCGGTTACGCTGACCGCCACCGTCGATCGCATGCGCGCCGAGCGTGAAACAATCGCCACCGAACGCACCGCAATCGGCAAGCGTGAAGCTGCACAAATCCGTTCCGCCGCCGAGCGGGATGCGCGAATCGTGCAGGCCGATGCAACGGTCAAAGCCGCAGACATTGAAGCTCAATCGCGAGTTGAAGCGGCGCAAATTTACGGCCGTGCGTATGCCGGTTCGCCGCAGCTGTACAACCTGCTGCGCTCACTCGACACCTTGGGCACCATTGTTTCGCCGGGCACCAAACTGATTTTGCGCACCGATGCCGCGCCATTTCGGGTATTGGTTGACGGACCGCCGGCCCTCGAAATCAAGCTCGGGTCGCAGCCATGAGTTTAGTTCCACGTGGAACACACGAGTTAAGTAGCCCTTGGATTCAGGCCGGGCGCCTGGCATTTCTCGCGCTTTACGCCGTGACCATTCTGGCGGCGTTAGCTTGGGCATTCTCTAATGTGCGGCAGATTGATCCACAGAATCGCGCGGTGGTTTTACATTTTGGTGCGCTGAACCGCATCCAGAATGCCGGATTGTTGTTGGCATGGCCGCGACCTTTTGAGCAGGTGGTGCTACTGCCGGCGGCAGATCGGGTTATCGAGCGTCGAGTGGAAAGTCTCCTGCGCAGTGATGTTGCCTTGCAGGCTGATCGCGTTGCCACGTTTGCCACACCGCTCAGTGATGCACTCGCCGGTTCAGGTTATCTGCTGACGGGTGACGCCGGTGTGGTGCAACTTGATGTGCGGGTGTTCTACAAAGTCACCGAGCCGTATGCCTTCGTGCTGCAAGGTGAACATGTGCTGCCGGCGCTGGATCGGCTGGTCACCCGCAGCGCTGTGGCCCTGACCGCAGCGCGGGATCTGGACACTATTCTAGTGGCGCGTCCGGAACTGATCGGTGCTGACAATCAGGCTGCCGAGCGCCGTGAACGTCTGCGAGGTGATTTGGTGCAAAGCATCAATCAACGTTTGGCCGAGCTGACAGCAACAGGGCAGGGGCTGGGTATCGAAGTCGCCCGAGTCGATGTGCAATCGAGCCTGCCCGGTCCCGCGGTGAACGCTTTCAACGCGGTATTGACCGCGAGTCAGCAGGCCGACAAAGCCGTGGCCAACGCGCGTACCGAAGCCGAGAAGGCGACCCAGGCCGCCAACGAACAAGCAGATCGAACACTGCAAGTGGCCCATGCCCAAGCCAGCGAACGCCTGGCGAAAGCGTCTGCCGACACCGCTACCGTACTGAGCCTGGCCAAGGCGCAACAGCAGGGCACCGACCCGCAAATGCTGCTGCGTATTTACCGTGAGCGGATGCCGAAGATTCTCCGCCAAGCCGGTTCCGTGACCACCGTCAATCCGAAAGACGATTCCCGCCTGATCATTCAGGGAGCAGCCCAATGACCGCGCACACCGCCGCCACATCAAGCCTGTTGTCCTCGGCCGAGCAACGCAGCGCCGCTCGGCAATTAACGCTGGCCATGCTCGCCCTGGGCCTCCTCGGACTTGGACTGGTCTGGCGCTGGCTGTCGCCGGAGCAGGCCGGTGTCAGTCAATTACTGCTCGGGTTTGCGTCGCTGCTGGTGGCCGTGCCGGTAATGCGTTCCGCGTGGTACAGCCTGCGCTATCCGAGCTTGCACGGGATCACAGACCAGTTGATCGCGCTCGCCATGCTCGGTGCCTGGGCCACGGGTGATTTGCTGACGGCTGCGTTGCTGCCGATCATCATGATCTTCGGCCACGTGCTGGAAGAGCGCAGCGTGATCGGTTCTCAGGAAGCGATTTCCGCACTCGGCAAACTCACCCGCAGTCATGCGCGCAAGGTTCAGGCGGATGGCTCGATCCTCGAAGTCGACAACAGCACCCTCAAGGCCGGTGACTTGGTCGAGGTCCGTGCCGGTGATCGCGTGCCGGCGGACGGCCGGGTGATGTCCGGTCAAGCGAGCCTCGATACCGCTTCCATTACCGGTGAGTCGGTGCCGATGGAAGCCGGTGTTGGCATGTCGGTATTCGGAGGGGCGATCAACCTCGATGGGCGTCTTCGCATTGAAGTAACCCGCACCGGCAACGAATCGACCCTGGGCAAAGTCATTGCTCTGATGCAAAGTGCCGAGCGCTCAAAGCCGCCGATCACTCGTTTGCTGGAACGTTACGCCGGCAGCTACATGGTGTTGGTGTTGTTGCTGGCCGCGGTGACGTGGTTCGTCACCAATGATGCCCAGGCGATGCTCGCGGTGCTGGTCGCGGCGTGTCCTTGTGCGCTGGTGCTGTCGGCGCCGGCGACGGCCATTGCCGGGGTGGCGGTGGCTGCGCGACACGGCATTCTGATCCGCAGTTCGGCGTTTCTTGAAGAACTGGCAGACCTGACGTCATTAGTGGTGGATAAAACCGGCACGCTGACGTTTGGCACCTTGCGCTTGCAGTCCATCGACAGTCCGCTGGAAGACCGCAGTCACGTCCTGAAACTGGCCGCCAGCCTCGGTTCGGCCAGCAGTCATCCAGTCAGTCGTGCGCTGGCGGGATTGGTCACACAGGAGCATTTTTTGCTGCTGTCAGACATCCACGAACGTCAAGGCTTGGGCGTAGTGGCCATGACGGAGCAGGGCGAGGCCGCACTGGGTCGCCCGGAGTTGTTCGCACAATTGGGCATTGCGACGTCGACAGTTCCTGAACACGACGGTCCGATTGCCGGGCTGGCGCTGGATGGTGAATTTCTCGCTTGGTTATTGCTGGCTGACAGTGTCAAACCCGAGGCGCGATTTGCCCTGAGTGAGCTGCGGGAGCTCGGTCTGGGTCGGCAATTGCTGCTGACCGGTGATCGGCAGAGCGTCGCGCACACGCTGGCACGCGATGTCGGGATCAGCGATGTCGAAGCGCAGGCGTTGCCTGAGGACAAGCTCAATCGAGTGCTCAAGGAAATCGGCAGCGGCTTCCGGCCCATGGTGGTCGGGGACGGGATCAACGACTCACTGGCGCTCAAGGCCGGTGTCGTGGGTGTCGCAATGGGCGCGGGTGGGGCAGACATCGCATTGGCCTCGGCCGACATCGTGTTGATCGGCAGTGACCTGCGCCGGCTCGGCACCTGTGTGCGTCTGAGTCGTCAATGTCGTCAGACCTTGCAGGTCAATGTGATCATTGGATTGGGCTGGACATTGGCAATTGTTGCCTTCGCCGCTTTTGGCTGGCTCGGCGCGGCAGGGGCGATGATCGCCGCGTTGCTGCATAACTTCAGCACGTTGCTGGTGCTGGGCAACGCCGGGCGTTTGTTGCGGTTTCAGGAGCCTTTGCTCAAGCTCAAGGAAGACAGTTGAGCGAGTCGAAAATTTTTTGCCTGCCTCTGTAACGCCGTTGGGGCAGCACGCTCTAGTGCTGTGTCGGGACTGAACAACGTTCCAGCCGACAAACCTGAAGATTACAGAGGAAACACAAATGAATTTCAAATCCGCTACCGCTGGTGCCGCTCTCGCTATCGCCGCTGCCACCCTGTTTGCCGGTGTTGCGACTCAAGCTCAGGCGGCCGACGCTGCTCAGGTTCACTGCTACGGCGTGACTTCGTGCAAAGGTATGAACGATTGCAAAACCGCAGAAAACGCCTGTAAGGGACAGGCAGTTTGCAAAGGTCACGGATTCAAGGCGATGACTCAGGCTGAATGTGTGAAAGCCGGTGGCAAGGTCGGCGAATAACCGACCACCGCTTGGCGCCGCAGTGGTTTCCCCCTCGCCACTGCGGCCATTTTGCGAGGAGTCCGCAAATGTCTGCATCCCTTCCTTATCTGGGCTATGGCCTGGGTCTGCGCAGTGCTTATTACCAACAAATTCTTGATCAGTCGCCGGCCGTGGACTGGTTCGAAGTCGTCTCCGAAAATTTCATGGTGCAGGGCGGCAAAGCCCTCTACTACCTTGACGCCATCGCCGAGCGTTATCCGCTGGTGATGCATGGTGTGTCGTTGTCCATCGGCGGGCCTCATGCATTGGATCCGGGCTATTTGCAACAACTCAGACTGTTGGCTGATCGAGTAAAACCGGCGTGGATTTCCGATCACTTGTGCTGGAGCCGCGGCAACGCCCATCAGCTCCATGATCTGCTGCCATTACCGTACACCGAAGAAAGCCTTCATTACGTCGCGGACCGAGTGCGTCAGGTGCAAGACGTTTTGCAGCGTCCACTGGTGTTGGAGAATGTCTCCAGTTATGTGCGCAGCGCTGGCGATGATTTCAGCGAGTGGGGGTTTCTTGACGCCCTGAGTCGGCTGAGCGATTGCGAGTTGCTGTTGGACGTCAATAATGTCTATGTCAGCTCACGTAATCATGGGTTCGATCCCTGGACATTCATTCAAGGATTGCCAGCGAACAAGATCCGCCAACTTCACTTGGCGGGCCACAGCGATTACGGGGATTACGTCATCGACACCCATGACCATCCAGTCAGCGATCCGGTCTGGGCGCTCTATGAACGGACCCTCGATTACCTCGGCCCGGTCGCTACGCTGCTGGAGCGCGATGACCATTTACCGCCGTTTGAAGAACTGCTCACTGAACTTAAAAAAGCCCGGGAGTTGGGTGAGGGCGTGCTGTCCCGGAGACAGAAATGCGCCTGAACGACTGGCAACTGGCTTTTGAACGCTACCTGTTGGGAGAGCCGTCGACGGCTGATGTCGAGCTCTCATCAAACCTAATCGGCGGCCCGACGCTGGATATCAGTACCGGGCTGGCGATTTATCACAATGCCTATCAAGCGCGGCTACAGGAAGTTCTACGTGGCGACTATCCGGCGATCTTGAACTGGCTGGGTGACGACGAGTTTGAAGAACTCGCCGCGGCTTACTTGCGTCAGAACCCCTCAGCTCATTACAGTCTTCGTTGGCTTGGCAAAGGCTTGGAGGCTTTCATTCGTCAACATTTGGTGCCGGAACAAAGTGCGCCATTGGCCGAATTGGCGGCACTGGAGTGGGCTTTCACGCTGGCATTCGATGCACCAACAGGAACGCTGCTGACGATGCAGGACATGGCGACTCTGGCACCAGAAGACTGGCCGACGCTGCAAGTCAGCCCCAGTCCTTCGCTGCAATGGCTGGAGTGTTGCTTTAACAGTGTGGCGCTTTGGCGATCGGTAAAGGATGAAACGCAGTTTCCCGGCAGTACGGCACTCGACGGTTCCCACGTTGTGGTGATTAGTCGAAATGAGCTCGTTTGCCAGTATCGAAGCCTGGAGCCTATAGAGGCCAAAGCTCTAAAAGGCATGTTTGAGTGGGACTGGAACTTCGCTGAACTGTGCTCTGAATTGACAGTCTTCTATGGAGAGGGCGCACCACTTCAAGCTGTGACCTGGCTTAAGCAGTGGATTCACGATGGCTGGTTACAGCGTCGCTGAATTACAGAAAGCGGCTATTAATTCGCTAGCCAGCTTATTTTTCGGGATGGTCTACCCTCACATCAGACGTCTGAAACAAGGGGATAGTCTATGCTCGCGCACCTTCCACCGGCCTTACAGAATCTGCAGTTACCGCTACGCCTGCGACTCTGGGACGGCCATGAACTCGATCTGGGACCGACGCCCAGCGTCACGATTGTGGTCAAGGATCCACAAATGGTTTCCCAGTTCACCCATCCAAGCCTGGTCGCGCTCGGAGCAGCTTTTGTCGAAGGCAAACTTGAGCTGGAAGGTTCCATCAGCGACGTCATCCGCGTCTGCGATGAATGGAGCCAGGCGATGCTGGACGAGAACGACGACGATCAACCCGTTCGTACCGCCCACGACAAAGAAACCGACGCCAAGGCCATCTCCTACCATTACGACCTTTCCAACGCGTTCTATCAGCTGTGGCTCGACAGCGACATGGCTTATTCCTGCGCGTATTTCGAGACCGGCAGTGAAACCCTGGAACAGGCTCAGCAGGCCAAATTCCGCCACTTGTGTCGCAAGTTGCGCTTGCAGCCCGGTGAATATTTGCTGGACGTCGGTTGCGGTTGGGGTGGGCTGGCGCGGTATGCGGCGCGGGAGTTTGGCGCGAAGGTGTTTGGCATTACGCTGAGCAAAGAGCAACTCGCCCTGGCCCGTGAACGGGTGAAAGAGGAAGGTCTGGAAGATCTGGTCGAATTGCAATTACTCGACTACCGCGATCTGCCTCAAGACGGGCGCTTCGACAAAGTCGTCAGTGTGGGCATGTTCGAACATGTGGGCCACGCCAACCTGGCCGAGTACTGCAAAACCTTGTTTGGCGCAGTGAAAGAGGGTGGCCTGGTGATGAACCACGGGATTACCGCCAAACACATCGATGGTCGTCCTGTTGGACGCGGTGCTGGCGAGTTCATTGGGCACTATGTATTCCCCAACGGCGAACTGCCGCACCTGTCGATGATCGCTGCCGAAATCAGTGACGTGGGGCTGGAGATCGTCGACGTCGAGAGCCTGCGCCTGCATTACGCGCGTACGCTGGACCACTGGAGCGAACGCCTCGAAGACAATCTGGAAGCGGCGTCCAGGCAAGTTCCAGCGCAAACCCTGAGGATCTGGCGGCTGTACCTGGCGGGATGCGCCTATGCGTTTGCCAGGGGCTGGATCAACCTGCACCAGATCCTGGCAGTCAAAGCCCATCCCGATGGCAGCCATGAGCTGCCATGGACACGCGACGACATCTATAACCCTTAAAGAATCGGTGAAATAAGCCGGGCGACCCGCATGCCGAATTGCTGCACGCGGCGGGTCTCTCGGCCTTCGTCTTTGGCGATTTCATGCGACTGAGCGAAGTCATCGTTGAGCATCTGTTCCACCTCGGCAGCGAATACGCTGTCGACCGTCAGCAACATCACTTCGAAGTTGAGCCGGAACGAGCGGTTGTCCATGTTGGCACTGCCGATGGCGCTGATTTCGCTGTCGATCAACACCACTTTCTGATGCACGAAACCGGGTTCATAGCGAAAAACCCGGACACCGGCGCGGACAGCCTCGAAGGCGTACAGACTGGAGGCGGCGTAGACGATCCGGTGATCCGGACGTGACGGCAGTAACAATCGCACATCAACACCTCGCATTACCGCGAGCCTGAGTGCCGCAAATACCGCTTCGTCGGGGATGAAATAGGGAGTGGTGATCCACACGCGCTCAGTCGCGGCATGGATGGCTTCAACGAAGAACAACGCACAGGTTTCGAAGGAGTCCGCCGGACCGCTCGCCAAAAATTGGCACAGCACACCGTCGTCGGGATACTCATCCGGCAGGATCAATGGCGGCAATGATCGTGCAGCCCAGAACCAGTCTTCGGCAAACGACTCCTGCATACAGGCCACCACCGGTCCGCGTACGCGAACATGAGTATCTCGCCACGGCGCCAGGGGTGGTTTCTCACCCATGTATTCGTCGCCGACGTTATGCCCGCCCACGAAGCCCAGCACCCCATCGACTACCACGATCTTGCGATGGTTGCGGAAGTTGACCTGGAAGCGGTTGAGCCAGCCACTTCGGGTGGCGAACGCTTTGACTTCAACACCGGCATCGCGCAACGGTTGTACGTAACTCCTGGGCAGGGCGTGGCTGCCAATGCGGTCATAAAGCAGGTACACAGCGACGCCTTCGGCGGCTTTTTTCAGCAACAGATTGTGCAGGCGCTGGCCGAGCCGGTCATCGTGGATGATAAAAAACTGAACCAGCACGGCTACTTTTGCATGGCTGATGGCTTCGAAAATCGAATCAAATGTGGCTTGGCCATCGATCAACAAGTGCACTTCGTTGTTCGCCAGACACGGCATGCGACCCAACTTGGGCATAGCCCGCAACGACGAGTAAGCATTGGAAGCACGAGCGGTCAGTGCCTCCTCGACCCAAGGACGCCAGTTGAGTTCGGAGACGGCTTTGCGCATTTCTTCGTTGGCCTGACGCCGGGCCTTGATGTAACCATCGAAGGTACTGCTACCGAAGATCAGGTATGGAATGAGAGTGAGGTACGGCATAAACACCAATGAAAGCGCCCAGGCGATCGATCCCTGAGCGGTGCGTACGTTGAGCACGGCGTGGATGGCCGCGATCGTGCCCAGCGAGTGAAGCAGTGCAATGGTGTAGCCGAAAATGTGTGGTCCGAAGTAATCCATGGGGCAACCCTGCTCCTGAAGATTCAGTGCTTAACAGACCATGTTCCGTGCAAAATGTCGCTATTTAATTGGCCCATGAACCGAAACCTAAGGTTAGCGTCTAACGGCCACTACTGATCAGGAGTTACTCGATGAACGTTCGTCTGCTGGGTTTGGCCATGGCTATTGGCTTGTCACTTCCTGTGGCGGCTCACGCACAGATGTTGCAACCCGGGTTGTGGGAGTTGACCACAAGCAACATGAAGGTCGATGACCAGAATCTACCGGACTTGCAACTGATCCTCGGTCAGCTGCAGAGCCAGATGACCCCGGAACAGCGCGCGCAACTGGAGAAGCAGGGCATCACCATGGGCGGCAAAGGGATTCGGGCTTGCCTGACGCCGCAACAAGTGCAGACCGACGACATTCCACTGACGGACCCGCAGTCGGGCTGCAAACAGGAAGTCACTGACCGCACCGGCAACCAGTGGAAGTTCCGTTTCAGCTGTCCGAAAGCGCAGGGGACCGGAGTTGCCACGTTCCTCAGTGACCGCGAGTTCACGACCAAGGTCAACGGCACCTTCAATGCCACGGGCATCCAGCAAAAGGGTAGTCTGGAAAGCCGCGCCGTGTGGCTGGGGCAGGATTGCGGAACGGTCAAGCCGAGAGCCTAAGCTCTTCGCCGTGGCACCCGCTTCCAGCATGATCATGTGGGAGCGGGACTGATTGATCTACTGAAACGCCTCCCGGTTCCACCGGCTTTCGGCGACCCCATCGTGGGCGTGAAGGCTTTCGGCGTGGACCACGCGAATGTGGAAGGCGGCGATATCGGCGCTGCGTTTCAGGGCGACGTTCAGACGTCGCGCGGCGTCTTCGCAAAACATCAGATTCTGACCATTGGCCAAAGCAAAAGCCTGTTCATCGGCGCGCTTTACTGCGGTTTGTACAGCGGTGCCGAGTGCCGCTTCAGCCTCGTTGATGAGTGCAATCAGCGGCAGGTCATCCACCTGATTGTCCAGACGCAAGCACAAATGTGCGGTGCTGCGTTGACTATGGGGCGTCGCAATGATGCCTTTTGGCGAACCAAGCCAGGCTAAGACTTCTGCGTGGTGCAGTGACTTGTTGGCAAAGTCATCGACGAATTGCTGCTGAATCAACTGTCGGGACAATGCCGCTGAGCAGGGACAAGTCGAGGAATAAGCAACCTCTATTTTTAGTTCCACGTGGAACATCGCATTTTTCAAACTCACTTCAATGCTCACTGGATAAGTTTTCCATCCTGCCAGCGGGCTTATTAGCGCCGGCCTTTTGAGCAGTAAATCGGCGTGAATTTTTAAATAAGCGCTGTGGGACAGTCCTTCATGACTGTCGAGAAAACTTTGCAGGACTCGTCGTAGCAGCGTCGGCGTCAGGTTTTCCTGCTCAAGCATTTCCAGCGCCAGATACAAACGTGACATATGGATCCCGCGAGCCTCTTCATCGTCGAGGCTCACACCCGCGTCTGCTGTTGCACTGAGCCGTTGGCCTTCAAGCAGAACAGGGAGGGCAATGCCGCACATACCCACCCAGTCGAGTGGCAAGGCTTGGCGAGAGGCTTGCACGGCGATATCCGGCAAAGTGAGCGCGTTCATCGGCAGGTCCATCGTGAGAGTCTGGAGAAAAGTGGCTTGAATGTGTTGTTATACTATAACATCAATCAAGCCCGCCTCTGCAATCGGGCGCCCCATTGAGGAATTGCTGATGCCCAATCGTCTCCCCGTGACCGTCCTGTCGGGCTTTCTCGGCGCCGGAAAAAGTACGTTGCTCAACTACGTCCTGCGTAATCGCGACAACCTGCGGGTCGCCGTGATCGTCAACGATATGAGTGAAATCAACATCGATGGCAGTGAAGTCCAGCGGGATGTCAGCCTGAATCGAGCAGAAGAAAAGCTCATCGAAATGAGCAACGGCTGCATTTGCTGCACTTTGCGCGAAGACTTGCTCGAAGAAGTCAGCAAGCTCGCCAGGGACGGACGTTTTGACTACCTGTTGATCGAATCCACGGGCATCTCCGAGCCGCTGCCCGTGGCGGAAACCTTCACCTTTCGTGATGAAGAAGGGCAAAGCCTGGCTGACCTCGCACGCCTCGATACCCTGGTCACCGTGGTGGATGGCGTGAACTTTCTGCTCGATTATCAGGCCGCCGAAAGCCTCAGCACACGTGGTGAAACGCTGGACGAGGAGGACGACCGTTCGATCACTGATCTATTGATCGAACAGGTCGAGTTCGCCGACGTCATCTTGATCAGCAAGATCGATTTGATCAGCAGCTGCGAGCGCCAGGAGTTGATCGCGATTCTTCAACGCCTCAACGCACAAGCAGACATTATTCCGATGGTCATGGGCGTCGTGCCCCTGGAAAAAATCCTGAATACCGGGCGCTTTGACTTTGATAAGGCTGCTCAGGCCCCTGGCTGGTTACAGGAAATGCGTGGCGAGCACATACCGGAAACCGATGAATACGGCATCGCCTCGACCGTTTACCGAGCCCGTCGTCCGTTTCATCCGCAGCGCTTTTTCAGCTTCATCGACCGCCCCTGGGTGAATGGAAAGCTGCTGCGTTCCAAAGGTTTTTTCTGGCTGGCCAACAAGCGCATGGACGCTGGCAGCTGGTCCCAGGCGGGTGGCTTGATGCGCCATGGCTTCGCCGGGCGTTGGTGGCGTTTTGTGCCGAAAAGCCAATGGCCGCAGGATGAAGAAAGCACGGCCGGGATCATGCAGAACTGGACTGCCGCCACCGGCGATTGCCGCCAGGAATTGGTGTTCATCGGCCAGAACATAGACTTCGCCCAGCTCACCGCCGAACTCGACGATTGCCTGCTGACGGATGCGGAAATGGCATTGGGGGCCGAGGGCTGGCGATTGCTGCCAGATCCGTTTGGGCCCTGGCATGAAGGGGAAGTGGCCTGATGCGGGTGCCGAATCTGAAACAGCGCTCTGTCGTTCATCCCGTTCAGGGAGAGACGCTGCAAACGTTAACCCGTATCCTCGATGACGATGTAAACCTCGCCATTTGGCAGCGCCAACTTCCGGTACAGATCGTCGATTTCGGCCGGTTGCTACTGTCCCTGAACAAGCCGTTGGCCGAGTCGCTGGTCCTGGAACTGCCCAGCGATGTCACCGAACCCGATCTTCAGGGGTTGGCCTCAGGTTTCAGTGATCTGGAAGGCTATGAGGGCTTCATTGCCGACGTGTCCTGGCTGGTCAGCGCATTCGCCTGCCTTCTGGGCGCCAAACGCGTCGGCCTGCGTTTGCGGGCGCTGGACAGGGCCATGTGCCCGCGTTTCCACGTCGATCATGTGCCGGTGCGGTTGATCACTACGTATTCTGGTATCGGCAGTCAGTGGCTGCGAGAGGGCGTTATGGATCGTCGCCAATTGGGCAAGCCTGAGGCCGAGCCTCTACAGGATTCGATGATCGAGCAAATCGACAGTGGGGACGTGGCTCTGTTCAAAGGCGAGAGATGGCATGGCAACGAAGGTTTTGGCCTGATCCACCGCTCGCCCCAACCTGCAGCGGGTGAGCGTCGCTTGATCCTGACACTCGATTGGCTCGCATAACAGCTCAAGGTTTGAGCCAGTTGCCTTGACTCTGCGTTTCGCAAAACGGCTTCAAATACGCCGCGTCGGTGGCCACGCCGTAATAGTGAATGTCCTGCCGGTAAGGCATATTGGCGACTTGAGCGTTGCTGCACACCCCGAACGCACCGGTTGGGCAATCGTCAACGTACTGCACGTCGACGGTCTGCCCAGTCAGATTGGGCTGGCAGAAGCCGTCGGCGAAGAGCTTTTCCGGGATGTTGCGGTTTTGCTGGCATACTTTCACGTCCAATCTTGCGGCTGTGGTATGTACCACGCAAGCCTGGGCAAGCACCTCGCCGGAACACGTGGCCAGCAGTAACGAAAATCCCATCAACCGCATTTTTTACCTCCTCAGAAAACGCCGACCATGTTGCAGAACATTCCCACGCACGTCATTGCGGGCCCACTGGGCGCTGGCAAAACCAGTCTGATCAAGCACCTGTTGACGCAGCGGCCGGTCGGCGAACGCTGGGCGGTGCTGATCAACGAATTCGGCCAGATCGGCTTGGATGCTGCGTTGCTGACGCAGGATGCCGATGGTATCGCACTGGGTGAAGTGGCCGGCGGCTGTTTGTGTTGCGTCAATGGCGCACCGTTTCAGATCGGGCTCGGGCGGTTATTGCGCAAGGCAAAGCCGGACCGACTGTTCATCGAACCGTCAGGTCTGGGGCATCCGGCCCGATTGCTTGAACAGTTGAATGAGGCACCCTGGGTCGGTGTACTGTCGGTACAACCCTGTGTACTGGTCCTGGATGCCCAATCGCTCGCTGCCGGCAAACCGCTTCCTGCGGCACAACAGGAGACGTTGAACAGTGCCGGTTTGTTGGTGTTGAACAAGGCGGAAGGTCTCGACATGGACGATCGCCAGCGAATTGCCGCGCAGTTACCTCCTCGTCCGTTGTATTGGACGCAGCAAGCTTTATTGCCATTGAACGAATTGCCAGGAGTCCAGGCTCGGGCCGTAGCGGGTATGGATAACTTCATCGTGCCCAAGGGCCTGGCCCAGATGCCGGCCATCTGGACCAATCCCTCACTGCCGATTTGCTTGAGCCAGGAACAGGAAGGGGGGTGGAGTATCGGTTGGCGTTGGCATCCGAGCCAGACGTTCGATGTGGCGCTCATCGTCCAATGGCTTGAAAGCCTTTGCTGGCGGCGGGCCAAGCTGGTTATCCACAGTGCTGACGGTTGGGTTTCGGCCAATGCGCTGGATAATTCGGAACTGGAATGGAAGCCCAGCGAATGGCGTCAGGATTCACGGATAGAGCTGATTTTCAGCCAGCCGCAGGAGGTTGATTCATTGCAAAGAGTTCTGGCCGACTGCCGATCAAGTTAAGGGCGCCACTTGGTGTGTTCTTGTCGCCACTGGCTCAACTCGATCACCTCGGCGCGGGGCTTCATGACATCGCCGACCGCGGGCGTGTCGTCGAACGGCATCGGGTAGGGCGCCAGTTCGATCTGTGCACTGTGGGCGCCGAATTGGGTGATGGTGCCGTTGTGGCGGGTTTCGCCGGTCACAGTGAATTCAAAGTTGTACACGCGGGCCAGGCGCCGCCGGCCGTTGGCGTCTTTGATGACCGCAATTTTTTTGAGCGCCACGTTGCCGTCCAGCAACTCGATGCCGAGCTTGGCACAATGCTGCTTGACCCGCTCCAGCGCACGCTCGCGCAAGCCGTGGTTGTGCCACAACCACGCACCACCGGTGGCGAGCAGCATCAGCACGAAGATATTTCCGAGAGTCAGCATTAACAGGTTGCTCCAACTAGATGGTGTCAGCTTAACTGCGTCGCCGGTCTGTCGTACAGGCTGCGTTTCGTCGCATACTGCGCGGCTCGAATTTCAATCGTTTGACGGAAAACTCACCGCATGAAACGTACGCCCCATCTGCTCGCCATTCAGTCCCACGTGGTGTTCGGCCACGCTGGCAACAGCGCCGCGGTTTTCCCGATGCAGCGGGTCGGGGTGAATGTCTGGCCGCTCAATACCGTGCAGTTCTCCAACCACACGCAGTACGGCCAGTGGACGGGTGAAGTGCTGTCACCGCATCAAATCCCTGATTTGGTCGAAGGAATTGCGGCGATTGGCGAGTTGGGCAACTGCGATGCGGTGCTGTCCGGTTATCTCGGCAGTGCGGCTCAGGGCCGAGCGATCCTGACGGGTGTGGCGCGGATCAAGTCGGTGAACCCCAAGGCGCTGTATTTGTGCGACCCGGTGATGGGCCATCCCGAGAAAGGCTGTAGCGTGCCGGCCGAAGTCAGCGATTTCCTGCTGGAAGAGGCGGCATCGGTGGCTGACTTCATGTGTCCGAACCAGTTGGAACTGGACAGCTTCTCGGGGCGTAAACCTCGGTCGTTGTTCGATTGCCTGGCCATGGCGCGGGCGCTGTTGGCACGTGGGCCGAAGGCGGTATTGGTCAAGCATTTGGACTATCCGGGCAAACCGGCGGATGGCTTCGAGATGTTACTGGTGACCGCTGAAGGCAACTGGCATCTGCGTCGGCCGCTATTGGCGTTTCCGCGTCAGCCGGTGGGCGTGGGCGACCTGACGTCCGGGTTGTTTCTGGCGCGTGTGTTGTTGGGCGACAGCCTGGTCGCCGCCTTCGAGTTTGCGGCGTCGGCGGTGCATGAAGTGCTGCTGGAGACTCAGGCCTGTGCCAGCTATGAGCTGGAACTGGTGCGGGCGCAGGACCGGATTGCGCATCCGCGGGTGCGATTCGAAGCGACTTCGATCAGCCTTTAATCTTGCGGGGCCCCAATCGCGAACAGGCTCGCTCCCACACTGAATGTGTGAACAACACAGATCAAGTGTAGGAGTGAGCCTGCTCGCGACGGCTATCTAACGCCGGTTACAGATCTCAGGCATCACCCTTGATTTCCTGATAGCGCTTTTCCAGTTCCTGACGAATCTGCCGACGTTGCTGTGCCTGAATGAAGCGGCGTTTTTCTTCGCTGTTATGCGGTTGCAGCGGCGGGACGGCAGCGGGCTTGCGGTTGTCATCCACCGCGACCATGGTGAAAAAGCAGCTATTGGTGTGGCGCACCGAGCGCTCGCGGATGTTCTCGGTCACGACCTTGATGCCCACCTCCATGGAGGTGTTGCCGGTGTAATTGACCGAAGCCAGAAAGGTCACCAGTTCGCCGACATGAATCGGCTCGCGGAAAATCACCTGGTCTACCGACAGGGTCACCACGTAGCGACCGGCATAACGGCTGGCGCATGCATATGCGACTTCGTCGAGGTATTTAAGCAAGGTGCCGCCGTGGACATTGCCAGAGAAGTTGGCCATGTCGGGGGTCATCAATACTGTCATCGACAGTTGTGCGTTTCCGGGTTCCATAGCGTTCTCACGGTTCAAGGCGCAATTTCAGGGGCGCACCTCTGCGGGTGCCTTGTCGGCTTTTTCAAACCAACAGTTATCGGGACGCCGGGCAGTGGGTTGCCGTCACGCCCGGATCGATCTGTTTCCATATATTGCACCGCCTTTGCAGCGCAAGTCGTGGTGTTAACCTCCCAACGTCCCTCTTGAGGAGCCCACGCCATGCATGCCATCAGTTTCATTCAGGATTTGGCAGTGATCATGTTGATCGCGGGCGTGGTGACGGTGCTGTTCCATCGCTTCAAACAGCCGGTGGTGCTGGGCTACATCGTCGCCGGTTTCATCATCGGCCCTCACACACCGCCGTTCGCACTGATTCACGATGAAGAAACCATCAAGACCCTCGCGGAACTCGGGGTGATCTTCCTGATGTTCTGCCTTGGTCTGGAGTTCAGTCTGCGCAAGTTGTTCAAGGTCGGCGCCACGGCGTTTATCGCGGCGTTCCTGGAAATCGTGCTGATGATCTGGATCGGCTACGAGATCGGTCGCTGGTTTGATTGGAACACCATGGACTCGCTGTTCCTCGGTGCGATCCTGGCAATTTCCTCGACCACCATCATCGTCAAGGCGCTCAATGATCTGAAAATGAAAAACGAGCGCTTCGCGCAACTGATCTTTGGTGTGCTGATCGTCGAGGACATCCTTGGTATCGGCATCATCGCGTTGCTGTCGAGCATCGCGGTCAGCGGCACGGTCAGCTCCGGCGAAGTGTTTTCCACGGTCGGCAAGCTTTCGCTGTTCATGATTGTCGCGCTGGTCATCGGGATTTTGCTGGTGCCACGGCTGCTGGCTTACGTGGCCAGGTTTGAAAGCAACGAGATGCTGCTGATCACCGTGCTGGGGCTGTGTTTCGGTTTCTGTCTGCTGGTGGTGAGGCTGGAATACAGCATGGTACTCGGCGCGTTCCTGATTGGCGCGATCATGGCTGAGTCTCGGCAACTGTTGAAAATAGAGCGTTTGATTGAACCGGTTCGAGATCTTTTCAGCGCAATCTTTTTCGTTGCCATCGGCCTGATGCTGGATCCGATGATCCTGCTGCAATATGCCTGGCCGATTGCCGTGATCACGGTGGCGGTGGTGCTCGGCAAGATGCTGTCATGCGGTCTTGGCGCCTTTATCGCCGGCAATGATGGACGGACCTCATTGCGTGTGGGGATGGGCCTTTCGCAGATCGGCGAGTTTTCTTTCATCATCGCTGCGTTGGGCATGACGCTGCAGGTTACCAGCAACTTCCTTTATCCGGTCGCCGTGGCTGTTTCGGTGATTACCACGCTGCTGACGCCGTACTTGATCCGTGCGGCCGATCCGCTGTCGATCAAGCTTGCCGGCGTGATGCCGCAACGACTGGGCAGGGTTTTGGGAATGTACGGCGAATGGTTACGCAGTATTCAACCGCAAGGCGAGGGGGCGCTGCTGGCGTCGATGATTCGGCGGATTTTGTTGCAGGTGGGGGTCAATCTGGCGTTGGTCATTGCGATTTTTTTCTCGGGCGCGTATTTCGCCGGGCGTATGTCCGCCTGGCTGCAAGGCTGGATCATCGATCCGAGTTGGCAGAAAGCATTGATTTGGGGTGGGGCGCTGCTGGTGTCACTGCCGTTCCTGATCGCCGCCTACCGCAAGCTCAAGGCGCTGTCGTTGCTATTGGCAGAGATGGGCGTGAAGCCGGAGATGGCTGGCCGTCACACGCAGCGAGTACGTCGGGTGATCGCCGAAGTGATTCCGATCCTCTCGCTGCTGGTGATTTTCCTGCTACTGGCAGCCCTGTCGGCCAGTATTCTGCCCACCAGCAAGCTGCTGGTATTGATCATCGTGGTCGCTGCCGCTGTCGCGGCCTTGCTCTGGCGCTGGTTCATCCGCGTGCATACGCGGATGCAGGTGGCCTTGCTCGAAACCCTGGATAACCACAACGATGCATCTGGTCACTGACATTGCGCTTGTAGCAGCTGGCACAGCCTGCTGCTACAACCGTCCAGGCGTCTCAGCTTTCCAGCCAAACGTCCCGCGCCCAGTGCCACACCGATTCCCAGGTTTCTTCGGCGATCAGTTCTTCTTCGGCTTGCCACAGCACCACGGTGCCGTCTTCTTCGACGAGGTAGTAGTCATCACCGTCCTGGCAAATCGGGATCATGCTGCGATCGACGCCGGCGTCCCAGGCGTTGGCGGCAACGTCAGGCAAGTAGGTGTGGGATTGCGGGTCGGTGACGGTCACCGGCTCCAGGCTGCCGTAGACCACGTCGCTGACGGTCAGCAAAAATTCTCTGAAGACGAACGGAATGTCGATGAACAGTTGCTCTTCGATTTCCACGATCTGATCTTCATCAGGCAGTTCCAAGGGGACCGGTACCGGTTCGTTGGCTTCACGCAGTTGTTCAATGATTTCTTCCACGTCCGGGATCCTCTTGCTTGATGGCGCGGTTTAGTTGGGGCGGTTTATACAGTAGCTCGCTATAGATGCAACCGCGAAATAGAAAACCCCAGCCGAGGCTGGGGTTTTTTTTACTACAGCATGCTTAACGCAAGAGGGATCAGCCGTTCTGGCGGATACCGGCCACCAGCCAAGGCTGGTTTTCGCCCTGTGGACGTTCCATGTTCCAGCTTTCGCTGAACACTTCGCCCTGGTCGAAACGGGAGGACTTCGACACACCGCTGAAGGTCAGGGTGGCGATGGTCTTGTCGGCACGATCATCTACGCCGTCCAGTTGGACATTGAGGTTATCAATGTAGGTGGACTGGAAGCCGTCGCCCAGGTCAGCGCGTTCGCGCTTGAGGAACTCGAGAAGCTGCGGGGTCACGAACTCCGCGATCTTGTCCATTTCGTTAGCGTCCCAGTGTTGCTGCAGAGACTGGAAGTGGTTGCGGGCCGCTTCAATGAAGTTCTTTTCATTGAACCAGGCCGGGGCATTGATTACCGGACGAGCGGCAACCGGCGCAGCCGAACCGCCGAAGATCGAACCGCCCGCAGGCTGGTTCTGGAACACTTCACGCTGCATCGGCGCGTGGCCAGCCGGAGCCAAATGCTCCTGCTGCTTGCGACGACGGGCGGCGATGAAGCGGAAGACCAGGAAAGCAATGACCGCCATGATCAGGATGTCGAAGATCTGCATACCCTGGAAACCATCGCCCATGAACATGGAGGCCAGCAGGCCACCGGCAGCGATACCGGCCAGAGGGCCGAGCCAGCGCGAAGCACCGCCAGCCTTGGCTGCGGCGCCAGCAGCACCGGCCGCGCCTGCAGTGGCAGCAGCGCCACCGGCAGCAGAAGAAGGAGCCATTTGGCTGGTCTGGTGAGTCGGCGCAGCGCCGGAGCTCTTGCCGCCACCAAAGCGCTTGGCGGCATTGGCGTCGAGACTCATCGTCAGGCCAATGCACAACGCCATGGCGATGCTAAGAAAACGTTTCATAAGGGTAATCCCATTTTGTGGATGCACGCGCGCCATGTTGCACAGCTGAAGTGTTACTGGCTAGCGGCAGAGTGTTTCGGGCTTTTGCCTGACAGGTTGCGTTCAGCTTCAGTCAGCGCAATAAGGCCTGTTAACTTTGGTCTGTAGGACGAGTGGATAAGTTCTGTAGGAAGGGCGCCCAGGGGAACTTCGCGATCAAACTGTGGGAGCGAGCCTGCTCGCGATAGACGCAACGCGGAGTAACAGAAACACCGCGTCATCGTTCATCGCGAGCAGGCTCGCTCCCACAGAAATGCTCCCTGAAGGTCGCCTTTAGATCGCTTCGAGCTTCGCGTAACCGAGCATCAGCCACTTGCTGCCTTCGCTGAAGTTCACCTGCACTCGCGCCTGAGCACCCGCGCCTTCGAAATTCAGGATCACGCCGTCGCCGAACACTGAATGCCGCACGGTCTGGCCGAGGCTGAACCCGGTGTCCGGGATCTCGCTGCCGCCGAACAGGCTACTGGAGCTCTGTTGCTGACCGCCACCGAATGGACGGCTGACGCTGTTGGACAGTCGCACTTCCTGAATCAGGCCTTTCGGCACTTCCCGTACGAAACGCGACACTTTGTTGTAGGTTTCGCTGCCGTACAGGCGTCGTGTCTCAGCGTAGGTCATCACCAGATTGTGCATGGCACGGGTAATGCCGACGTAGGCCAGGCGGCGTTCTTCCTCAAGACGGCCAGGCTCTTCCAGGCTCATCTTGTGCGGGAACAGACCTTCTTCCATGCCCACCAGGAACACGTAAGGGAATTCCAGGCCCTTGGCGCTGTGCAAGGTCATCAGCTGAATGCTGTCTTCGTGCTCCTCGGCCTGAGTATCGCCGGCTTCCAGCGATGCATGGCCAAGGAACGCCGCCAGCGGCGTCAGGTCTTCATCTTCTTCAGCGTTTTCGAAGTTGCGCGCGGCGCTGACCAGTTCCTCAAGGTTTTCTACCCGAGCCTGGCCTTTTTCGCCTTTTTCCGCCTGGTGATAGGCAATCAGCCCTGATTGCTCGATGACCGTCTGGGTCATCAGGTGCAGGGGCATTTCCATGCACTTGGCGGCAAGATTCTCGATCAGCTCGATAAAGGCGCCGAGCGCGCCAGCAGCGCGACCGGTCAGGCCTTTATTAGCCACCAGCAGACGCATGGCTTCCCACATCGACACATCGCTGTGACGCGCGTGGTCGCGAATGGCTTCGACGGTTTTCTCACCAATGCCACGGGCTGGGACGTTGATCACCCGCTCCAGCGCCGCATCGTTGCCACGGCCCTCCAGCAGACGCAGATAAGCCATGGCGTTCTTGATTTCTGCACGCTCGAAGAAGCGCTGGCCGCCATAGATGCGGTACGGAATACGCTCGCGTAGCAAAGCTTCTTCCAAAACGCGCGATTGGGCGTTGGATCGGTACAAAATCGCGATATCGCTGCGGGCCAAGCCGGTTTTCAGCGCGCTTTCGATGGTTTCCACCACGTAGCGTGCTTCATCGTGTTCGTTGAATGCGGCGTACAGGTTGATCGCTTCGCCTTCGCCGCCATCGGTCCACAGTTCTTTGCCCATGCGTCCGGTATTGTTGGCGATCAGGGCGTTGGCGGCCTTGAGAATCCCGGCCGTGGAGCGGTAGTTCTGCTCCAGACGAATAGTCTCGGCATCCGGGAAGTCGTCGGAGTACTGATAGATGTTCTCGATTTTCGCGCCACGCCAGCCGTAGATCGACTGATCATCGTCGCCCACCACCATCAGGCTGTCTCCGCCCTTGGCCAGCAGACGCAACCAGGCGTACTGCACGGCGTTGGTGTCCTGGAACTCGTCGACCAGAATGTGGCGGAAGCGTTTTTGGTAATGGGCCAGCAAGCCCGGATGATCGCGCCACAAATCGAGGGCACGCAGCAGCAATTCGGAGAAGTCGATCACGCCAGCGCGCAGGCATGCGGCCTCGTAGGCCTCATAAATGCTGCGCATGGTCGCCAGGAACAGGTCGCCACTGGCTTGAATATGTTGCGGGCGCAGACCTTCGTCTTTTTGCCCGTTGATGAACCACTGGGCCTGCCGTGCCGGCCAGCGCTGCTCGTCCAGTCCCAGCTCGCGGATCACCCGCTTGACCAGCCGTTGCTGATCATCGCTGTCGAGAATCTGAAAAGTCTGGCTCAGCCCCGCTTCCTGCCAGTGCGCCCGCAGCAAGCGGTGCGCCAGGCCGTGGAAGGTGCCGACCCACATGCCGGCCGGGTTGAGACCCATCAGCTGCTCGATGCGCTGACGCATCTCGGCCGCAGCCTTGTTGGTGAAGGTCACCGACAGGATGGAGTGGGGCGAGGCGTTTTCGACCTGGATCAACCAGGCGATACGGTGCACCAGCACTCGGGTTTTACCGGAACCAGCACCGGCCAGGACCAACTGACGACCCACGCGGGCGGCTACGGCCTGGCGTTGGGCATCGTTGAGTGAGTTCAGCAGAAGGGAGAGATCATCGCGCATCGGGGCATTCTAGGGTGCGCCGACACACCGGGCAAACCGAGCTTTGCATTAGCCGATGAAAGATCCACGAAGGACGACCGGTCAGTCACTGGCCGCAGGCGTTGGCGGGCCGCGCTCCCACGGTTTTGGAGGGGCGGGAGCGGCCTGAAATATTGTCGAATTTATGATCCGGGGCAGTTTGGTAAGGGCATTGGCTTGTGTATGCTCCGTCGACGTTTCGGGCTCATGCTCATCATTATAAGAACAAGAACATTGCCTATGACCCTCAGCACCGACCTGTCGGGCCCCACTGTGGAGCCTCGGGTTATCCGCAAACAGTACGCCATGGAAATGGCGGTAGAACGCACGCGCCTGCTTTATCAGGGCTCGCTGCTGCCCACGTTATTCATGTTGATCAATGGCCTGGTCTGCGCCCGTTTGCTCTGGAATCCGCAGCGCCATTTCCTGGTCAGCGTCTGGCTGGTGTGGCTGTTGTCGCTGGTGGCGTTACGGGTTATTCAAGTCGCGGCCTTTGATTCGGCGATTCCTGACCGACAGGCGCATCCAATCTGGCGCCGTATGTTTTTGCTGGGCTCCGGCCTCACCGGCCTGACGCTGGCCGGCGCCGGTATTGCGTTGGTGCCCGCCGACAATTTCATTCAGCAAGCGTGGGTGTTCGGCCTGATTGGCGCCGCCGCTCTTTCCGCCAGCGTTGCGTATGCGGTCAGCCTGCCAGCGTTTCTGTCCTTTACCTTGCCCTGCCTGTTGCCGGCCATCCTCTATTTATTCTGGGGCGGCGACGCACAGGGTCAAGGCTGGGGTTGGTTCGGATTGATTTTGTTGGGCGCACTGAGTGTGATTGCCTGGCAGATCAACCGCCTGATCGACCGCGGTTTGTTGCGCCGCTTCCAGAATCAGGCATTGATCGAGCACTTGCAGCAATCGCAAAACCGTAGCGATCAACTCAACCACGAACTGGCCCAGGAAATCGACCAGCGTCGCTGCGCCGAAGACCTACTGCGTGAAGCCCAGGTCGAACTGGAAAACCGTGTTGCGCAACGCAGCCTGGAGCTGGACGCCGCGAACCAGGCCCTGAGCAAAAGTGAAGCGCGGCTGGCGTTGGCGTTGAATGCCAGCGAACTCGGGCTTTGGGACTGGAATCTGCAAACCGATGAAGTCCATCACACGCAGATCCAGGAATTGTTCGGCCTGGCGCCGGAGTACGTGACGGCCATGCTTCGTCACCTCAAGCCGCGTCTGCACCCGGAAGACGTGCCGGTGCTGAAGATAGCACTGGTCGAGCATTTGAAAGGCCGCAGCGAGGACTACCAGGTCGAGTACCGCGTGCGGCATGGCGACGGCCACTGGGTCTGGATCGAGGATCGTGGTCGGGCCGTTGAGCACAGCAAAAATGGTCGGGTGATCCGCATGGTCGGCACCCGTCGTGACATCAGCGCAACCAAGCGACAGGAAGAACAACGCCAACTGGCGGCGACCGTCTTTGAAGCCGCCAGCGAAGGCATCGTAATTTTCGACCCCGATTACGCCTTGATGGCGGTCAATCAGGCCTTCAGCCGAGTCACCGGCTATGACATCGACGACATGCTTGGCCGTAATGTCGTCGAGTTACCGTGCAGTCGCGATGCGCGTCGACACTACGGTGCAATCCATCAGGCGCTGGAGCAGCACGGGACCTGGCAGGGCGAGTTGGTGGAAACCCGTAAAAACGGTGAGCTCTATCCACAATGGCTGCAGTTGAATGCAGTGCGCGATACGAGGGGGAACGTCAGTCATATTGTCGGCTTCTTCGCGGATTTGTCGGCCCGTCGCGAATCCGAAGAGCGCATGCGTTATCTGACCCACTACGACGAACTGACAGGCCTGGCGAACCGCTCCTTGTTCCGTGAACGGCTACGCGAAGCCCATCAGCGGGTGCGTCAGGGCGGGCGTAGCCTGGCATTGCTGCACATCAATCTGGACCGCTTCAAATTACTCAATGACAGCCTGGGTCATGACGTGGCCGACCAACTGTTGCAGAAAATGTCCCGGCGCCTGGTCAACGCGCTGCCAGAGGCCGATACGATCGCAAGGCTGTCCGGGGATGAATTTGCGGTGCTGTTCGATGCCTATGGCAACCTGTCGAGCCTGGCGCGCGTGGCGACGCGGTTGTCGAGCAAGCTGCGTTTGCCGGTCACTGTTGATGGACATGAACTGGTGGTCAGTGCGTCCATGGGCATCAGCATGTTGCCGGACAACGCGCGGGAAATTACCGCGTTGGTCAGCCAGTCGAACATAGCCATGCAACACGCCAAACACTTGGGTGGCGATAACTTCCAGTTTTATACCGAAAGCCTGCAAGCCAGCACCCTTGAGCGTTTACAGCTGGAAAACCAGCTGCGTAAAGCCATAGAAGAACACCAGCTGACAGTCTTTTACCAACCCAAACTCTGTCTCGCCACAGGCCGGTTGAATGCCGCCGAAGCGCTGGTGCGCTGGGATCATCCGACCATGGGCCGGGTGCCGCCGGGAGACTTTATCGGTCTGGCCGAGGAAACCGGCCTGATCGGCCCGATCGGCGAATTTGTATTGCGTCAGGCCTGTTGGCAGGCCTGCGAGTGGCAGCGGCAGGGGCTTGAACCGATTCGGGTGTCGGTCAACCTGTCGGTGCATCAATTGCGCCAAGGCAAGCTGGTCAGCCTGGTGCGCCAGGTACTGGAAGAAACCGGCCTGGCGCCGCACTACCTGGAGCTGGAACTCACCGAAAGCCAGTTGCTGGACAGTGTCGAGCACATCATCGCGACCTTCCAGCAGCTGCGAGATCTCGGCGTGAAACTGGCGATCGATGATTTCGGCACTGGGTATTCGTCCCTGAGCTACCTCAAACGTATCCCGGTGGACTACGTGAAGATCGATCAGACATTTATTCGTGGTCTGGGGGAGGGCAGCGAGGATGCGGCGATTACCCGGGCGATTATTGCGATGGCCCATGGTTTGTCGTTGAAGGTGGTAGCCGAAGGGGTGGAGCGGCAGGAGCAGCTGGCGTTTTTGAAAGTCGAACGCTGCGATGAAGTGCAGGGCTATTTGATCAGTCGTCCGGTCGAAGCCAGCGATCTGGCGGAGCTGTTACGTAAGGACGCAAACCCCTTATAAGTGCTACATGGAGCGCATGCGGCGTGAAATGGGGACATCGAGTTACGCATTGAGCAGGCAAAAAGCGAATTCTTGTAGTATAACTACAAGCTTGCTACATCCCCGGCTACTGCCAATAACAAAGAGTCCAGCCCTTTGAATCTGCTGCAACACATCGCCCAGTCACGCCACCTCTTACGCAAGTCGGAGCTCAAGGTCGCCGACCACGTGCTGCTTGACCCGGCGGCGGTGATGCACAGCTCCATGGCCGACCTGGCCCACAGCGTCGGCATCAGCGAGCCGACCATCGTGCGCTTTTGCCGCGCCATTGGTTGCTCCGGTTTTCAGGATTTGAAACTCAAGCTGGCGCAGAGCCTGGCGGCTGGTGCGAGCTTTGGCCAGTTTGCGATCCATGAAGACGACTCCGTTGCCGATTACAGCCTGAAAATTTTCGACACCACCCTGCATACCTTGATGGAAGTTCGAGAGAAGCTCGATCCGATTGAGTTGCAGCGGGCGGTTTCGCTCATGTCCCAGGCCCAGCGCGTCGAGTTCTATGGCTTTGGTGCATCGGGCGCCGTGGCCGCCGATGCCCAGCACAAATTCTTTCGTTTGCTGCTCACCGCGGCGGCGTACTCCGACCCGCACATGCAGGCGATGTCGGCAGTGACGTTGAAGCCGAGTGACGTGGCAATCTGTATTTCCCAGTCCGGGCGTTCCAAGGATCTGCTGATCACGGCCAACCTGGTGCGTGAAAGTGGTGCTTCGCTGATCACCTTGTGCCCGAGCCAGACGCCGCTGGCTGAGCTGTCGACCGTCAACCTGGCAATCGATGTGCATGAAGACACCGAAATCTACACCCCGCTGACCTCGCGAATCGCGCACCTGGTGGTGATCGACGTGCTGGCGATGGGCGTGGCCATGGCGCGCGGGCCGAGCCTGGTCAACCACCTCAAGAGCGTCAAACGCAGCCTTCGCAGCTTGCGACTGTCGCCCAAGTCGGTGAAAGCGCTGGACGACTAAAGTCTTCGTAAGGTCGTTCCGACCTTAATCGTCGGAACGCCGCCCGGACCAGGTTCGCTCCCACATTTGATCGACGGTGTTGCACAAATAGTGTGTGCACCAATGACCCCTGTGGGAGCGAGCCTGCTCGCGATGGCGTCTTCACATTCGCCACTTCTATGCCAGTGTTCACACCTCTGTAACCCACCCGCCGCCAAACCGTCATCCCTTGCGCCTATCTTGAAACTCCCGTAATCGCATTGGGAGACTCGAAATGGCCCAGCCCTACGAAGAACGCAACAGCGCCGCCAAAACCCGTCGTCAGCAAGAAGATCAGCGCCGCATGGAATTTCGCCGCGCCATCGAAGATCGTTGCGAACGCCGCCAACTGCTGGCAGAGATCGGTGATTTCCCTGATCTGGAGCTCAATTACTGGCACGCAGCGCCGGTAACTTCGCGTCGAAACGCTCAACCAGCGCGCTGATCTGCACCCGCTCGCTGCGGATAAACGCAAGGAATGCGTGGGCCACCGGTGACAGTCGCTTTGCTTTGGCCTGCACCAGGCACCAACTGCGGTACAGCGGCAGCTCTTCGACCGGCAACTCGATCAAACCGCCGGTCGCCAGCTCGAGGTTCAGGGCGTGGCGCGTCAACAGCGCTACGCCCAGACCCGCCAACACACATTCACGTTGAGCTTCGGCTGACGAGACCTCCTGGGTCTGGTTGAAGTGCACACGCTTTTCCTTGAAATATTCATCGCACGCCATTCGCGTCCCGGAACCCGGCTCGCGCAGCAGAAGGGTGTAGGGCTCAAGGTCCTGCAAGCGCAGAGGTCCCATGTGGCACAACGGATGATCCGGTGGCGCCACCGCGACAATCGGGTTATTGAGGAAGGGCAGGAACTCCAGCCCCATGTCCTGCGGCACCATCGACATGATCACCAGGTCATCGCGGTTGTCTGACAGGCGTCGAATTACTTGCCCCCGATTGACGACGGTCAGTTGCAGGTTAACTTCGGGGTGCTGGCGTTTGAAGGCGGCAAACAGGTGCGGGACGAAATACTTGGCGCTGGATTCCACCGCCAGTTTCAGCTGTCCTTGCAGCGATCCCTGCATGTCCGAAAGCTGCATATCGAGGTTTTCCAGGCGGCCGAAAATATCCCGACTGGCTCTTTGGAGTGCTTCGGCAGCTTCTGTCATGTAGAGTTTTTTGCCGACATAATCGAACAAGGGTTGGCCAACCAGCTCCTCGAGTTGACGAATCTGTAAGCTGACGGCTGGTTGTGTGAGTGACATTTCGTCGGCTGCTCGGCTGTAGGATCTTAAATCACACACTTCATTGAAAATCTGCAATTGACGCAATGTCATACGCATCAATGACTTACGCATATTGTGTCGCTCCCGCCGCTGTCTGATTCATCAACTATAAGTCTTTACTTATGCCTGACCCAATTATTATTCATTTTTGTTAATCCCTTGTGGGGGCTAGTGTGGCACTGCGACTGAATTGAAACATTTGGTCACGCGTCGACCTGGTCTAGCAGGTCGTGGGTACCACCGGCTCAAGGGAACCTCCAAAAGTGATAAAAAAGATCCTGATCGCCAACCGTGGTGAGATTGCCGTACGAATCGTACGTGCCTGCGCCGAGATGGGCATTCGCTCGGTCGCGATCTATTCCGACGCTGACCGTCATGCGCTGCATGTGAAGCGTGCGGACGAGGCCCACAGCATTGGTGCCGAGCCACTGGCCGGCTACCTGAACCCGCGCAAGCTGGTGAACCTGGCGGTGGAAACCGGTTGCGATGCGTTGCACCCGGGGTACGGCTTCCTTTCGGAAAACGCCGAGCTGGCAGACATCTGCGCTGAACGCGGCATCAAATTCATTGGTCCATCGGCTGAAGTCATTCGCCGCATGGGCGACAAGACCGAAGCGCGCCGCAGCATGATCAAGGCCGGCGTGCCGGTGACTCCGGGTACTGAAGGCAACGTCGCGGGCATCGAAGAAGCCCTGATCGAAGGCGACCGCATTGGTTACCCGGTCATGCTCAAGGCCACTTCCGGTGGTGGCGGTCGCGGTATCCGTCGTTGCAACAGCCGCGAAGAACTCGAACAAGCGTTCCCACGCGTGATCTCTGAAGCCACCAAGGCTTTCGGTTCGGCGGAAGTGTTCCTGGAAAAATGCATCGTCAATCCAAAGCACATCGAAGCGCAGATTCTCGGCGACAGCTTCGGCAACGTGGTGCACCTGTTCGAGCGTGATTGCTCGATCCAGCGTCGCAACCAGAAACTGATCGAAATCGCCCCGAGCCCGCAACTGACCCCGGAACAGCGCGCCTACATCGGCGACCTGTCGGTGCGTGCAGCCAAGGCCGTCGGTTACGAGAACGCCGGTACCGTGGAGTTCCTGCTCGCCGAGGGCGAGGTGTACTTCATGGAGATGAACACCCGGGTGCAGGTGGAACACACCATCACCGAAGAAATCACCGGCATCGACATCGTGCGTGAGCAGATCCGCATCGCGTCAGGCCTGCCACTTTCGGTGAAACAGGAAGACATCCAGCACCGCGGTTTCGCGCTGCAGTTCCGGATCAACGCCGAAGACCCGAAAAACAACTTCCTGCCGAGCTTCGGCAAGATCACCCGTTACTACGCGCCCGGCGGTCCCGGTGTGCGGACGGACACGGCGATCTACACCGGTTACACCATTCCACCGTTCTACGACTCCATGTGCCTTAAACTGGTGGTGTGGGCGCTGACCTGGGAAGAAGCGATGGACCGTGGCTTGCGTGCCCTCGACGACATGCGTCTGCAAGGGGTCAAGACCACTGCCGCGTACTACCAGGAAATCCTGCGTAACCCGGAATTCCGTAGCGGCCAGTTCAATACCAGCTTCGTTGAAAGCCACCCTGAACTGACCAACTACTCGATCAAGCGCAAACCCGAAGAGCTGGCCCTGGCCATCGCCGCCGCCATCGCCGCCCACGCAGGCCTGTGAGGAATATAACAATGAGCAAACAAATCCACGTTACCGACACAATCCTGCGCGACGCCCACCAATCGCTGCTCGCCACCCGCATGCGCACCGAAGACATGCTGCCGATCTGCGACAAGCTCGACAAAGTCGGCTACTGGTCGCTGGAGTGCTGGGGCGGCGCGACCTTCGACGCCTGCGTACGCTTCCTGAAAGAAGACCCGTGGGAGCGTCTGCGCCAGCTGCGTGCGGCACTGCCTAACACGCGTCTGCAAATGCTGCTGCGTGGACAGAACCTGCTGGGCTACCGCCATTACAGCGACGACGTGGTCAAGGCCTTCGTCGCCAAGGCCGCCGTCAACGGCATCGACGTGTTCCGTATCTTCGATGCGATGAACGACGTGCGCAACCTGCGCGTGGCCATCGAAGCTGTGAAAGCGGCGGGCAAACATGCCCAAGGCACCATCGCTTACACCACCAGCCCGGTGCACACCATCGAGGCCTTCGTGAACCAGGCCAAGCAAATGGAAGCCATGGGTTGCGACTCGGTGGCGATCAAGGACATGGCCGGTCTGCTGACGCCATACGCCACTGGCGAACTGGTCAAGGCATTGAAATCCGAGCAGTCGCTGCCCGTGTTCATCCACTCGCACGACACCGCTGGTCTGGCCGCGATGTGCCAAATGAAGGCCATCGAAAACGGTGCCGATCACATCGATACCGCGATCTCCAGCTTCGCCTGGGGCACCAGCCATCCTGGCACCGAGTCGATGGTCGCCGCCCTTAAAGGCAGCGAGTTCGACACCGGCCTGAACCTGGAGCTGCTGCAAGAGATCGGTCTGTACTTCTACGCCGTGCGCAAGAAGTACCACCAGTTCGAAAGCGAGTTCACCGCCGTCGACACCCGCGTTCAAGTCAACCAAGTACCAGGCGGGATGATCTCCAACCTGGCCAACCAGTTGAAAGAGCAGGGCGCCCTGAACCGCATGAGCGAAGTGCTGGCCGAAATCCCGCGCGTTCGCGAAGACCTCGGCTTCCCTCCGCTGGTAACGCCGACCTCGCAAATCGTCGGCACCCAGGCCTTCTTCAACGTGTTGGCTGGCGAGCGTTACAAGACCATCACCAACGAAGTGAAGCTTTATCTGCAAGGCGGCTACGGCAAGGCGCCGGGCACTGTGAATGAACAACTGCGTCGCCAAGCCATCGGCAGCGAAGAAGTGATCGACGTGCGTCCAGCCGATCTGCTCAAGCCGGAAATGACCAAGTTGCGTGCTGAAATTGGCGCCGTGGCCAAGTCCGAAGAAGACGTGCTGACCTATGCGATGTTCCCGGACATCGGCCGCAAGTTCCTCGAAGAACGCGCTGCCGGCACCCTGACTCCTGAAGTGCTGCTGCCGATTCCCGAGGCTGGCGGCGTGGCCTCGGCCGGTGGCGAAGGCGTGCCGACCGAGTTCGTCATCGACGTCCATGGTGAAACCTACCGCGTCGACATCACCGGTGTCGGCGTCAAGGCTGAAGGCAAGCGTCACTTCTACCTGTCCATCGACGGCATGCCGGAAGAAGTGGTGTTCGAACCGCTCAACGAATTCGTCAGCGGCGGCACCAGCAAGCGCAAGCAAGCCACTGCGCCGGGCCACGTCAGCACCACCATGCCGGGCAACATCGTCGATGTGCTGGTCAAGGAAGGCGACACCGTGAAAGCAGGGCAAGCCGTGCTGATCACCGAAGCGATGAAGATGGAAACCGAAGTCCAATCGGCCATCGCTGGCAAAGTTACCGCCATCCACGTAGCCAAGGGCGACCGGGTAAACCCGGGCGAAATCCTGATCGAGATCGAAGGCTGATTTAACAGCCTCGATACAACGCTTTAAACCTCGGGGGGGCATGTGCTCCCCTTTTTTTTCGCCCGGGATTTGAGGGTTAGAAGCTCATTCGCCACTGACCCGTGACACCATGGTTTCGGCTGTCGGTGCCGAATTCACTGTTAAGGCTCACGCCCAACGTCTGGTTGGCTGACAAGCCGAGATCCAGACCTGCATCGACCAACAGGCTGTCACGATCCAGTGGTGCACCGGAAACGGTGAAGTCTTTCCCGCCGGTGACCAGACGTTGGCGGGTATTGCTCTCGACGTCGCCGAAAGTGTGTTTCCAGCCGGCTGTGAATCTCGGTGTGAGTTGCATGCCGTTATCCAGCGTGTTGAGCTTCGCCAGTCGCAGGCCGATGGTGCTGTTGAGGTTGTTCTGGGATTGACTGTGGACTTTCAGCGCGGCGGCGCCCCCTTTCTCCGTATAGCTGTCCCGCTGATAGCGTTGGTAGCCAAGACCGGCGAACGGCTCAATGCTGACATTGGCGCGACCCAGGTTGTAGCCGGCCTCCGCGAAGGCCTGTTGAGTGTTGGCGTCGTAGCGGCCTTCAGGGCGATCACTGAAACCTTTGAAGGCAACCCGGCGTTTTGTATTCCCGTCGTGATTGCTGTAGGTCGCACCGAGGCGCAGCGACAAGGGACCGTCTTGGCGCAGGGCATAGGCGCCCACGTGCAAGCTGTCGAGATCGCCGTCGAGGCCGCGGCTGTCCAGTCGCGTTTCGGATTTGCCACCCAGCACACCGATTCGCCATTGCTCATCGACGCTCCAATCCGCGCCCAGTACCAGACCTTGTGTTGAGAATTTAAGGGCATCGTTATCGCGATCCAGTGTTCCACCGTGGCCTAGCGCCTGGAGCCAGACCCTGCCGTGGTCTTCACTGCCGGTGGCTACACGCGGTGCATTTCTCTGGTTGCCAAATACGGCTGCGCTGTCGCGTTGGCGCATGGCCGAGAGCATGGTGGCGCTAATAGGGCTGTCGCTGTTCAGCGTCGCCTTCGCGAGATTGGCGTTGTTGCCTGCGGCCAACTGTTCAAGTGCATGTGCCGCTGTAGCTTTGTCGCTACCCAGCAGAACCGCGACAGCGGTGTTGGTAGGGCTGGATGGCTTTGGGGCGGTGGTGACGGGCTGGGTAGCAGCGGGTGGAGTTGCCGCTGTAACGGGCTTGTCGGTGGTGAGTGGAGCTACGGCTGTCGGTGGTATTTCAGCGGTAGTCACTGGCGCAGAGGCGGGGGGGGACGTATCGGCGCTTACCGGTGTATTCAGTTCATCTGAAAGGGTTATTGCATTGTCAGATGGCGCCGGCGCTGACGGTATTTCCATCGGCTCCACGATGGTAGCGGCGAGTGGAGTTTGCGCTGTAACGGGCTGGTCGGTGGTCAATGGGATGACGGCTGACGCTGGAAGCTCAGGAGTATCTGTTCGCGCAGGGGCTGGGAGGGAAGTATCGGCGATTAAAGATGTATTCAGTACTTCCGAGATGGTTGATGCATTGTCAGAAGGTGTCAGTACTGGCGGTGTTTCCATCTGTTCCAGGATGCTCCGTGCGACTTCTCGTCCGTTATCGGAGTCTGCGACGCTCTCGATCGGCAAACCGTTTCGAGCGTAGGTAAGGCCCACAGTCTTCGCGCCGTAATGGGGCGTAGCGGTCATGAATGCCAGCTCGTTGACGATTTTGCCAAACTCACCCATCACCTTTTTTGCTTCGATAATCGTGTATTGACTGTTTTGCGGATGATCACCCGGTACCGCAACAATTTTCAGTGTGGCATCGCCAAGGCTGGCAGTGCCGTCGACTTTGATCGTCTCTCCATGGCCATCGGGGGAAACCTCGTAGGCCAGCACACCAGTGCTGGAAAGGTTCAAGTTGCCTTTGACCCTTGGGGCGCCTTGCAATCTATCAATGTTGAGCTGGCCCAAAACCTCCAGACCGCCAACAGTACCTTTGCCTGCAAACTGGCCGCCATTCTCAACCGTCACGACACCCTTTATCTCGTTATTGTTGAAGAGCTGCCCGGCCACACTGGCCTTGCCTTTGATTTTTCCGTTATTGATCAGAATGCCGTCATTGAACACCGCAACTTCGTCTTTGAAATCTCCTGTACTGGTTGCCGTCCAGATTCCTTGCGAAACGTACAGGCTGTCGACGTTACGGGTGTTCCCCAACTGACCGCCATCGGTACCGATGAGGTGGATAACGTTGCTTCCGTTACCGCCGTCGACGCGACCTTCGAAGCTGCCACCGTTTTTGACGATGATGAGGTCATCCCGGTCTTGCGGCTTCACCGACACACCCCGAAGTGCGGGTTGAGGCGAATCAATCTCAGACGTGAATGTGCTGGCCGCGTCGGTAAAGGCTTGAAGCCGGGTAAGCGGGTCCGTCGGTGTAGCCTCTGGAAGCTGGGTTACCTCAACGAAGCTCGTCGGCTCTGCTTGTTCTGGCAGTTGTTGAGCGTTTGTCAGCTCAATAAAACCCAGCGCAAGCGCAATGGCCAATGCCAGGTTTTGTGGGCGAAATGTGTGTTGAATAGACATCGGGTTCGACCTCATTTGAGTGGAGGTCAAACTCTAAATATCTGTCCTGGATGCCGATGTCAGGCGGTTCTGGAGGGTTTGCGGGCGGTGTTGGATTGCTCGATGCAGAAAATCTTCCACTGTTGGGGCGCAGTGATTTTTAACGCTTCGAGGCGACGAACTTTTCTTACAAAAAATCGAGCCGCGGCAAGTCGACGCGCAATAAAAACTCATCCGCTGCCGGCCCAAAACGCCTAGTGCGTGCTATCTGCATTATTTTGCGTTTTTCGGTCATTAATGACCGTTAATCTGCATTTTAATGCGTTTAATAAAGTGTCTAGGGGAAGCTGAATGCACTATATTGCATTCAATGCTTTAAAAAACCTTCATAAATGCATTTAGATGCAGGTGGGAACGGTGTGTACAACCTGACTTTACAGATCTACACCCAAGAAAAATGGCTCGACGCCATGGTCTTCAGCTTCGACAGCCCCGAAAAAGGTTTCGAAAGCCGATGCAACTTCGGCTACGAAACCCCGTATCTCGTCGAGAATATTGAAAATATCGGAACGCCCTTTGCCAAGGCAGTCAGTGCCAGGTTTCCTTTGGACTGGGAGGGTAAGCGATCCAACGCGCCACCATTTCTGTATGACATAGCGCCTGCCGGTGCAGCCAAAAGGTTTCTTCTGGCACGCATAGGTCATGACAGGCCTGCTGACGTCAGTACCGATCTTTATTTACTGGCCAAAAGTACACCGGCACCGATTGGCAATATGCGCATAAAGGAATCCGCCGAGGCAGTCGATCAGCGCGACCCCATAGGGTTTAAGCGTCAGGACGTGATTAGTCGTGATAACCGGTTTCTCGAATATGCCTACGAGCAGGGCGCCGCAATTGGTGGGGCAACGGGAGCAGGTGGTGAGGCGCCAAAACTTTTGTTGGCTCAGGGTAAGGATGGGGATTTTTATCCTGATGCGGTACTCGATGATGCAGAGGTTACTCAGCACTGGTTCGTTAAATTTTCTCGCAATAAAGGGACCCGCAACGATCAAGACATACTCAGAAGCGAATACCACTACTACAAGGCACTACAAGCACTAGGCATCGAAACGGTCGCAGAACAGGGCTTGGCCTTGGAAGAGGCGACCAAACCCAGCTTGTGGATGCAGCGTTTTGATCGGCAAGTGACCTCACGCGGTGTTGAGCGTTTTGCCGTGGAGTCGATCTACTCTCTGGCGCGAATAACCACGCAAGGTAGCTCGATGGATCACATGGAAGTTATCAGGCTGCTAGCAGGACTCTGGCGTGGTGCGGGGCAGGCGGACCAGATCCCGAGTCTTGTTGCTGACTATCTGCGTCGGGATCTGATCAATAAGATCCTCGGCAACTCAGATAACCATGGTCGCAACACCGCAATCATCCGCGATACAGCATCTTTTCGTCTGGCACCCATCTATGATTTGGCGCCTATGGTGATGGACGATGAAGGTGTGACGCGTACAACCAAATGGCCAAAAGACCTGGAACGAGCGGGTGATGTTGATTGGCGTGGGGTGTGTCGTGCCTTGGCCGATATTGCTGATCCGGACGATCCGCTGGCAGCGTTGAGTGAAGCGCAGGATTCCTTTGAGCGACTGCGGGAGGATGCGAAGCGTCTCATGGCCCTCCCCGATATTCTCGCTGCTAGCGGCTTGCCAGAGGTGACTATGAATCACCCGCAAATTGCATTGAAAAATCTGGAGCAGCGTTTGAAAGAGTGGGGCCTGAAATGAGCATGACTGTTGCTGAACGCACTGTGCTTATAGAAAGCATCCAGGAAGCGCTGGCTCAAGGTACTCTCGAAATAAGTGACGCAGTTCGTCGGTTACGAGTCGAGGTCACCGGTCTGCACCAGACCCAATTCGCAAAAATGTGCAAAATCTCGGTACGCACGCTGGTGCATATCGAACATGGAGAAGGGAATCAAACACTGAAATCGCTGAATGCAGTGTTCAGACCGTTTGGTCTGGAGATGGGCGTAGTACGGATTCGGCGCGACTTGAACTGACCCGACAGCAAAAAAATTGTGGCGAGGGAGTCCTCGCCACACGAAAAACCGTAGGCACTTACCCGCGACACTCCACCAACGTTTTCACTTGCCCCGATCCCGTCTGGTTCTCATCGCTCAACCACCGATCAAACCCCGCGCCAATTGCTGGCCATTCCGAGTCCAGCATCGAATACCACGCGGTGTCCCGGTTTTGTCCCTTGACCACCATGTGCTGGCGGAAAACCCCTTCAAAACTGAAGCCCAATCGCTCGGCCGCATATTTGGAGCGGGCGTTGCCGTTATTGCACTTCCACTCCAGGCGGCGATAACCCAGTGCAAACGACTCCTTGGCCAGCAGGTAAATCGCCTCGGTACTTTTCGGTGAACGCTGCATCGGTGCGCCGAAAGTGACATGGCCGATTTCGATGCGACCTTGCGCCGGTACGATCGACATCAGGCTGAGAATGCCTTGTACCTCACCGCTGGCACGGTCGATCACGCTGAAGAAATACGGGTCGCTGTTGGCCGCATGGTTGTTCAGCCAGTCGTTGAATGCACTGCGTTCCGGGAAAGGCCCATAAGGTAAATAATCCCAGAGCTTCGGATCGGCCCCAGGGCCTTGCAAGGCCTTGAACAAGCCCTCGGCATGACGCGCCGGGTCGAGTTTTTCCAGGCGAATGAAACGCCCTTCGATTGTTTGAACGGTGGGCGCCGGGACGCCTTTCCAATCCGCGAGTGAAGTCGACATGGTGTTCTCCTTGAACCTTAAAGGGCTTTGCGAAACTGAATGAAACCGGGGCGTTCGGCGATGCGCTCGTAGAGCTGGATCGCGGTGGCATTGGTTTCGTGGGTCAGCCAGTGGACCTTGCCGCAACCATCCGCTTTGGCGGTGGCGTAGACGAATTCGATGAGCTTGCGGCCGACGCCGGTGCCGCGAGTTTCTGGTGTCACCAGCAGGTCTTGAAGATAGCAGGAGTTTTCGATGCTCCAGTTCGAGCGGTGGTAGATGAAGTTCACCATGCCGACCGCTTTGCCATCGATCCACGCCAACGCCGAATGCGTCGTTTCAGTTGGATCGAGCATGCGCTGCCAAGTGCTGTCAGTGACGATGTCAGGTAACTCGGTGTTGTAGAAGCGCAGGTACGCTTGCCACAGCGGCAACCAGGCGGTGTGGTCATCGGCGCTGACCTGGCGAATTTCAATCTGACTCATGTTCATTCCTTAACGCATCAAGTGGGCGAGTGCCTGATCGTGCACATTGGGGCTGGCGGCGAGACCTTCACGCACACCGGCGATGTCTTCGGCGCTGCGGTTCTGACTGAGCTTGCGTTTGCCTTCCAGGCGCTGGATAGGCAAGGCAAACCCGACGATGGCCTTGAGCATGCCGTCGATGTAGTCGGCGGGAGCGTCGGCAACCTTCCACGGCTGGGCGCGGCCGGCTTCGTGGCGATCAGTCAACGCGCTGACCAGGTTGAGCAGCCGCTCGGCATCGGTGAATACGTCGGCGGTGCCATAGGCGTGTACCGCGACGTAGTTCCAGGTCGGCACGACTTTGCCCTGCTCGGCTTTGCTCGGATAAAACCCCGGGCTGACGTACGCATCGGCACCCGCAAATATCACCAGCGCTTCAGCGCCGTTCTGCAATTCCTTCCACTGAGCATTGGCTCGGGCGAAGTGGCCGTAGAGGGTGCCATTGGGACCTTCGTCAGGTTTGAACAACAGCGGCAGATGACTGGCTTGCAGGCCTTGCTCGCTGTGGGTCACTACCATGGCAAGGCGGGTACCGAGGATCTGCTGGCGCAGTTCATTCAAATCTTTGATGGCAAAGCTGCTGGGGTTGTACATGGAAATATCCCTTGGCGAATGCCTCCATCCTAGGCAGGCTATTGGTCTGTTGTAAGAGCCATTAATGACCAATTTCATAGGTCCATTGCCATGACCGATGTGCCGCTTTCCTTGTCGTTCAACCCTGCCGGTATCGAGCTTGATCGCCGTCAGGGCCTGAGTCGTCAGCTCTATCAAGCCTTGCGCTTGCGAGTGCTGGACGGGCGACTGGCCAGCGGCATGCGATTACCGGCCAGCCGGGATCTGGCGGAAGCACTGGCGATCTCTCGCAACAGCGTGGTGCGAGCCTACGATCAGCTCTATGCCGAAGGCTTTATCGAAGGGCGTGTGGGTGACGGGACATACGTTGCTCAATTGCCCAAAACCGCGATAGCCGCCAAAAAATTATCCACAAAAGTATCCACAGGGTTTTCAACAGGGTTATCCACAACCTTATCCACAAACTGGGCGGATTTACCTGTGTTTTCATCCAGTAAAGTTATCCACATCGGCGCATTGGGGCGCGTTGAAAAGAACCATTTGGCCTTGCCGCCGAGTGGCCCACCCCGAGCATTTCGAGTCGGCGTTCCGGCATTTGACCTGTTTCCTTTCGAGGTCTGGGCCAAGCTGAATGCGGCTTTCTGGCGTAAACCGGATTTGCAGCAGCTGTGCTACGGCGATCCGGCGGGTGACGAGCGTTTGCGCGGACTGATTGCCGCTTATTTGCGCAGTTCACGCGGCATGCAATGCACGGCTGAACAAATAGTGATCACCAGTGGTGCGCAGCAGGGAATTAGCCTTTGTGCACAGCTGCTGGTGGAGCCCGGTGACGGCGTGGCGATTGAAAATCCGGGGTATCGGGCGGCAGGGCATGCGTTTGCTGTGGCCGGTGCGCGATTGCACGGCGTGGCCGTGGACAGTGAAGGCATTAATTGCAGCGCATTGGGCGGGTTGAGTGATTGTCGGCTGGCGTATGTCACGCCCTCGCATCAATACCCGACCGGGGTGGTGATGAGCCTGGCGCGTCGTCTCGAATTGCTGGCGTGGGCTGAACGCACCCAAGGCTGGATCGTCGAGGACGATTACGATGGCGAGTACCGTTACAGCGGTGCACCGTTGGCGCCGCTGGCGGCACTTGATCGGCAGGGACGGGTTTTGTATGTCGGGACCTTTGGCAAAGTCGCGTTCCCAGCGCTGCGCCTGGGGTATTTGGTGTTGCCTGGGACACTGGTGCAGGCGTTCTCTCAACGGCGAGCGGTGGATGTGCGGCATTCCGAAGTGAGCACTCAAGCGGTGATGGCCGAGTTCATGGCCGCCGGGCATTTTCAAAGGCATATCCGCCGCATGCGTCGTGCCGCCCTGAGTCGGCGTAATACGTTGCTGGCAGGTTGGCCCAAGGACATTCCCGGTATCGGCAGTCTGCCGAGTGTCGCAGCAGGGTTGCATCTGACGGTGTCCGTCGACTCCCTGGCCCGTGAGTGCGAGCTGGTGGAAAAAGCCGCCAGTGTCGATGTCGAGATCAATGCACTTAGCAGCTATTGGTTGCCGGATTCACCAACATCAGTGGACCAGCGTGCCGGGCTGGTCCTTGGTTTTGCGGCGGTACCCGAGGCGGCGATCAGCGCTGCACTCGGGCGTCTGGAAAAAGTCTGGCGCTGATCTACCTACAAGAAGAACAGCGCATCGGCCAGGCGATGGTTGATTTCAGCACGATAAATGGCAATGGATTGAAGTGCGTTCAAGCGGGTGTGCTTTTCATAGGCCCCGCCTGACCCGCGTTGTTCGACGGTCTTCAAGTGCGCTGCAGTGAATGCTGCTCTTGGGCTGTCCGAGGCCGGGTAATGAAAGTGCGCATACCAAAGGACTACGCCGGTTTCGTGATCGCGAATCTCATACTCATCCAGATAGTCTTTACGCGGTCCCTTCAACCGCCGATGCTCCGGCAGTGGTTTGCCGACCCTGTGGATGGCCACTTCGCCCTTGCTGTGCAGCCATTCAACACGCCCTGCGGTGGGCAATTGTCGTTTGGTCATGCTGATACGGATATCGGTGCCTTTTTTGTAAAGCGCGACCGCCCCCTCGATCAGTTTTTTGCTGACGGTGACCGCGGATCCCGGACCGCTTTCGGTGACATTGTTATCGGTCAGGGCTTTCTCGATAGCATTCGCCGTCGCGTCCATTCGATGGGCCTGTTGATGAAACATCTCCTCGATTTCCAGCGGAATACGTCGATCGGCTTTTGAATGAGCCTCGGTACGTCGGATGAAAGCTTCGAGCTGTGCCAGCAAGGCTTCACCGTTTTGCAGGCTGACTGCCAGCGTTGGAGGAATGGCGACGGGCACGGCCGTTTTGACCGGCACATGCTCGACCCAGACACCGGGAGTTTTTTCGTGGTACGTAGCGATCACCTTCCCGGTGAGTGGGGAGGTCACATCAACCAGATCGGTATCGGAGGAGTGCACGCGCGCTCGCGGCTTGCCGACGACGGTGCCTTTGAACCGCGTTTTGATCAGGCGATGCGGGGCCATTGCCGGTCGCGATGGTCCCGGAACCGGTTCGAGGGTCTTGCGCTCATGCAACAACCCCGACAGGTGTTTCACGGCGCGTTCATTGAACGCTTCGATACGTTGACGCATCAGGTCCAGTGACGGTTGCAGCAACTGGCCGGGGTACTCCTCGGGCAAGTCGAGAATACGTTGGTCGATGGTTGTGAACTGCTCCACCAGATCGCTGAATCCTTCAATCCGTTCGAGTAGCGACAGGGGAGTATCCTTGGCGAGGTCCAGTGTCGACTGGATGGTGAGCCCCGCGTCTTCGACAAGGGTTACCAGCGCCTGACGGGCAGCCTCGGTGGCGACCGTGCCGGTGTCATTAAGGCAGAGCTCTTGAGCGAGGCTGATCTGAAACAGCTTCAGGTCGTGCAGGTCAAAGACAGGCAGTCCTTTCGTGTACTCCCTGGCGACTTCGGCCCCTTCTCTGCCCAAGCGTTTCAACTCGTCGATCCGGGCCTGGGCAAACTCGATTTTGTCGATAAAGCCCTGGGTTATATCGCTGGTCTGTTGATGAACCTGGCGTCGTGTCTGGGTGGATTCGTTCGGCTCTCCGTCAAACAGAGCTAACGAGCGACGCATACTCGTGCCAAATACAGCGTTTTGCCGGTTGAACCACATCTCCGTCAGCAACAGCTGTTGATCCAGACAACTGACCAGGACGGCGCGGTAATTGATGATGGACTCAAGCACGTTGAATGCCTTGAGCTGATCAATGTAGACGTCGTAAACGGCCAGCTGTTTATCCAGCGTTTCGATCAGTCTGCGACCATTGGGATCATCAACGCCTGATGCGGACGAGGCAGCTGCTTTCTCGGCGGATTCGAGTGCGGTCTTCAGCGCCATTTTGTTCGTATCGAAGGTCTCCAGTTGCTTGCGTAGCGCCTCTTTACTCTGTGCATTTTTCCGCTCCGATTCTTTTCGGCGACGGCCACCGCCGCGCAACCTCAGGCGTGTGTCGACGACCCATTGTCCGTTTGCGGAATGAGTCAGCAGGGGGCCAGTTCCGGGTGGGGACTGACGGCTATCGACGATTTGCACGAACTCGTTGTCGTTGACCATGACTTCGAACCAGCGTTGGCCAACCTGGGCATACCATTTTTTGTTGAGCGGGCTCAAAAAACGATGGGGTCCGACTTCAGCCGAGGGGCTTGCCAGGCCTTCGGGTTTTGCGATGGCCAGCCCTTCCAGCAGCGTTCCCAGGCTCGTTCGAGCGAGGGCGCCATGGGTGTACAAGTGGTTCGTGTGATTCGCTGGCAGCTGTTGAGCGGTGATATCGGGTAAGCGGGTCACGGTGGTTATCGGCGTTGGCGTCGGTTGCTGCCCCAGCGTCAAAGCCTCCTTTTCAACCACGCGGTTTGCCGTGTGGCGCGTTGCTGCGTAATGGGCCAGGACCATGCCCAGTGACAGGAACAGGTCGGTCAATGCCGTCCATGCATCGTCACTGTCACCTTTCTCGCGGGCTTCATTCGCTTCATCCAGGTCGCTCATGATTTGCCAGACCCAGGCCGCGCTGGCAGCCGTTCTGCCCAGGAATGGCAGTGCAATGTTGAACAGCGCCCATGCCCCATGCTTGAGGGTCTGCCAACGACTTTGGGCATTGGAGACTGACTGCCGGTCTGCCAGGGTAATCATCGCGTTGGCATTGGCGGTGAACAGTGCTGACAGTGAAGGTTGCGCCAGTGGCGTGGCCGCTAACCTGACGGAACCCATCATGCCGAGGGCCGAGGTTGGATCGACCAACCATTGCGTCAGTGTCCAGACCGACGGTAGCTGGCCGGGAAACACGTACTGTGAGTAGTTGAAGCGCAGGTCGTCCGGCAACCAGGCCAGCACCGATTGCCGAAGGGACTGGTGATGTTTGATTGCATACAGCAGGTTGGTTTCGCGAGGATATTGCAAAAGCGGCGGATCAAGCAGCGGGCGAAAAAGCAGGCAGGGCCCCTTGTCGGCGAGGCGTGGGCCGATGACGAACATGTTGGCGACCTCATCTGCCTTGTCGTCTGTGCGGTCCCCGGGAATGAACGCCAGCGCACGAATGATGATTTCCTGGGCGTCCACAAAACGGTCGGCGGGTTTTTCCTGCATCGCCGCGACTACATATCGGTACCCCTGATTATCGATACCTGCCTCGCCACGAATTTTGTGCTGCAGCGTCTGGAGTGGCAGCTGGATGCGCAGGTGACTGGCGAACAGGTTTTGTCGACGTTGTATTTCCTTCGCATCACCGAGCAGTTTTTGTTTGATCAGCTTGGGATAGGTTTCACCGATGTTGACCTCAGTGACCAGCTTTTCCAGGTAGGCCGGTGTCATCCAGGATTCAACGGCGCTGCCGTCGGTGTGGCGAACGGTCTTGTTGCCCAATGGCACGGCAATCAGATTCTGCAGGGCCAGGTCGATCAGCGACATTGTGACGGTTTCGGTTTTACCCGGTATGGCAATGGCGCCCAGGATCACCGGGCTGGTGATGCTCAGTTCAACCGTTTCGAGCCGTGCGTCCGTCACCTCCAGGTGATCTTTCAGCACCTGGTCTTTCAGTGCTTGCAACGTAAATGCCGGGAGCGGTGGAATGTCATCCAGAAAGGATTGACCTGCCTGTTGCTCCCGAAGCAGCGCCAGGTCCATCAAGTGTCGGCTGTAGCAGGTCAGGTCCGCCGGTTGGGCACTGAGCAGCCAATCGGGTAGTAAGTGCTCGATCCGGCTGAAACGCTCTTCGTCAAAGGTCTTGCGATTTTTGACCGCAGTAATGATTCGACGCGCAGGAACACCGTTCGCGATGGTGTCATGAAGTTGGCCTATCGCGGCAATTTCGAGCGCGATCAGGGCGCAGGCTTGATGATCGAAAAAATTGCCTGTGGGTTCGTGCAGGCGCCATCGCAAATTGTCCGAACTCGACGTGGACCTCACGCGTGCAGCAAGCGTTTTCCCAAAGGATTCCAACGAGTCGTAATGCTTGAAGCCCTCTGTGATCGAGTGGCTGATCACCAGCGTACGCTTGCCCAGCGTACCCACCAGCACGGCCACGTCCAGCAGCCACAGATGCTTGTCCGGCTCATCGATGTCGATCAGGCAGGCCCTTGATGTGTAGGGGTCGTTGCGCTGTCGGGTGGCTTTCTCCGGATTGTTGAACAAGGCCAGTGCCATGGCCTTTTGATCCTCATCCCAGCCTGAAACCGGCTCGATGTTCCAGAGGTTGCGCAGCGAGTCCGAGAGTTGATGCCAGCGGGGTGTTTCGTCTTTTGTCTGCTGGTTCCAATAATCCAGTTGCTGTTCTTGATAGGACACGAACAGCAGCGGGATCAGTTGGTTAATCAAACGGCCGATGTCGTCGATTTTCACGGGTAACTGGATCGGCGGCGCTTCCCCCGGTTGCAGGGTCAGGAAGTGTTCCCCGTCGATGTATGTGGCGGTCTGCGCCGACAGCGTGAGCCGCACCAGCGCGTCGGTCAGCGATTCGAATCGGTGTGGACCGGACGTGACCTGCTCCACGCTGACGATCCAGGTTGGCGTCCCGATCATGGCCTGGACCGGGTCGATATCAAGGCTCGGGTACGCGGCTTCGAGCGCGGTGCGCAGAGCGTTCGTCGCCACTTCCCTGAGCGAGGGGCCAGTGACCAGTTGGGTCAGTACATCTTCGGAGCGGGTAGAGGAGGTATCGGGCATAGCCATTTCCTTTGTACCGATGAGGACGCTGGCCGTTGGGCCGCGCTGTGTCGGGGCAAGGTAGAGGGCTGTGGGAAGCGAAAGGTGTTAGATAGTTATCGCGGGCAAAAAAGACCCGCGCTCGTTGGCGGGTCTTGAATTTCAGCAAGCAGTCAGGTCCCGGATTTGATTTTGGTCCAGGTCCGCGTCCGCGCACGTTCGGCATCGCGCGGTAGCGGTTGCAGGGTGTAAAGCGTGCTCATCGCCGTTTCGGTCGGGTACAGGTTGGGGTTGTTGCGGATCGCCGGGTCGACCATTTCCGTGGCGTCCTTGTTCGGGTTCGGGTAGCCGACGAAGTCGCTGACCGGCGCGATCACTTGGGGTTGCAGCAAGTAGTTGATGAAGGTGTAGGCGTCTTCCGGGTTCTTCGCGCCTTTGGGAATGGCGAGCATGTCGAACCAGATCGGCGCACCTTCCTTGGGCAAGCGCATGTCGACGATCACTCCATTCTTGGCTTCCTTGGCACGGTTGGCAGCCTGGGAAAAACTGCCGGAATAACCGACCGCAACGCAGATGTCACCGTTGGCGATGTCGGCCATGTACTTCGAAGAATGGAAGTAGGTGATGTGCGGACGGATCTTCATCAACAGGGCTTCGGCCTTTTCGTAATCCGCCGGCTTCTTGCTGTTGGGGTCCAGGCCGAGGTGTTGCAGGGCCAGCGGCAGGATCTCCGACGGCGAATCGAGCAAGGCGACGCCGCACTGCTTGAGCTTGCTGATGTTTTCTTCCTTGAAGATAAGATCCCAGCTGTCCACCGGCGCGTTATCACCCAGCGCGGCTTTGACCTTGTCCGGGTTGAAGCCGATCAGGATGGTGCCGTACATGTAGGGCACGGCGAATTTGTTGCCCGGGTCGTTGGCCTCGATCAGCTTCATCAACTTCGGATCGAGGTGGTTCCAGTTCGGCAGTTTGCTGCGATCCAGCGGCTGGAACACACCGGCTTCGATCTGCTTGGCGAGGAACACATTGGACGGTACCACCACGTCGTAGCCGGAGTTACCGGTCAGAAGCTTGGCCTCCAGCGCTTCGTTGGTGTCGAAAATGTCGTAGACCAGTTTGGTCTGGGTGTTCTGGGCCTTGAAGTCTTCCAGCGCCTTGGGGGTGATGTAGTCGAACCAGTTGTAGACGCGCAACGTTCGCTCTTCAGCATGAACCGCACCACTGAGCACGGTGGCGCACAGGGTGGGGATGATAAAACGCTTGAGTCTGTTCATTGTTCTAATTCCTCATTGGGCGCTTTCAAAACCTTCGAGAACGTTCACGGCATTGATGCCGATTTCTTCCACCGCGTAGCCGCCTTCCATCACGAACAGCGTCGGCTTGCCGAGGCGTGCAATGCGCTCGCCCATCGCCAGATAATCCGGGCTGTCGAGCTTGAATTGGGAGATGGGATCGTCCTTGAACGTATCGACGCCCAGGGAGACGACGACAATGTCGGTGCCGTATTTTTCGATTTCCTGGCAGGCCTGATCCAGCGCTGCACTCCATGTGTCCCAACCGCTGCCGGCGGGCAGAGGGTAGTTGAAGTTGAACCCTTCGCCCGCGCCTTCACCGAGTTCATCTTCATAGCCGAGGAAGAACGGGAATTCGGCTTCCGGGTGGCCGTGAATCGAGGTGAACAGCACGTCGCTGCGCTCATAGAAAATCGATTGGGTGCCGTTGCCGTGGTGGTAGTCGACGTCGAGGATCGCGACCTTTTTGTGGCCCTGATCGAGGAACGCCTGAGCGGCGATGGCGGCGTTGTTGAGGTAGCAATAACCGCCCATCAAATCGCTGGCAGCGTGATGTCCCGGTGGACGGCACAAGGCGAAGGCACTGCGCGCGCCGCGTTGAATTTCCGCTTGAGCGGTCAGTGCCACTTGCGCCGCGCTGTACGCCGCTTGCCAGGTACCGGCGGTGATCGGTGCGCCAGCGTCGAAGCTGTAATAGCCAAGCTGGCCGTGCAGACTGGTGGGTTTAATGGAACGCAGGGTCCGGGCTGGCCATGTGTAGGGCAACAAGTCTCCGTCGGTGTTGAGTTCGCTCCAGCGTGCCCAGGCGCCCTTGAAGAAGTCGAGGTAGTCGCGACTGTGAATGCGTGCGATCGGATCGAGGCCGAAATCTTGCGGTGCTTCGACCGGGCCGAGGTTCTGATTCTGCACGCGTTGCAACACATGGTCGGCACGCGACGGCATTTCGAAGCAGGGCTTGAGTTGCCCGTCTATCAATTCGCAGCGGCCGTGGTGCAGGTGGTGATCGTCCGAGTAGATCGTCAGCATTTTCTTGTTCTCCGCAGGCTGATTCGGTTGAACACAGTCTTGCGGCAGGCGGCGTTTGGGAGAACGGCAGGAAAGGCCAAAAGGGGATTGATATGGCCAAAAAGTTTGACCGAAATTCGCCCCTTGATGGTGCGAGTGTGCTCCAGCTCAGGGCTTGGAATGCGGAAGAATGTGGGAGCGAGCCTGCTCGCGAAAGCGGCGTGTCAGACGATTCCAGTGTTGGCTGTGCCGCCGTCTTCGCGAGCA
>NZ_AKJS01000019.1 GCF_000282215.1 Pseudomonas sp. GM21
GAGCGAAACCGCCAGTCGCCGTTACCGCAAAAACGGATATGCCCCCCCATAACAATTTCACCCCCAAAAACGACCACTCATCCCAAAGCGATACAAAAACACATGCGACACGATATTTTGTGTTTGATATTAAATTCTGTATCGCTTATAAAGTTCTCCATGCCTTCAAACAGAATAAAGGCGGGAGACCCCCCATGTACGCACAGCTCGTAGAAACCGGCGTAAAGCGCATCAAAGACCTGTCGGAGATGTCCGAACAGGAACGCGCCTTCCAGGAAAAAATCGATTCAGAAATCAAGATCGAAGCCAAAAACTGGATGCCTGATGCCTATCGCCAGACCCTGATCCGGCAGATCTCCCAGCACGCCCACTCGGAAATCGTCGGCATGCTGCCCGAAGGCAACTGGGTCACCCGCGCACCAACGCTCAAACGCAAACTGCAATTGATGGCCAAGATTCAGGACGAAGCCGGCCACGGCCTGTACCTCTACAGCGCCATGGAAACCCTGGGCGCCGACCGCGATGAAGAAATCGCCAAGCTGCACAGCGGCAAGGCCAAGTATTCGAGCATTTTCAATTACCCGACGCTGAACTGGGCCGACATGGGCGCGGTGGGCTGGCTGGTGGACGGTGCTGCCATCGTCAACCAGGTGGTATTGCAGCGCACGTCCTACGGCCCCTACTCCCGGGCCATGGTGCGCATCTGCAAGGAAGAAAGTTTCCACCAGCGCCAGGGCTACGAAATCCTCCTGACCATGATGCGTCACGGTAATCAGGCGCAAAAAGACATGGTCCAGGACGCGATCAACCGCCTGTGGTGGCCGTCGCTGATGATGTTCGGCCCAAGCGACGAACACTCGCCGAACAGCGCCCAGTCCATGGCCTGGAAAATCAAGCGCCAGAGCAACGACGAACTGCGCCAGCGCTTCATAGACCAAACCATCCCGCAGCTGGAACTGCTGGGCTGCACCTGCCCTGACCCGGACTTGAAGTGGAACGCCGAAACCGGTCACTACGACTTCGGCGAGATCCAATGGAGCGAATTCTACGAAGTGCTCAAGGGCAATGGCCCGTGCAACCAGGAACGCGTCACCACTCGCCGCAAGGCGATTGAAGACGGTGCCTGGGTTCGTGAAGCCGCCGTCGCCCACGCCCGCAAACAACAGAACAAGAACGCCGCCTGATCGGCCACCTGATGTGGAGTCATTGAAATGTCTGAATGGACCCTTTTTGAAGTCTTCGTGCGCAGCAAGCACGGCCTCAACCACAAGCACGTTGGCAGTGTCCACGCCGCCGACACCACCATGGCCATCGAAAACGCCCGCGAGTTGTATACCCGTCGCAGCGAAGGCGTGAGCCTGTGGGTTGTGCCGTCGGCACTGATTACCGCTTCGTCGCCGGATGAAAAAGACCCGCTGTTCGATCCGTCGGACGACAAGGTCTACCGCCACGCCAGCTTCTACGAGCTGCCGGCCGAAGTCGGGCACATGTGAGGTCGACCATGAATAACCAGACTGATCTGATCGAATACCTGCTGCGCCTCGGCGACAGCGCCCTGATCCAGGGCCAGCGCCTGTGCCAATGGTGCGGCAAGGCCCCGGCACTGGAAGAAGAACTGGCGTTGATGAACGTCGGCCTCGACCTGGTGGGCCAGGCGCGCAACTGGCTGGATTACGCCGCCGAACTGCTGAACGACGGCCGCGATGCCGATGACCTGGCGTTCCGCCGAGATGAGCGTGCCTATCGCAACCTGTTGCTGGTCGAACAACCGAACGGCGATTACGCGGTGACCATCCTCAAGCAATTCCTGTATGACGCCTGGCACCTGTCAGTACTCAGCGGCCTGAGCCAGTCCAGCGACGAACGCATCGCCGGGATTGCCGCCAAAGCCGTCAAGGAAGTCACCTATCACCTGCGCCGCTCCGGCGAGTGGGTCGAGCGCTTGGGCGACGGTACAGAAGAAAGCCATCGCAGGATGCTCGACGCAATCCCTGAGGTTTGGCGTTTCACTGTCGAACTGACCAGCGCTGATGACAGCGAACAACGCCTGTGCGACGCCGGCATCACCCCGGACACCGCGCAAGTCGCCGCTGCCTGGCAAGCCAAGGTCAACCAGATTTTTGCCAGCGCCACCCTGCCCGTACCGGCCGCGCCGAGCTATTTCTACCTGAATGCACGCAAGGGCCTGCACACCGAGCACCTGGGCATTCTGCTGGCCGAAATGCAGTTTTTGCCACGAGCGTACCCCGATGCGACCTGGTGAGCTGATCGCCAGCGACCTCGGCGCCCGGCCGGCACAACCGACCGACCTGGCGGCCGCGTGGGCGACCCTGGCGCAGGTCATGGACCCGGAAGTGCCGGTGGTCAGCGTAGTCGACCTCGGTATCGTGCGCGATCTCGACTGGCAGGCCGGGCACTTGCACGTGGTGGTCACACCGACCTACTCCGGCTGCCCCGCTACTGAAGTGATCGAAAGCGATATCCGCGAGGCTCTGGAGCTGGCCGGGTTCAAGGCGCCGCAACTGGAACGCAAATTGACCCCGGCGTGGACCACCGACTGGATCAGCGCCAGTGGTCGTGAACGCCTGCGCGCCTACGGCATCGCACCGCCCGAGGGCAGCACCAGCAAGCGCAGCCTGCTCGGCGAAAGCCCGGTGATCCTCTGTCCGCAGTGCGGCAGCGCCCACACCGAAGTGCTCAGCGAGTTCGGTTCCACCGCGTGCAAGGCGCTGTACCGCTGCGTCGATTGCCGGGAACCGTTCGACTATTTCAAGTGCATCTGAGCGGCAATCGGCCGTCCCAGCTGGAGAACAATAATGAGTAAATTTCACAGCCTGACCATCAAGGACGTGCGCACCGAGACCCGTGACGCGGTGTCCATCGCCTTCGAGATTCCGCAGCACCTGCAAGACAGTTTTCACTTTACCCAGGGCCAGCACCTGGTGATGCGCACTCAGCTGGATGGCGAAGAAGTACGCCGTTCCTACTCGATTTGCACCGGGGTCAACGACGGTGAACTGCGCGTCGCTATCAAGCGTGTGTCAGGCGGGCGGTTTTCGGCGTTTGCCAATGAGCAATTGAAAGCCGGGCATAGCCTGGAAGTCATGCCGCCCGCCGGGCATTTCTGCGTCGAGCTCGATCCGGCTCGCCATGGCAATTACCTGGCCGTCGCGGCCGGCAGCGGCATCACACCGATCCTGTCGATCATCAAGACCACCCTGGAAACCGAACCGCACAGCCGCGTCACGCTGCTGTACGGCAACCGTTCCAGTTCCGGTGCCTTGTTCCGCGAACAACTGGAAGACCTGAAAAACCGCTACTTGCAGCGCCTGAACCTGATCTTCGTGTTCAGCCGCGAGCAGCAGGACGTTGACCTGTACAACGGCCGGATCAACGCCGAGAAATGCGAGCAACTGTTCTCCCGCTGGCTCGACGTCAAAACCCTTGATGCGGCGTTCATTTGCGGCCCGCAGGAAATGACTGAAACCGTGCGTGACAGCCTCAAGGCCAAGGGCATGGCGTCGGAACGCATCCACTTCGAATTGTTTGCAGTCGCCGGCAGCCAGCAAAAACGTGAAGCCCGCGAGGCCGCCCGGCAATTCGATGCGGCGGTCAGCCAGATCACCGTTATCAGCGACGGTCGCGCCCTGGCTTTCGACCTGCCGCGCAACAGCCAGAGCATCCTCGACGCCGGCAACGCCCAGGGCGCCGAACTGCCCTACTCGTGCAAGGCCGGCGTGTGCTCGACCTGCAAGTGCAAGGTCATCGAAGGCGAAGTGGAAATGGACAGCAACCACGCCCTGGAAGACTACGAAGTGGCCGCCGGCTACGTGCTGTCGTGCCAGGCGTTCCCGATCAGCGACAAAGTGGTGCTGGATTTCGACCAGCTCTGAGCACTTGGCACCACGAGCCCCCGTAGCAGCTGTCGAGCCCCAGCGAGGCTGCGTTCGGCTGCGAAGCCGTCGTAAACCCTGGGTGCCCGGTTTTCCTGATGCACCGCAGTGCCTGACTTCACGACTGCTTCGCAGCCGAACGCAGCCTCGCTGGGGCTCGACAGCTGCTACGGGGTTCAAACGAAAAATCTGTTCCACCCCACAACAAAAACAACAAAAGAGAACGCGCCATGACACCCCAAGACGTAGAACTCATCCGCCAGAACCCGGATTTCATCCAGCTGGTACGCCGCAAACAGAACCTCTACTGGTCGCTGTCGCTGATCATGCTGGTGATCTATTTCGGCTTCGTTTTGCTGGTGGCGTTTTCCCCCGCCACCCTCGGCCAATCCCTGAGCGGCGGCGTAACCACCGTGGGCATGCTGGTGGGTGTGGTGATGGTGGTGCTGGCCTTCGCACTGACCGGTTTCTACGTCTATCGCGCCAACCACGTGATCGATCCGCTCAACGAAAAACTGAAGCAGGAGTGCGCCCAATGAGCCGTTTTCACGCGTTATTCCTGCTGCCACTGGCCTTTGTCGCTGACTTTGCGGCAGCGGCCGACGGCGCGACCCGTCCGCTGAACTGGAACGCGATCGGCATGTTCCTGGTGTTTGTGCTGTTCACCCTCGGTGTGACGCGCTGGGCCGCGTTGCGCACTCGTTCCGCCAGCGATTTCTACACCGCGGGCGGTGGCATGACCGGTTTTCAGAACGGCCTGGCGATTGCCGGCGACATGATTTCCGCGGCGTCCTTCCTCGGCATTTCCGCGATGATGTTCCTCAATGGTTATGACGGTCTGCTGTACGCACTGGGCGTGTTGGCGGGCTGGCCGATCATTCTGTTTTTGATTGCCGAACGTTTGCGCAATCTGGGCAAATACACCTTCGCCGACGTGGTCTCCTATCGCCTGGAACAAACCCCGGTGCGCCTGACCTCGGCCTTCGGCACCCTGACCGTGGCCCTGATGTACCTCGTGGCGCAGATGGTCGGCGCCGGCAAGCTGATTGAGCTGTTGTTCGGCATCGATTACCTCTACGCGGTAATGCTGGTGGGCGTGTTGATGGTGTTTTACGTGACCTTCGGCGGCATGCTCGCCACCACGTGGGTGCAGATCATCAAGGCCGTCATGCTGCTGTTCGGCACCACCTTCATGGCCTTCATGGTGCTCAAGCATTTCGGCTTCAGCACTGAAGCGATGTTTGCCGGTGCCACGGCCGTGCACGCCAAGGGCAACGCGATCATGGCCCCCGGCGGCTTGTTGTCGAACCCCATCGATGCGATCTCGCTGGGACTGGGCATGATGTTCGGCACCGCCGGCCTGCCGCATATCCTCATGCGCTTCTTCACCGTCAGCGATGCCAAGGAAGCGCGCAAAAGCGTGTTCTACGCCACGGGTTTCATCGGCTACTTCTACTTGCTGCTGATCATCGTCGGCTTCGGCGCAATCGTCATGGTCGGCACCGATCCGGCGTTCCGCGATGCCAGCGGCGCGATCATCGGCGGCGGCAACATGATTGCCGTGCACCTGGCTCAGGCCGTGGGTGGCAACCTGTTCCTCGGCTTCATCTCGGCGGTCGCCTTCGCCACCATTCTGGCAGTGGTTGCGGGATTGGCCTTGTCCGGCGCTTCGGCGGTGTCCCACGATTTGTATGCCTGTGTGATGCGCAAAGGTCAGGCCACTGAGCAGCAGGAAATCCGTGTCTCGCGAATCGCGACGCTGTGCATCGGTGTCCTGGCCATCATCCTTGGCTTGTTGTTCGAATCGCAGAACATTGCCTTCCTTTCCGGCCTGGTGCTGGCCATCGCCGCGTCGGTGAATTTCCCGGTGCTATTCCTCTCGATGTACTGGAAAGGCCTGACCACCCGTGGCGCGGTCACCGGCAGCCTGACGGGGTTGATCTCTGCGATTGTCCTGCTGGTGCTGAGCCCGGCGGTGTGGGTCAACGTGATGCATCACGACAAGGCGCTGTTCCCTTATTCCAACCCGGCGTTGTTCTCCATGAGCCTGGCATTTGTAAGCGCCTGGGTGTTTTCCGTCACCGACACCTCACCCCGAGCAACCCTTGAGCGTGGCCGGTATCTGGCGCAGTTCATCCGTTCCATGACCGGCATCGGTGCCTCTGGCGCCAGCAAGCACTAATTAACGATCGATCTGATGTCAGGGAACAAAAATAATGAAGCCCGCGTTTACAGCATCCCGAGAAACACTGTTTTCGTTAGCCGCCGCATTGAGCCTGCCCATGGTTGCCCCCAGCGCCATGGCTGACTTCATCGACGACAGCAAGGCCCGTATTGAAATGCGCAACTTCTACATCAATCGCGATTTCCGTCAGGACAACGCGCCGCAATCCAAGGGCGAGGAGTGGGCGCAGGGCTTCACCGGGCGCATCGAGTCCGGGTATACCGACGGAACCTTCGGCTTCGGTCTGGATGCGCTCGGCGAGCTGGGGTTGAAACTCGACGCCAGCCCGGATACCCGTGGCACCGGGCTGCTGCCCTTTGGCCCGAACAGCCATGAGCCTGCGGACGAATACAGCGAACTAGGGCTGACCGGCAAGCTGCGTGTGTCCAAAAGCGTGTTGAAGCTCGGCACCCTGCAACCCTTGCTGCCCGTGGTGAGTTACAACGACACCCGCCTGCTGGGTTCGACCTTTGCCGGCGGCTTGCTGACCAGCCAGGAAATCAATGGCCTGACCGTCAATACCGGGCGCCTGACCAAGGTCAATCTGCGGGACTCCTCCAACAACCAAGACGTCGGCTACGCGGCCGCCAGCAGTGATTACTTCAACTTCGCCGGTGGCAGCTACGCCTTCACCCCCCAACTGAGCCTGAGCTATTACTACGGCGAACTCGATCAGATTTATCGCCAGCAATTCGCCGGCCTGGTGCATACCCAGCCCTTGGGCAACGGTTTCAACCTGCGCAGTGACATTCGCTACTTTGACAGCCGCGGCGATGGCGCCGAGCGTGCCGGGCGAATCGACAACCGTAACTTCAACAGCATGTTCAGCGTGTCCCATGGCGCCCACAAGGTCAGTGCCGCCTACCAGCAGTTGTCCGGCGACAGCGCCTTTCCGTTCCTCAACGGCGGCGATCCGTACGTGGTCAACCTGGTGACCTTCAACACCTTCACCCGTGCCGAGGAAGATTCCTGGCAGCTGCGTTACGACTATGACTTCGTGGCCCTGGGCGTTCCCGGCCTGACCTTCATGACCCGCTACACCGACGGCGACCACGTCAAAGCCGGCAACGTCGACAACGGCCGCGAATGGGAACGCGACACCGATATCAGTTACGTCATCCAGAGCGGCGTACTCAAGAACGTCAACATTCGCTGGCGCAACGTGACCTTCCGCTCCGGCAATGGCTTGACCACCGACCTCGATGAGAATCGGCTGATTGTCGGTTACACCTTGGCGCTTTGGTAATGCCTGACTCGCGCGGTTGCGGCCGCACCCACTTTTTCATCCCCCACTTTTCACACCCTGAGGAGCAATCGTGATGCCTCACGCCCCTACCCTGCAAAGTTTCATCGCCGGTCGCTGGATCGGTCAACAAGGTGCCCAGGTACTGCGTAGCGCCATCGACGGCCATGAGATTGCGCGTACCCACGAAGAGCGTCCGGACTTCGCCGAAGCCGTCGAACACGGTCGCCGTCAAGGCATCAGTGGTTTGATGGCGCTGGACTTCCAGCAACGCGCCCAGCGTCTCAAGGCCCTGGCCTTGTACCTGAGCGAACGCAAAGAACAGCTCTACGCGATCTCCCACCACAGCGGCGCGACCCGTGCCGACAGCTGGATCGACATCGAAGGCGGTAACAGCACCCTCTTCACTTACGCCAGCCTCGGTTCGCGGGAATTGCCGTCGGGCAACATCGTCCACGAAGGCCCGGCGATGCAGTTGAGCAAGCTCGGCACCTTCGCCGGTACGCACATCCTGGTGCCACGCGGCGGCCTGGCCGTGCACATCAACGCCTTCAACTTCCCGATCTGGGGCATGTTGGAAAAATTCGCACCGAGCTTCCTCGCCGGCATGCCGTGCATCGTCAAACCGGCCAGCGCCACCAGCTACCTGACCGAAGCCGTGGTGCGCCTGATGGACGAATCCGGCTTGCTGCCCGCGGGCAGCTTGCAGTTGATCATTGGCAGCACCGGTGATTTGCTCGACCGTCTGCAAGGCCAGGACGTGGTGACTTTCACCGGTTCCGCCGACACCGCCGCCAAACTGCGGGTCAACCCGAACCTGATCCGCAACTCGGTGCCGTTCAACGCTGAAGCCGACTCGCTGAACTGCGCGATCCTCGCCCCGGACGTGACCCCGGATGACGAAGAGTTCGAGCTGTTCATCAAGGAAGTCGCTCGGGAGATGACCACCAAGGCCGGGCAGAAATGCACCGCCATCCGCCGCGCGATCGTGCCGGCCAAACACATCGACGCGGTCGCTACCCGCCTGCGTGATCGCCTGAAGAAAGTCGTGGTCGGCGACCCGTCGGTGGAAGGCGTGCGCATGGGCGCACTGGCCTCCCACGATCAGCAAAAAGACGTCGCCGAGCGTCTGGAAAGCCTGTTGCAGAGCAGCGATCTGCTGTTCGGCGCCCGCGACGGTTTCGAACCGCGCGGTGAAAACGTCAGCCAGGGTGCGTTCTTTGCGCCGACCCTGCTGCAAGCCCGCGACCCGCATGCCGAAGGCGGCGCACACGACATCGAGGCGTTCGGCCCGGTCAGCACCCTGATGGCCTACTACGATCTGGACGAAGCACTGGCTCTGGCCGCGCGCGGTAAAGGCAGCCTGGTGGCGAGCTTGATCACCAAAGATCCACAGATCGCCGCCAAAGCGATCCCGGTGGCAGCAGCCTGGCACGGCCGTTTGCTGGTGCTGGACCGCGAGTCCGCAGCCGAATCCACCGGCCATGGTTCGCCATTGCCGCAACTCAAGCACGGCGGCCCGGGGCGTGCCGGCGGCGGCGAAGAACTCGGCGGCTTGCGTGCGGTGAAACACTACCTGCAACGTGCGGCGGTGCAAGGTTCGCCGACCATGTTGGCGGCAGTGACCGGTGAACACGTGCGTGGCGCCAAGGTTATCGAAACCGAAGTGCATCCGTTTCGCCGGTTCTTCCAGGATTTGCAGATCGGTGAATCGCTGCTGACACATCGTCGCACCGTGACCGAAGCCGATCTGGTGAACTTCGGCTGCCTGTCCGGCGATCACTTCTACATGCACTTCGACGACATCGCCGCCAAGGAATCGCAATTCGGCAAACGTATTGCCCACGGGTACTTCGTGCTGTCGGCGGCGGCTGGTTTGTTCGTGTCGCCTGCGCCTGGGCCGGTGCTGGCCAACTATGGTCTGGATACGTTGCGCTTCATCAATCCGGTAGGGATTGGCGACACGATTCAAGCGCGGTTGACGTGCAAACGCAAAATCGACCAAGGGAAGAAGAGCCCGCAAGGCATTCCGCAAGGGGTGGTGGCGTGGGATGTGGAAGTCACTAACCAACTGGGGGAACTGGTGGCCAGTTACGACATTTTGACCCTGGTCGTGAAACGCGAGGATTGATTTTCCATTGATCGTTCCCACGCTCTGCGTGGGAATGCAGCCCGTGACGCTCCGCGTCACAGCGGACGCAGAGCGTCCATAGAGGCATTCCCACGCAGAGCGTGGGAACGATCACTGAGTAACGATCAGTGCTGGCGCAACCACTCGATAAACAGTGCAAACAGTTCTGACTGCGACCCGACTTCCAGCTTCAAATACAGGTTCTTGCGGTGCATGCGCACCGTCTCCGGCGAGATGCTCATCTGGCTGGCCGTGGACTTCACCGAATGCCCCCTGAGCACCATGTGCGCCACCTCCCGCTCACGCTCGGTCAGCACGTCGCAGCCAAAGTTTTCGAAGGCGGACTGCACCCGTTGCTTGAGATTGTCACTTTCAATGACTGCGCTATGTGCCAGGCCGCGACGGCCAAACTCGCTGATAAATTCCCGAACCAATGGCTCAACCGCCCGCAACAGATTCAGCTGTTCCGCCCGCAGACTTTCCCCGCCAAAACCCTGAAACAGACTGACCGAAACCTGGCTGTCCGGGCCGGTATCGATCAGGTAAAAACTGTCCTCGGAACACCCGGCCTTCAAGTAATAAGTCTTGTAGTACTCCGTATCGAAGAAGTTGTCCGGGGCGATTTCCTCCAGGTGATAAAACCCTTCGGCCAGCCCCTGCTCCACCGCCAGGCAAAACGGGTCGAGCAAGTAGCCACCGGAAAAATAGCGGTCGATGATCGAGTCCCGATACTGCTCCGGGATACCGCGCTGGTACAGCAACTGCGGCGCCCGGTCCTTGTGCTCCAGGCTGATCATCACCGATTCGATGGATACCAGATGCCCGAACGCCGACGCCAGGTAGTGCAGCGCATCAGGCGCGTCGACATGGGCGAATGCCTCGCGCATGTCGCCGTGCCATTTATGCAAGGCCCCGAAGGGCAGTGCGATTAGCGTATCGTCGTCGGGTTTGCTCATGCCCCGCAGTCTAGCGGGAGAACCGACGCCGGGTAACCGCCGATTGAGCGAACTCATTGCCCGAAGTACTGGCCGCTTTTTTCCAGCTCGGCGGCCACTTCAAGAATGCACACCCGCAGGATCTCGACGATTTCATCGACCTGGGCACACGTCAGGATCAGCGGTGGCGACATCACATTGAGGTGCATGATCGGCCGCACCAGCAAGCCTCGGGCCTGGGCCCGGGAGTGGATCATCTCGCCAATGTTGATCTCATCGGCGAACAACGCCTTGGTGCGCTTGTCGGCGACGAACTCCACGCAGGCCATGAGCTTCTGGCAGCGCACATCGCCCACCAGCGGCAAGTCGCTGAGGGTCGCCAGTCGCTCTTCCAGGTAAGCGCCGACCACGTCGACATGCTCCAGCAGCTGTTCCCGTTCAATGATCTCGATATTTTTCAGCGCCGCCGTGCAGCACACCGGGTGGCCGCTGTAGGTGAAACCGTGGGTAAAGCAGCGGCCCTTGCCCGGCTCGGCGATGACTTTCCAGATGCGGTCGGAAAAGATGCACGCACCCAGCGGCAGATAAGCGGACGTCAGCCCTTTGGCCGTGGTGATGATGTCGGGCTGCACATCAAACAGGTCATAGGAGGCGAAGAACTTGCCCAGGCGCCCGAACGAGGTCACGACTTCATCGGCGACAAACAGAATGTCGTAGCGCTGGCAGACTTCCCACATGCGCTTCAGGTAGCCCTTGGGCGGAATGATCACCCCGCCCGAGCCCATGATCGGTTCGGCGAAGAAGCCTGCGACCTTGTCCGCTCCGATGGCGAGGATCTTGTCTTCAAACTCTTGGACCAGAAATTCGAGAAAATTTGCCTCGTCCATCCCGTCCGGCGCGCGGTACGGGTTGGGGTTGGAGACATGGTGAATCCGGTCATTGGCGTAATCGAATTCCGGCACGCGGTCTGCAGCCTTGTTGCCGATCGACATCGTCAAAGTGGTGGAGCCGTGATACGCGTTAAACCGGGCGATAACGTGCTTCTTTTCCGGTTTGCCACGGCAGTTCTGGTAGTACTGGATCAGCCGGTACGCGGTGTCCACGGCGGTCGAGCCGCCCGTGGTCAGGAACACGTGATCGAGATCGCCGGGGGCCAGGCTGGCGAGCTTTTCGCACAACTGGATGGCGACGTTGTTGGACATGTCGGAGAACGGATTCGAATACGCCAGTTGCCGCACCTGATCAGCAATCGCCAGCGCCATTTCTTCGCGGCCCAAACCGATGTTGGTGCACCACATGCCGCCGACTGCGTCGAGAAAACGGTTGCCCTGCGCGTCGTAAATGTAGGCGCCGTCACCGGACACGATGTTCAGCGCGCCCTGCTCGGCGTGCTCGTCGAACATGTGATAGCCGTGCATGTAGTGAGCCTTGTCGGCCTTGATCAAACGAGCATCATCAACCGCTGGCAGTACTTTCAACGTTGGAGTAGCCATACAAAAACCTCGAACCGAAGGGGTTATACGTTCAGATCCCGCTCTTCACCGTGCTCCAGACGCGGGTAATGGCGCGCATCTCTTTGGCGTCCTGAGTCTTTTGCGGAAACAGCCGCTGGCGGGTTTCGTCATCGGGGTAAATCGCCGGATTGCTGCGCACATCGGCATTCAACAAAGGCGTGGCCGCCTCGTTGCTGTTGGCGTAATGGATGTAGTCGGTCACGTCCGCCATCACTTGTGGCTGCATCAAGTACTCAAGGAATTTGTGCGCATTGGCCACGTGGGGCGCATCGGCTGGGATATACATGTTGTCAAACCAGATCAGTGAACCTTCCTTGGGAATGAAATAGGCCAGGTTGATATTCAGCTTGGCTTCTTCGGCGCGGGCCATGGCCGTTGCGTAGTCGCCTGACCAGGTCATGGCCATGCACACATCGCCATTGGGCAGGCTGGTCAGGTAGTTGACCGAGTCGAATTTTTTAATGTACGGCCGAACCGACAGCAGCAGTTCCTGCGCGGCTTTCAAGTCTTCCGGCGCGGCACTTCGCGGGTCGCGTCCCAGGTACTTCAAGGCCAGTGGAATCACTTCGGTGGGCGCATCGACCAGGGTCACCCCGCAATCGGCGAAGCGCGAGACGATTTTCGGGTCGAAAATCATCGCCAGCGAACCAATCGGCGCGTCCGGCATGCGTTCCTTGATCTTGTCGACGTTGTAAGTGATGCCGTTGCTGCCCCAGGTGTAAGGCGCGGAATACAGGGTTCCGGCATCAAAGCCCTGCAAGTCCTGCAAGACTTTCGGATCCAGATTGGCCCAGCCCGGCAGCAACTTCTTGTCCAGCGGCTGGAACACTTTGGCTTTGATCAACGGCGGCGCAAGGGAGGCGTTCAACACCACCAGATCGTAACCGGAGTGCCCGGTCAGCAACTTCGCCTGGACGGTTTCGTACGCATCAAAGGTGTCGTAAATCACCTTGATCCCGGAGGCTTTCTCAAAGTCGGCCAGGGTTTTTTCGCCAATGTAGTCCGCCCAGTTATACAACCTGAGCGTATTGTTTTCGTTCACGTCGGTGGCGGCGTGAGCATTGAGTGTCAGCGGAACAAGCAACAGACTGGAAATCACCAGGAGGGCCTTGCGCATAGCAAATTCACCTTATCAAGCGAAGTCGGTTCTGGATGACCGGTTGCCCCCACTATTGAGCGATTGGGCCAACGGCACCATACCCCGAATGGGTGTGTGAGCCGTTTGCCAGCAATCGCGGCGGCCAAACATGGCAAAAAGCAGCAGTTTCGTTGACTCGTTTTGTCATAGCTCCCAAGCCGGCCGGGCGCTTAGAGTGGCTGCCGGACAAAACAGGCGGGGCATTCCATGAGTGAGCTGATCAAACAGGATCAAAACGAAGGCGTTTTGACGCTCACGCTTGACCGCCCCGACAAGCTCAACGCACTGAATAACAGCCTGTATACGCAGTTGGCTGATCTGCTGCTGGCCGCGGACGAAGACGACGGCATCGGCGTGATCGTCCTCACGGGCGGCACCACCTGCTTTACCAGCGGCAATGATCTGGCAGATTTTCTCGAACATCCGCCGACGCATCTGGACAGCCCGGCGTTTCGCCTGATGAACGTTGCCATCCACCTGCAAACACCGTTGATCGCGGCCGTTTGCGGAGCAGCCATCGGCATTGGCACTACCCTGCTGCTGCATTGTGATCAGGTTCTGGTGACGCGAAACGCCAAACTGCGCGTGCCGTTTGTGAACCTGGGCCTGTGCCCGGAGTTCGGTGCGAGCCTGTTGTTGCCGCGCCTGCTCGGCCACGCCCGCGCCGCTCGTCTGCTGCTGTGGGGCGACAGCCTCGACGGCGCCGCGGCGGTTGCCTGTGGACTGGCCAACGAACTGTTCGACGACGGGCAACAATGCCTCGACGCCGCACAGCACCTGGCTCGCCGGTTGTTGGCGTTGCCGCAGGATTCGGTACGCCAGACCCGGCAACTGCTCAAACAGGCATCGTTGCCGGAGTTAAAAGCCACCATTCGTCAGGAAAACCTGTTGTTCATTGAGCGTCTCAAGACACCTGAAGCGCAAACAGCGTTGACCGCCCTCCTTATTCGCAGTACAGAAAAGCATTCACCAAGAGGAAAGCCGTAATGAACACCCCGGATATTTTTGTTGTCAGCGCCGCACGTACCGCCATTGGCACCTTTGGTGGTTCGCTCAAAGACGTTCCGCTGGTCGACCTGGCGACCACGGCTGTCAAAGCCGCCCTGCAACGCTCCGGCGTAGATCCGGCGCAAGTTGGCCATCTGGTGATGGGCAGCGTGATCCCGACCGAAACCCGCGATGCGTACATCTCCCGGGTCGCCGCGATGAACGCCGGCATCCCGAAAGAGACCCCGGCCTACAACGTCAACCGCCTGTGCGGTTCCGGCCTGCAAGCGATCATCAATGCCGCGCAAACCCTGATGCTGGGCGATGCCGACATCGCCATCGGCGCCGGTGCCGAATCCATGAGCAGTGGCCCGTACCTGATGCCTGCCGCCCGTTGGGGTGCGCGCATGGGCAACGTCCAGGCCATCGACTACATGCTGGGCATCCTGCATGACCCGTTCCATGGCATCCACATGGGCATCACCGCCGAGAACGTCGCCGCACGCAACGGCATCACCCGTGAGATGCAAGACGCCCTGGCCCTGGAAGACCAGAAGCGCGCCGCGTTCGCCATCGCCAATGGCTACTTCAGCGAGCAAATCGCCGCAGTAGAAATTCGTGATCGCAAGGAAACCAAGCTGTTCAGCGTCGACGAGCACCCACGCGCCACCTCCCTGGAACAACTGGCCGGCATGAAGCCAGCGTTCAAGAAAGACGGTACGGTGACTGCAGGCAACGCCTCCGGCCTGAACGATGGCGCCGCTGCGCTGGTCATGGCCACCGGCGCCGCCGTGCAAGCCAACAACCTGCGCCCGATGGCCCGTCTGGTCAGCTATGCCCACGCCGGTGTTGAACCGGAACTGATGGGTCTTGGCCCGATCCCTGCCACACGCCTGGCACTCAAGCGTGCCGGCCTGACCGTCGCCGACATGGACGTGATCGAAGCCAACATCGCCTTCGCCGCCCAAGCCTGTGCCGTCAGCCAGGAACTGGACCTCGACCCGGCCAAGGTCAACCCGAACGGTTCGGGTATCTCCCTGGGTCACCCGGTCGGCGCGACTGGCGCGATCATCGCCACCAAAGCCATCCACGAACTGCATCGCACCAACGGCCGTTATGCGCTGGTGACCATGTGCATCGGTGGTGGTCAGGGGATTGCAGCGATTTTCGAACGCGCTTAAGTGTCAACGCGATGCCCGGTGCTATGCCGGGCATCGCAGCCGCTTGATGATTTCTTTCATCAACTGGTCGCAATCCATCAATACCGCCCCTTCCTCGCGCCCTAGATTAACTCCCAGAGCCAGTTGCCGTGCCGTGCGGCCAGCCCCTGTGGAGATCGCCCCATGCAAAACTTCCAAGCCCGCAAACAGCAAAGCCCCGTCGAGGGTTGGGATCATCAGGACCCGGAAGAAGCCTTCACCCTGCCCTCCCGTTATTTCTACGACGAGACCTTGTTCAAGGCCGAGCGCGACAACATTTTCATGCACGCCTGGCACGTCGCCGGGCACGTGAGTGAATTCGCCGAGCCGGGCCAGTACGTGGTGACGGATCTGTTTGATCAGAGTGTGGTGGTGGCGAAGAACCGTCAGGGGCAGATCCATGCGTTCCACAACGTTTGCCAGCATCGTGGCAACCGCTTGCTCGAAGACCGTCGCGGCACCACCGGCGGCGTGGTGCGCTGCGCTTACCACTCGTGGTGCTATGAAATGGACGGCACCCTGCGCAGCGCCCCGCGTTGCGAAAAAATGAAGAACTTCGAGTTGCAGCAGTTCAACATCCCGCAGATCCGCACCGAAGAAATGGGCGGCTTCATTTACTTCAACCTCGACCCGGCGGCACCGTCGTTGCGCGACTTGTTCCCCGGTGCCGATGAGGAAATGCACCGGGTATTTCCAGACCTCGCCAACATGCGCCTGATCGAGGAGCAGGACGTGATCGTGCCAGCCAACTGGAAGGTGATCATGGACAACTCCATCGAGGGCTATCACTTCAAGTTATCGGGACCGTGCCACATCGACCTCGCCAGGTTGATCGATTTCAAAGGCTATCAGTTGACCAAACGCGACAACTGGTGGACCTACATCGCCCCGGCCAACCTCTCGGTGACCGAAGCCTATGGCGTGCCGCTCAAACCCGACGTTAACCCGGACGAATGCTTCTTCAACATCGGCATGTGGCCGAACAACACCTTCTACACCTTCCCGTTTTCTGAGTTTCTGGGCTCCTTCATCATGATCCCGCTGGACGCCGAGCGCTCGCTGCTGCGTTTTGGCTACTACACCAACAATGCAGAAACGGCGGCGGTCAGTGAATCCTGCATGAAATGGATGAACGAAGACCTGGGACCGGAAGACATCGCGCTAAACATCTCGGTGCAAAAGGGCTTGCGTTCACTTGGCTACGACCAGGGCCGCTACATGATCGATGCCCAGCGCAGTAATGAAAGCGAGCATTTGGTGCATCACTTTCACCGGCTGGTGTTCAACGGCATACACGGACCGTCGTCGATCTGAGCCAGTCGGTTCAACACAGTCCTTGTGGGAGCGGGCTTGCCCGCGAATGCGGTGTATCAGACAAACAAATGTCGACTGACACTCCTTCATCGCGGGCAAGCCCGCTCCCACAGGTTTTGTGTAGCGATCTTTCATTTATGGAGCACACCAAACCATGGCCGATCATGCGTTTGATTACCTGATTGTGGGCGCCGGATCTGCGGGCTGCGTGTTGGCCAACCGCTTGGGCGAAGACCCCAGCGTGCGGATTCTGTTGCTGGAAGCCGGCCCGGCGGACAAGAGCTGGACCATCGACATGCCCTCGGCCGTCGGCATTGTGGTCGGCGGTACGCGCTACAACTGGAGCTATACCTCCGAGCCAGAACCGTATCTGGACGGTCGTCAAATTGGCACGCCGCGAGGCCGAACGCTGGGCGGTTCGTCCTCGATCAACGGCATGGTCTACATCCGCGGCCATGCCCGGGATTACGACGGTTGGGCCGAACAAGGCTGTGACGGCTGGAGCTACCGGCAGGTGTTGCCGTACTTCAAACGCGCGCAAACCCATGCCGATGGCGCGGACGATTACCGAGGCGCTTCGGGGCATCTGCATGTCACGCCGGGCGATACCGAAACGCCGTTGTGCGCGGCATTTCTCGCAGCGGGCGCCGAGGCCGGATATGGCTTGAGCTGTGATTTGAATGGCTATCGACAGGAAGCATTCGGGCCGGTGGATCGCACCACGCGCAACGGAAGACGCTGGAGCACGTCGCGGGGGTATCTACGCGAGGCACTGGCGCGCGGCAATGTGCGGGTGATCACTGACGCGCTGGCATTGCGCATTGTGTTCGAGGGCAAGCGCGCCGTCGGCATCGAGTATGAACAGAGCGGCAAGACTCATCAGGCCCACGCCCAGCGCGAAGTGGTGCTGACGGCTGGCGCGATCAATTCGCCACAGCTGTTGTTGTTATCGGGCATCGGCCCGGCGGCTGAATTGCGCGACCTGGGAATCACCGTGAAGCATGATCTGTCCGGCGTCGGCAAACGACTCAACGACCACCCCGACACGGTCGTGCAATACCTGTGCAAGCGGCCGGTATCGCTTTATCCGTGGACCACCGCGCCAGGCAAGTGGTGGATCGGCGCGCGCTGGTTCGCCACCCATGACGGGCTGGCGGCGAGCAACCATTTCGAGGCCGGTGCGTTTATCCGCTCGCGAGCCGGTGTCGAACACCCCGATTTGCAGCTGACCTTTATGCCACTGGCGGTCAAACCCGGTAGCGTTGATCTGGTGCCAGGGCATGCGTTTCAAGTACACATCGACTTGATGCGCCCCACCAGCCTGGGCAGCGTAACCCTGAACAGCGCCGACCCTCGACAGCCGCCGCGCATCCTGTTCAATTACCTGAAAACCGAGCAGGATCGAACCGACATGCGTGCCGGGGCGCGACTGGTACGCGAGATTATCGGGCAACCGGCAATGGCCGCGTTCAAAGGTGAAGAACTGGTCCCCGGCCCCGCCGCACAAAGTGACGAAGCGCTGGACGCCTGGGCCAGACAGGTTACGGAAACCGGCTACCATGCCAGCGGCACCTGCAAGATGGGCCCGGCTGGCGACCCACAAGCTGTGGTCGACCCGCAACTGCGTGTGCACGGTCTCGATGGACTGCGCGTGGTGGATGCGTCGATCATGCCGGTGATCGTCAGCGGCAATACCAACGCGCCGACGGTGATGATCGCGGAAAAGGCCAGCGATATGATTCGCGGACTGCAACCGCTACCGCCCATGGACGCGCCGGTATGGATTCATCCGCAATGGCAAACACGGCAACGATGATGTTTGAACCCAGAGATCACTCATGAGCAATCAACCGTCCGACAGTACAACGCCCCCCGAAACCCGTTTCACCTGGCGGCGCGGCGACAGTGCGCCGTTGCGGGTCGCGGTGTTGCTGTTGCCGTCGTTTTCCAATTTCGGCCTGGCCGCGGTGCTGGAGCCCCTGGCCATCGCCAATTGGCTGAGCCAACGGCCGATTTTCGAATGGACGCTGTTGTCGCTGGACGGCGAACCGGTGCAGGCCAGCAATGGCTTGATCACCGTGGCGAACCACGGCCTGCGGGCCGATCAGGGGTTTGATGTGTGCCTGGTGATCGCCAGTTTTGATGTGCACAAACACAGCCGCAACCTGGCGTTGAAGAGTTGGCTGCGCAAACAGGCACTGTTCGGCGCGGTGTTGATGGGGGTGGAAACCGGCACTGAACTGCTCGCCGCCGCCGGCGTGCTCGATGGCTATGAAGCCGCGGTGCATTGGGACAATCTTCAAGGCTTTCAGGAAAGTTATCCGCGGGTGCTCGCCAAGCCTCAGCTCTACACCCTGGAGCGTCAGCGCATGACATGCGCCGGCGCGACCACCACGCTGGACATGCTGCTGAGCTGGATCGGGCAAAGCGTCGACAGCGATCTGGCGCGGGAGATCGGCATGCATCTGCTGATGGGCCAGGTGCGTGCACCGGCGGACAATCAACTCGACAGCGGCCTGACTAACTCCGGGATGCAAGGCAGCAAGATTCGTCGCGCGGTGCAGTTGATGGAAAAGGCGCTGGAAGAACCGCTGGACTGCGAGGCCATTGCCAATCAGGTCGGCCTTTCGCGCCGGCAACTGGAGCGCCAGTTCAAACATCAGACCGGGCTCTCGCCGCTCAAATACTACATCACCTTGCGCCTGGCCAAGGCCCACAGCCTGTTGCAACAAACCCGCTTGAGCGTGGCGCAAGTGGCGGCGTGTTCCGGGTTCGGTTCGCTGGAGCATTTTTCGCGTACCTATCGCGCCCGTTTCGGCTGCCCGCCCAGCGAAGACCGCAGCCAGGTCTGGACCGCCCCGGTGATGCGCCAGCCGTTAAGCAAGGCGCATCGTCCGGTCGAGGCCGACTGAATTCACGTCCGATACCCGGCCTCCTCTTCGTCCAGAATTCCCATCAATGCGCTGAAATGCTTGTCGGCAAAGCCTGGATAGTCGAGCCACTGCTGGCAGGTCTTGCGCGCTATTTCATCGCTGGCAATGCGCAATTCGCGGCCGGTTGAAAGCGCGGTGATGTAGGTCTCGCAAGCGCGTTCGAAGTAATACAGATCATCGAACGCTTGAGCAATGGTCGGCGCCGCGACCAGCACGCCATGGTTGCCCATCAACAAAATCGGTTTGTCCCCCAGCAGATGGCTCACGCGCTCGGCCTCATCTCCAAGGCCCATGCCGTCGAAGCCGTCGTCGATGGCCACCCGTTCGAAGAAACGCATCGAATTTTGCTCAATCGGCGGCAACCGTGAATCCGCCAGGCACGCCAGCGCCGTCGCGTACTTCGAATGGGTGTGCAAGATGCAACGGGCGTGCGGCTGGTTGCGATGCAAGGCGCTGTGCAAGGCCCAGGCGGTGATGTCCGGCGCGTCCGGACGGTCGAGGCTGGCTGGGTCGTCGGCGTTCACCAGCAGCAGGTCGCTGGCCTTGATCGTGGAAAAATGCTTGCCGTAGGGGTTGATCAAGAACTCGCGACCGCCCCCCGACACCGCCACGCTGAAGTGATTGGCGATGGATTCGTGCAGGTTCAAACGCGCGGTCCAGCGAAACGCGCAGGCCAGGCGGATTCTCAGTTGCTCGACAGCTTGATTCATCGCATCCCCTCTCGGCTCGTTTGTCGGTTGCTGGCAGTGTAGAGAACCGGGTTGCGTGCACTTGACGGGAAGCGACACGGGTTGCCGTTCTGACACGAACGCACAACCGTCGAAAAACGGCACGCTTATGCCGCGTTTGATCAAGAGCAGCACCAGCGGCACCGCCATAGTGACGGCCACGACCCACTGGGCTGGAGACGCAAATGCAGCAGATTCCGTTGTTTATCGCCGGTGTTTGGCAAGCGCCGCAGGCGGCGCGATACCGCGATGTGATCAACCCGGCCACCGAGGACGTACTGGCGCAGGTGGCCTCGGCCGGCCCCGTAGATGCGCAACAGGCAATCAGCGCCGCGCGCGTTGCTTTCGACAGCGGGCCGTGGCCGACGATGGCGGTTACTGAACGGGCGCAACTGATGCAACGGATCGCCAGCTTGATCGAACAGGACGCCTCGAATCTGGCACGCCTGGAAACCCTCAACGCTGGCAAGACCCTGAGTGAAAGCCTCGGCGACATCGGCAATGTGGTCGCCACGTTTCGCTACTACGCGGCCTTGCTTGAAACCGAAAGCGCCAGCGTCAACAACCACGCCCCGGCGCATGTCATCAGCTTCAACCAGCGCGAACCGGTGGGCGTGTGCGCCTTGATCGCGCCGTGGAATTACCCGTTGCTGCAAGCGGTCTGGAAAATCGCCCCGGCCCTGGCCGCCGGCAACACCGTGGTGTTCAAACCCAGCAGCCTGACGCCGCTGACGGCGCATCGGCTGACTGAATTATTGATTGAAGCAGGTCTGCCGCACGGCGTGTTCAATTTACTCTGCGGCCCCGGTGACGTCGGTGAACTGCTCGCCGCCAGCCCTGACGTGGACCTGGTATCGCTGACCGGCGGCGCGGGTGCTGGCGGCAAGGTCATGCGCGCGGCCACGGGCAATTTCAAGCGTGTGGCGCTGGAGTTGGGCGGCAAGAACCCGAACATCGTGTTCGCCGACGCCGACTTCGAAGTGGCGCTGGATCAAGCGCTCAACGCGGTGTTTTTCAATGCCGGGCAGATCTGTTCCGCCGGTTCCCGGTTGCTGGTGGAGGACAGTATTCACGAGCGCTTTGTCGACGCCTTGCAGCAACGCATCGAGAAAATCCGCCTGGGCGACGGCCTTGATCCGCTGACGCAAATGGGCCCGCTGATTTCCGCCAGCCAGCGTGATCAGATCCTGACGATGATTGCCGGTGCCGTCGAGCAAGGCGCGAGGTTGCGCGCTGGCGGCACGATTCCCGAGCAGTTCGAACGCGGCTTCTGGTTGCGCCCGACCTTGCTCGATGACGTGACGTGCGAAATGCAGATCGCCCGGGAGGAAATCTTCGGTCCGGTGATCACTGTCGAGCGTTTCAGCGGCGAGGCACAGGCGCTGAAATTGGCCAACGACACGCCTTATGGCCTGGCAGCCGGCGTATGGACCCGGGATATCGGCAAGGCCTACCGCATGGCCAAACGGCTGCGGGTCGGCACCTTGTGGATCAACGACTACAACGCCGCATTCCCACAGGCGCCGTGGGGTGGCTTCAAGTCCAGCGGCATCGGGCGCGAACTGTCCCGGGCCGGGCTGGATGAATTCACCGAACTCAAGCACATCTACCTCAACACCGAACCGGCGCCGCTGAACTGGTTCGGTGTCTGACGTTTACCTCCAAGGAGTCGTCCCTATGAAAGCCTTGCTCTTGCTTGCGTCGATCACTCTGCCGCTACTGGCCCAGGCAGCGGAACCGGAGTCCTGCGCCACGGTACGTTTTTCCGATGTCGGCTGGACCGACATCAGCGTCACCACCGCGATCGCCAGCGAAGTTCTGGAATCGCTGGGCTATAAAACCAAAACCACCCTGCTGTCGATTCCCGTGACCTATCGCGCCCTGTCCTCTGGTAAAGAACTGGACGTATTCCTGGGCAACTGGATGCCCACCACCGAAAACGACATCAAGCCCTTCCGCGACGCCGGCACCGTGGAAACCGTGCGCGCCAACTTGCACGGTGCCAAATACACCTTGGCCGTGCCCGACTACGTCTACGACGCCGGGCTGCATGATTTCGCCGACATCGCCAAATTCAAGGACAAACTCAAAGGCCAACTCTACGGCATCGAACCCGGCAACGACGGCAATCGCCTGATCCAGAGCATGATCGACAAAGACGCTTTCGGGCTGAAGGATTTCAAAGTCGTGGAATCCAGCGAAGCGGCAATGCTCTCGCAACTCAAACGCTCTACGCGCAAGAACGAGTGGATGGTGTTCCTCGGCTGGGAACCGCACCCGATGAACACCCGCAACAAGATGAAGTACCTCAGCGGCGGCGACGAGTACTTCGGCCCGAACTACGGCCAGGCCACGGTCTACACCAACGTGCGCAAGGACTACCTGAAGGAATGCAGCAACGTCGGCAAACTGCTGCAAAACATGGAGTTCACACTGGCCATGGAGAATCAGTTGATGGACGCGGTATTGAATCAGAATCAGAAACCAAGGGCGGCGGCGAAGGCGTGGTTGAAGGCTAATCCGGCGGTGCTGGAGGCTTGGTTGACGGGGGTGAGCAGTCGGGACGGACAGGATGGGATTAAGGTTGCCAGTGCGCGGTTGGCTCCTTAACAAGCCATAACACTATCTGTAGCGGCAGGCGGTGCCTGCTGCTACAAAAATTGCGTTACCGCAGAAATGCAAGACGCATCCTGGTACCCACATTTCTTAAACAATTGATCAGCCTTTCTTTCTGCCGGAGTGACCTGACGACCGGCATAAAAAATCAATTGCCAGTAAATATTACCTGCGTCATATTACATGCGTAATAAACACCCGTTTTTCACAGGTAACCCCCCATGACCAGCATGCCCAGCCTCGAACCCGACCTTGCTGTCCCGGTGAGCGCACCCAAGCCTCCCCTGCTCAAACGGTTGATCCTGCTGACGGCCGTCATCGCAGCCCTGGCGTCTGCCGGGCTGTATGCGAGTCACTGGTGGACGGCCGGTCGTTTCATTGAAGAAACCGACGATGCCTACATCGGCGGCGACGTCACGGTCATCGGCCCGAAAGTCGCCGGGTATATCGAGGAAGTACTGGTCACCGACAACCAGGCAGTGAAGGCCGGCGATGTGCTGATTCGCCTCGACGCCCGCGACTACCGCGCGAATCTCGCCAAGGCCGAAGGCGCGGTCGCCGCCGAAGAAGCTTTGCTGGCCAATCTCGACGCCACCGAACAATTGCAGTACGCGGTGATCGGCCAGGCCCGCGCCGGGATCGATGCCGCTGGCGCGGAAACCGCCCGCTCTCGGGATGACAATGCCCGCTACAAAAAACTGGTGAACAGCAACGCTGTCTCGGTGGAAAGCGCACAACGGGCCGATGCCACGTTCAAGACCGCTCAGGCGCACAGTTCGCGGGCCCAGGCTGAACTACTGGCGGCGCAACGTCAGCTGAACGTGATCGACACCCAGAAACAGCAAGCCCGCGCCGCGCTGATGCAGGCTCGGGCCGAACGGGATCTGGCGCAGTTGAATGTGGGTTACACCGAACTCAAGGCCCCGGTGGATGGCGTGATCGGCAATCGTCGGGCGCGAACCGGCGCCTATGCGCAGGCCGGTTCGCAGTTGTTGTCGGTGGTGCCGTCCAGTGGTTTGTGGGTCGATGCCAACTTCAAGGAAGATCAGCTGGCGCGGATGATTCCGGGCCAACGGGTGATCATCCATGCGGACGTGCTCTCGGGGCAGGAATTCCATGGTCATCTGGGCAGCCTCGCACCGGCCAGTGGCTCGCAGTTCAGCGTGCTGCCACCGGAAAACGCCACCGGCAACTTCACCAAGATCGTCCAGCGAGTGCCGGTGCGCATCATCCTCGATCCGGCCGACGGTGTGCTCGGCCACCTGCGTCCCGGCCTGTCGGTGACGGCTGAAATCGACACCCGCAAAGACGCTGAAACCCCAGTTGTGGCCAGCACACCATGAGCCGCGTCCTCGCCGTCCCCGCGCAACCGTTCAATGCCGCCGACATGGCGACGGCGACGAAGGTGTTCGCCTTCGCCAGCATGTGTATCGGTATGTTCATTGCGCTGCTGGATATTCAGATCGTTTCGGCCTCGTTGCGAGACATCGGCGGCGGGCTCTCGGCTGGTACCGACGAAACGGCGTGGGTGCAGACCAGTTACCTGATCGCCGAAATCATCGTGATTCCACTCTCGGGCTGGCTGTCGCGGGTGTTTTCGACCCGCTGGTTGTTCTGCGCGTCGGCGGTCGGTTTCACCTTGGCCAGCCTGTTGTGTGGCATCGCCTGGAACATTCAGAGCATGATCGCCTTTCGGGCGCTGCAAGGTTTTCTCGGCGGTTCGATGATCCCGCTGGTGTTCACCACCGCGTTCTTTTTCTTCACCGGCAAACAACGGGTCATTGCAGCCGCAACCATCGGTGCCGTGGCCTCGCTGGCACCGACCTTGGGACCGGTGATCGGCGGTTTTATCACCGACATTTCGTCCTGGCACTGGCTGTTCTATATCAACCTGGTGCCGGGGATTTTCGTCGCCGTGGCCGTGCCGATGCTGGTGAAAATTGACCAGCCGGACTTGTCGCTACTCAAGGGCGCGGACTATCTGAGCATGGTGTTCATGGCGCTGTTTCTCGGCTGCCTGCAATACACCCTCGAAGAAGGCCCGCGCTGGAACTGGTTCAGCGACAGCACCATTCTCACCACCGCCTGGATCAGCGGCCTCGCCGGTCTGGCCTTCATCGGCCGGACCTTGCACGTGGCCAATCCGATCGTCGATTTACGCGCCTTGAAGGACCGTAACTTCGCCCTCGGCTGTTTCTTCTCGTTCGTCACCGGGATCGGCCTGTTCGCCACCATTTACCTGACACCGCTGTTTCTCGGCCGGGTACGTGGCTACAGCGCACTGGACATTGGTCTGGCGGTTTTCTCCACCGGGGTGTTCCAGATCATGGCGATTCCGCTGTACGCCTTTCTGGCCAATCGCGTCGATCTGCGCTGGATCATGATGGCTGGCCTTGGCCTGTTCGCCTTGTCGATGTGGGATTTCAGCCCGATCACCCACGACTGGGGCGCCAGGGAATTGATGTTGCCGCAAGCGTTGCGCGGAATTGCCCAGCAACTCGCGGTGCCACCAGCGGTGACCTTGACCTTGGGTGGCCTCGCACCGGCGCGGCTCAAACATGCGTCAGGTTTGTTCAATCTGATGCGCAACCTGGGGGGCGCCATCGGCATCGCCGCCTGCGCGACCATCCTCAACGACCGCACCAACCTGCATTTCACCCGGCTGGCGGAACACCTCAACAGCACCAACGAAGCGCTGAATCAGTGGATGTCGCAGGTCGGCAACAACTTCACCGCCCTCGGCCTCAGCGGTGACACGGGCGTCACCGCGAGCCTGCATCAGCTCTGGCTGTTGACCTACCGCGAAGCCCAGACCCAAACCTATGGCGACGCTTTTTTGATGATCATGGTTTGTTTCATTATTGCCACGGCGATGGTGCCCCTTATGCGCAAGGTGCAACCACCGGCCGCGCCGTCAGCGGATGCTCATTGATCATGCCTGAGGCATTTTGCGGAACCCAATCGCCAGGCGGTTCCAGGCGTTGATGGTGGTAATGGCCACGGTCAGGTCGACCAGTTCTTTCGGGTTGAACTCGGACGTTGCCAGTTCGTAGTCCTCGTCCGGCACATGGGTCTGGCTCACCAGCGTCAAGGATTCGGTCCAGGCCAGTGCCGCGCGTTCACGTGGGGTGAAGAACAGCGTTTCGCGCCAGGCCGACAGCGTGTACAGACGGCGCTCGTCTTCACCGCCCTTGCGGGCATCGGCGCTGTGCATGTCGAGGCAGAAGGCGCAGCCGTTGATTTGCGAGGTGCGCAGCTTGACCAGTTCGATCAGGTTCTTTTCCAGCGGCAGTTTCGAAACAGCGGTTTCCAGGGCGATCATGGCTTTGAGCGCATCCGGGGAAGCGGTGTAGAAATCGATACGAGGTTTCATGGCGGACTCCGATTACAAGTGGTGGTGGAGTCACGTTAATCCCGCCTGCCCTTCTGACAAATAGCCAATCTTCCAGAAGTCGAGGAGGCCATTGGATCGCTAGGCCTTTTTGCGCAACCACTGCAAAAACCCCTTCCTCTCCACCACCTTCGGCACTTCCTGAGTCAGTGTCTGCGCCTTGTTCAAGCGGAAATCCAGCAGCGCCTTCATCGACTCGCCAATGTCATGCCGCGCATCCAGGCAGGGTTTGAGGTAGTCCTTCTCGATCCGGTACAAGCTGCAGGCGGTCTTGGCGATGAAGTCGGCCGGCAGCGCGGAGTCCGACAGGATCCCGCCTTCGCCGATCACCTCGCCCGGGCCCATGCGCCCGGACTCGAACTTGACGCCGCCGCGGCTCAACTCCACCGAAACCACCCCGGATTCGATGATGAACAAATGGTCGCTGACTTCCCCTGCCGGCAGGACCATGTCCCCGGTACGGAAGTTTTGCAGGGTCATGTGCTGGCTGAAGGTCTCTTTCTCTTCCTGACGCAAGGTTGAGAAGATCGCCGAACCTTCCAGCAATGCCCGAGGCCGTGACAAGCCGCCCGGCGCATTCGGTTCTACGGTCGACAACAGGCTGACGCCCGCCGCCTGCAAATGCCGGTACGACAGATCGAACAACAGATTGCGCACCATGCGTTTCTGGTCCATCGAAACCACAAAGCCACTGATTTCGTATTCCACGCCGGCGGCGCTTGAGCCCTTGAGTGCGACGCACGGTGCCGGTTTGTTCAACAAAAAGCGGCAGCCCTGCATCGCCCGTTCCAGCGCATCGATCACCGTTTGCGGGCGCGCGTGCGGGCTCAGTTGCAGGCTGATCGATACGCCAAAAATGTCGCTCGGCCGGCTGAAGTTGATGATCTTGGCCTTGGCTGCCAGCGAATTGGGGATCACTGCCATGCTGCCTTGGGCGGTTTGCAGGCGCGTGGCACGCCAGTCGATGTCGATGACCCGGCCCTCAGTGCCATCGATGGAGATCCAGTCATCGAGTTGATAGGGCTTGGTGGTGTTGAGGACGATCCCGGAGAACACGTCGCTGAGGGTACTTTGCAAGGCCAGGCCGACGATGATCGCCAAGGCGCCGGAGGTGGCCAGTACGCCTTTGACCGGCAGATCGAGCACGTACGCCAGCGCCGCGATGATCGCGATCAGGAAGATCACCGCGCCCAGCAGATCCTGAAGCAAGCGCCCGGTGTGCCCGACCCGCTGCATCATCACCGCGCCGATCAGCACTGTCAGGGTCCGCGCGCCGAACAGCCACCAACCAATCTGCAAACCGGTGGCCGCCAGGTGCAATGGCACGTTGTCGGCCCAAGGCGCTACCTCCAACGGGTTCAAGCCCTCGTTGAACAACAGGACGCTGAACAACGAGAAAATCACCAGTCTGACCAGCAGTTTCCAGTTGCTGCCACTGGCACTGATCAAGCGCCACAGCCCAAGATCGACCACGATCAGGACCAGGGCGCAGACCAACGGATGATCGGTGAAAAAAGACAGCATTGAACAACTCCAACGAAGGCCAATGGCGTGAAGATCTCACACATTGGGCACAGTGTAGGAGGGTTTCATGCAAAACCAATGTGGGAGCGAGGCTGCTCGCGATGGCGGTGTGACAGTCACTGCACAGGTGTCTGTTATACCGCTTTCGCGAGTAGCCTCGCTTCCACCGGGGATTTAGGTTGCCAGCCGTTATTTGCTGTTGGTCAGTGTGTTGAAGCTGGTCATCAGGTTGCGATAGTCCGGAATGTGGTTGGAGAACAAGGTGCCCAGCCCTTCCACGTCGTTACGCCAGTCGCGATGCAGTTCACAAGCCAGGCCGAACCAGGTCATCAACTGCGCGCCGGAGGCCGACATGCGGTCCCAGGCCGATTGTCGGGTCAGCTCGTTGAAGGTGCCGGAAGCGTCAGTCACCACGAACACCTCGAAGCCTTCGGCGAGCGCCGAGAGTGCCGGGAACGCCACACAGACTTCCGTCACCACGCCAGCGATGATCAGCTGTTTCTTGCCAGTCGCCTTGATCGCCTTGACGAAATCTTCATTGTCCCAGGCATTGATCTGGCCAGGACGGGCGATGTAAGGCGCATCCGGAAACAGCGCTTTGAGCTCTGGCACCAGCGGGCCGTTGGGGCCGTTTTCGAAACTGGTGGTGAGGATGGTCGGCAACTTGAAATACTTGGCCAGGTCGGCCAGGGCCAGCACATTGTTCTTGAAACGGTCCGGTTCGATGTCGCGCACCAGAGACAGCAGACCCGCCTGGTGATCAACCATCAAAACCGCAGCGTTGTCCTTGTCGAGACGTTTGTAAGAAGTAGTCATTGCAGCAGTCCTCGCGTGTTGTCGATGCCGAATGGATGTCGGCGTGGGGTAGTCGTTTAGCGCTGGGAGTCCAGCACTTCGTGTTCATTCGCCACTTGCTGAGCCTTGAGGTAACTTTCGATCAACAATTGATAATGCGGCATGGCCTGGGCGTAGACAGCGGCCCACTGCTCGGCATCCGGACGGTTCCACGAGCCTTGCAATTCAGAGAGCGTGGCCATGATGTCGATCGGCACGACTCCGGCCTGTGCCAAACGGGCGATGGTCAGATCAGTGGCCAGTTTTGAGTGGTTGCCGGAGGCGTCGACTACCGCAAACACTTTGTAGCCCTCATGCACCGCTGCGATGGACGGAAACGCCAGGCATACGCTGGTCAGCGTGCCGGCGATGACCAGGGTTTTTTTGCCGGTGGCTTTTACTGCCGCGTGAAACTCGGCGTTGTCCCAGGCATTGATTTCGCCCTTGCGTGCCACGTATTGGGCATGCGGAGCGGCTTCGTGAATCTCGGGAATCAACGGCCCATTGGGGCCTTGCGGGACGGAAGCGGTGGTAATCACCGGCATGTTCAGCAGGGTCGCGGCTTTGGCCAGGGCAATGGCGTTGGCGCGCAGTTGTGGCACGTCCATGTCCTTGACGATCTGGAACAGCCCACTTTGGTGATCGATCAACAGCATGGCGCTGTCGTTAGGGTCGATGATCGGTTTCAGGCCGTTGAAGTTGGCCGCGTTGACGGTATTCATGTGCGTTTCCTCTTTCGTTTGGGCAACAGCCATCCCTGGCCTGAGAACCGGCCTACGCATCCTGTGTAGAGCGGGTGGTTGAAGCGCGACGGGTTAACCGTGCATCTGGCCGAAGCGGCCAGACTGGAAGTCGGCGAAAGCCTGGTGAATTTCTTGCTCGGTGTTCATCACGAACGGGCCGTGCCCGACAATCGGTTCGTCGATCGGCTCACCACTGAGCAACAGCACTACGGCGTCCTGGCTGGCTTCCAGGGTCAACTGATCGCCGTCGCGATCAAACAACACCAACTGGCCTTCGCCCACCGACTCCTGACCATTGACCAGAACCGTGCCGTGCAACACCACCAATGCCGTGTTGCGACCTTCGTGCAGGTCCAGGGTCAACAACTTGCCGTCCTTGAGACGCAAATCCCAGACGTCAATCGGCGTGAATGTGCGCGCCGGACCGGTGTGGCCGTCGAACTCACCGGCGACCAAGCGCAGGTTGCCGGCCTGGTTCTTGAGCGGGATGTTCGGGATGTCGCCATCGAGGATGGTCTGGTAACCGGCGTCGGCCATTTTGTCCCTGGCCGGCAGATTGACCCATAGCTGCACCATTTCCAGAGTGCCGCCGGATTTGGCGAAACTCTCGGAGTGAAACTCCTCATGCAAGATCCCCGAAGCAGCGGTCATCCACTGAACATCGCCAGGGCCGATCGTGCCGCCGCTGCCGGTGGAGTCACGGTGTTCCAGTTCACCCTTGTAAACGATAGTCACGGTTTCGAACCCACGGTGCGGATGCTGACCAACGCCACGTCGTTCGGTGGTCGGGGTGAATTCGGCAGGAGCTGCATGATCCAGCAGCAGGAACGGGCTGATGTGCTTGCCCAGGTGGTCGTAGGAAAACAGCGTACGAACCGGAAAACCGTCGCCGACCCAATGGGTGCGTGGACTGGTGTAGATACCGATGATGTTTTTCATGGTGTCTCCTGATGAGGTGCGTGAAGCCATGGACACAGCTTAAAACTCGAACCTTTGGTGCGCTAGACTGCAAAAATCAGTCTTTGCGTTCTATTTGGGGAACGATAATGGAAGACCTCAACACCCTTTACTACTTCACTCAAGTGGTGGAACACGGCGGTTTCGCTCCGGCTGGTCGGGCGTTGGACATGCCTAAATCGAAGCTCAGCCGACGCATCGCCGAGCTTGAAGAGCGCCTCGGTGTCCGCCTGTTGCATCGCACCAGCCGCCATTGTTCGTTGACGGAAATCGGCCAGGCTTACTACCAGCGTTGCCTGGCCATGCGCGTCGAAGCAGAAAGTGCCGCCGAACTGATCGAACGCAATCGCTCCGAGCCTCAAGGCCTGGTGCGCATCAGTTGCCCGACGGCGCTGCTCAACTCCTGGGTCGGGCCCATGCTGACGCGCTACATGCTCAAATACCCGTTGGTGGAATTATTTATCGAGAGCACCAATCGCCGGGTCGACCTGATCCACGAAGGGTTCGATATAGCCCTGCGTGTGCGCTTTCCGCCACTGGAAAACACCGACATGGTGATGAAGGTTCTGGGCAACAGTACCCAGTGCGTGGTGGGCAGCCCAGCCTGGGCCGAACGCCTGTCGTCCCCCGCCTCCCCTGCCGACCTGAGCGGTTTGCCGAGCCTGCATTGGGGAGCTGCCCAGCGTGAATATCAGTGGGAATTGTTCGGCGCCGAAGGCGCCAGCGCACTGATTCGACATACGCCACGCTTGGTCACCGATGATTTGCTCGCATTGCGTCATGCAGTGGTTGCGGGTATTGGCATTGCGCACCTGCCGAGCGTAGTGGTGCGCGATGACATGGCGGCCGGTCGGTTGGTCAACCTGGTGCCGGGTTGGGAACCAAAATGCGGAATCATCCATGCAATCTTTCCTTCTCGCCGTGGACTGCTGCCGTCGGTGCGCACGTTGATCGACTTTCTGGGAGAGGAGTTCAACCACGCTGACATCGCCTGATGTGATGCGACACGCGGGGCTGGTGGATTTTTTATTTCGGACATAATATCGATCGGGATTACAACCATAATATCCGTTCCGCCCGAGGACATATCTATGCAAAGCCCCACCCGCGAAGCCACGCTTGCTCAATGGATCGCCCAGGAACACGCCATGCGCGGCCGCCTCGCCGGCCCTGGCAGCCTGTCCATGGCCGACGTCAGCGCGCTGTCGCCCGCCGAGTTCTTCGACGGCATCGGCAACGGTGAACTGCCCTCGCCGCCGATTGGCGCGCTGATGGATTTCATCCCCATCGAATGGTCAGCCGGGCTGTTTATCTTTCAGGGCACCCCTGACGCACGGCATTACAACCCGCTGGGCAGTGTGCATGGCGGGTATGCAGCGACGTTGCTGGACTCGTGCATGGGCTGCGCGATTCATTCACAACTGAAGAAGGGTCAGGGCTATACGACGCTGGATCTGCGAATCAGCTATGTGCGTGCGCTGACGGGCGCCAGCGGGCCGGTACGCGCCGAGGGCAAGATCGTTCACTTGGGGCGTTCAACCGCGCTGGCCGAGGGGCGGATTTATGATGTGGATGGGCGGTTGTATGCGACGGGGTCGACGACTTGCATGATTCTTGAGGCGCGCACGTAAGCATCGCACCGGGCTAGTCACGCGTGAGGTGCTGCCCGAGACTTTTCATGGCGCGCTGCAGCTGATCAACGGCTTCATCGATGAGTGCGGCGCGCCCCTCGGCGCAGGCTCGCTCCAGATCCTCGCAACACTCGATCAAGCGCTCTGCGCGGACAATCCGCGCACTGCCCTTGATGCGGTGCGCCAGTTCCTGAAGACGCGGACGGTTGTCGCCAACATGCGCTTGCAGCAAATGAATACGGTCATCGTGGTTGGACTGGGCCAATTCACGCAACAATCGATTGATCAGGGTCCGGTCTTCACCGACGTAACGCTCCAGCCCCGTCAAGTCGATCCCGGTCGCTGAATGATCTTCAATCGGCGCGGGCAAATCGGCCGCGAATCGAGCCCCCAGCCACCCCCTCAAATCCGCCAGCAGGATTGGCTTGAACAAGCAGTCGTCCATGCCCGCTTCCAGGCATCGAATCTTTTCCTCAGGCTGCGCATTGGCGGTAAACCCCAGAATCATGGTGGGCGGCAATCCATAGGCACGCTCTTCATCACGAATCGCGCTCGCCAATTCATAACCGCTGAGCCCTGGCATATTGCAGTCGCTGATGACAACATCGAACTCATGGGCGCGCCATTGTTCGAGACCTTGTTCGCCATCCTCGGCCTCTATGACACAGTGCCCCAGATAGCTCAGCTGACGGTTCAGCAACAAGCGATTAACCAGAAAGTCATCGACCACCAAAACTGTCAGCGCTCGGGTGGATAGCGCTATTCCACTGTCCACCGCATCACAGGGGGACAACGCTTTCAAAGCCACCAGCGACAGACTGATGTCGGCCTGAGTGCCCTGCCCAAGGACGCTGCCGAGCACCAGCCGCCCCCCCATCATTTCGCACAGGGTGCGACTGATCACCAGCCCCAGACCGGAACCTTTGCGGCCCGACTGTTGGCTGTTGCCGACCTGGACGAACGGGCTGAACAAGCGCTGCTGATCTAGTGCGCTGATGCCAATGCCGGTGTCTTCGATATGAACGTTCACCGCCAGATGACCCGAAATTCCCGGCACAACCCGCAGTGTCAGGCTCACCCCACCTGTCTGGGTAAACTTGATCGCATTGCTCAACAGATTGGACAGCACCTGCTTGAAACGCGTTGGGTCGATCAGCACGTCACGGTCACTGCGCGCCTCCAGTTCAACTCGCCATGTCAGACCTTTCTGCCGAGCCAGGCCTTCGAACACCCGGCATACCGATGTCACCAGCGCATGCAAATTGACACGCTCGGGTGTCAGGGACAAATGGCCGGATTCGATGCGGGCAATGTCCAGGATATCGCCAATCAATGCCAGTAACTGCTGCGCGGCAGTGGACGCTACCTCCAGGGCGTCACGGTCGGCGACGCCCTCTTCTGCCCGCATCCCGGCCAATTCGAGCATGCCGATCAGGGCATTCATCGGCGTACGGATTTCGTGGCTCATGGTCGCCAGAAATGTTGTTTTCGCGCGATTGGCGTCGTCGGCGGCGTCCTTGGCGTCCTGCAATTGCTGCAACCACCGTTGACGTTGGCGGATCTGTCGGCGCTGCCAGGCGATCCAGCCGAAGGCCAGCAGGAGTAACACGGCGGCAGCGGCAAACGCCTGCAAGATGGCTGGGCGATGACGCAACCAATAGCTGTCATCCACCACCACATCATTGCCCCAGCGGGCGATCAGTGCGTCCATTTCTTCGGGCGAGATGCTCAGCAATGCCTTGTTCAAGATCGATTGCAACTCCAAAGCTTCGCGATCCGTCGCCAGCGCAATACGTGCCGGTTCATCACCCACGGTACTGCTGATCCGCAAACGGCCCTGGTAATAGCGGGCTATCAGGTAACGGGTCATGAACAATGAACTGAGTGCCGCGTCGGCCTCCGTTTTCATGACCAATTCCAGGCCTTGCGCCGGACTTTCAACATCCACCATCCGCACGCCCGGCACCCGCGCCTGAATGAGCGTGCGTATCGGGTGGCTGTGATGAATCGCCAGTCGTTTACTGGCCAGGTCCTCCAGCGTCTTTGGACTACCCGGCGTGTTGGCACTGACCAGCGTGTACGGATTGGTCAGATAGGGCCTGGTGAAATGCAGGTCTGCTTCACCTTCTGTGGTAGGGATAATCGCGGGTATGACATCGATTTCGCCCACCTTGAGTTGCTGAATCTGCTGGTCAACGGATTGGCCCCTTAGCACGTTGAAGTGCAAACCGCTGCGCTGGCTGATCAGCGTCAGCAACTGTGCCGTCAACCCATTGAATTGCCCCTCGGCATTGAAGAATGTCAGGGGCGCAAAGTTCTCGGCCACCCCGACAGTCACCGTCGGATGACGGTCCAGCCAGCGCTGCTCACTGGCGCTGAGGTTGACGCGCTGCTGTCCCAGCCGGTTGACCTTGCCGGCGCTCCAGCGCTGATCGATGGCTGCGCGTTGATCCAAGGGAATCGCCGCCAACGCCTTGTCGATGATGTGCTTCAGCGGCAGGTTGTCCCGAGCCAGAGCAAAGCCGAAGGGGTTGGCGTCGAGCCCGGACGGCCCCACTAACTGAACATCATTGGGGTAGTTATTGTTGATCAGGTAACTGGCGCTGATGAGGTCCCCCAGGTACACGTCATCTTGCCCATACGCCACCGCCCCGAGCGCATCGAGCGCTGATGGATAACGTTGCAGACTCGCCTCGGGATAAAACGTTTCTACCGCTCGCGCAGGCAAATAGTCTTCGACCATGGCGATGCGTTTACCCGCCAGGTCCTCGGGCATGCGCTCGTCCCATCGGGTGACCAGCATCGGCAGATCTTCCGCATAGGGGATGGACAGGACTAATTCGGGGTCGGCCGCTTCGAAATTGTTCGAGGTCCCAAGCAAATCAAGCGCATCGAATTTCAAAGCCTCCATGGCCGCTTCCCGCGTGCCATAACGCTGAACCTCAATGGGAATGTTCAGCAGTTGCGCAATCAATCGGGCGTAATCGGCGGTGATGCCTTCCAGCTCATTGTGTTTGCCTGTGACTTCGAAGGGTGGGTAGTCCGGCCCGCTCACCCCGAGGCGCAGAACACGCTTGCTGCGCAACCATTGCCGGTCCTTTTTATCCAACCGGACCTCATAACCCGCCACAATCGAACGCCCCAGCAGCTGCAAGGACTTCGGCTGATCATCCTGGGCGACCAGCGTCGGCGGCACCAGGCATAACATCAAGGCGCACAGCAGAATACGCACGTTAAGGCGCCCTCAGATCAAGTGATTGCGTATGGCGAAATCACGTAGATGAACAGCCGCCTTCACGCCGAGTTTTTCGATCAATCGGGTCTTGTAGGTACTGACCGTCTTGTGGCTCAGGTGCATCGCCTCGGCGATGGCCTTGTTGGTGGTACCCCGGGCGAGATACTGGAGGATGGTCAGCTCGCGGTTGGAGAGTTTATCGATCATTTGTTTTTCGCTTTGCGAAAGCGCGTCCATTGATGCGCTGGGCAGCTGCGCGAAATAGGTGTACCCGGCGATCAACGCATGTATGGCCTTGTGTAATTGACTGAGGTCGTTGGTCTTGGCGACATAGGCCAAGGCCCCGGCGCGCATGCAACGCTCCTGAAAAAACAGCGGGTCAAGAGACGTGAATACCAGCACCCTACACGCCAAATTGCTGACTTTGATTCGCTCCAGAACATCCAGCCCGTTACCGCCGGGCATCACCAGGTCCAGAATCACCAGATCAACGTTGTGCTCACGGAGTATCACCAACGCCTCACCGACGCTGGCGGCTTCATAAATCAGTTTGAAACCTTCTCGCTCAAGTACCATTTTGACTGCGGCGCAAACCACCGGATGATCGTCCACAATCAGCACTGACGTCATGGCAACTCCCTGTGCAAAAAATCGACGATGCGGCCACGTCTGCCCGCCGGAAAAGTCCGGAATAGACGCAGCAGCGGCGCGAGAACTCTTACATTGTCGGGTGGCCAAATCTACCTGTCAGAAATGACAGTCCAGACGAACGGTCACCTCGGTTTCAATCCACCATTGGCCCCTCGGGTAATGGTGCGCGCGCATCAACATCGACGCTGGACATCAAACGCTGGATGCACATCGGGTCAGGAAGCGATATTGGACTCACATGAATCGTCTGTTTTACGCAGAGAGGCATAGACGCCAATCGAGAAGGCTGGTCGTTGAAAATCAGGGCATGCCGCACCTGGCAGTTGTCGAGGAAGAACTCGTACAGGTCCAATGATCCAGCGGTTAGTGCAGCATTGATGACCACCAGGTCAAACGGTTCACAACCGTACTCGACCAGGGTCAACAGTTCTTCAAGATTTTGAACCGGTGCCACCCGGTAGTAACCCAAATGGTTGAACAGGCGCTCGACCTTCATCCGATGAAAGTGTTGCTCGTCGGCGATCAGGATTCGTAATGCTGGGTTCGTCAAAGCGAAGTCCACAAGGTATCAATGTGGGGCGCTAGGCTACGGAAGACTGATGTCGGCCTATGTAGGACTTTTCCTAATTACTCGGTCATATTTCTGAAGCAAACGAGGGAACGAGGCCGTCAGCATGAAGGCGCGATAGCTTTTCTTCGGTGATCAGGATTCGCCCGCAAGCCGTGCCGGGTGGCATTCGCACTCATGAAAAACCAGAGCCAATACCAGCCGAATTTAAGATTGCAGGGTTGCCCTGCAACATGGAATCTCCCACATTGGGCCTGTATACACAGGTCTAGTGTGGGAGCGAGCCTGCTCGCGATGGCAGCCACAGAGGCGCCGAAAATCTCAGCTGGCAGTGGCCAACAACAAGTCCACCATCGAGCGGCTGTGTCCACGGCTTTTGCCATGCTCATACAACGAACCGGCAATCTCATCCGCCCGAATCGGCAGGATTGACAGCAAAGTGTCGCTCAACCCATGGCTTGCCTGGCAGAAGCCCTGCATATAAATGCCGGCCTTGCAGCGTTCATCAGTGATCAGCTTGTAGTTGCGATCAACTTCAAAATCCCCCAGGTACTGCTCCATCGGCGCCAGCAATTTGCGGTGCATCTGCCGCTCATAACCGGTGGCCAGCACCACGGCGTCGTAATGACGCACCGTGACTTCACCCGTGGCGTTGTTGCGCACCGCCAGCTCGATCCCGCGCTCGGTGGCGGTGGCTTTTTCGATCGTGGTCAAGGTGCGGAACGCATGGCGTGCGATACCCGAGACTTTCTGGCGATAGAAGATGCCGTAGATGCGTTCGATCAGGTCGATGTCCACCACCGAATAGTTGGTGTTGTGGTACTCGTTGACCAGGCGTTCGCGCTCGCTGTGGGCTTGCTGGAACACCAGGTCGGTGAACTCCGGCGAGAACACTTCGTTGACGAACGGGCTGTCATCCGCCGGCTTCAGCGCCGAACCGCGCAGGATCATGTCGACTTGCACCGAGGGGAAGCTGTCGTTCAAATCGATGAACGCTTCCGCGGCGCTCTGCCCGCCACCGATGATGGCGATACTCATCGGCTGGTTGTTCACACACGGTTGTTTGGCCATTTGCGCCAGATACTGCGAGTGGTGAAACACACGGCTGTCATCCTTGAGCGACTTGAACGCTGGCGGAATGCGCGGTGTACCGCCAGCACTGACCACCACTGAACGCGTGGTGCGAACATGCTGATGACCCTGTGCATCGCGCGAGATCACCCGCAATGCTTCAACCTGCTGGCTGTGCAGCACCGGCTCGATGGTCAGTACCTCTTCGCCGTAACGGCTCTGCGTTTCAAATTGCGCGGCGACCCAGCGCAGGTAGTCGTTGTATTCCATGCGGCACGGATAGAAGGTGCCGAGGTTGATGAAGTCCACCAGACGACCGTGATGCTTGAGGTAGTTGACGAAGGAATACGGGCTGGTCGGATTGCGCAGCGTCACCAGGTCCTTGAGGAAGGAGATCTGCAATTCACTCTGGGTCACCAGGGTGTTGCCGTGCCAGCGATAGTCCGCCTGCTTGTCGAGAAACAGAACATCCAGCTCGCCCTGGCTCGGCCCGCGCTCTTGCAGAGCGATGGCCAGCGCCAGGTTCGAAGGGCCGAAACCGACGCCGATCAGGTCGTGAACGATGGGCGATGCAATTGCCTGTGTCATTTCCAGTGTCCTCTGGATGAACCCCTCAACCGATGGGGAGTAAGCCTAAGTGACCTGACCGGCCTTGGCAGGTCAGCAGGTCGTCTGTTGAGTAGGAACGAGGACAGTGAAATAAAATTTAACCGGCAGGGATCAATGGGCGTCCCACTGGCGCATCCGCACCCGACAATGCTTCATCGCATTGACGATGTGCTTTTCCACCAGCGCCCGGGAAATGCCCAGGTGTTCGGCAATTTCCGGATGGGACAGCCCCTCGATCTTGCGCAGTAGAAAACTGTCGCGACACAGGGGTGACAGTTCCGCCAAGGCACGCTGGAGCATTTGCAGGCGCTGGCCGTGATCGAGGCTATTGTGCGGGGATGGCGTGAAGTAACGTTCCTCGGTGTCGAGTACTTCCAGCGATTCAACCTGACGCAGGGCATTGCGCCGATGGTCGTCGATCACCAGATTGAGGGCGGTGCGATACAGAAACGCCCGGGGTTGCTCGATGGGCGTGTCGCTGGAACGCTCCAGGACCCGCACATAGGCGTCATGCACCACATCTTCGGCCACCTGGCGGTTGCCTAGCTTGGCGTTCAGGAAACACACCAGCTCGCGATAGTAGTTTTCCAACATGACTCCCGGCCGCACGGATGCGGTTTCTGTCCTTGAGCCCCATCGTCGACCGCCCAAATGGGCAGTGGCACGATAGTGGCAGTTCGAGTTGCGTAATTTATAGTAATTCTCATGTAGATTTAAAGTATTGGTTTGCCTTACACGATAAATAGCTACAGGTGTAACCCTATGTGTCAAAACCTAAATTCCACGCCCCGCTCCTCGTTTACAGGACAGCTCCCCGTCTCTGTCAACTTCCCCGACAGCGTTCGGCTGTCGCCACTCTCTGCGCGCAGGTTGAACGACGGGCCGACACCCATTGGCCGGAACCCTGCATGAAACGTCCCCGACAGACCCGACGCGCCCTGCTTGTAGCACTTGGCATGATCCCCGTTATTGCTGTCGCCGCCTGGCAGATCATCCCGCCTGGCCGGGATACATTCGCCACCGTGCCCGTCAGTCGTGGCGACATTGAAAGCAGCGTCACCGCATTGGGCACGCTGCAACCTCGGCGTTATGTCGATGTCGGCGCTCAGGCGTCCGGGCAAATCCACAGGATTCATGTGGAGGTCGGCGACGTGGTCAAGGAGGGTCAGTTGCTGGTGGAAATCGACCCGTCCACGCAACAGGCCAAACTCGACGCCGGGCGCTTCTCCATTGAAAACCTCAAGGCGCAGCTCCAGGAGCAACGGGCTCTGCACGAACTCGCGCGGCAGAAATACCAGCGCCAGCAGAACCTCAAGGCCGGCGGCGCCACCCGCGAAGAAGACGTGCAAACCGCCCAGGCCGAACTGCGCGCCACCCAGGCTCGCATCGACATGTTCCAGGCGCAGATCCGCCAGGCGCAAGCCAGCCTGCGCAGCGATCAGGCCGAGCTCGGTTACACGCGGATCTACGCGCCCATGTCCGGAACGGTCGTCGCTCTCGACGCCCGTGAAGGCCAGACGCTCAATGCCCAGCAGCAAACTCCGCTGATTCTGCGCATCGCCAAGCTGTCGCCGATGACGGTCTGGGCCGAGGTTTCCGAAGCCGACATCGGCCACGTCAAACCCGGCATGAATGCCTGGTTCACCACCCTCAGCGGTGGCAATCGTCGCTGGAGCAGCACCGTACGGCAGATTCTGCCCGTACCGCCCAAGCCACTGGACCAGACCAGTCAGGGCGGCGGCAGCCCGGCCAGTTCGAGCAAAAGCGGCAGCGCGCGCGTGGTGCTGTACACCGTGTTGCTCGACGTCGAGAACGCCGACAACGCGCTCATGGCAGAAATGACGACACAGGTGTTTTTCGTGTCCGACCAGGCCAAAAATGTACTCACCGCGCCCATTGCCGCGCTGCAAAGCGGCGTGGAACCGGGCAACCAGACCGCGCAAGTCGTGGCCAAGAACGGCAGCATCGAGCAGCGCGAAGTTCGCACCGGTATCAGTGATCGCCTGCGGGTGCAGATCCTCGATGGCTTGCAGGAAGGCGATCACTTGCTGATCGGCCCGGCCGACGGGAGTGGCGGCTGAATGCAGACGCCCCTGATCGACCTGCAAGACATCCGCAAAGCCTACGGCGGCGGCGACTCTCCCGAAGTGCATGTGCTGCGCGGTATCGACCTGTCGATCCATGCCGGGGAGTTTGTGGCGATTGTCGGCGCCTCCGGGTCCGGCAAGTCGACGCTGATGAACATCCTCGGCTGCCTCGACCGCCCCACTTGCGGCGAATACCGTTTCGCCGGGGAAAACGTCGCCGGGCTCGACAGTGACGAACTGGCCTGGCTGCGCCGTGAAGCCTTTGGTTTTGTGTTTCAGGGGTATCACCTGATTCCGTCCGGCTCGGCCCAGGAAAACGTCGAGATGCCAGCCATCTACGCCGGCACCCCGGCGGCCGAACGCCATGCCCGCGCCGCCGCCCTGCTCGACCGCCTTGGCCTGGCTTCGCGCACTGGCAACCGCCCGCACCAGCTCTCTGGCGGCCAGCAGCAACGTGTCTCCATCGCCCGCGCCTTGATGAACGGCGGGCACATCATCCTCGCCGACGAACCCACCGGCGCCCTCGACAGCCACAGCGGCGCCGAGGTGATGACGTTGCTCGATGAACTGGCGAGCCAGGGCCATGTGGTGATCCTGATCACCCACGACCGTGAAGTCGCGGCAAGGGCCAAACGCATCATCGAAATCCGCGACGGCCTGATCATCAGCGACAGCGCCCGCGACAACCCCGACGTGCAGGCCTCCGCCAATCCCGGTGCGTTGCAAGCCGTGGACTTGCGCAAGCGTCTGAGCGAAGGCGCCGAAGCCACTGGTGCGTGGAAAGGCGAACTGGTCGATGCGGTGCAAGCGGCGTGGCGAGTGATGTGGGTCAACCGCTTCCGCACTGCGCTGACGCTGCTGGGGATCATCATCGGCGTGGCGTCGGTGGTGGTCATGCTCGCCGTCGGCGAAGGCAGCAAGCGCCAGGTGATGGCACAGATGGGCGCCTTCGGCTCGAACATCATTTACCTCAGCGGTTCGGCCCCCAACCCGCGTACCGCGCCGGGCATCGTCACCCTCGATGACGTCGCGGCGGTGGCCAGCCTGCCGCAAGTGATGCGGATCATGCCGGTCAATGGCCAGGAAGCCGGGGTGCGTTTCGGTAACCTCGACCACTTGAGTTACGTCGGCGGAAACGACACCAATTTTCCGGCGATCTTCAACTGGCCGGTGGTCGAAGGCAGCTACTTCACCGAGGCCGACGAACAAAACGCCGCAGCGGTCGCGGTGATCGGCCACAAGGTGCGGACCAAACTGCTCAAGGACGTGGCCAACCCGATTGGCCAATACATCCTCATCGAAAACGTGCCATTCCAGGTGGTCGGCGTGCTCGCGGAAAAAGGCGCCAGCTCCGGTGACTCGGACAGCGACGACCGCATCGCCATCCCCTACTCCGCCGCCAGCGTCCGGTTGTTTGGCACGCATAATCCCGAATACATCGCCATCGCCGCCGCCGATGCGCGCAAGGTCAAAGAGACCGAAAAAGCCATCGAGCAACTGATGCTGCGACTGCACAACGGCAAGAAGGACTTCGAATTGACCAACAACGCCGCGATGATTCAGGCCGAAGCGCGCACGCAAAATACCCTGTCGCTGATGCTCGGTTCGATTGCCGCGATTTCGCTGCTGGTCGGCGGGATTGGCGTGATGAACATCATGTTGATGACGGTGCGCGAACGCACCCGCGAGATCGGTATCCGCATGGCCACTGGTGCACGGCAACGCGACATCCTGCGGCAATTTCTGACCGAAGCGGTGATGCTTTCGGTGGTCGGTGGGCTGGCCGGTATCGCCCTCGCGCTAATGGTCGGCGGTGTGCTGATTCTGAGCGAAGTCGCTGTCGCGTTCTCTTTGATAGCGGTGCTCGGCGCCTTCGGCTGCGCCCTGGTCACCGGTGTTGTCTTCGGCTTCATGCCGGCCCGCAAAGCTGCCCGACTCGACCCGGTCACGGCCCTTACCAGTGAATGATCTTTCCATGAAGCCGCCCCTCACTCTGTTGACGCTCTGCCTGTTGCTCGGCGCTTGCGGCTCTCCCGCCCAGCGCCCGGACAGCGGCCTCCAGCCGCCGGCCGCGTGGCAATCTCCACACAATGAAAGCGCCACCCGCAGCAACCAGCAATGGTGGACGCAGTTCGGCAGCCCGCAGCTGGATCAACTGATCGAACAGGCGCGCGTCGGCAGTTTCGATCTGGCCGCCGCCATCGCCCGGGTGCATCAGGCCCAAGCGGAAACAGTGGTGGCCGGCGGCTCGCAACTGCCGACGGTCACGGCGGGGTTGAATGCCAACCGGCAAAAACTGCTGCGCGGCAATGGCTATAGCCAACTCGATGCCGACAGTGACAACAGCGCCGTGGATTACTTCAATGCCAACCTCAGCGCCAGCTACGAAATTGATTTCTGGGGCGGCCAACGCGCTTCCCGAGACAGCGCACAGTTTGCCTTGCAAGCCAGCCAGTTCGATCAGGCCACAGTGGAACTGACCCTGCTCAGCAGCGTGGCCAGCGGCTATGCACAAACCCTGTCGCTGCGCGAACAGAGCCGCATTGCCGAGTTGAACCTGGCAAATGCGCAGAACGTTTTGAAACTGGTGCAGACCCGCTTCGACTCAGGCTCGGCGACCGCACTGGAACTGGCGCAGCAAAAAAGTCTGGTCGCGGCGCAACAACGGCAACTGCCACTGGTGCAGCAACAGGCTCAGGATGCTTCGATCAGCCTCGCGGCCCTGCTCGGTCGGCCGGTGCAGCAATTACCGCTGAGCGTGGAACACTTTGATCAACTGTCATGGCCGACCATTGATGCGGGCGTGCCCAGCGAACTGATCAAACGTCGCCCGGACATTGCCCGCGCCGAAGCGCAGTTGGCGGCGGCACAGGCGAATGTCACCGTGGCCCGCGCCGCGATGCTGCCGACCGTGACCTTGAGCGCTGAAATCGGCTCCGGCGCTGACCGCGCCGCTGATATGTTGCGCAACCCGTTTTACAACCTGACTGCGGGCCTGGTCGCACCGATCTTCAACAATGGTCGCCTCGGCGCCCAGCGCGACAAGGCCACGGCCCGCCAGGAAGAACTGCTGGAGACCTATCGCAGCGCGATCATCAATGGTTTCGCCGACGTCGAAAAAGCGCTGAACAGCATTCGCGGGCTGGATGAACAGCGGCAGTGGCAAGGTGAAGAACTGAAACAGGCGCAGACCGCGTTCGACATCGCTCAGAGCCGCTACCAGGCTGGGGCCGAGGATTTGCTGACGGTGCTGGAGACGCAACGCACGCTGTATGCGGCGCAGGATTTGAATGTGCAGCTGCGGTTGTCGAGGTTGCAGGCGAGTATTGCGCTGTACAAGGCGCTGGGTGGGGGGTGGCAGGTTTTGTGATTTGTGTCGCCAATGAGTCCGCCATCGCGGGCAAGCCCGGCTCCCACAGGATTTATGTCGCACCCAATTCATGCGGCACACCTAAAACCCTGTGGGAGCGGGCTTGCCCCGGGCGGCGTTCCGACGATGAACGATAACGCGGTTTAACTGATAACCGGCTTAGCCTTCAAATGCCGCGCATACCAAGGCCGCTGCGGCACCTTGCGGAACAAGTCCGCCAACTTCTTCTCATCCTCGCCAAACGTTATCCGCAACGCCAGCTTCATGGTTTCCGGGTCCATCTCCACTGATTTTCCCGCCTGCAACCCCGGCGTGGTGCTGCAACCGTGAGTGCTCGGCCCCAACCACGGATCAGCGACTTCCACCCAGCGCCCCGGCGCAAACCACGGCACGCCGTTAATCTCCAGCCGATTCACTTCCCCCGGATGAAAGCGTTCATGCGCGCGAAACCAGTCGTCCAGGCGATCATCGATCCAGCCGTGGAAATGCCAGAACACAGGGTTCACATGGGACGAAAACGGATCGCCAAGGAAGTCGTTTTCCGGCGCAAACCAGCGTGGGGAGAAGTCCGCCGGATCCCGGGCGAACGGCACCGGCTGGCCGTTGGACGGGTCACGTGGCACCGAGGCCCAGCGCATGTGCAGCCAGTCGTGCAGACCCAATTCCACCTCTGAACCGAACTGGCCCAGGGTCAGCTTCGACAGATAACGTGGGTCGCGATAGCGCGATTCCCACACCTGGAAATTACTGTAATACGTCTCGGCGGTCTTGATGTCGCTGACCCATTTCGAATATTCGGCATCGTCGTCGGCCAGCCAGGTCGGCGGCAGTGCGGTGCCGTCGTGGTTGTCGCAGTATTGAGCGAAGCCGAGACGATCACGAGCCAGCTCCGGCTGTGGCAGCGGGAAGTGAGGCCATGACGGCAAGTCCTGCATCGACCGCGCCGTGCCGAGCATGTGCCGGTGCATGAAGAAAAAATCCACGCCTGAGCCGTTGCGATCCTTGCGCGCACCGCGAGCATCGCGCTCCTGATCACGCGGCCCAGGCTGCCAGCCGAGGCCACGCAGGGCATTGCGTTTGTCTTCGGCCAAGGTGTGCCATTTGTCCCGAGTGGCATGCCAGAGCTGGTGAAACAGTCGATGCTCGGGTGAAATCAGCCAGGCCAACAGCGGCGCATTAAGTCCGGTGCGCTCGCGGGCTTCGGGGAAGACCCGTTTGATGGCGATAAAGCGATTGTCCTGCGCGGTCATCATCAGCGGTCGATCGAGGTTCAACACCCGACCGCTGAGCGTGCCGCTACCGGCATTGCCGAAACCGGCCCAGACCTCGTCCAGCGCCATGCTGAATTCGTAATCGGGGGTACCTTTCGCCGAATTGGCATCGACCAGCCGCCAGCTCAATTGCGCCACCTTGGCATCGGCCAGATCGCCAAGCACTCGATAGCGCGGTGCTTCGCTGGAACGCAAACGCTCGGCGGTGTCGAGAAAGCCGATCAGGCCGTGCCCTTTGTGGCCGACATCCAGAAACAGCTCCAGACCGTCGCGCGGCAAACCTTCAATACCCGCATCACGCCCCTCAAAACGAATCTGCCAGACACCGCGCAGCGTGTCCGCCAGCTGTTGGCCGGCGGAATCCGCCACATCAAAAGAAGCTTCGCCGGGGGTGATCGTCGGGTCCGGTTTCGTCCATTCGCGATGCCCATAAAAAGCCACGGGCACGACGGCACCGGTCAGCGCCAGGCCTGCCATGAACCCTCGTCGAGAAATCGTCATTGCCCTACCTGTGTCAGCCTTGAAGCAGGCTTTATCCAAGCTAGAACGTTCACCCCCTCCGAAAATTTAAAAGCATTGCGGCTCCAACGATCGTTCCCACGCTCTGCGTGGGAATGCCTCAACGGACGCTCCGCGTTCGGCTCTTCAAGGGACGCGGAGCGTGGGAACGATCAAAAATTTAAAAGCATCGCCAGCAGGCTGGCTCCCACAAGGATGGTGTGAACACCGCAGATCCCCTGTGGGAGCGAGCCTGCTCGCGATGAGGCCATCAGCCTCACTAAATTTCCAATGGCATGACTCGTTCCTCCCAGATAGCAAAGCCCCCACGTCCACACCGGGGCAACGAACCTGACTGAGGTGAACATGACAAACCCACGTTCAAAAAAGGCGCTTTACCTCGGCCTGCCCCTGGCGCTCGCGATCAGCGCCGGTGCCGGCTACGCGGTCTGGGATCACTGGTTCAAGGGCAACCCCGGTTACCCGGTCAAGGTGATGCAACAGGCCGACGAGCTGCAAACGCGCATCCTCTCCTTCGACAGCCACATCACCGTACCGCTGGACTTCGGCACCGCCGGCAACGAAGCCGACAAGGACGGCAGCGGCCAGTTCGACCTGGTCAAGACCGGGCGCGGACGCCTGTCCGGCGCCGCCCTGACCATCTTCGGCTGGCCGGAAATCTGGAATGGCGCCAACGCACCACACCGCCCCACCGAAGGCTTTGTCGACGAAGCCCGATTCGAGCAGGAAACCCGCTACAAAATCATCAACGCCATGGTTCGCGATTTTCCCAATCAAGTTGCCATCGCCTACACCCCGGACGATTTCCGCCGGTTGCACGGCGAAGGCAAGTTCGCGGTGTTCATCAGCATGCTCAACGCCTACCCCCTGGGCAACGACCTGAACGCGCTGGATAAATGGGCCGCACGGGGCATGCGCATGTTCGGCTTCAGCTACGTGGGCAACAACACCTGGGCTGACTCATCGCGGCCACTGCCGTTCTTCAATGACTCGCGCGATGCCCTCGGCGGTCTGTCGGACATTGGCAAACAAGCCGTGCATCGCCTGAATGATCTCGGCGTGATCATCGATGTGTCGCAGATGTCGACCAAGGCGCTGGAGCAAGTCGCGCAGCTGAGCCGCACACCGATGGTCGCCTCGCACTCGGCACCGCGTGCGCTGGTGGACATTGCGCGCAACCTCAGCGACCAGGAAATGCAGTTGATCAAGAACAGCGGCGGCGTGGTGCAGATTGTCGGCTTCCCGACCTACATCCGCCCCTTGAGCAAAACCACCCAGGACAAGCTGAACGCCCTGCGCGCCCGCTTCGACCTGCAACCGTTGCAAGGCCTGGAAATGGCGCTGATGCCCGGCGACCCGGTGATCACCGTCTGGTCCGAGCAACGCTTCGGCGAGTACGCCAGCCAGCTCTACGCGATTGTCGACGAAGAGCCGAAAGCCACGCTCAAGGACTACGGCGACGCGATTGACTATGCGGTGAAAAAAATCGGCATCGACCACGTCGGCATCAGCTCCGATTTCAACGACGGCGGCGGCCTGGATGGCTGGAAGGATGTCAGCGAAGCCCGCAACGTCACGGCCGAGCTGATCAGTCGCGGCTACAGCGAGGCCGATATCGCCAAGCTGTGGGGCGGCAATTTCCTGCGGGTCTGGGACCAGGTGCAGCAGTCTTCCAGGCCGGTGGCGAAAAACTGAATCCCCTTTGCAAAAGCGAACCTTGCTGATGACCAACCGTCGTACATTCCTCAAGCAGGCCGGGATTCTCGCGGCCGGCCTGCCCCTGAGCAGCGCTGTGATGTTGCCGGCACGGGCTGCCAATCCGCAGCCGCAGCCCAAGGACAAATGGGCGCAACTGCGCCAACTGTTCGATCAGGATCCGGACTATTTGCACTTCGCCAACTTCCTGGTGACCTCGCACCCGCGACCGGTGCGCGAGGCCATCGAATGGCACCGCGCCAACCTCGACCGTAACCCCGGTCGGGCGATGGATTGGGACTTGGGTGAAACGGAAAAACGCGAGCAGGAAGTACGCGTCTGGGCCGGACGTTACCTCAAGGCCGAGCCTGAGCAAATTGCCCTCACCGGCAGTACCACCGAGGGATTGTCCCTGATCTATGGCGGCATTCATGTACGCCCGGATCAGGAAATCCTCACCACCGAACACGAACACTACGCCACGAACTACGCGCTGGATTACCGGCAGCAAAAGGACGGGGTCAAGGTGCGCAAGCTCAAGCTGTTCGAGAACAGCCGCGACATCTCCGTCGATGAAGTGCTCACGTCGATCAGCAAAGGCATCCGCCCGCACACCCGCGTACTCGGCATGACTTGGGTGCAATCCGGCAGCGGTGTGAAACTGCCGATCGGCGAGATCGGCAAACTGGTCGAAGAACAGAACCGCAATCGCGACGAAAAGGACCGCATTCTGTATGTGGTCGACGGCGTGCACGGCTTCGGTGTCGAGGACCTCGACTTCCCCGACATGCACTGTGATTTCTTCATCGCCGGCACCCACAAATGGATGTTCGGCCCACGCGGCACCGGGATCATTTGCGCCTGCTCCACCGAGCTCAAGGACGTCACGCCGACCATTCCGACGTTCTCCGAAGCCACCACCTTCTCAACCATCATGACCCCTGGCGGCTATCACAGCTTCGAACACCGCTGGGCGCTGGACGAGGCGTTCAAGCTGCACCTGGAACTGGGCAAGGCCGAGGTGCAGGCGCGTATTCATGCGCTCAACACCTATGCAAAAAGCCGCTTGCTGGAACACCCGCAGATCGAACTAGTCACGCCAAAGAGCCCGGACTTGTCCGCCGGCTTCACCTTCTTCCGCATCAAGGACCGCGACTGCGAAAAAGTCGCAGCCCAATTGATGGAGAACCGCGTGGTCTGCGACGCGGTGGAGCGCGACGCCGGCCCGGTGATCCGTATTGCGCCTGGCCTGCTCAACACTGAAGACCATATCGACCGCTTCATGGCGATGCTGGCCAAGAGCCTGTGATTTCCTCTGATCGAGATGACTCATGACCCCTGATTTACTGAACCTGCCCCTCAAGGCAATCGCCCTCACCGCGCTCATGGCCAGCCTGTTGCCCGCCACCGCCCAGGCCGCCGCCCCACCGCAACCGGGCAAGGTCTTCAAGGACTGCCGCGACTGCCCGGAAATGGTGGTGCTGCCCGCCGGTACCTTCACCATGGGCACGCCGGACGATGAAGTCGGCCGCGAGCCCGACGAGGGGCCGATGCATGACGTGACCTTCGCCAAGCCGTTCGCCATGAGTCGCTTCCAGATCACCGCCGGCGAGTGGGACAGCTACGTGCGCGAGAGCGGCGTGACCATTGCCAACGGTGACACCCGACCGGGCCGCGAATGCGTCGCCAGCAAACCGCGTTATCCTCAGACGCCCCGCCAGCCAGCGGTGTGCATGAACTTCGATGACGTCAAAAACTACGTCGCCTGGCTGTCGAAAAAAACCGGGCAGACGTACCGCATGGTCAGCGAAGCCCAACGCGAATACGCCGCGCGCGGTGGCACCAAAGGCCCGTTCCCCTTCCCGTTCGATGAAGGCAAGGAATACAGTATCGCCAAACATGCCAACACCTATGGCCCGGCGGACGGTTTCAGCTACAGCTCGCCGGTGGGCAGCTACGCGCCGAACGCTTTCGGCATGTACGACATGCACGGCAACGTTTACGAATGGGTCGAAGACTGCGAACACCCGAACTACGTCGGTGCGCCCACCGATGGCAGCGCGTGGCTGGAAGCCAACTGCGAAGCCGTGCGGATTCGCGGCAATGATTGGGGTGAAGCGCCGGTGTTCTCCCGCTCCGGCAACCGCAATAGCCAGTACCCGCAAGAGCGTGGGGACTGGATAGGCTTTCGCGTTGTGCGCGAGCTCTAAGCCTCGCGCCTCATTGATCGTTCCCACGCTCCGCGTGGGAATGCCGCCAGGGACGCTCCGCGTTCCGCTGGTGAATGTGACGCAGAGCGTCACCGAATGCATTCCCACGCGGAGCGGGGGAACGATCAACCATCCCGCCCCACCGCCAGTCGGCACCCAGCTAAATTAAGCCTTCCACCAGACGTTCTACTGGGTATCTGCCTTTCCACCCAAGGAACTGTCCTCCATGCCCCAGCCAACCCGTGGCGCCCTCGGCGAATTGTTCGCCCTGTTGAAACCCTTTCGGCTGATCGTCGCCGCGTCCATTTTCCTGGGCATGGTCGGAGGCTTGAGCGTCACGGTGTTGCTGGCGACCATCAACAACGCCCTGCATTCGGACACCGGCCTGACCCAAGGCGTTGTCGCGCTGTTCGCTGGGCTGTGCCTGCTGGCGCTGCTGAGTTCGATCTGTTCCGACATCGGCACCAACTACGTCGGCCAGCACATCATTGCCAAGCTACGGAAAGAGCTGGGCGAAAAAGTCCTGTCGGCACCCATCGAACAGATCGAGCGCTACCGCAGCCACCGACTGATTCCGGTGCTGACCCACGACGTCGACACCATCAGCGACTTCGCCTTCGCCTTCGCACCGCTGGCGATTTCAGTGACGGTGACCTTGGGTTGCATGGGTTATCTGGCCATTTTGTCGTGGCCGATGTTCCTGATCATGGTCGCGGCGATCCTGATCGGCACGGCGATTCAGGCCTACGCCCAGAGCAAAGGCGTGCTGGGTTTCATGGCCGCGCGCGAGGCCGAAGACGAACTGCAAAAGCACTACAACGCGATTGCCGAAGGTGCCAAGGAGTTGCGCATCCATCGCCCGCGCCGCCAGCGCATGTTTGTCTCGGGCATCAAGGCCACCGCCGAATTCATCTGCAATACACAAGTGCGTTCGATCAACACCTTCGTGATCGCCAAGACCTTTGGCTCGATGCTGTTCTTCGTGGTGATCGGCCTGGCGCTGGCCCTGCAAACCTTCTGGCCGAGTGCCGATAAAACCGTGATGAGCGGCTTTGTGCTGGTGCTGCTGTACATGAAAGGCCCGCTGGAACACTTGATCAGCACCCTGCCCATCGTCAGCCGTGCGCAGATTGCCTTCCGCCGCATCGCCGAACTGTCCGAGCAGTTTTCCACCCCCGAACCGCATCTGCTGCTGAGCGATCAAGGGCCGATCAAACAAGCCGTGCACGAACTGAAACTGGCCGATGTGCGTTTCACCTTCCCGGCCGTTGAAGGTGTGGCGCCGTTCCAGCTCGGGCCGGTCAACCTGACGATCAAGCAAGGCGACATCACCTTTATCGTCGGCGAGAACGGTTGCGGCAAGACCACGTTGATCAAGTTGCTGCTGGGTTTGTACACGCCACAGCAGGGTGAAATCCGCGTTAATGGCCAGACCATCGACGCACAGAATCGCGATGACTATCGCCAGTTGTTCACCACGATATTCGCCGACTACTACCTGTTCGATGACGTGGTCCAGGGCGACACGCACATTCCCGAAGACGCGAACACATACCTGCAACGGCTGGAGATCGCACACAAGGTCAGCGTCAAGGACGGCAGCTTCACCACCACCGATCTGTCCACCGGCCAGCGCAAACGCCTGGCGCTGGTCAACGCGTGGCTGGAGGAGCGTCCGGTGCTGGTGTTCGATGAATGGGCGGCCGACCAGGATCCGACCTTCCGCCGGATCTTCTACACCGAGCTGCTGCCGGACCTCAAACGCCTGGGCAAGACCATCATCGTGATTTCCCACGATGACCGTTATTTCGATGTTGCCGATCAGTTGGTGCGTATGGAAAGCGGTCGGGTGGTCACCGAGTTCGCGCCTGCCTGAAAAAAACTCTCTAGTCCAACGCACGCTTTGTAGCAGCTGGCGAAGCCTGCGTCCGGCTGCGTAGCAGTCGTCAATCCGTCTCGCGAGGTCTGGCTGATGCACCGTGAATTCTGATTTCACGACTGCTACGCAGCCGGACGCAGGCTTCGCCAGCTGCTACGGACCGCGTTGCAGCATCGCGGACTGGCACTTCCCTCCAATTCAATTTTTTTAAATTTATTTCCCAGGTTTCTTTCCGGTTTTGCCTCCGCGCCCCGTCTTAATAATCATTCTTATTAACAATAACTCTACACAACATTTTTTCAGGAGCTCAGGTAAGTAATGCGACCTCTACCACGCCGCACACCTCTCGCGTTGGCCGTACAGCGCCCGTCTTTGCATCGCACCCTGTTCACCAGCGTTCTGCTGACCGCCACCTTGCTGGGGAGCTCGATGGCCACTGCTGCACCTGTAAAAGTGAATGTTGCCGTCCAGCCGCTTTCCAACGCGCTGACCGAACTGGGCATGCAGACCAACCTGCAAATCCTCTACAGCCCGGATCAGGTGGCGGGCATCAAGTCTCACGCGGTATCCGGTTCACTGGAGCCGTCCGACGCCTTGAAAGCGCTGTTGCAAGGCACTGGCATTTCGTTCCAGATCAATGGCAATACCGTGACCCTCGTGTCTGGCGGCGGCTCGGGTCTGCAACTGGGTGCAACCACCATTTCCGGACAGGCCCTGGGCCTGACCACTGAAGACACCGGTTCATACACCACCGGCGCCACCACCACCGCGACCGGGCTGCCGCTGACCATTCGCGAAACCCCGCAAACGGTGACCGTGGTCACGCGTCAAATGATGGACGACCGTGGTGTGCAAAGCGTTGCCGACGCGTTACGCAACACGCCGGGTGTCACAACGCAGAAGTACGACAGTGACCGTACCGAGTTTTCCGCCCGCGGCTTTGCCATCACCAACTTTCAGTACGATGGCGTCAACATTCCCTACGACGGTGTCTACGGCGAAAACCCGAACAACGGCGACGACGCGGCCAGCCTCGACCACATCGAAGTCATCAAGGGCGCTACCGGCCTGATGACCGGCGCTGGCGACCCGTCCGCCACGGTCAACCTGATCCGCAAGAAGCCGACCAAGGACTTCAAGGCCTCGGTCAGCGCCACGGCCGGTTCCTGGGATAACTACCGTACAGAAGGCGACATTTCTGGCTCGCTGACCGATTCGGGCAACGTACGCGGTCGCTTTGTCGGCGCGTACCAGGACAAAGATTCGTATATGGATCACTACAGCCAGAAAAAAGACATCTACTACGGCATCCTCGAAGCCGATTTGACGGACGACACCTTGCTGACGTTCGGCGTCGACAAGTCCAGCATCACCCCGCGTGGCAGTTCCTGGACCGGTAATGCGCCGTACTTCACCGACGGCAGCCGTACCGACTTCTCGCGCAGTTTCAACCCGGGTGCCGACTGGAGCCGTCGTGATTTCGACAGCGTCACCTATTTCGCGTCGCTGGAACAAGCACTGGCCAACGGCTGGAAATTCAAGGCCAGCTTCGACCAGAAAACCACCGATCACGACACCCAACTGGCGTCGGCCAGCGGTGGCTCCGCCGACCCCGTTACCGGCGAGGGCAATTTCCTGTACTGGGGTCGCTGGGAAGGTCATCGCGTACAGAACTCCGGGGACGTCAACATCTCCGGGCCGTTTTCCCTGGGCGGTCGCGAGCATGAACTGGTGGCCGGCTTCATGGCTTCCCACTCGCGCCAGACGGGTGCAACCTACGACTCCAGCGCGTTTGAACTGGTGCCGGGCAGCATCTTTGACTGGGAAGGTCACCTGCCAAAACAGGAATTCCCGAAAAACGGCAAATACGAGCGCACCCAGAGCCAGAACGGACTTTACATGGCCACCCGCCTGCGTCCGACCGACGACCTGTCGTTCATCCTCGGCGGCCGCCTGAGCACCTTCAAGTACAACGAAGACTACACCTACTATCCGGATGCAAACCTGACCGACACCCACGCCAGCTATAAGGAACATGGCGTCGTCACGCCCTACGCCGGGGTGGTCTATGACCTGAACGATGTTTACTCGGTCTATGCCAGCTACACCAAGATCTACCAGCCGCAAATTTACCAGGACATCACTGGCAAGACCCTCGACCCGGTTGAAGGCGACAGCTACGAAACCGGCATCAAGGCGGCTTATTTCGAAGGCAAACTGAACGCCAGCCTTGCCCTGTTCCAGATTGACCAGGACAACGTTGCCCAGTACGTCACCACCGACGTCAACACCGGCCGGGACGTTTATGAAGCCATCTCTGGCGCCACCACCAAGGGTGTGGAACTGGAACTGGCCGGCGAACTGGCGAAGGACTGGAACGTATCGGCCGGCTACACCTACGCCCGTACTCGCGACAAGGATGAACAACGTATCTACGGTTTCCCGCTGGCCTCCAGCAAACCGGAACACGTGGTGCGTACGTTCACCACCTATCGCCTGCCTGGCACGCTGGACCAGTTCACCATCGGTGGTGGCGTCAGCTGGCAGAGCGCGTTTTACGGCCAGAGCTTCAGCCCGACCGCCGGCAACACCCTGCTCAAGCAAGGCGGCTACACCCTCGTGGACCTGATGACGCGCTACCAGTACGACGAGCACCTGAGCTTCACCGCCAATGCCAACAACGTCTTCGACAAGAAGTACATGTCGGGCCTGGGCAACTTCGGCACGACCTTCTACGGCGAGCCGCGTAATCTGCAGATCATGGCGAAGTACGATTTCTGAGGTGTAAGCTGAAATAAAAAAATGCCCGCGTCGTGAGGTGCGGGCATTTTTTTTGCCTGGCAGATGTGTGTTGGATGTCAGGCCGCCATCGCGAGCAGGCTCGCTCCCACAGGGGATCTGCGGTGTTCACGCGACCCTTGTGGGAGCGAGCCTGCTCGCGATAGCAATAGTGGCCGCACCAGAAAGTCCCCATGCCTGGCACAAAAAAACCGCCATCCCTAAACCAAGGAATGGCGGTTTTTTCAGTTCGGTTCAAACCCGAGAACGCACCCACCCCGCCACTTCCGAGTGAATCCCCGCAACCTCCGCCAACAACCCCGCCATGCGCATAAAGTCATGGGTCATGCCCGGTTGTTCCAGCAACGTCAGCTCATTCCCCGCCATACGCAGTCGATCGGCATACGCCAACCCTTCGTCATGCAACGGATCATGCCCCGCCAGGTATACCAACGCCGGGGCCAAACCCGACAGGTCCGCCGCCAGCAATGGCGAGCAGCGCCAGTCTGCGAGGTCCTGCGGCGTGCGCCCGTAGTGCGCGTAAAACCAGTCCAAAGTTGGTGTTTCCAGCAAATACCCCTCGGCGAAATCCCGATGCGAGGCGCGTTGGGTCGTCGCATCCGTCACCGGGTACAGCAACACTTGCGCCTTGGGTTTCAGCATCAGTTCCTCAGGCTCACGCACCGCCATGATCGACAACACCGTGGCCAGGGTCGCGCCCACGCTGTCGCCGACCAACGCCACCCGATTCGCGTCCAGCCCCCGCGCGGCGCCTTCACGCACCAGCCAGTTGCCGGCATCGCAAGCATCCTGCACCGGCGTCGGGAAACGCCACTCAGGCGCCGAACGATAATCCACCGTCAACAGGGCAAAACCACCCTGCGAGGCCAATCGCCGACACAGCGCATCATGGGAATCAAGGCTGCCGACGACATAACCGCCGCCATGGAAATACAACACCACCGGCTGCAATCCCTCGACCGCTTGCCCGTCGCGATACAAGCGCGCCGGCAGGCTATGACCGTCGCGCGCAGCAAGGGTGAAGTGTTCGCAGGAAACACTGTCCAGCGGCACATCGAGAAACCCCGACGATGCTTCAAAATCGATCCGCGCCTGTTGCGGCGACTGTTCATGCATCGCGCGACTTTTGCCGGTCATCCGGCCGAACTCGGCGAGTTCGAGAAATGCTTCCAGTTCTGGCAATACGGCCATGGGAAAATCCTTCTACTCAAATAGATCGATACAAAATCTTGAAACGAGCGGAGATTTTGTGGGAGCTGTCGAGTGAAACGAGGCTGCGATCTTTTGATGTTGATCTTAAAAAGATCGCAGCCTCGTTTCACTCGACAGCTCCTACAGGGGACCGTGGCGCTCCCGTTTAAGCGATGGCCAAACGGCGCTCCAGCAGGTCTTCCAACTCATCCAGCAACTCGTCACCGCGCAGCAGTTCGTAGTGCCCGCCCGCCAGCAAACGATCTACGCCGTGACGGCCGACCTGTGTTTCAAACACCCGGCGTTCATCGTCGCGCCCGGCCACCCACCAGCGATGCGCCGTGGCCTGAATCGCCGGCAGTTGTCGATGGGCCAGTGCCAGTTGCTTGAGGCGTGAACCGGTGGCAAAGATCTGCGTCAGTTCCCCCGCACCCAATGCGGCTTGCCCGTTAGAACCGTGCATGGCCGCCTCGATCACCGCGATAGAGCCCTCGCGCTCGTTCACGTCAGCGGCTTTGAGCGCGATCAACGCCTGCGCCTCATCGGCTGGCAGACCGAGCACAAATCTCAAGAAATCGCCCAGATCTTCACGCCAGTCCCCCGCCTCTGCAGTGCCCACCACGTAACTGTCGACCAGCCCGGCAAACGCAACCGTTTCACCCTGTGATTCCAGTTCGTGAGCGACCAGTTGCGTCAGCGCTCCGCCCAACGACCAGCCCAGCAAGTAATACGGTCCATTCGCTTGCTGATGGCGGATCCGCTGCGCATAGGCTTGCGCCATGGCCACCAGCGACTCGTCCTGCCACTGAGGATCAAGCAACATGCGGCATTGCACGCCGTACACCGTGCGCCGGCCTTCCAGGCGCCGCGCCAGCGGTTCGTAGTCGAACACCGTACCGAAACCGGCGTGCAGGCAGAATAGCGCCGGCACATTCGGGATTCGCGCGTTCAGTGCCAGCAACGGCTCCGGCGCAGACACCGGTTCAGCCACCTGATAACCACTGAGTTCGGCAATGCAGGGTTTCTGCATCAAATCCCGCAGCTTCAATTCAAAGCCCGATTGCGGCTGGCTGCGTACCCGCGAGATGACTTTGAGCACCTGCAACGAGTCGCCACCCAGTTCAAAGAAATTGTCGTCGATGCCCACCTGCGGTACGCCGAGCACCTCTTGCCAGATCACGGTCAGCGCCGTTTCCAGTGCGTTGCGCGGCGCGCGATATCCACCGAGCGCCCACTCAGGCGAAGGCAGTGCGCGACGGTCGAGCTTGCCGTTGGCCGATAGCGGGAAACGCTCCAGCACCATGATCCGCGCCGGCACCATGTATTCCGGCAGTTGCGCTTGCAGTTCAGACTTCAAGCGACGATCCAGCCCGACAGCGCTGGCCGCCACCACATAACCGACCAATTGCTTGCCGGTCGGTGTCTCATGGACCACCACGGCGGCGTCCTGCACAGCCGCGCACTCACGCAAACGCGCTTCGATTTCGCCCAATTCGATACGGAAACCACGGATTTTCACCTGTTGGTCAAGCCGCCCGAGATAGTCGATCAACCCGCACTCGCGCTGGCGCACCAGATCGCCGGTGCGGTACATGCGGCCACCGGCCTCGAACGGATCAGGGATGAAGCGCTCGGCGCTCATGTCGGGACGCTGGTGGTAACCCCGCGCCAGACATTCACCACCCAGGTACAACTCACCGCTGACTCCGACCGGCAAGGGATTGAGGTCGGCATCCAGCACATACACCCCACGCCCGGCCACGCCTCGACCAATCGGCGCATAGGCCGCCTCGCAGGTTTCGCTGGCCTCGGCACGCCACAACAGCGGCGTGACCACGGTTTCGGTCGGGCCGTAACCATTGACCAGACGCTGCGGACGCAAGGTGCGCTTGACCTGTTCGAAACTCGCGTCCGGCACCGCGTCACCGCCAAAGCAATACACCTCGACCGCCGGCGGATTACCCATACGCTCGGCCACTTCGGCCATCTGTTGCAGGTACGCCGGCGGAAAGCAGGCCACGGTGATGGCATGACGATGGAGCATCTCCAAGGTGTGTTCCGGGGTCCACAAACTGTCCTCGCGGATCACCAGACTGCCGCCGGCCAACAGCACACTCAGCCAGCGCTCCTGAGCGCCGTCGAAGGCAAACGACATAAAGTGAAGCTCGCGACTGCGTGGAGCCAGTTCGTAGAGGTCAATAATGCCTCGGCAATGCCGGGCAATCGGCCCGCGTTCCACGGCCACGCCTTTCGGTTGGCCGGTGGAGCCGGAGGTGTAAATCAGGTACGCCAGATGCCCTGGCAACGGGGTGGAAACCGGGCACGCGTACTTATCGGCAAAGCTCAACTGATCGAGCAGCAGGCGTGGCGGGTGATCAGCCAGGGTCAACCGCTCGCCGAGATCGCTGTCGCAAAGCAGCAGGCTGGCGCTCGAATCGCTCAACATGTAGGCCAGTCGCTCGGCCGGGTACGCCAGGTCCAAAGGCAAGAAAGCCGCCCCTGCTTTCAGCACCGCGAGGAACGCGACAATCGTGCGTTCGGAACGCGGCAGCGCCACGGCTACCAGACTTTCCGGGCCGATGCCGCGAGCGATCAATTGCAGTGCCAGTCCATTAGCCAACGCCTCAAGTTCGGCGTAGCTGACTTCGCGATCCTCACAGAACAAGGCGATTTTCTGCGGTTGCGTGAGTACATGCTGATTAAAGGCGTGCAGCAGATCGGCGCTGTCGGCCGACGCTTGCGCCAGGCTGATGCGCGATTCAGGCAAACCAATATTGCCGAGCAGACACGTCGCGTCCTCCGGTAACGCACGCAACAACCCTTCGAGCTGCGCACGAATCCGTTCTACTTCTACCTCACTAAAGCGATCCCGCAGGAACAGGTACTCGACTTCCAGGCCTTCTTCGTTGGCACTGACCATCAAGTCCATCGGGAAGTTAGTCACGCCGCCACTTCCGACTTCGGCAAAGCGCAGCTCTCCTTCCTCGCCCCCGCGCAACGCACGGTCCACCGGATGGTTTTCGAACACGATGATGCTGTCGAACAAGCCCTGGCCACCCTGCCCGGCCCAGCGCTGAATGTCCGACAACGGCGTGTGTTCATAGTCGCGGACCATCAGGTTGTAGTCCTGCAACTCGCGCAACCACTCGCCCAACGGCTGTTGCGGGTCAAGGGTCTGGATCACCGGCAAGGTGTTGATGAACAGGCCGAGCATGTCCTGTGCCCCTGCAAGTCCCGTCGGGCGCCCCGCTACCGTGGCACCGAATGCGACACTGCGTTGACCGCTGTGGCGTTGCAGCAACAGCAGCCACGCGCCTTGCACCAGCGTGTTCAGGGTCACGCGTTGACGCTTGGCGAAGGTGTGGAGTTTGCGTGTCGCATCGGCGTCGAGGTTGCTGTACATCACGCCGTGGCCGGAGCCTGCGGCACCCGAGGCCTTGGCCAGAATGGTCGGTTCTTCGAGCAACGCCAGGCGCTCGCGCCAGAAGCCTTCGGCCTGTGCCCCGTCCTGACATTGCAGCCAGGCGATGTAATCGGCGTAGCGACCGGTCAGGGTCGGCAACGTGTCGTTGTGGTACAGGCGCAGCATATCGGCCAACAACCGCGAAGCACTCCAGCCGTCCAGCAACAAGTGATGGTAAATCCAGATCATTTGGTGGCGATCATCACCGAGGCGAACCAGGATAAAGCGCATCAGCGGCGGGCAGCTCAGGTCGAAACCCTTGGCTTGTTCCGCTGCTGCCAGTTCGCTCAGTGCCTGTTCGGTGTCAGACCGCTCACGCCAGTCAAGCTCTTCGATCGGCAACTCGACGTCGGCGAACACCGCTTGCAGCGGGTCGGCCAACCCATCGCGCCAGCGGAACGCGGCGCGCAGCACTTCGTGACGCTCAACCAACGCCTGCCAGGCCGCACGGAAACGCGGCACCTGCAAAACGTCCACCGCCACGCTCAACAGGTTGACGTAGGGGTTGAGTTCCGGCGAATCGAGGCAATGGAACAGCATGCCCTGCTGCATCGGAGATAGCGGATACAAGTCTTGCAGACCTTCACGGGCGGCGAGGTCGATGTGTGGCACCAGCGAGAAAGCTGCGACTTTCGGCGCCTCAACCAACGCTGCATCACGACTGCCAGCCACGGCGGCGAGTGCACGAATCGTCTGCTGCTCGAACAATTGCTTGGGACTGAACACCAACCCGCGCTGCCCGGCGCGGCTCACCGCTTGCAGCGAGATGATCGAATCACCGCCCAGTTCAAAGAAGTTTTCGGTGACACCCACCGAGTCCAGCCCCAGCAGCTCTTGCCAAATCTCCACCAGTAACGCTTCTGCGGGCGACGCGGCGGTCACGTGATCGTGGTGTGGTCGAGTGGCTTCCGGGGCTGGCAGCCCTTGACGATCAAGCTTGCCGTTCGGCGTCAGTGGCAATGCCGCCAGGCACATCAAATGCGCCGGCAGCATGTGCGCCGGCAAGCGGCTGCGTAGATGAACCGTCAGCTTTTCACGCAACGCCTGCTCATCGGCGAGCGGATCGCGCGGCACCACGTAACCGGCCAATTGGCGACTGACCGGGCCCTCGCGGTCGATCACGAAGGCTTCACGCACGCCTTCGTGTTCGAGCAGGCAGGCTTCGATTTCGCCGAGCTCAATCCGGAACCCGCGAATCTTCACTTGCTGATCGATCCGCCCGAGGTATTCAACCACACCGTCGACACGGAACCGTGCGAGGTCGCCACTGCGATACAAACGTGCGCCCGGTACAAACGGATCCGGCACGAAGCGCTCCGCCGTCAAATCGGGACGCTGATGGTAACCCCGCGCGACGCCCTCGCCGCCCAGGTACAACTCACCCGCCACGCCCACCGGCAGAGGCTGCAAGCCACCGTCCAGAATATAGGCGCTGCGATTGCCCACCGGCCGGCCAATCGGCATGAACGCCGAATCGAATTCGGTATCCGGATAGGCCAGCCAGATCAGCGGCGTGATCACTGTCTCGGTCGGGCCATAGCCATTGATCAGGCGCTTGGGTTGCAGCACCTGCTGGACTTCGTCGAACGCATGTTTGGCCATGCCTTCGCCGCATGGGGTATAGGAACGGATCGGCAGATCACGCCCCGCTTCGCCCATGAAATCGGCGATCTGGCCAAGATAACTCGGGGTGAAGCAGGCGATGGTGATGCCGTGTTTTTCGATTTCCGCGCAGGTGCGCTCAACGCTCCACAACTCATCGTCGCGCGGCATCACCGCCGACCCGAACACCAGCGGCGTCAACCAGCGCTCGTGGGCGCCGTCGAAGCTGATCGAGGCAAATTGCAGCTCGCGGTCGTCCGGGGTCATGCCGTACAACTCGCCAATCGACAGGCAGTGCATGGCCAGCGGACCGTGAGCGACGCTCACGCCTTTAGGCCGCCCGGTGGAGCCTGAGGTGTAAATCAGGTACGCGAGGTTTTCACCGCAAGTCAGGTTGATCGGGTTGGTTTCAGCCATCGACGCCAGCGGTTCGAGGTCGACTTCGAGCACCGGCAATCCTTGCGGCAACGGCAGTTTTTCCCGCAGCCACGATTGGCTGATCAGCAGCGAAATGCCGCTGTCTTCCATCAGGTAGCGCAGACGTTCGGCCGGGTACGCCGGGTCCAGCGGTACGTAAGCGCCGCCGGCCTTGAGAACCGCCAACAGCCCGATGATCATTTCCGGCGAGCGCTGCATGGCCAGGCCGACTCGCACTTCCGGGCCGATGCCCAGTGCGCGCAGGCGGTGGGCCAGTTGATTGGCGCGACGATTGAGTTGGTCGAAGCTCAATTGCAGGTCATTGAAGATCAGTGCCGTGGCATCCGGGCGGACAACAGCCTGGGCTTCGATCAACTGATGTACGCATAGCGGGTTTTGCGTTGCGGTGAACGGCGGGTTCCACTCCAGCAACTGTTGCGCACGCTCCGGCGCGGTCAGCAAGTCCAGCTCACTCAATGCCGCATTGGGCGCGGCGACCATCGCCGCCAGCAGCGCGGCCAGATGCTCGCTCATGCGTACCATCGCGTCGCTGCTGAAGTGGCTGCACTGGTAGCTCCAGTTAAGGCTGAGCTGGCTTTCGGCGGTGGCCGCCAAGGTCAACGGGAAGTTGGTGCGTTCGTGGTTGTGCGGGATGGAGAAGCTCAAACCGGCTGGCGCACCTTGTTGCAGTGCCTCGGCGACCGGGAAGTTTTCGAACACCAGCAGGCTGTCGAACAACGACTCGCCTGCGCGTCCGGCCCAGCGTTGAATGTCACCCAACGCGGTGAATTCATGTTCCCGCAATTCGAGGTTCTGCGCCTGCAAACGGCTCAGCCAGTGGCCGACGCTTTCAACCGCGTCCGGCGTGCTGATCACCGGCAAGGTATTGATGAACAGCCCGAGCTGGCTTTCGGCGCCTGGCAAGTCCACTGGCCGGCCGGCCACGGTCGCGCCGAACGCGACGCTGCGTTGGCCGCTGTAGCGCTGCAACAGCAGCGCCCACGCACCTTGCACCAAGGTGTTGAGCGTGACTTTTTGCTGGCGGGCGAAATCGCTGAAGCGTTGGCTGGTGACGACGTCGAAAGTCTGGCGATGATCGGCAAACGCTGTCGTCGACAGGTTGTTACAGTCGCCATGGGCCAGGCTCTGCGCCAACAACGTCGGGTTGTCGAGGGTCGACAGTTGCTCGCGCCAGAACAGTTCATCCGCCTGCGCATCCTGACGTTGCAGCCAGCCAATGTAATCGGCAAAACGCCCGGTTGGCGCCGGTACTGCCTGCCCGGCATACCGCTGCAACACTTCGCTCAGCAGCAGCGAATTACTCCAGCCATCCAGTAACAGGTGATGGTGTGTGTAGATCAGTTGCTGGCGTTCATCGTCGAGTCGCACCAGAGTCAAGCGCATCAATGGCGCCCGAAGCGGATCGAGTTGCAGGCGTTCACTGTCGATCAACTGTGCGAGTGCTTCGACCTGATCGCTGCGACCGCGCCAGTCGAGGCAGGTCATCGGCAATTGCAAATGACGATGGACCAGTTGCACCGGCGCTTCGAAGCCATCGGGAAAGTGAAAACTGCTGCGCAGGATCGGATGGGTGTCGAGCCCCGCCTGCCAGGCGCGGCCCAGTCGTTCGGCATCGAGGCCACGGGCTTCGACGTTCAGCTGGTTCACGTACGCGCCAGACGCTGACTCATACAAGCTGTGGAACAACAAACCGGCCTGCATCGGCGACAGCGGATAGACGTCTTCGATCTGCGCCGGCGGCACCGGCAGGCCATCGAGTTGTGCCTGAGTCAGGCGCGCCAACGGGAAGTCCGCCGGGGTCACGCCGCCCGCGCCATCGCTCAGGCAATGGGCGATCAACGCCAGCAATTCGCGCTGGTAATCCGCGGCCAGCGCTTCGATCTCGCGCTGATCAAAGCACTCGCGGCTGAAGGTCCAGTCGAGTTTCAGCTCACCGCCATAGATCTGACCGTCCACCGACAGCCAGTTCGACAACGGGGCCTGCGCCGATTGCGCGGCTCCGCTGGATTCGCGCGCCGGGGTAAACAACGCGTCCTCGGCGAAGCTCTGGTCGAACTGGCCGAGGTAGTTGAACGTCACCCGCGCTTGCGGTAATGCAGCCAATGCGGCTTGGGTCGACGCATCGCCCATGTAGCGCAACAGGCCGTAACCCAGTCCTTTGCCGGGGATCTCGCGCAGTTGCTGCTTGATCGCCTTGATCGAACCAGCAAGGTCGGTGGTTGGCGTAAGGCAAACCGGGAACAGGCTGGAGAACCAGCCAACGGTGCGGGTCAGATCGATGTCGTCGAACAGTTCTTCGCGGCCATGGCCTTCGAGTTGAATCAGAGACGATTCGAGACCGGTCCAGCGGCTGAGGGTGCGGGCCAATGCAGTCAGCAGCAGATCATTGACCTGTGTGCGGTAAATCGCTGGCGCTTGTTGCAACAATTGCCGGGTTTGTTCGCGGTCCAGGCCGATGCTGACGCCTTGGCGCAGATACCCGGCCTGACTGGCCCCGACATTGGCCGCTGGTAGTGAATCATTCGCCACGCTGAGCTGCGCCTGCCACCAGCTCAGTTCGTCGGTGGCGGCTTCGGAGCGTGCATAGGCGTCGAGTTTTTCGGCCCAGGCCTGGAAAGCGCTGGTCTTGGGCGGCAGATCCTGCCCAAGGTAGGCAGCCTGCAAGTCTTCCAGCAATACCCGCCAGGACACACCATCCACCGCCAGGTGGTGAACCACCAACAGCAACCGCTGGGAGCCATCGGCCTGGGCAATCAATGCCACCCGCAGCAACGGCCCGTCTTGCAGGCTGAGGCTACGTTGCGCTTCGTCGCACACCGATTCCAACGAGGCCTCGTTGGCGACGCGGGCGGTCCAGAGCATGTCGATCACGTCAGCGCTGTCAGCCCCGACATAACGTGCCGACCATTGACCATCGACCTGACTGAAGCGCAACCGCAGCGCATCGTGCTGCTTGAGCAGGCGTTGCAGTGCAGCTTGCAGGCGCGCTAATTCGAGGGTTTCGCGCGGCGTCAGCAGCACGGCCTGGTTCCAGTGCGCGCGTTGCGGGATTGGTTCGTCGAAGAACCAGCGCTGGATCGGCGTGAGTGTTTGCACGCCTTCCACCGGCCCTTGTTGCGCCTGTGGTGCCGCTTGTTCTTTGACCACTGCCGCGAGGGCTTGCAGGGTCTGCTGCTGGAACAGGTCTCGGGGTTGCAGGCTCAGACCGGCGCGACGCGCGCGACTGACCACCTGAATCGAGATGATTGAGTCGCCGCCCAGTTCAAAGAAGTTGTCCTGACGCCCGACCGGTTCCACGCCCAGCACGTCTTGCCAGATCTTTGCCAGAACCTGTTCGTGTTCGCTGCGCGGCGCTTCGAAGGCGCGTTGGCTGATCTGCGCGGTCGGTGCTGGCAGGCGTTTTCGGTCGAGTTTGCCGTTGGGGCTGAGCGGCATTTGTTCGACCAGCACGGTCTGCACCGGCACCATGTAATCCGGCAGGCTGGCGAGCAGATGGCTTTTCAGGTTTTCGCGCCACGTGTTTTGCTGTTCGTTATCGGCGCCCACTAATGCGCGATCCTGCGGCACGACGTACGCAACCAGTTGCTTGCCGCTTGGGCCGTCGAGGGCCAGCACCACGGCTTCCTGCACGTCGGCATGTTCTTGCAGGCGCGCTTCGATTTCCCCCAGTTCGATGCGCAAGCCGCGAATCTTCACCTGGTGGTCGATACGCCCGCAGTAATCAATGGCACCGTCGGCGCGATAACGCGCCAAGTCACCGGTGCGGTACAAACGCTCGCCGCTACCAAACGGATCGACCACGAAACGCTCGGCGGTCAGCGCACCCCGTAGGTGATACCCGCGCGCCAGACCGACGCCACCGAGGTACAACTCGCCCACCGCACCCAGCGGCAACGGTTGCAGTTCGCTGTCGAGGATGCAGGTGCGCAGGTTGGCAATCGGACGGCCAATCGGCACGCTGTCGCGGCCCTCTTCCACGCAGGTCCAGTGCGTCACGTCGATGGCTGCTTCGGTCGGGCCATAGAGGTTGTAGAGGTTGGCTTGCGGCAAGCTGCGCAGGGCTTGGCGTTGCAGCTCCATCGGCAGCGCTTCACCGCTGCAAATGATCCGTTGCAGCGAGGTGCAGGCCAGCGCCTCGTCGGCAGCGATAAACGCCGAAAGCATCGACGGCACGAAGTGCAGCGTGGTGACTGCCTGTTCGACGATCAACCTGGCGAGGCGTTGTGGATCGCGATGTTCACCCGGTGAGGCGATCACCAGCGTGGCGCCCTTCATCAGCGGCCAGAAAAACTCCCACACAGACACGTCGAAACTGAACGGGGTTTTTTGCAACACGCGGTCCGAGGGCAGCAAGTTGTAAGCTTGCTGCATCCATTCCAGACGATTGTGCAGCGCCACATGGCGGTTGCCCGCGCCCTTGGGTTTGCCGGTGGAACCGGAGGTGTAAATCACGTAGGCGAGGTTTTCGCCGACGGCAAGGTTCGGTAGATCGTTGCCCGGCAGTTCGCTCAGCCAATCGGCCTCGGCGCGCAGGCACAAGGTCCGCACGTTATCGGGGGTCGGCAATTGCGCCAGCAAATGTTCCTGGGTCAACAACAGCGAAATGCCGCTGTCTTCGATCATGTAACTCAACCGATCCAGCGGGTATTCCGGGTCCAGCGGCACATAAGCGCCGCCCGCCTTGAGAATCGCCAGCAGGCCGACGACCATTTCAAACGAACGGTCGCAGGCAATCCCCACCAGCACTTCCGGGCCGACGCCCTGAGTGCGCAAGTGATGGGCCAAACGGTTGGCGCACCGGTTCAATTGGGCGTAACTCATGGCCTGGTCCTTAAATACCAGCGCCGTCGCCTCCCCGTTTTCGACTACGCGTTCTTCGAAATGCCGCTGCACGCACACTTCACCCGGATAGGTCTGAGCGGTGGCGTTGAGGTCATCGAGAATGCGCAGGCGCTCGTCGGCGTCCAGTAGCGGTAACTCGGCGAGCGGGCATTGCGGATTCGCCAGCACGCCGACCAACAGGTTGCGCCAATGACGGGCCAAATCCTCGATACGCTCGGCGTCGAACAAATCGGTGGCATACGTCAGGCTGGCGAACAATTTGTCGCCCTCCTCCTGCGTATCCAGTTGCAGGTCGAATTGCGTGGTGTGCGCCGTGGCGTTCAGCGCTTCTACGCGCAGGCCGGCGAGCAAGCCGCTGACCGCCGCCGGTTTGGCTTGCTGGTGGTTGAACATCACCTGGAACAGCGGGCTGTGGCTCAGGCTGCGTTCACCTTGCAGCGCCTGCACCAGCCGCTCGAACGGTAAGTCCTGATAATCCTGGGCATCCAGCGACGCGGTACGGGTCTGGTCGAGCAATTGGCTGAATGGCAGACGTCCATCCAGTTCCGCACGCATGACCTGGGTGTTGACGAAGAAGCCGATCAGGCCCCGGGTTTCAGTGCGGTTGCGGTTGGCGATCGGCACGCCAACGCGCACGTCGGACTGACCACTGTAGCGATAGATCAACGCCTGGAAGCTTGCCAGCAACAGCATGAACGGCGTGACGCCGCGTTGTTTGGCCAAGTTCATCAACCCGCTGGCCAGGTTCGCATCGAGGGCGAGATCCAGGCGCGCACCGCGCTGGCTCGGTTGCGCCGGACGTGGGCGGTCGGTGGGCAATTCCAGCAGCGGTTGTTCGCTGCCCAGACGCTCGCGCCACCAGTTGAGCTGACGATCCAGTTCGCCCGCTTCCATCCAGCGGCGTTGCCACAGGGCGTAATCGCAATACTGGATTGGCAGCGGTTCCAGTGCCGCATTCTGCCCTTGGCAATGCGCGGCGTAGAGCCGGGAGAATTCCTCCACCAGCACTCCCATCGACCAGCCATCGGTGACGATGTGATGCAACGTCAACAACAGCACATGATCTTCGTCGTCCAGTTGCAAAAGACTGACTCGCAACAGCGGACCGTGTTGTAGATCGAACGGCCGCGCAATCTCCTGTTCGACGCTTTTCATTGCGAAATCCAGGCGATTTTCCTGAGGTTCGCCGCGCATGTCGATTGTCTCAATCGGCAGCGAGGTGAACTCGGCCAGCGTCTGCACCACCTGACCGTCATCCTCGACGAACCGGCTGCGCAGGCTCAGATGCCGCTCCAGCAACACGTCAAAGCTCTGCTGCAACGCCGCGACATTCAACGGCCCGTGCAAGCGCAACGCCGCCGGAATGTTGTACGCCGAACTCTGCGGATCAAGCTGCCAGAGGAACCATTGGCGCTGCTGCGCGTACGACAGTTCGAAGCTATTTTGCGGTTCTCTGGCCGGCGGAATCGGCAGTTGGCCGAAGCTCACGCCCTGCTCCTGCATACGGCTCAGAAACTCACGGCGTTTGTCGGCAGGCAGGCCGGCGAAGCGGCTGGCGATGCGCTGGGCAGTGGTGTGTTCCATCAGTTGATCTCCATCTCGTCGAGAAGCGACTCAAGCGCATCCAGACGTGCATCGTGGTCAGCCGGAGCGTGTTGCCCGGCCATGGCGGCATAAGCCTGCAGGTCGGTGGATTCGAACAGCGCACGCAGCGGCAGCTCGATGCCCAGCTCCAGTTCCACACGGGCACTGGCCTGGGCGGCGAGCAGCGAGTGCCCGCCCAATTCAAAGAAGTTATCGCGCCGGCCGATCTGCGCCACGCCCAGCACCTCGGCCCAGATCGCCGCCAGTTGCGGTTCGAGGTCGCCTTCGGGGGCTTCGAACGGACGTTGCCAGTCCTCGGCATCTGGCACTGACAAGGCCTTGCGGTCGAGCTTGCCGTTGCCGGTCAGTGGCAAGGCATCGAGCAGCAGCCAGTGGCTCGGCACCATGTAGTCCGGCAGATCGACCTTGAGCGCAGTGCGCAGGTGATCACGCCAGGCGATCGGGTCATGCGGGGTGTGCTCGGCCACGACGTAGGCGCACAACTGCGGTCCGCCGTCGCCGTTGTGAACGTTTAATACCGCTTGGCGCACGCCCGGCTGGGCCAGCAGCGCGGCCTCGATTTCGCCGAGTTCGATGCGGAACCCGCGAATCTTCACTTGCTGGTCGATGCGCCCGAGGTAATCGATGCTGCCGTCGCCACGCTGGCGCGCCAGATCGCCGCTGCGATACAGGCGTTGAGAAGCCTCGAACGGGCTCGGCACAAAACGCTCGGCGGTCAGGCCGAAACGCCCGTGATAACCACGCGCCAGACCGGCGCCGGCAATGTACAACTCACCCGCCACACCCACCGGCACCGGCTGCAACTGGCTGTCGAGCAAGTACCAGCGCAGGTCGCGGATCGGCAGGCCAATCGGGCTCTGGGCCTTGCCGTCGAGGTCGGTCAGACGAATCGCGCGGTAGGTCACGTGCACCGTGGTTTCGGTAATGCCGTACATGTTGACCAGGGTTGGCTGCTGATCGCCGAAGCGTTCGAACCAAGGGCGCAGGCTGGCGACTTCCAGCGCTTCACCGCCGAAAATCACCTGACGCAGCGCCAGGCTTCGTTCGCTGGCGCAAGCCACCGGCAACAGCTGGCGGAAAGCACTCGGGGTCTGGTTCAACACCGTCACGCCCTCATCGCAGAGCAAACGGTGAAACGCTTGCGGCTCGCGGCTGATGTCATATGGCACGATCACCAGACGCCCGCCGGTGCACAGCGAACCAAACAGCTCCCACACCGAGAAGTCGAAGGCATAGGAATGGAACAGCGTCCAGACATCGTCAGGGCCGAAGTTGAACTCGTCCGCGGTGGCTGTCAGCAGGCGCCCGACGTTGGCATGGCTGAGCAATGCACCTTTCGGCCGGCCGGTAGAGCCGGAGGTGTAAATCACATAGGCCAGGTTGTCCGGGGTCGCAAGCGCAGGCAGGTTTTCATCGCTGCAGGCCTCCAGCTCCAACGATTCGAGGCTCAATACCTGCACGCCATCGCGAGCCGACAAACCGTCAATCAAATGCTGTTGAGTCAGCAGCATTGTGATGCCGCTGTCCTCGATCATGTAGCTCAGACGCTCGGCCGGGTATTGCGGGTCGAGCGGCACATAAGCCCCGCCTGCCTTGAGAATCGCCAGCAAGCCCACCACCAGCGGCATCGCCCGCTCGGTGGCGATGCCGACACGGACCTCGGGGCCGACGCCCTGCTTGCGCAGTTTGCGCGCCAGTCGGTTCGACTTTGCGTCGAGCGCGGCGTAGCTCAGTTGCTCACCCTCGTAGACCAGTGCTATTGCGTTCGGTCGTTGCGCAGCCTGAGCTTCGAATAATTGGTGCAAGGTCGGCGACGATGGTTGCGCCTCGAATACCGGGTTCCAGTGCTGGACCAACGCCTCGTATTGCGGAGCTTGCAGCAACGGCAGTTCGGCAACGCGTTGCTGTGGGTTCTTGACCACCGCACGCAGCAGGTTGAGCCACTGCTCGGCGAGACGCTGCATCGACGCCTCGTCGTACACCTGCGTGGCGTAAGTCAGGCTGGCATCCAGCGCTTCGTCGTGCTCCTGAGTATCGAGTACCAGATCGAATTGCGTAGTGTGTTGCTGCCAGTGCAGACGCTCGACCTGCAAGTCGGCCACCTTACGTTCGACGCGCGACCCCATTTGCTGCTGATGGTTGTAGAGCACTTGGAACAACGGGCTGTGATTGAGGCTGCGGTCCGGTTGCAAGGCGTCGACCAATTGCTCGAACGGCACGTCCTGGTTGGCCTGCGCGCCCAATGCAACCTGTTTGACCTGTTGCAGCAACGCACTGAATGGCTGCTGCCCGTCGATCTCGGCACGCAGCACCTGGGTGTTGATGAAGAAGCCGATCAGGCCTTCGGTTTCGAGGCGCGAACGTCCCGCGCTCGGTACACCAACGCTGATGCTCGACTGCCCGCTCTGGCGATGCAGCAAGGTCTGGAAACTCGCCAGCAGCAGCATGAACAGCGTGACTTGCTGCTCCTGGGCACGGTGACGCAAACCGGCGAGCAACTCGCGATCAACATTGAGCATCAGGCTGGCTCCGCGCTCGCTGCGTCGGGCGGGGCGGATCAGTTCACTGGGCAATTGCAGCGGTGTCTGGCTGCCGGCCAGTTGCTCGCTCCACCACCCCAGTTGCCGCGCGCCCTCGCCGGCCTCCAGCCAGTCGCGCTGCCAGCGGGCGAAGTCGCTGTAGTTCACCGGCAGGCTGTTCAGGTTGGCAGCGTTGCCGTCGACGGCGGCCTGATACAACGCACTGAACTCATCAACCATGACCTGCATCGACCAGCCATCGGCGGCGATGTGGTGCACGGTCAGCACCAGCACGTGTTCGTCGGTGTTCACTTGCAGCAGCAACACGCGCCACAGCGGACCGTTACGCAAGTCGAATGGCCGGGCGATTTCTTCCGCCACCGCGCTGTCGACCGACAATTGATCGAGCGTGCGCTGTTCCAGTTGCAGCGCCAGCGTGTCATGCAGCACCGGACGGGCCTGCTGACCATCCTGTTCGAATGTCGTGCGCAGTGTTTGGTGACGGGCCTGCAATTGAGCGAAGGCTTCGCGCAAGGCACCGAGGTTGAGCGAGCCCTTGAGGCGCAGCGCGGCGGGAATGTTGTAGGCCGGGCTTTGCGGGTCCAGCTGCCAGAGAATCCATTGGCGCTGCTGGGCGTACGACAGCATCGGCGGTTGATCGACAGGCGCAGGTTGCAGGATCGGTTGGCCGCTGACGCTAGCCAGCGCCGCACGCTCGGCAAATTCCGCCAGAGTCGCCGCCGAGAACAGGCTGTTCACCGACAGTTCGAGGTGCAAGTGCTGACGCACCCGCGAGATCACCTGAAGCACCAGCAACGAGTGACCGCCCAGTTCGAAGAAGTTGTCGTTGCGCCCTACTCGCTCGACCTGCAACACGTCCTGCCAAATCAGCGCCAGTTGCGTTTCCAGCCCTTGGACCGGGGCTACAAAATCACGTTGTGCGTCGCTGGTTTCAACGCGGGGCAAGGCCCTGCGATCCAGTTTGCCATTATTGTTGAGCGGCAGTCTGGCCAGCAGGATCAGGTGGCTTGGCACCATGTATTCCGGCAATGACTGACGCAGAACAGCCTTGAGGCCTTCCAGATAGTCAGCTTCAGAAACCACCGCATCGCTGACTACGATGTACGCCACCAGCCGCGTGCCGTCCTGAGCGATGACCGCCGCTTCGCGCACGTCCTCGCAGGCTTGCAGACACGCTTCGATCTCGCCCATTTCAATGCGCAAACCGCGAATCTTCACTTGTTGATCGATACGGCCGACGTATTCCAGATGTCCGGCAGCGTTGTAGCGCGCCAGATCGCCACTGCGGTACAGCCGCGCACCCGGCTCACGGGCGAACGGGTCCGGCAGGAAGCGTTCGGCGGTCAGCGCCGGACGATCGAAGTAGCTTTGCGCGAGGCAGGCCGGTGCACCGATGCACAGCTCGCCAACGCCACCGTTGGGCAGCAATTGGCCGGACGCGTCCAGCACATACAACGCACGACCGGCAATGGCACGACCAATCGGGATGCCAAATGCGTCACTGGCATCGTCGAGTCGGCATTCATGCACGCTGGACACCACGGTCGCTTCGGTCGGACCGTAAGTGTTAAGCAGTCGCACGTGGCTCAATCCGGCCTGATGCCACAAGCGCAAACCTTCGACCGACATCGCTTCGCCGCCGACATGCACCTGACGCAAATTACCGAGATTGCGCACCACACCGCTCGCGCACTCGCGGGCCAGCAGGTACCAGTAAGCGGCGGGCAAGTCCGCTACGGTCACGCCCTGCTCGACGATTTCAGAAGCCAGTCGCCCGGCATCCCACAACTCATCACCGCGCATGATCAACGCAGCGCCGACGCACAGCGCCGGGAAGCACTGTTCGACGAATCCGTCGAAACTGAAGGTTGCGAACTGCAACACACGGTCCGCCGCCGACAGCATCGAATAGTCGGCGGCGCTCTGGCAGAACTCGCGCAACGCAGCATGGGCGATGGCCACGCCTTTGGGTTGGCCGGTGGAGCCGGAGGTGTAGATGACGTAGGCCAGGTCTTCGCCGACCGCGTTATTGGCCGGATTGCTGTCGGAGTAACCGGCGTTGTCGTCGAGGTTGAGACGACGCACGCCGGGCACATCTTCCAGCAGACCGGATTCGCACAGCAGCACGTCGAGCCGGCTGTCATCGATCATGTACGCCAACCGTTCCGCTGGGTAGCTCGGGTCCAGCGGCACATACGCAGCGCCACTTTTCAGCACCGCCAGCAAGCTGACGATCAGTTGCGGGCCACGGTGCAGCGCCAGTCCGACGCGTTGGCCGGGGCCGGCGCCGTTTTCAATCAGGCGATGGGCCAGACGGTTAGCCTGTGTATTCAACTGCACGTAGCTGAGGGACTGACCGTCGACCTGCAACGCCAGCGCGTCAGGGGTGGCGACGGCCTGAGCGGCGATTTGCTCGTGGACCAATAAGGCTGTGGACAACTGAACCGGCGCCGTTTGGCAGATCGCAAGCAGCGCCTGTTTTCCATCGACATCGAGCAGTTCCAACGCGCCCAATGCTGCCTCCGGCTGTGCTACCAAACGCATCAACAAATGCTGCAGGTTGGCTGACAACTCAGCGACCTGCGCTGCACTGAACCGCGCCGTGTCGTAGCTGAATTCCAGGCTCAAGCTTTCGCCCAGTTCGATGCCCAACGTCAGCGGATAATGCGTGCGTTCGTGGTTGTGCAGGTTGCCGAACGACAGCCCGGCCGGTGCGCCCTGTTTCAGCGCCTCGGCCACCGGGAAGTTTTCGAACACCAACAGGCTGTCGAACAGCGCCGAACCCTGCTGTCCCGCCCACCCCTGAATGTCATAAAGCGGCACATGCTCGAACTCGCGCATGGCCAGATTCAGCCCTTGCAGTTCGCTCAGCCATTGGCTGATGGTGCAATCCGGCCTCATCACGCACACCAGTGGCAGCGTGTTGATGAACAATCCAAGTTGTTCTTCAATTCCCGGCAGCGGCGCCGAACGACCGGCGACGGTGGCACCGAACACCACGCAATCCTGACCGGTGTAGCGATGCAACAACACGCTCCACGCTGCTTGCAGGACGGTGTTGAGGGTGACTTTCTCTTGGCGAGCGAAATCGGCCAGACGCTGGGTTGCGCGGCAGTCCAGGGCAATGCGGTATTCCCCGCAGCCCTCGACACCAACCGGCGGGCGCAAGGCTTCGGCGAGCAACGTCGGTGCCTCCAGTGGTGCCAGCGCAGCTTTCCAGAACTGCTCGCCCGCAACAGCCGACTGCTGCTGCAACCAGCCCAGGTAATCACGGTATTGCCCGGTCGGCGCGGGCAGGGATTGCCCGGTGGCGTAATGCTGAATGACTTCGGCCAGCAACTGCGCGTTGCTCCAGCCGTCCATCAAAATGTGGTGGCTGGTGTAGATCAGGTGCCAATCGTGGGAACCGGTGCGGACGAGTTTCAAGCGGAACAGCGGCGCGCTGCCCAATTCGAAGCCTTGGGCGCGCTCGGCATCGGCCAGTGCGTCAGGGTCGCTCGCTTCCAGCACTTCAAGTGGCAACGGGACTTCGCGGACAATCGCCTGATGCGCGGTGTCGAGGCCTTGCCAGTGGAAGCTGCTGCGCAGGATGTCGTGGCGTTCCAGCGCGATCTGCCAGGCGTGGGCAAAGCGCTGCGGATCGAGGCCGTGAATGTCCAGGCGTAACTGGCTGATGTAGGCACCGACTTCCGGTTCGTAGAGCGTGTGGAACAGCATGCCCTGCTGCATTGGCGACAGTGGATACACATCTTCAAGCGTCGCGACCGGCAATGCGTCGAGTTGCGCCTGACTGATGCGCGCCAACGGGAAGTCCGACGGCGTAGCGTGGGGCATTTCAACGGCACAGCAATGATCGATCAGCGCCTTGAGCTCCTGGGCGTAATCGTCTGCCAGGCGCTGGATAGTCACGGTGTCGAACATCTCGCGGCTGAAACCCCAGCTCAGCGACAACTCACCACCGTAGACCTGGCCTTCGACCATCAGCCAGTTGCCCAACGGCGCCGAAGGATCCTGCGCCACGCCGTTGCCTTCGGTGGACGGCACGAACATCGCGCCATCGTCGAACTGACGATCAAACTGCCCCAGATAGTTGAAGGTGATGCGCGGTTGCGGCAACGCGGCCAGTTCGTCACGAATCGCCGGGCTGCCCAGGTAACGCAGCGCGCCATAGCCGAGGCCCTTGTCCGGCACGCCACGCAGCTGTTCCTTGATTGTTCTGATCGATGTACCGAGATCGCTCGACGGCACCAGATTGACCGGGAACAGGCTGGTGAACCATCCCACGGTGCGGGTCAGGTCGATGTCATCGAACAGGTCTTCGCGGCCATGCCCTTCAAGCTGAATCAGCGCGCTGGCCTGCCCGCTCCAGCGGCAAACCGCGCGAGCCAGTGCGGTCAGCAGCAAGTCGTTGACTTGGGTGCGATAGGCCGCCGGGGCGTGTTGCAGCAGTTTGCGGGTTTGCTCGGTGTCGAGTTTGAGCTCGAGTTTTTGTTCGAAGCGGTTTTCCAGCGCGCCACTGGGGCGCTCGCACGGCAGCGCATTCGGTGCGTTGTTCAGTTGGGTCAGCCAATAACCGAGGCTTTTCTCAATGGCTGGAACGTGCGCTTGCAGGCGTTCTACCCAACGCTGATACGTGCTGGTTTTCGCCAACGACATGCTGCCGTCGCTGTAGAACCGCTGAAGATCTTCCAGCAGCACCCGCCAGGAAACGCCGTCCACCGCCAGGTGATGAATCACCAGCAGCAGGCGTTGTGTACCGTCGGCCATGGCCACCAGCAGCGCACGCATTAGCGGCCCATTGTGCAGATCAAGACTGCGTTGGGCTTCGTCGCACAGGGCATTGAGTTCTTCGAGCGACCGGGCCTGACGCTGCCACAACACCGACTCCGTGGTCGGCGCGTCGTAGATCTGCTGCCAGCCTTCGACGGTCTGCTCATAGCGCAAGCGCAAACTGTCGTGATGGGTCAGCAAATGCTCGATGGCGCGGTCCAGCGTCTCGGCGTTCAACACCTCACGCGGCACCAGCAGCAACGACTGGTTCCAGTGTTGACGCTCAGGGATCGCTTGCTCGAAAAACCACTGCTGCACCGGCGCCAACGCCACCGCGCCCATTGCCGGGCCCTGGTCGATCAACGGCTGCTCGCCGCTGCGGGCCGCTTGAGCGAGGCTGCGGATGGTCTGGTGCTGGAACAGGTCTTTGGGGCTCAACACGATCCCGGCCTGACGCGCGCGGCTGACCACTTGCATGGACACGATGGAATCGCCGCCCAGTTCGAAGAAGTTGTCCTCCAGACCGACGTTGTCGATGGCCAGTACGTCTTGCCAGATCGCGGCCAGAGATTTTTCCAGAACGCTGCGCGGCGCGACGTGTTCGCGTTGTTGCTGCGAACCATCGACTGTAGGCAAGGCTTTGCGGTCGAGTTTGCCGTTGGGGGTCAGCGGCAGATGATCGAGGAACAACAGAAACGCGGGGACCATGTAGTCCGGCAGATGCTGGCGCAGCGCGGCTCTGAAGGTTTCACGCTGAGTCGCTTGAGCGTCGACATCGTCCAGTAACGCTGGATCGCTAGGCACAATGTAGGCGACCAATTGCTGGCCGTTGACGCCATCCTGCGCCAGCACCGCCAGTTCGCGAACGGCGTCCTGCTGCAACAGCCGTGCTTCGATTTCACCGAGCTCGATGCGAAAGCCCCGGACCTTGACCTGATGGTCGATGCGCCCGATGTATTGCAACGTGCCTTCGGCGTGATAGCGAGTCAGGTCGCCGGTGCGGTACAGACGTTCGCCATTATCGGCGAAAGGGTTCGGCACATACTTTTCAGCAGTCATGCCTGGGCGTGCCAGGTAACCACGGGTGATGCCCGCGCCGCTCAGGTAAAGCTCGGCGCAAACGCCTTGCGGGACCGGTTGCAGCTCGGCATCCAGCAAATAACTGGCAGTGTGTTTGAGCGGTCGACCGATGTTCGCGCATCCGCCGGCCTCGCGACGGGTCCAAGTCGAATACGTGGTGTCTTCCGACGGGCCATACAGGTCGTAGACATGTTCGACGGTCGGCTGCTGATACAGCGCCTCCACCAGACTCAGCTTCAGCGGCTCGCCGGCCAGGTTGATGATGCGCACGCTTGGCGGAATCTGCCCGTCGCGTTGCAACGCATTGATCGCCGACGGCACGGTGTTGATCAGGCGCACCTGATCCCGCGCCGGCAGTTGCGGCAATTCCAGGGCGTTGCGGGCGATGATCACCGAGCCACCGTTGGCCAACGTGACGAAGAGTTCCCACACCGACAGGTCAAAGCACACCGAGGTCGAGGCCAGCACGCCTTGAATGTCTTCGCGGTTGTAGACCGATGCCGACCAGTCGATCAGCGCCAGCACATTGCGATGGGCGATGGCCACGCCTTTGGGTTTGCCGGTGGAGCCGGAGGTGTAGATGACGTAGGCAAGGTTGTCTGGCGTGACGCGGGTTTGCGGGGCATTTGCCGGGTATTCGGCCCATACCTTGTCGTCCAGCAACAACACTTGGGTATCGGCGGTCACTGTCAGTGTCGCGGCGACGGATTGTTCAGTCAGCAATACCAAGGCGCGACTGTCTTCGAGCATGTAGGCGACGCGCTCGACCGGGTAATCCGGGTCCAGTGGCACATAGGCGCCGCCGGCCTTGAGTACCGCGAGCAACGCCACCAGCAGGTTTTGCGAACGCTGCATCGCTACGCCGACGCGGACTTCCGGGCCGACGCCCATTTCGATCAGTTTGTGCGCCAGGCGATTGGCCTGGATGTCGAGTTCAGCGTAAGTCAGCCGCTGGGTGCCGAAGGTCACCGCCCATGTATTCGGACTGTCCGCGGCTTGTTGGCTGATCAGTTCATGAATGCACAGGTCTTGCGGGTAGTTTTCGTCAGCTCGGTTCCAGTCATGCACGATGCGCTGGTATTCCGCGCTTTCCAGCAGCGGCAAATCGCTGATGCGCTGCGTCGGATCGCTGACCATGCCTTGCAGCAGGCGGGTCCAGTGCTGCGCCATGCGCGTGATGGTGTCGGCGTCGAACAGGTCGTTGGCGTAGGTCAGCGCGGCGTGCAGCTTGCCGCCCTTTTCGTAGGTGTCGAGGGTAAGGTCGAACTGCGTGGTGCGCCCTTCCCACTCAATTGCTCCGAGTGTCAGGCCAGAGGCGGTGCTGACGGTGGCAATGTCCGCAACCTGCGGCTGGTGGTTGTACATCACCTGGAACAGCGGCGTGTGGCTGAGGCTGCGTTCCAGTTTCAGCGCCTCGACCAAGCGCTCGAACGGCAAGTCCTGATGGGCCTGGGCACCAAGGGCGGTTTCCTTGATGGCGCGCAGCAAGTCGTCGACGCGGGTCTGGCCGTCGAGTTGCGTGCGCAGCACCTGGGTGTTGACGAAGAAGCCGATCAGGCCTTCGATTTCGGCGCGGTTACGGTTAGCGATGGGCACGCCGACGCGGATGTCAGTCTGCCCTGTGTAACGATGCAGCAGCGCGTTGAAGGCGCCGAGCAACAGCATGAACAAGGTGATGTTGTGTTTCTGCGCGGTGGCGCGCAGTTGTTCGGCCAGTTGCGCATCGACGGCAAATTCGTAACGCGTGCCGCGATAGCTCGGCATTGCCGGGCGCGGGTGGTCAGTGGGCAGCTCCAGCACCGGGTGTTCGTCGCCCAATTGCGCTTTCCAGTAATCGAGTTGGCGTGCCTGCTCCCCCGCTTCCAGCCATCGTCGCTGCCACAGTGCATAGTCGCTGTATTGGATCGGCAATGGCGCGAGTAGCGGTTGGGCGCCCGCGTCGAACGCGTCGTAGCAACGGATGAATTCGTCGATCAGCACGTTCATCGACCAGCCATCGGACACGATGTGGTGCAGGGTCAGCAGCAACACGTGTTCCTGATCGGCGAGTTTGAGCAAGGTAACGCGTAGCAAAGGGCCGACTGAAAGATCGAATGGCAGCACCGACTGCTGCCCGGCTGCTTGTGCGACCGCGAGTTCGCGCTCTGGTGCCGGTAACGCGCTGAAATCCACATGATCGATCACCAGCGGCGCGCCGGCTGGTACTTGCAGCAACGTGTCGTCAGCTTGGCGCTGGAACACCGTGCGCAGGGTTTCGTGACGCTCGACGAGGCTGGCGAACGCCTGCTCCAGTGCGGGCAGATTCAGCCGCCCGTTCAGGCGCACCGCCCCCGGCAGGTTGTAGGCGCCGCTGTGCGGATCCAGTTGCCAAAGAAACCACATGCGTTGCTGGGCGTACGACAACGCCTGGCGATCCTCGGCTTCGACGCCGGCAGGAATGGGGAAACGGGCGAAATCAACGCCTTCCTTTTGCAAGGCCGCAAGGAACATCTGGCGCTTTTCCAGGGGCAACCCGATAAACCGGCGAGCAAGTTTCAAGGAGTCTTCAGCATTCATTTCTAAGCATCCGGATCAGTGGCGGGAAGCACAAAGGCACGTCGTCCCTATAAAACGAATGCACACCGGAAAAATTAACGAATGAGAATAAGTATCAGGAAGGAGGTAGAACGCGGAGTGTCATTGTGGGAGCGAGCCTGCTCGCGATGGCGGCGGCACATTCAACATCGATGTGACTGATCTACCTCTATCGCGAGCAGGCTCACTCCCACAGGGGTTCGCGGGGAATATGAGAATGTGTCAGGCGCTGGCGGCCATGGCATGTCGGCGATGGTGAACGTCGAGCTGATCCTTGATCACCCGCAACACCTTGGCCTCGTGCTCATGGATAAAGAAGTGACCACCGCTGAGCATGTCCACGGAAAAACTGCCGTGGGTTTCCTTGCTCCAGCCGATCAATTGTTCAGGGGTGGCGCGATCAGACTTGCCACCGAGCACGTGCACCGGGCATTGGAGCAAGGGGCGTTGCTGCGGTTCGAAACGCCCACACAACAGAAAGTCCGCACGCAGGACAGGCAACGTCAGGCTCATCAGCTCCGCGTTGGCCAGCACTTCTTCGCTGGTGCCGTTGAGGGTGCGCAGTTGCTCGATCAATTCGGCATCGGTTTTCGGCTCGGCGAAACCGCGATCATAATCTGCGCGCATCGTCGGCGCGGCAGTGCCAGAAGCGAACAGCGCCACCGGCTCCGGGCTGCCCAGCGAACGCAACGCATGGGCCATTTCACAGGCAAGCAATGCGCCCAGGCTATGGCCGAATATCGCGTACGGCGTCTTGAGCGTGGCGATGTGTTCCTGCGCGAGTTGCAGCGCCAGGCGCCGCATGTCGGTGTGCAACGGCTCGCCAAACCGCGCGCCACGGCCGGGCAACTCGACCGGTTTCAGCGTGAGCCACTCCGGCAACTTGCGCCGCCAGCGGCTGTAAACCATGGCGCTCGCGCCTGAATAGGGCAGGCACAGCAATGTCAGCTGGGTCACCGGGCTTACCTCGAAAAGTCGTCTGTATAAGAGAACGGATGAGCGCCGCGAGGAATTAGTCGTACACATCCCCCCTGTAGGGTTCTTTATTTCAAGTGGCGGAAGCTTTGAATCGCGGAAACAAGCACTACGGCCCCTGCGGCTATTGCCAGCCAAAACCCGCTGCGCGCTCCAAATGCATCGATCAGCCACCCCGAACCGGCCGCGCCAATCGCCACCCCGATGCTCAATCCGGTGACCAGCCAGGTCAGGCCTTCAGTCAACCTGGCCGGTGGCACGATGCGCTCCACCAGGGCCATGGCGACGATCAAGGTCGGCGCAAAAAACAGCCCGGCAACGAACACCGCCAACGATAATCCAGGAATATTGCTCGCCAGCAGCAATGGCAGCGTCGTCACCGCCGTCGCCACTCCGCCGTACAAGAACAAGCGCGGCAACGGCACTTTAGAGCGCAACGCCCCAAACGCCAGCCCGGCCATGCATGAACCCATCGCGTACACCGACAACACAATACTCGCCGCCGCCGGTTGGCCCTGCTGCTGGGCGAACGCCACGCTGACCACATCGACTACGCCAACGATGATGCCCATGGCGACCATCAACACCATGAGCAACTGAATCTCGCCCGAACGAATAATCGAGCCTTGATGGTGTTCTTCATGCGGATGAATCGCTGGCTCGGTGTCGCGTTGCAGGACGAACGCTGTGACGCCGATTGCCAGCATCAACAAGGCCGCCAGCGGCCCGGCCTCGGGGAACGCCACCACGCACAAGCCCACCGACAATGGCGGCCCGACAATAAAGCAGACCTCGTCCAGCACGGACTCCAGCGCATACGCGGTTTGCAATTCAGGCTCACCGCGATAGACCTCGGTCCAGCGCGCCCGCACCATCGCCGACATGCTCGGCATGCAACCGGCGAGCGCTGCGAACACAAACAACGTCCACTGCGGCGCCTGCAAACGGGTGCAGAGCAACACCATCAACAACGCCCCGCCACCGATCAATGCTGACACAGGCAAGATCCGACGCTGCCCAAAACGGTCCACCAGCCGCGAGACCTGCGGCGCACAAAACGCCGTGGACAGGGCAAACGTCGCGGCCACCGCACCGGCCAGTCCGTAGCCACCTTGCAGTTGCGAGAGCATGGTGATCAGGCCGATGCCGGTCATGGAAATCGGCATGCGCGCGATCATCCCGGCCAGCACGAAGGCGCTGCTGCCGGGGGCTTTGAACAGGTCGCGGTAAGGATTGGCCATGGTTCGAGGTCTCGACAAGGGTGTGCAAGTTGCCATAAACGCTGGACAAGGGGAAAGCCGCCAATTGTTGGTTGAATGTGAAGGCCCCATCGCGAGCAGGTTCGCTCCCACATTGGATCTATGTCTTACCCTGGATCCCTTGTGCGAGCGAGCCTGCTGGCGATGGAGCGAGAACAGTCACCCAATGAACTCCAGGCCACTCAAACCAGTCAGCTAGTTAGGCCCTCAACAAAAGGCGCTAATCTTCATGCCGATCTCCCTCGACCCGCTTCTTGCCGAACGACAAAGCGCCATCGATGCCCACGGCATTATCGGCGACATGCGCAGCGCGGCACTGGTCAACGACAAGGGCAGCGTGGATTTTTTCTGCTGGCCGGAATTCGACAGCCCGTCGATTTTCTGCTCGCTGCTGGATACGCCCGAGGCAGGCATCTTCCAACTTTCCCCGGACCTGCCCGACGCCCGCCGTGAGCAGATTTACCTGCCGGACACCAACGTGCTGCAAACCCGCTGGCTGAGTGAACGCGCGGTGGTCGAGGTGACTGACCTGCTGCCCATCGGCGACAGCGAGGACTGTTTGCCGCTATTGATGCGAAGGGTTCGCGTGGTCAGTGGTGAAGCGACGTTTCATATGCGTTGCGCCGTGCGTCATGACTACGCTCGCGCAAAGACTCGCGCGCAGATGGATAAAGAAGACGTGACGTTCGTGGCCGCCGATCAGCTGCCGATGCGCCTGTCGTCGGATCAGGTTTTGCGGGTTGATGGCAACGCTGCAATCGCCGAATTCACCCTCAAACAGGATCAGAGCGCACAATTCCTGCTCGGTGGTCTCGACGACCCGCGCTTCAAGGAGGGTGCCGCTGCCATTTGCCTGCAGCGCACCTTGAAGTTCTGGCGCGACTGGATCGGGCAGTCCAACTATCGCGGTCGCTGGCGGGAAATGGTCAACCGCTCGGCCCTCGCCCTGAAGCTGCTGACCTCACGCAAACACGGCGCGATTCTCGCCGCCGCCACGTTCGGTCTCCCGGAAACACCGGGCGGCGAACGCAATTGGGATTACCGCTACACGTGGATCCGCGATGCCTCGTTCACCGTCTACGCTTTCATGCGCCTGGGATTCGTGCAGGAAGCCAACGATTACATGCGCTGGCTGCGTGGGCGAGTCAGTGACTGCCATGGCAAATCGATGAAACTCAACATCCTCTACGCCATTGACGGTCGCCAGGAATTGCCGGAAACCGAACTGCCGCATCTGTCCGGCCATGGCGGCGCCACACCGGTGCGCATCGGCAACGGTGCTTACGATCAGGTCCAGCTCGACATCTTCGGCGAGCTGATGGACGCGATCTACCTGGTCAACAAATATGGTGACGCCATCTCCCATGAAGGCTGGAAACACACCGTGGAAGTGGTCGATCAAGTGTGCGAAACCTGGCAGCAGAAAGATGTTGGTATCTGGGAAATGCGCAGTGAGCAACACCACTTCCTGCATTCACGGCTGATGTGCTGGGTCGCCCTGGACCGCGCCATTCGTCTCGCGTCCAAACGTTCACTCCCCGCCCCGTTCGCCCGTTGGGACCAGATGCGCCAGGCCATCTACGCCGACATCTGGGACAACTTCTGGAACGAAGAACGCGGCCATTTCGTCCAGCACATCGGTGGCACCGCCCTCGACGGCTCGATGCTGTTGATGCCGCTGGTGCGCTTCGTCAGCGCCAAAGACCCGCGCTGGCTCGCCACCCTCCAGGCCATCGAGAAAGCCCTGGTGCGCGACGGCATGGTCTACCGCTATCGCAACGACGACACCCGGATTGATGGCCTCGACGGCACCGAAGGCGCCTTCGCCGCGTGCTCGTTCTGGTACATCGAATGCCTGGCCCGGGCCGGTCAGGCGGAAAAGGCTCATCTGGAGTTTGAACAGTTGCTGAGGTATGCCAACCCGCTGGGCCTGTATGCCGAAGAACTGGACAGTCATGCGCGGCATCTGGGCAATACGCCGCAAGCGCTGACGCATCTGGCGCTGATCAGCGCGGCGTGTTTTCTGGATCGCAAATTGAGTGGGGAGAAGAGCTTCTGGCAGCCGTGAGACCGTGGTGCCCCCTTCGTCGGAACGCCGCCCGGAGCAAGCCCGCTCCCACAGGAGTCTGCGATATCTCGGCAAACGGTGGTCCATTGTGGGAGCGAGCCTGCTCGCGAAGAGGCCATCAGCCACAACACCATGTGCCGACAGAGCCTGTCGGAAATTTCCCGTTTTGCACTGCCGCTTGTAGGACCGAGGCTTGCCCTCAAAGCACTTAAACACACCCACCGAGACATAACAGCCCCGCTCTGGCGAGACTTGGCGGGCGCTACTGCCCTAAAACCTACAAAAGCCAAACAACCATTCCCCCTTCACCCCACCACGGCACATTCCTACGCCCTGAAATACCTTGTTGCCAGTCGTTACATCCCCCCCTAACATCCAACGTCAACGGGTACAGCGGAGCTGTCCAATAAAACCCGAATTCAAGGAACCAGAATGAACCAGCACATCCACCGCAGCATCGACTCCCCCTTCCGGTCAGGCCTGAACCGCGAGGAATTATGGGAAGGCCCGGACAAAGGATTGATCAAATGCTGGGAAATCGGCCGCCAACGCGCCACCCGCTTTCCCGAACTCGCCAAACGAAGCCTTGCCGGGGAACTGCCGGTGCTCGGTTGGAAAGGGGGTGTCAGTCGCAGCCTGAAAAAACTCGAAAAGTACGGATCGCTCAAATACCTGGCGCAGTGGCAAGGTTTGCGCGGGGAGGATCTGGATATTGATTTGGGTGCAGAGCGGGCGTTGGCCTGTTCCCGAACCGGCATGGTGGTGACCTTTACGCCGGATCGGTCGAAGTACTTTAATCAGGTGGCGGAAGTGGAAGTGTAGGGGGAACCACTCATGGTCGATTTACTCCGGCAAGGGCCTGATCAAGAAACCTTTTGATCAGGCCACTCATTTTGATCGGCTGTTCATTGAGCGCGAAGTGCCCGGCATCGAGCATGTGCAACTCGGCATCGGGACGGTCGTTCTTTATGGATTTGGCGCCCTCCTCTGAGAATATAAGATCGTGGACGCCCCAAAGCACCAGTAAAGGCAACTTGGAATCCTTCAAATACGCTTGCCATCGCGGGTACTCGCGGACGTTGTTCTGGTAGTCATACGCGAGCTCCAGCTGTACCGACGCAACCCCCGGCTTTTGCAGAAAAGCGATCTCGTCGGACCACAGGTCAGGATTGAAAGACTCCCGGTTTTTGCGTGCCCCCACATACCGCGCCACACCGGATGAAGGCGCCGGCATACCATCGAGGATCTTCTGCTCATAAGCAGCGCGGTCCTGCCAGAACGCACGCCGCAGCTTCCATAAATCACTCAGCCCCGCCTCATGGATCACTGCGTTCTGTACGATCAGTGCCTGAACTCGTTGGGGGTGAGCAAGCGCAAGGTGGAATCCAATCGGACCACCATAGTCTTGCATGTAAAGGCTATACCGATTGAGCGCCAACGCCTCGGTAAATGCGGCTATGGTCTTGGCCAGATGCTCAAACGTGTACTGGTAAAGGTGGCGATCAGGCATCTGCGAATGACCGAACCCTGGATAGTCCGGCGCGATACATCTGTAAGACTTGGCCAACAGTGGCAGCAACGGATCGAACATGCGTGAAGATGATGGGTAGCCATGCAGCAAGAGCAGGATCGGTGCATCCTTGGGGCCTGCTTCACGATAGAAAATTTCCACACCATCCACCTGGACTGTTCGATAGCGAACACTCTGATCGCTCTCGCCGAACAGGTCCTCAGGCGGGAGTTGTCCCTCTCCATTGACGCCGGTTGACCGATTGATTGCCAGTGCAATGGCTGGAGCCGACGCGGCGACCACGCCTGCCATGGCCAATCCAGACAACACGCTGCGTCTACCCAGGCTGTAATTTCTGCTCATGAAAACGCTCTTATTGAGGGAACGCTTCCATTGTCTGCTTCTGAAGCAGCTCGAAAGAGCCACAAACTTGCCAAGTTTGGATAGGTTCTTGCCAAACGCTTAGAGGTTGACATGCACGCACAGAAAATCGCCGTTGTCGCTTTCGATGGAATCAGTCCGTATCACCTGTCCTTACCTTGTCTGGTGTTCGGCAATCATCGCGCGGACCTGGGTGTGCCACCCTACGAGTTCATGGTCTGTTCAGCCGAGGGCGGCAAACTACGCACCAGTGGCGGCTTTACCATTGAAACGGTGCACGACCTTGGCGTGCTGTCATCGGCGGACATCGTGATCGTGCCGTCGTGGCGCAACCCGCACGAGCCCGCGCCAATATCTTTGATAGAAGCGCTGCGAGCCGCACACGCGCGCGGCGCACAGGTGGTCGGCCTGTGCCTCGGTGTTTTCGTGGTTGCTGAGACAGGTTTGCTGGATGGTCGTCGAGCGACAACTCATTGGTTGTGGACAAGGCTGTTCACGGAGCGGTTCTCCAACGTGCGGCTTGAAGTTGATAAGTTATATATAGACGAAGGCGATGTTTTGACGTCGGCAGGTAATGCCGCCGGAATGGATTGTTGCTTGCACCTGTTCCGCAAGCATCATGGAGCAGATGTTGCCAACCGTCTTGCGCGGCGCCTGGTCGTACAACCGCATCGCCCGGGCGGGCAAGCGCAATTTATCGAGCGTCCGTTGCAACACGATGGAGCAGGTGATCGCATGTCCATCACCCTGGCTTGGGTGCGCGCCAATCTCAATACACCGCACACCATTCGCTCGCTCGCTGACCATGCTCGACTTGGCGAACGAACGTTTTCGCGTCGTTTCCAACAACTTACCGGGACGTCGGTAAAACGATGGCTGACGGAAGAACGGTTGTTGCTCGCGCAATGCCTGCTCGAGTCCAGTAACAAACCTATCAACGATATCGCGCACACCGTGGGCTTTACCGATAGCCTTTCAATGCGTCAACAATTTGCTGCAAAACTGCATACCACTCCTTCGATGTATCGAAAGGTATTCCGCATGAGTGAGGGCAATCGGGTCTGAATGCAGTGGTCAACTAATTCCGGACCCGACGTTAGTTTTTTCTCGGCCTGAGTTAGCGCCAGACTACCGTTAAACCGATGGAGCTGAATCCAGTTCTTCTGATGCATCAAAAAAGAGGTTATGTTACAGCCTGTACAAATTTCGATTAGTCAGGCTCGGACTTCACCGTTAGTGGAACGGTCGGGGTTCCCGCATAGAACACAATCAGCTCAACCGGTTCATCCCCACTCTCTCCGCGATGAAAGGCGCCGACTAACTCAGGCAATACGTCTCCAGGACCGATGACCAATGTCTTTCCGTTGTCCTTGCGGATGACCGTCAGGTGACCGGAGAGAACATAGGCGACATTGACTACCGGATGGGTGTGCCACGGTAGCGAGCTATGTGCCGGGATTTTATAGCGCAGGACCGATACTTCCGGCTGGCCTTCTGGATACTTGCGATATTGAACGCCGTCCCACGACTGCGTTGTTTTCAGTAGCTGCATTACCTCGACTTGAGGCTCGGCCGCCACAGCCGTCGAGGCATGCAAGGCGCCAGCAAGCAAGGATAACGTAGCCATGAAAACAGTTGTAAAGACTGTTTTTACAGGCGGATGGCTGGACATAAAATGTTTCCTTAGTTGGACAATAAAGCAGCTGCGGGGCAGTTTAGTGGTGAGCAATATCAGTAACTTTTTTGACAAGTCATACGATTAAGCTTCACGGTTTTCCATCTCACACCAGTAGTGAGCCAATCTCTGCCTTCCTCTTTCAATGCCTGACAATCTTATTGGACAAACGGGAGCAGGCAAGCTGAATAGGTGTACGGATGTTTCGACGGACGATCAACTTGCGAAAACAACATTCATTTATGTTGTAAATAGTTTTTTCACAAACATATATTTACACACGCTGAAAGACCGTAGCTTTCTAAAAACACCCCAGGTGTAGTGCAATACGTCTTGATAATGACATCGCGCATTTCATTGGCCCTTACGAGCGGCGCGTGCCGGCAGGCATCGGTCATAACAATCCCGAGAAATCCCCCGAGATGCTGCTCAAAACGTTACTGGATCTACTGCACCACGGACAGAAAACCGTTCGCGATAAGCCTGCGGTGTCACCCCCATTGCCCGCAAAAAACTGCGCCGCAGCGTCTCTTCACTGCCAAACCCGCATTGCACCGCCACCCTTTTAATCGGCACGCCGGTATCGCTGAGTAACCGTCGCGCCGTTTCGACCCGAATCAATTCAATCGCTCGCGCCGGGGTTTGCCCGGTATCGGCGCGATAGTGGCGGACGAAGCTGCGTTCGCTCATGCCCGCCTGCAAGGCCAGGGTGGGGATGCCGAGGTCCTTGGTCAGATTTTCACTGATCCAGGCATTGAGTTCGTCGAAACGGTCGCCTGCTTTCTGCAAGGACAAGGTCACACTGAACTGAGACTGGCCGCCCGGACGCTTGAGGAACACCACCAGTTGCTGGGCGACTTCCAGGGCCATGTTGCGGCCAAGGTCTTCTTCGACCATGGCCAAGGCGAGGTCAATGCCAGCCGTGACCCCCGCCGAGGTCCAGACCGGGCCGTCGTTGATGAAGATCGGATTGGGTTCGACGTGAAGACGTGGATGTTGCTGCGCCAGTTGCTCGCAACGCGTCCAGTGCGTGACCACACGACGGCCATCGAGCCAACCACTGGCTGCCAGTAAAAATGCCCCGGTGCACACTGATGAAACCCGCCGACAAGCCGCCGCGTGTTCACGCACCCATGCCACCAGCGCCTGATCTTCTGAGGCCGCATAAACGCCCCAGCCACCGGCAATGATCACCGTGTCACTGCCGCTCTCTGGCAACGGCTCGGCCAACAGCGCTAGGCCCGCCGACGACATCACCGCCCCGCCACCGCTGGCAATCACCGAGGGTGCATAGGGCGCCGGCAGCCCTTTCTGGCGAGCAATGTCGTTGGCCGAGGCGAACACCTGCAAGGGCCCGGTGACGTCGAGCAGTTGCACATTGGCAAACGCGAGCACGTGAATGGTTTTGGGCATGATTGGCGTAATTCGTGGGGTGATTGGCGGATACGCCAAATGCTACGAGCCTAGAGTGAAGACGTCCACCCACTTCAGGAGAAATAAGCCATGACCTTGCAGATCGGTTTTCTGTTGTTTCCTCAGGTTCAGCAACTCGACCTGACAGGCCCTTACGACGTATTGGCCTCATTGCCGGACGTAAAGGTGCATTTGATCTGGAAGGACCTGATGCCCGTCACTGCGAGCACCGGCTTGGTGCTGAAACCGACCATGACGTTCGACGACTGCCCGGCGCTGGATGTGATCTGCATTCCGGGCGGCGGTGGCGTCGGGCCGTTGATGGAAGATGAAGTAACGCTGGCCTTTATCAAGGCTCAAGCCGCCAACGCGCGGTATGTCACCTCGGTGTGCACCGGTGCGCTGGTGCTCGGCGCCGCGGGCTTGCTCAAGGGCAAACGGGCAACGACCCACTGGGCCTATCACGAGTTGCTCAAGCCACTGGGGGCGATCCCGGTGAAGGACAGGGTGGTACGCGATGGCAATCTGCTGACCGGTGGCGGGATTACCGCCGGGATCGATTTTGCCCTGACCCTGGCGGCAGAATTGTTCGATAACGACACGGCGCAACTGGTGCAGTTGCAGCTGGAATATGCTCCCGCACCACCCTTCCAGTCGGGCAGTCCTGACACAGCCCCGCAGAGTGTTCTGGCCGAGGCGCATCGCCGTGCAGCCGCGTCACTTGAGCTACGGGCGCAGATCACCGAACGGGCAGCGGCCAGGCTCTAAGCAGCGCCAGACTTTTCGACAGACGAAAAAAAACCCGCCGAAGCGGGTTTTCCCAAGACCATTGTCGACTCCCTGTCGGTAGCCAATCCCTGCTGATGGTCGATCATCCGTGATCCTGAAGCGCTTCCTGTGCTTCAGTTGATGGAGCTAGATTATCTGTCGGATCCAATCTGCAACAGACGACATAGCTACCATCGCGTGTAAGACATTCGCTATACCTACCCTTCCGAAAACCCTTAGACGCCTCAGGGGTCCAGCCTGCAGGCCACGAATTTAGCGGCCTGCAGCCTTAACCGCCCTCGCGCTCGTGGGCTTTGGCACTTTCGGTCAGAAACTGTTCGATATTGTTCATCTGCTCTTCCCAACCACGGCTGTCCATACGGAACGCCTTCTCGCGACGGGACTGGGGAATGTGATCGAAACCGGATTCGGACACCCGGAGCAGCGTGCCATCGTCCATGTCTTCGAGTTCAAATTTCACCAGCGTGGTCGGCTCCTGGGAGTAGTCGACTTCCGGGTGGATGGCGTAAGGGTGCCAGCGAAACGAAAACAGTCGCTCCGGCTCGACCCGCTCCACCAGCACATTCCACAGCAAGTGCTCATACCCGGGATAGGTTATCTGCCCCTGGGTCCACTCACCGGCGACGAAACGCTTGCCTTCCAGTGCAACGCCAAACCATTGCCCGAACGCTTCGGCATTGGCCAGCACGCGCCAGACATGCGAACGCTTGACCTTGAGCAGGATTTTCCTTTCGATGCGATCTGATGCTGGGTTCATAAGACACCTCCTGTACTGAACAGTAGGTCAGTAACAACCACAAGACCAACCCTAAAATTGTACCAATCGCTTGCTGCGATCAACCATGCCCGCAATATTCGGCCGCATTTGCGCGCATAAGTTCGGGTTTGGGGTCGAGACAGTTGGCGGGTAGCGCCTCTCTGACAGGCCATCCTCGGTGGTCGATTCGCTAAACTCCCCCCAATTCACTCTTATCACAGCGAGTTTCCTCCATGTACTCACGCTTTTTCCTGGTGCTGGCGCCTGTGATGTTTACCTCGATGGCTGTCGCGGTGGACTGCGACAACGCCAACGACCAGGCCACGATGAACCAATGTGCAGCGCAGCAGCATGCGGCGGCCGACACGGAGCTGAATGCGTTGTATCAGCAGATCAGTACGCGTCTGAAAGGTCAGCCCGACCGCAAGAAATTGTTGGTGGAGACACAGCGGGCGTGGATTGCGTTTCGGGATGCCGAGTGCACGTTTTCGGCGTCGGGAGTGGAAGGGGGCAGCCTGTTTCCGTTGGTCTACAGCAACTGCACCACGGACTTGACCAAAGCGCGGGTGCAGACGTTCAAGAACTATTTGAAGTGCCAGGAGGGGGATGTGGGGTGTCCGGTGCCTGGGGTTTGATTGTGAGGTGTTATTGAGGGCCTCATCGCGAGCAGGCTCCCACATTGGATCTTCGGTGCAACACAGATCGAGTGTGGGAGCGAGCCTGCTCGCGATGGCGTCAGTTCAGGCGCTGCTGTTTACCGGACAAACACCTGCGCCGTGGTAATCGCCATATCCCCTCCTGGCAATTTGATGCTGCCTGTCTGCTTCAAGCTGTCGGCATCAAAAACCGCCACGTCGTTAAACGTCCCGGCCAGGTAGATCTTGCTGCCGTCCTTGTTGAAGGAAATGCAGTAGTAGGAATGATCCAGCGTCGCCGCCTGGAGCATTTTCTTTTCCTTGATGTCGTACTTGGCCAGCCGGTTCAGCACGCCGAACATCAGGTTCGGGTCCTTTGGCGAGCGCATGCCGCTGAAGTAGATTTCCGTCAGGGGTCCGAAGTCGGTGGTTTCGGTCTTGCCGGTTTTCAGGTCAATGCTGAATAGTCCATAGAGGTACTCGGCGGTGGCGGGATCCTGCTTCTTGTCCTTGAATTTCGCGGCGGTGTAGAGCAGCGAGAAATCATGGCGATACGTCTGCTGGTTCCACACGTAGAGCACGTCCGGCGCGCTGTAGTTCGGGCGTTTCCAGTGACGGCTGGGGATCAGCACGTCGAACTTGCCGGTTTTCACATTGACCTTGTAGACGTCTGCCCCGGCCACGTACAGCGTACCGTCGTCACCACTCTGCATGATGGTCAGCTGCCGCGGCGCCGGGAAGCTGCGCACAGGCTTGGCGTCCATGCCGGCGTCGGTCGCATAGACATCGAGCCGCGGTTGTTGCACTTCGTAGCGGTCATTGAGCATCAGCGTCGGATTGGCGACAGTGAACAGTTCCTTGCCGTCGTGACTGAGGGTGAAAGCGAACATCGACTTCGCCTTCTCCCCTTGCTTCTGCGTGATGCTGGCGTGGAACACCTGCTTGCAGTTATCGAGTTCAACGCCGTAGACATCGGCGTAGTGGTTGTTCAACACATAGGCAATCTTGCGGTCCGGCGAGAGTTGCACGGTGCCGGGGCCGAAGGCATCGGGCATCTTGCAGGTCTTGAGCAGTGTGTCGGTAGCCAGGTCGATCACGTGCAGATTGTTCGGGTAATTGGTGGTCACCATGTACTCGTGACCGTCTTGCAGTGCAGTATTTTCATCGGCCAGAACATTGAACGAACAAGTGCTCAGGACGGCGAATGCGGCCAGGCCGCAGGCTTTGATGCTAGGCATGCTGGAATCCTTATGTCTGACCGATCATTTGTCTTTTGGAAAGACAGTCCCGAGGTTGCGCCAGTTTTCGTTGGACGCCTGGGCATCCTTGTTCCAGTCCGGGTAGGTGCTCATCATGTCGGGCACCTGGGCCGGCCACCAGCACGGGTCGGAGCAGCCATACAGGTCAGCTTCCATCGGCTGGCACAGCGACGACACCCCGCCAAACGCATCGATTTCCCAACCCGGGTCGGTGGTTGAGGCGCAGCCCGCAACGGAGCTCATCGCCACCACTTCTTCGATACGGTTCTCGGCCGCGGCCTCGTCCATTTTCTTCGCTTTATTGTTGATTGCCTTGAGATGTTTCATATCAGTGAGCCTTGCGCGGAGTGATGTAGCTGCTGATAAACGCAGGGTTATTGGCCATGATCCGGGTGTAGACCTCGATGCCGAAGTCGACCCAGTCACGCATCAGTTCGCAGTAGTGATAGGTCGGGTGGGTCGGATCGCCGTAACGGGCGTAGCTTTCGTGGTAGCAGCCGCCGGAGCACAGGTTGCGGATCTGGCAGTCTTCGCAACCGGTGTTGGTGCGGTCGAGGCGCTGGGACAGGAAGTCGTTCAACTCGACCTGTTTGACGCCGCTGTGGACATTGCCGAAGGTCGGCAGCGACGAACCGGTGAAGCGATGGCACAGGTTCAATTCGCCCTTGTGGTCCACCGCCAGCATCTTCAGGCCCGCGCCGCACGGCAGGGCTTTTTTGTGGCCTTCGTGAATGTCGGTGATCAACTGGTGCAGGTTGGAAAAACCGATGTTGCGGTGTTCCAGCGCCGCGTCCAGATAACGCCGCCCGAGCTTCTTCATATTGGCGAAGACTTCGACCAGTTCGTCGCTGCTCAGGTTGAAGCTGCTGATGTCGCCGGAGGTCACCGGGGCAAACCCGACTTCGGCAAACCCCAGTTCGTTGAACAGGTGATCCCAGATGGTTTCGACGTCGGTAACGCCGGTGGTCAAGGTCACCCGCGCGCCAACCGGGCGGCTGTTGTAGCGTGACAGCAGCATCTCGGCCTTGCGCCGCACCACGTCGTACGTGCCCTGCCCGCCCACCGTGATGCGGTTGCGGTCGTGCACGGTTTTTGGCCCGTCGATACTGACCGAGAGCCCGAAACGGTGGGCATTGAGGTAGTCCACGGTGTCTTCAGTGAGCAGGGTGGCGTTGGTGGTCATCACGAATTCGACGAACTTGCCGGCCTCGGCAAACCGCTTTTCACAATAGTCGACCATGTACTCGATCAGCTTGCGATTACTCAGCGGCTCGCCGCCGAAGAACACCACAGTGAAGCGCTCTTCGTCCGGGGATTCGCGCAGCAGCATCTCGACCGAGGCGACAGCGGTTTCAACGTCCATTTTCTTGCCCGCCGACGGCTTGTCGAGGTCTTCCTTGTAGCAGTAGGTGCAGCTCAGATTGCAGCCAGTGTTGACGTTGAGCACCACGGTATTGATCGCCGTGCGTTCGACCCGTTTGGTGCCGATGTCCGGGGTCAGCGGCGAACCGTCGCTGACCAGTTCCAGCGAAATCAATTCACGCAGGGTCTCGGTGATTTCTTCACCGTTGAACCGCGCCGCCAGACGCTGGATCAGGTCATCGGACGAACAGCCGGGACCGCGCAACGTATCGATAATGGTGCCGGTCAGCTCATCGCTGGCGAACAGCGAACTGCTGGGGATGTGAAACAGCATGCGGTCGGCGTCGACATGCACTTCGTGCAGGTTCCGTTCAACCAGATTCAAAATAGCGCCCATTGCAACCTCCTGTGCAAACCCCGTCTGACGGGGCCTGCGGTCATTCCGAAAAAGTGTCTGAAGCCGTATGGATCAGCCAACTTATGGAATGGGTGGATTGTTCCAGCGTTGCACGGTGACGATCATGTGGCCTTCGCCGGTCAGGGATTTCCCTGCATCGTCGACAGCGGCGATCACCTTGAGGTTGCCGGCATTGTTGGTGGACATCTTGCGTTGCGGGTTCGGACCGGCATCGCCCGGAGTGAACACGCCGGTGTCAGCCTGCATAGTGCCGGCGAACTTGACGTCTTCGTCTTCCTTGGCACGGTCATCGAAGGCTTCCACCTTCCACTGCGCCGGGAATACGCCAATGCGATACGGCTTGCCATCAGCGCCCTTGCCCCAGGCTTCGGCGTCGAAACGGCCCTGGACCTTCGGCGTGGAACCACCGCCTTCGCCGATCCGCGAGACCGAGAACTCTGGCACGACTTTGACTTCGGCGATGGTGCTGTAGACCGACAGGGTCGGACCTTTCAGCGAGCCGACGGAAACGTTGCGCAGACCCGGTTGAGCATTGGCAGCCGCCTTGAGTTTGACCTTCATCTGCTCAGGGCTTTGCGAGACGATTTCGACCACTTCCACACCTTTGCCGAAATCCGGTTTGCCGGTGAGGCCGCTGCCGATGAGAGTGACTTCGGTTTCGCTACCGGCCTTCAAATAACCCGGCTGCACCGCCAGCAGACGGTTGGAACCCTGCTTGGCGGCAACGAAGTCCAGCCCGCGCTCATCATGCTCGGCCTCGAACATCCGGCCCTGCATCGCATTGCCTTGAACGGCGAACACCTGGCGCATGGTCACGCCGTCGATGGTCACGTTGCCGCGCCATTCGTAGCCGGTGTACAAAATCGCGCTGCCGTCGCCGTTGAACGGGGTGCCATCGGCGTACTGGCCTTTGACGGCGACCTTGAAGGTGTCGCTGCCGTCAGCGCTGACGGTCATCATGCCGGCCAGTTCGCCCTTGCCCGGCAAGTGGCCGCTGAAACTCCAGTCACCGACCAGCGCCTCGGCTTTCGGCGCGACGCTTTGCCATTTTTTCCAGGCCGGGTTGTCCAGCGGATAACGCTTGGCCAGCAGCGGCACCATCTCTTTGCGAGCGAGGTCGAACCAGTCGCGGTCCCGGGACAAGGCCTGGTATTCGAGGGACGGCCATTGGCCGAGGTGGAAATTCACCAGGTGCTCCCATTCCTGAGCCGGACGCCGTTGCAGGGCGACCCGCGCACCGGAGTGGCAGCGACTACACATCTGGCTGGTCTGGTCGTCGAACTTCTCGACAGTATTGAGCCGGCGTTCCAGCGCATACCGCACGCCATCGGTCTCGCTCGGCGCCAGACCCTGGCTGTCGGCCAGGTACTTGACCAGTGTGCGACGGTCGTCATCGCTGATCTGCAAACCGTGCATGGTTTGCATCCGGGCGATGGTCATCAGCCAGCCTTCCGGCGTCTTGCGCTGGTGGCTGATGCGACTGAGGGCGTTATTGGCTTCAGGGGTGTGACACCCCTGACAGGTTTCCTTGAGGATGGTCTGGGCGTCACGGGCTGCCAGGCTGTCGGGCGAATGCAGCGCCACACAAGCGGCAATGGCCAGCAGGCTGGCGCTCAGGCCTGATCGGAGTTTTCTCTTCATCAACGTCGAACCTCGCACGGTGCGTTCTTATTGTTGTGGCTTATCGTTTTTATGGTTTCTGCCGTCGGCGGCGCACCGCTGACGGAGGCAAGAGAAACGTCTGCGATGAGCAATACACGGAGCGTGCCAGCTTGCCGATATCCTTCTTTATCAATCAGTTGCGTGAAAATAACGGTGCTCTGATCGCTTTTGACGAGATCGCCTGCGTCTAATATCGCGACAGGTGTTGCAATCTGAGACAAGCATAGATGACCGATTGGAACTGCTCATCGCCCGATGATTGACGGCACGGGGATGCTGGCGCGAAATGGTTATTCACCGATTGCCAGCAAGGGGATAAAAATGGCAAACATCACTGTTCTGGCGGGGGATTTTCTGCAGGGTGATGGAGAGTACAGGGACGGCGTTTTTACCCTCAGGACGTCGCTTCACCCATGGCCCGGCCTAACCCTCCCGCTCTCATCGTTCAAGCGTGTGGAAGTCGCCAACGAGGAGTCGATCAGCAACTTCAAGGATGCCATCGGGTTCGGCGTGGCGGGCGCCATGCTACTGGGCCCCATCGGCGCGATTGCCGGGTTCATGTTGGCCGGCAAAGAGACGGAAGTGACGTTTCTGGCCACGCTCAAAGATGACAGGAGGCTATTGGCGGCCGTCAATAGCAGCACGTTCGAGGAGATTTCCCGAAGAATCCCCTCATAACTACATCAACAAGGGCCGCACCACACACGGTGGTGCGGCTGACGACAGTTCAACTTGAAAACGTTGGAAGGACGCCTTTGTGTGCGTTGATCTCTTGCTGCATCTGCGCCACTAGCGTGGCAATTGCATAAGCAGAGTCCAGTTCCCAGACACGAACATGGCTCGCCACCAGGTCCACTTTGCCGGTCATGCAATCGCAGACCCGAATCGTCAGTGACTGATCCGGGGCCATGCTGCAGGTGCATATCGAGGGCAGAAAACTCTGCTCGATGATGCTTTGGATCTCCAGGGTTGAAAGGTTCATCACAACCTCCCTTGCGCAAGATGTGTGGCCGGGGAAATGTTCCGTCATCTCACCCACCGAGCGTGAAAATTCTAAACCCCATCACGGGGGCGCTCAAGGTCGCAACCGGGTTGCTCGTCGTCTCAGCGGCTGTCGCAATTTGCGAAAAAATTGCCACTGTCGCCTTCCTTTTGCGCCCTGTGAACCCTCGCTAATCAAAGGCTCGCCTGACCTTTCGGCGACTTGGCACAGCCATTGCGAAAGCCCTGTTCTCACGAACAATAAGAGGCTTCGCCATGTCGCTCCCTAATGTGCTTCCCGCTACGTCCGCCTTTATCCAGCGCGCCCCGCGCATGCTGATCGGCGGTAGCTGGGTCGAGGCCGCTGATGGCCAGACCATGCCCTTGCACAACCCGGCCACCGGCGAAGTGTTGTGTGTGGTGCCAAGGGCCACGCCCGATGATGTCGACCGCGCGGTGCTGGCCGCGCGTCAGGCATTCGATGATTCGGCCTGGGCCCACACCCGCCCGCGCGAGCGGCAGAACCTGCTGTGGAAACTCGCCGATCTGATGCAACGGGACGCCGAACTGCTGGCGCAACTGGAATGCCTGAACAACGGTAAAAGCGCCGCTGTCGCCCAGGTCATGGACGTGCAACTGGCCATCGATTTCCTGCGCTACATGGCCGGTTGGGCAACCAAAATCGAAGGTTCCAGCGTCGAAGTATCGTTGCCATTGATGCCCAACGATCAATTCCACAGCTTCATCCGTCGCGAAGCGGTCGGCGTGGTCGGCGCCATCGTTGCCTGGAACTTCCCGCTGCTGCTGGCCTGCTGGAAACTCGGTCCGGCCCTCGCCACCGGCTGTACCGTGGTGCTCAAACCGGCCGATGAAACCCCGTTGACCGCGCTGAAACTCGCCGAACTTGTCCTGGAGGCTGGCTACCCCGAAGGCGTGTTCAACGTGGTCACCGGCACCGGCATCACCGCAGGCTCTGCCCTGACGCACAACCCGCTGGTGGACAAGCTGACCTTCACCGGTTCCACCGCCGTGGGCAAACAGATCGGCAAAATCGCCATGGATTCCATGACTCGCGTGACCCTGGAACTTGGCGGAAAATCACCGACCATTGTCATGGCCGACGCCGACCTGTCGAGAGCCGCCGCCGGTGCCGCCAGCGCGATTTTTTTCAACCAGGGGCAGGTGTGCTGTGCAGGCTCGCGGCTGTATGTGCAGCGCAAACATTTCGACAACGTGGTCGCGGACATTGCTGGCATCGCTAACAGCATGAAGCTCGGCAACGGCCTGGACCCGAGTGTCGAGATGGGGCCGTTGATTTCGGCGCGGCAGCAGGAGCGCGTGTTTGGGTACATCGAAAAGGGCCGGGAAAGTGGCGCGACCATCGCCTGCGGTGGTGAGCAATTCGGCCCGGGATTTTTCGTCAAACCGACAGTGATTGTCGACGTCGATCAGAAGCATTCGCTGGTACAGGAAGAGATTTTCGGCCCGGTACTGGTGGCGATTCCTTTTGACGATGAAGCCGATGCGTTGCGCATGGCCAATGACAGTCCTTACGGGCTCGGGGCGAGCATTTGGTCGAATGACCTGGCGGCAGTACACCGGATGATTCCGCGGATCAAATCGGGCTCGGTGTGGGTCAACTGCCACAGCGCCCTGGACCCGGCACTGCCGTTTGGCGGGTACAAGATGTCGGGGGTCGGGCGTGAAATGGGGTATGCGGCGATTGAGCATTACACCGAGTTGAAGTCGGTATTGATCAAGCTTTGACTCACTGATCGTTCCCACGCTGCGCGGGAATGCCACCAGGGACGCGACGCGTTCCGCTTTTGGAGGTGACGCAGAGCGCCACGGGATGCATTCCCACGCAGAGCGTGGGAACGATCGATTAGGGTTTGAAGCCTTGGGCCAACAACCACCCCCGAACCACCCGCCCCTGCTCCACCGTCAACCCCGCCAGTACCTGTTCAGCCGGCTCAGTGCGCAACCGCCGCACCAACGGCGCCACCTCGATCCCGTGCACATGCCAGATCCCCAACGGCTGATCCGCAGTGATCACCACCTCGGCCTCATCCACAAAACCATCTCGCAGCACCGGTGCCCGCTCGATCCTCAGCGCGTTGAAATCCGCCCCAGCATGAGCAGCCTCCGCATCCGGCCAGCACCGCCTTGCCTGCCAGAATGGATGATCCGCCCAACGCTGTTCATCGGCATAAAAATCCCGCCCGATCCGCGCAAACCGTAAAAACAGCTGTTCCACCCGCTGCTGATGAAAGCGCTTGGCCAGAGCCGTACGCTCGGGTTTTCGCAACAGCGTGTTGATCACGACCGGCGCCTGGAGCGCCGATGAAAGAGATTGAAATATCCCGTTGCCCGACAGCGGATCCACCGCCATCGCCGCATCCCCGACCCGAATCCAGTGTTGCCCGCACACCTGCGGGCACAGAATCGCAGTGCTGCTGCGGGCATGCAGCTGCAGGTCGATTTCAGGTGTGGTGCCGAAAAACGCCTGAGCCAATGCCGAGCCTTGGCGCCGCTTGCGACAATAGTCGAGCAACTGCGCCTTGCCCGGCAGTTCGGCGCTGGCCACGTCCACCGTCCACTGCCAATAACACTGGCCGTCAGCCTGTCGCGCCATCCAGCCCCAGCCATCTTCAAGGCTTTCTACCGCACTGGCGGTGCTGCCGGGCGTGCCTTGCCAGCGATTGAGCAGACTGACCGTCTCCGGCCCTCTCAGGCCTTTGCCGAGCGCCGGTGCCTGACGCCCTCGGGCCTCCACCAGAAAATCCGCAACCAGCGTTTCGCGCCCTTCGATCTCGATACGATGCCCCGCCGCGTCAGTCTGAACCGTCAGCACCCGCCCCTCTATCACCTCGACGCCAGCCAGGCGCAGGTCTTCGCGCAAGCCTCGGTCGAAGCCCGGACGGTCCAACAGGAACTCAATGTTCTGTGCATGCTGCTGACCGTTCCACGACACCTGTCGCTGCGAAGGCAACGCCGCCTCCGCCAGCGCCTGATGCAGGCCCGCGCCGCGCAAGGCCTCCAGCACACGCACCGAAACACCTTCCAACGCGGCAAACCGGCGCCACTCGCTGATCAGCGTCACGGAATAACCGCACCGGCGCAACCCTAAGGCCACCGCCGCTCCCGCCGGCCCGGCGCCGAGAATCGTAATCATGGCCCGATGCGCCGTTCAGGACCGCGATAACGCGCGTGCTCGCGCAGCCACTCGACCACCTGTTCGTTGCTCGCCTCCGGGTGTGCGACCAGAAAAGCGGCGATGTGCCCACTCAATGCGGCACACCCCAGACTGGCGCCGGACTGCCCCGGATAAGTCCCATGCACACATGCCGCGAAATCCGCTTGGGCACTGTTGAGCCACGACCATTCCTGTTCGGCGCATCGCGCGTCGCCAGTGACACGCAACACCTGCGGATAATTCGCCGGAAACACGCCTTCACCCTGCGCCGGGCTCGATGCACAAAGTAGAACGCCTCGTGCCACTGCTGCCGCGCAGGCTTCGCGCAACAGGCTGCGATCCTGGCGCAGACCGAGGCTTAAATTGATCAACCGAACATCCTGCGCCACCAGCCAGTCGATGGCGCTGGCGATCTGCAAGGCGCTGGTGACGCCGCGCTGGTCAAACACCTGCCCCACGCAAAACACCGCTGAAGGTGCCCGCCGCCCGATGGCTTCGATCACCGCGCTGCCGTGGCCCAGCGGATCATCGCGCAAGTCGCTTTCGGCCAACCCGTCCTCCAGCAACGAGAAGCGTCGCCCAGCAACGACCTGAACCCGTTGTGCCGCCGAATGGCCGCTGTCGACGACGCCGATTCGCAATTCAGGCTTCATGCAGCACCGTTTTTGAGGTGAGGACGCCGTCGAGCAATTCAAACCGCAGATCGGCATCGGCCAGGGTTGAGGGACGGTGGCTGATCAGGATTCGTGTACGCCCCGCAAATAGTCGGTCGATGGCCTCGATGACTTCGCGTTCGGTGGCTTCATCCACCGCCGAGGTGGCTTCGTCGAGTACCAGAATCAGCGGGTCCTGCAGCAGTGCCCGAGCAATGGCGATGCGCTGTTTCTGCCCGCCGGACAGTTGCTGACCGCGTTCGCCCAACGGACTGTCGAGACCTTCGGGCAACGACTCGATCAGGCTGTCAAGTTGCGCCAGCCGTGCGACTTCAGCAATCGCCTCGCGACTGGCATGCGGCACCGCGTAAGCGAGGTTATCGGCGAGACTGCCGCGAAACAGCACGATGTCCTGGCTGACCACGGCAATCCGCCGACGCAACTGGAACAGATCCAGATCACGCAAATCGACCTCCCCCAGCAACACCCGGCCCGATTGTGGGTCATGGTGACGCTGCAGCAGATCGATGAGAGTTGATTTGCCAACCCCGGAGCCGCCGCTGAGGGCCACTTTCAAGCCGTAGGGAATGCGCGCTTCGATACCGCGCAAGGTCGTCGGACGGCCGGGATGGCTGAAGTGCACATCGTCGAATCGCAGGTCACCGCAGGCAGGTATCGGTTGCGGCTGGAGCGGCGTCAAAACGGTCGGCTCTTCGCCGCGCAACTCCATCACGCGCCCGAGGCTGACTGTCATCCGTTGAATGGCGACGTAGAGCCCGAGCAGGCTCTGAACCGGTCCGACCGCCATGCCCAAATAGGTAGAAAACGCGATCAATGCACCCAACTGCCAGGTCCCCTGCACTACCCAGTAACCGCCAATCAAAAACGCACAGGCCCGGGACAATGACGTCAGTGTGCCCGGTACGGCCTGGGTAAAAAATTCGGTGACTTGCAGGCGCAGCAACTGACTCATGTAACCGTGCCCCAGCGTCTCCAGCCGCCGCGCTTCGCGTTGTTGTTGGCCGGCAGACTGGATGAACTTCATCACCGGCAAGGTCTCGACCATGAACGAGGACATGTCCGCCGAGCGCTCGCGCAGTTGCCGCACATCCCGCTCGACCTTGCGCCGCATCCAGCGCAGCCAGAGCACATCAAGGGGAATCAGCACCAACGCGAGCAACGAAAGTTTCCATGACAGAGTCAACAACATCGCCACCGCGCAGACCAGACCGATCACACTCGATACTGCCGAGAACAACGAGTCCACGGCAAAGCGCTGAATTTCCGCGACGTCGCCATCCAGGCGCGACATCAGGTCACCGATCCGTCGCTGACCGTAAAAACTCGGTGAGAGTGTCTGCAAATGCCGATAGAGATCATCACGCAAGGCAAACAGAATCCGACCGGACAACCGCGTGTGCAGGTAGCGATTGATGCCCGACAGCGCCGTGCCGAGCAGCCCGGCAACGATCATCAACCCGGCAATCATCACCAGCATAGGAAAGTTGCGCGCCAGCAGACCATCGTCGATCAGGAGCTTGGTCAGCCACGGCTGCACCAACACCAGCAACGAGGCGCACACCGACAATCCAAGCAGCCCGGCGATGGCCAGACGGTGCGGTCGCACGAAGCTGTAGAGCCAGCGCAATGCCGCTTGCAGGGCTTCGGGGTTCTGGCTGTCGATCAGCCGAACGATCAGGCGCTGCATCACGAACGCAACTGTTTGAGCTTGCGATACAAGGTCGCGCGACTGATGCCCAACGCGTCGGCGGCGGCCGAAACGCTACCCTGATGAGTGTCCAGGGACTGACGAATCAGCTCCAGTTCATTTTCACGGATGCTGCCGGCTTGAGGCCGTTCGGTCGCGGTCAATTCGTCGAGCATGCTGTCGGGCAAGTGGTCGAGGGTGAGGACCGTCTCCCCCGGTTCGCGCATGGCCAGCGCAGTGCGTAACACCATCTCCAGCTGACGGATGTTGCCGGGCCAGTGATAACCGCCGAGCAAGCGGCTCAAATCGTCATGCAGTACGACGACGGGTGCGTTGAGCCTGGCCAGCAATCGCCCGACCAGCGCACTGAAATCTTCACGCTCACGCAGCGCCGGGAGCATCACGCTGATGCCGTTGACCCGGTAGAACAGGTCTTCACGGAAGTGCTTTTCTTCCACCAGACGCTTGAGGTCGCGGTGCGTGGCGCAAATCAACGCGACGTCAATATCCTGTTCTTCGCCTGCGCCCAGCGGTGCGACTTTGCGGTCTTGCAGCACCCGCAGCAAACGCGCTTGCAAGGCCAGCGGCATGTCGCCGATCTCATCGAGAAACAAGGTGCCGCCGTGAGCCTGTTGCAGACGACCGATCATGCCGCCACGGCGGGAGCCGGTGAAGGCGCCTTCTCGGTAGCCAAACAGTTCCGACTCGATCAGACCTTCGGGAATCGCCGCGCAGTTCACCGCGATGAAGGGTTTGTCGCAACGGGTTCCAGCCATGTGCAGGGCGCGAGCGATGACTTCTTTACCGGTGCCGGTTTCACCGAGCAGCAACACCGGCAATTCATTGGCCAGACCTTGTCGGGCCATGCGCAAGGCTCGGGCGTAGCGCACATTACTGCCGGCAAGGGATTCAAGATCTGGTTGTGGCTTGATTGTTTTGGCGGCAGTGCGTGGCGGGGTGCTGACGTTGATTGACCGTTGCGGCGCGCGCAGGGTTTTGTAGAAGAATTCGCCTTTGGCGGTTTGCAGGCTACCGACACCGCCCTGATGCAGACGAGATAATAATTGCAAGCCGTCGACTCCCAGAAATTCTTCGCACCGTCGACCGACCAGCGCCGAGCGCTCGGCATGGAGCAACTGACAGGCCTGGGCGCTGACCGCGAGGATCTGACCGCCGAGGCTGACCGCCAGCAAACCTTGCCACGGGGATTCGAGGTATTGGCGACGGCTGTGAAAGGCCAGCACGATTTCGTCGGGATAACTGGCATTGAAGACACGGCTTTCAATCTGGCTGACGGCCATCGCCAGCAACGCGGTGCTGTCGTGAACGCGACCGAGCGGGCCTTCGCGGGTCAGGTCGAGCACGCCGAGCATGCCGCCCTGCGGACAATGGATCGGTACCGAGGTGCAGGAAAAATCAGTCAGGCGATCCAGATAATGTTCACCGCAATCGATCATCGTAGGCCGGGCTTCGACCAGCGCGGTGCCCAGTGCGTTGGTGCCGCGAGCAGCTTCGCTCCAGCAGGCGCCCAAGGTGATGTCTTGCAGGCCACTGCCCTTGAGGCGATCGGCGCGCCCTTCGACGGCGAGTATGGTGGCGTCGGAGTTGGCGAGAATAATCAGCCCTTCCTTGCCTTGGCGTTCGGCCAGGTAATCAATCGCCGGCAATGCTGCGTCGATCAGCAGCCGGTTGCTGGCCAGCAGCACGTTGAGGCTGGCGCTCGATTCCAGTGCCAGTTCGTGTTTGCCATTGAAATGCACGCCATGACTGAGGCTGCGCCGCCACGACGCATCGATTTCCGCGCGCAATACGCCATCGGGGACTTCGCCCTCGAGATGGAGCTTTTCCCGAGCCAGCCGGGCTTCGCGGTGCAGTTTGGGTGGTGTTGTTTTTATTGGCGTCATCAAGCGCTCCGAATCGGTCGCCCTGCGCTTTTTTAAGTTCAGCGCCCTGCCGCAATCTTTACGTTAACGTCAGGGGGATGGCAAGTGCCTTATGGCACTGTGTTTTCAGAGTAGCTATTTATACGTGAGGGTCACCTGGGACTTTGCTCGGGGCGGCGTATTGCGGTTTCAGGTGACCGTCCTGATAAAGCAGCCAGGCGTCCATGATCTGTCGGACCACTGGACCGGCACCGCGACCACCGGCCTCGCCGTTTTAGATCATCACCGAGATGACAATTTTCGGGTGCTCAACCGGAGCGAATCCGACGAACAAGGCGTTATCGCGGTTACGCTCCAGGGGTTTCGCGCGGTTGTAGCGTTCGCCCTGCTTGATCGCAACGACTTGCGCGGTGCCACTCTTGCCGGCAGTCACCTGCTCTTTTTTGAGTCGGATTAGTTTGCTGTATGCGGTGTATACAGCACTTTCCTGAGGGCAAAACAAAACCCCTACCT
>NZ_AKJS01000020.1 GCF_000282215.1 Pseudomonas sp. GM21
TGCTGCCGCTGCCGCTCATGCCCTCGGCGTTTCGCTGTTTGGCATCGCCACGGGGCTGGCCGCCGTGCAACCGGTCAAGGGTCGCACCGTCGCGCAACTGGCCACCAACGGCATGCGCGTTATTGATGATACGTACAACGCAAATCCGACCTCCATGTGCGCCGCCGTTGATATACTCGCCGGCTTTTCCGGTCGCACCGTCCTGGTGCTCGGGGATATCGGCGAGTTGGGCGATTGGGCGGAGCAGGGGCACCGCGATGTGGGTGAATACGCCCGCGGCAAGGTGTCTGCGCTGTATGCCGTCGGACCCAACATGGTTCACGCCGTAAACGCTTTCGGTCCACAGGCCTTTCACTTCAGCACTCAGGCTGAACTGATCAAGGCCTTGGGCGCCGAGCAAGACACCAACACCACTATTTTGATCAAGGGTTCGCGCAGCGCTGCGATGGAAAACATCGTCGCGGCTTTGTGCGGGTCCAGTCTGGAGAAACATTAATGCTGCTGCTGCTAGCGGAGTATCTGCAACAGTTCTACAAAGGCTTCGCGGTCTTTCAGTACCTGACCCTGCGCGGGATTCTCGGTGTGCTGACCGCGCTGGTTTTGTCCCTGTGCTATGGCCCGTGGATGATCCGTACCTTGCAGAACCGTCAGATCGGTCAATCCGTACGCAACGACGGCCCACAATCGCACCTCTCCAAGTCCGGCACGCCAACCATGGGTGGCGCGCTGATTCTGTCGTCCATCGGCGTCAGCACCTTGCTTTGGGCTGACCTGAGCAACCGTTATGTCTGGACTGTACTGTTGGTGACGTTGCTGTTCGGCGCCATCGGCTGGGTCGACGATTATCGCAAAGTGATCGAGAAGAACTCCCGTGGCTTGCCGAGCCGCTGGAAGTATTTCTGGCAATCGGTATTTGGTCTGGGCGCAGCGATCTTCCTTTATATGACCGCCGCTACCCCGGTAGAAACCACCCTGATCCTGCCGATGCTCAAGGATTACAGCATTGCGCTGGGCGCAGGCTTTATCGTGCTGACCTACTTCGTGATCGTCGGTTCGAGCAACGCAGTCAACCTGACTGACGGCCTCGATGGTCTGGCCATCATGCCGACTGTAATGGTCGGCGGCGGTCTGGGGATCTTCTGCTACCTGTCGGGTAACGTGAAATTCGCTGAGTACCTGCTGATCCCTTATGTGCCGGGCGCGGGTGAACTGATCGTGTTCTGCGGCGCGTTGATCGGTGCGGGCCTCGGGTTCCTGTGGTTCAACACCTATCCGGCCCAGGTTTTCATGGGCGATGTCGGCGCACTGGCGCTGGGCGCGGCGCTGGGCACCATCGCGGTGATCGTCCGTCAGGAAATCGTCCTGTTCATCATGGGCGGCGTGTTCGTGATGGAGACCCTGTCGGTGGTCATTCAGGTTGCTTCTTTCAAGATGACCGGTCGCCGGGTGTTCCGCATGGCACCGATTCACCACCACTTTGAACTCAAGGGCTGGCCCGAGCCACGCGTGATCGTCCGTTTCTGGATCATCACCGTGATTCTCGTGCTGGTTGGCCTTGCCACTCTGAAGCTGAGGTAGAAACTCGTGTCTCTGATCGCTTCTGACCACTTCCGCATCGTTGTCGGCCTCGGCAAGAGCGGCATGTCCCTGGTTCGCTTCCTGGCGAACCGGGGCACGTCGTTTGCTGTGGCCGATACGCGGGAAAATCCACCGGAACTGGCCACGCTCAAGCGTGACTATCCGCACGTGGAAGTGCGTTGTGGCGAGCTGGACGTCGAGTTCCTGTGCCGTGCCGACGAGCTCTACGTGAGCCCCGGCCTGGCGTTGGCGACCCCGGCCCTGCAGGCTGCCGCTGCCCGTGGCGTGAAATTGTCCGGCGACATCGAGTTGTTTGCGCGTAACGCGAAGGCACCGATTGTCGCCATCAGCGGTTCCAACGCGAAAAGCACCGTCACCACCCTGGTCGGCGAGATGGCGGCTGCGGCAGGCAAGCGCGTGGCCGTCGGTGGCAACCTCGGTACGCCGGCACTGGACCTGCTCAGCGATGACATCGAGCTGTACGTGATGGAACTGTCGAGTTTCCAGCTGGAAACCACCGATCAACTTAACGCCGAAGTGGCGACCGTGCTCAACGTCAGCGAAGACCACATGGATCGTTACAGCGGTCTGCCGGCCTATCATCTGGCCAAGCACCGGATCTTCCGTGGCGCCAGGCAGTTTGTGGTCAACCGTCAGGACGCCCTGAGCCGTCCGTTGATGGGCGAGGGCCAGCCGTGTTGGACCTTTGGTCTGGGCAAGCCTGATTTCAAGGCCTTCGGTATCCGCGAAGAAGAGGGCGAGAAATACCTGGCCTTCGAATTCCAGAACCTGATGCCGGTGCGCGAACTGAAAATCCGTGGTGCCCACAACCAGTCCAATGCCCTCGCGGCCTTGGCGCTGGGCCACGCTGTCGGTCTGCCATTCGACGCCATGCTCACGGCCCTGCGCTCCTTCGCCGGACTTGAGCATCGTTGCCAGTGGGTCCGTGATCTGGATGGCGTCGGCTATTACAACGACTCCAAGGCCACTAACGTCGGCGCTGCACTGGCGGCCATCGAAGGCCTGGGTGCGGACATCGAAGGCAAGATCGTGCTGATCGCCGGCGGCGACGGCAAAGGTGCAGAGTTCAATGATCTGCGCGATCCGGTGGCTGCCAACTGCCGCGCCGTGATCCTGATGGGCCGTGACTCCGACAAGATCGGCGAGGCCATCGGCGATGCCGTGCCGCTGATTCGCGTCAGCTCGCTGGTTGAAGCCGTAGCGAAATGCCGTACGGCTGCCGAACCCGGTGACGTGGTGCTGCTGTCACCTGCCTGCGCCAGTTTCGACATGTTCAAGAACTACGAAGACCGCGGTCACCAGTTCGTCCAGGCAGTGGAGGAACTGGCATGAGCCTGAAAAACATCATCAAGCCTTATCCGTCGCCCATCATCACCGGGCGCGGCATCGACCTCGATTTTCCGATGCTCGCCGGTTGCCTGGCATTGATCGGCCTGGGGCTGGTCATGATTGCATCGGCATCGACCGAGGTAGGGGCGGTGCAGTCGGGCAGTGCCCTGTATTACATGATTCGCCACCTTATTTACGTGGTGCTGGGCTTGGGTGCCTGCATCGTCACCATGATGATTCCGATTGCCACCTGGCAACGCCTGGGCTGGCTGATGCTGCTGGGTGCGTTCGGTCTGCTGGTGATGGTGATCGTTCCGGGGATTGGCCGTGAAGTGAACGGTTCGATGCGCTGGATCGGTTTCAGTTTCTTCAACGTCCAGCCTTCCGAGATCGCCAAGGTGTTCGTGGTGATCTACCTCGCCGGTTATCTGGTGCGTCGCCAGAAAGAAGTGCGTGAAAGCTGGATGGGCTTCTTCAAGCCGTTCATCGTGCTGTTGCCGATGGCGGGGCTGTTGCTGATGGAGCCGGACTTCGGTGCCACCGTCGTGATGATGGGGGCGGCTGCGGCGATGCTGTTCCTTGGCGGGGTCGGGCTGTTCCGGTTTTCCTTGATGGTGGCCCTGGCCGTCGGGGCGGTGGTGTTGTTGATTCAAATGCAGCCGTATCGAATGGCGCGCCTGACCAACTTTGCCGATCCATGGGCCGACCAGTTCGGTGCCGGCTATCAGCTGTCGCAGGCATTGATCGCCTTCGGTCGCGGCGAGTGGCTGGGTGTTGGCCTGGGCAACAGCGTGCAGAAACAGTTCTACCTGCCGGAAGCCCACACCGACTTCGTGTTCTCGGTACTGGCCGAAGAACTGGGTGCCGTGGGTTCGTTGTGCACCGTGGCGCTGTTCACCTTTGTCTGTATTCGTGGCATGTACATTGGTTATTGGGCCGAGAAGGCCAAGCAATTCTTCGCTGCCTACATCGCGTACGGCCTGTCGTTCCTGTGGATTGGTCAGTTCCTGATCAACATCGGCGTGAACGTCGGTCTGCTGCCGACCAAAGGCCTGACGCTGCCATTCCTCAGTTATGGCGGTAGCTCGCTGGTGATTTGCGGTGCCTGTCTCGGCTTGTTGCTGCGCATCGAGTGGGAGAGTCGAACCCACCTGGGCAGTGAAGAGATGGAGTTCCATGAGAGCGACTTCGCCGAGGAGCCGACCCATGGGCGCTAACGTATTGATCATGGCCGGCGGCACCGGGGGGCATGTATTCCCTGCGCTGGCCTGTGCTCGCGAATTCCAGGCCCGCGGTTACACCGTGCATTGGCTGGGAACGCCGCGTGGCATTGAAAACGACCTGGTGCCGATGGCCGGTATCGAGCTGCATCGGATCAACGCCAGCGGTCTGCGCGGCAAGGGCAAGCTGTCCTTGCTCAAGGCACCGTTCATGTTGCTCAAATCCGTCTGGCAAGCGCGGGCGATCATTCGTCAGCTGCGGCCGGTGTGCGTGGTGGGCTTTGGTGGTTATGTGACCGGACCTGGCGGTGTTGCTGCCAAACTGTCTGGTGTACCGGTGATCGTTCATGAGCAGAACGCCGTGGCCGGTACCGCCAATCGGTTGCTGGTGCCGTTGGCCGCCCGGGTCTGTGAAGCGTTCCCCGACACCTTTACCCTGTCGGACTGCCGTCGGACCACCGGTAACCCGGTGCGCACCGAGCTGTTCCTCGAAACAGCGCGACCTGCCCTGGCCGGTCGCAAGGCTCGTTTGCTGATCCTGGGCGGAAGCCTGGGCGCAGAACCGTTGAACAAATTGCTGCCTGAAGCCCTGTCGCAAGTCGCCCCCGACCTGCGCCCGGACGTGTTCCATCAGGCCGGCAAAAACCACGATGAAGTGACTGCAGAGCGCTATCGCGCGGCTGGCGTCGAGGCGCAAGTGCAGCCTTTCATCAAAGACATGGCCCAAGCCTATGGCTGGGCCGACCTGGTGGTGTGCCGCGCAGGCGCGTTGACCATCAGTGAACTGGCCGCCGCCGGTCTGCCCTCGATGCTGGTGCCTTTGCCCCATGCGATCGACGATCACCAGACCCGCAACGCTGATTATTTGGCCCGTGAAGGCGCTGCCTTCCTGATGCCGCAAAGAACGACTGGCGCAGCGGATCTTGCCGCTCGCCTGACAGAGGTCCTGATGCAACCACAACGACTCAACGATATGGCTACTGCGGCACGCCGCCTGGCCAAACCCGATGCCACCCGTAACGTGGTCGATACCTGTCTGGAGGTGGCCCATGGTTGAGAATCAGAAAGCCATGCCGCAACCGGAGATGCGCCGCATCCGTAAAATTCACTTCGTCGGCATCGGCGGCGTGGGCATGTGCGGCATCGCTGAAGTGTTGTTGAACCTGGGCTATGACGTGTCCGGTTCCGACCTGAAAGCGTCGCCCGTGACCGAGCGCCTGGAGTCTTTCGGCGCGCAGATCTTTATCGGCCACCGCGCCGAGAACGCCGCGTCGGCCGATGTGCTGGTGGTGTCGAGCGCCGTCAACACCTCCAACCCGGAAGTCGCGACTGCACTGGAACGCCGTATTCCGGTGGTGCCTCGCGCCGAGATGCTGGCTGAACTGATGCGCTACCGTCACGGTATCGCCGTCGCCGGTACGCACGGTAAAACCACCACCACCAGCTTGATCGCTTCGGTGTTCGCGGCCGGTGGCCTGGACCCGACGTTCGTCATTGGTGGTCGTCTGAATGCCGCGGGCACCAATGCCCAGCTCGGCACCAGCCGTTACCTGATTGCCGAAGCCGACGAAAGCGACGCCAGTTTCCTGCACTTGCAGCCGTTGGTGGCTGTGGTCACCAACATCGACGCCGATCACATGGCGACCTACGACGGTGACTTCAACAAACTGAAGAAAACCTTCGTCGAGTTCCTCCACAACCTGCCGTTCTATGGGCTGGCCGTGGTGTGCCTGGACGATCCGGTGGTGCGTGAAATCCTCCCTCTGGTCAAACGCCCGACCGTCACTTACGGCTTCGGCGATGACTGCGACGTGCGCGCCATCAATGTGCGTCAGCAGGGTATGCAGACCTTCTTCACGGTGCTGCGCCCTGAGCGCGAGCCGCTGGATGTCTCGGTGAATATGCCGGGCAACCACAACGTATTGAACGCGCTGGCCACTATCTGCATCGCTTCTGATGAGGGTGTCAGCGATGAAGCCATCGTCCAGGGCCTGTCCGGATTCCAGGGTGTTGGCCGTCGCTTCCAGGTCTACGGCGAACTGCCGGTCGAAGGCGGCAACGTGATGCTGGTCGACGATTACGGTCATCACCCGACCGAAGTCGCTGCCGTGATCAAAGCCGTGCGCGGTGGCTGGCCGGAGCGTCGTCTGGTGATGGTCTACCAGCCGCACCGTTACAGCCGCACCCGTGACCTGTACGACGATTTCGTCAATGTACTGGCTGACGCCAACGTCCTGCTGTTGATGGAAGTCTACCCGGCCGGCGAAGAGCCGATCCCGGGCGCCGACAGCCGCAAATTGTGCAACAGCATCCGTCAGCGCGGTCAGCTGGACCCGATCTACATCGAGCGCGGCGTCGACCTCGCGCCGCTGGTCAAGCCTCTGCTGCGTGCTGGCGACATCCTGCTGTGCCAGGGCGCCGGTGATATCGGTGGCCTTGCTCCGAAACTATTGAACAGTCCGTTGTTCGCTGGCGCCGTTGCCGCGCCAAGCGTGGGGAAGTTGAAATGACTGCTGCTTACGCCAACCTCGTCTCCACTGTCGCGCCGAAAGATTTCGGCCGCGTTGCCGTGCTGTTCGGCGGCAAGAGTGCCGAGCGGGAAGTTTCCCTGAAGTCGGGTAACGCGGTACTCGCGGCACTGCAAAGTGCCGGTGTGGATGCGTTCGGTCTCGACGTCGGTGATGACCTGTTGCAGCGTTTGCTCAACGAAAAAATCGACCGCGCCTTCATCATCCTCCACGGTCGTGGCGGTGAAGACGGCAGCATGCAGGGCCTGCTCGAATGCCTGGGCATTCCGTACACCGGCAGCGGCATTCTGGCCTCGGCGCTGGCCATGGACAAGCTGCGCACCAAACAGGTCTGGCACAGCCTGGGTATTCCGACGCCGCGTCATGCCGTATTGAGCAGCGAGGCCGATTGTATTTCGGCAGCGACGGAACTGGGCTTCCCTTTGATCGTCAAACCGGCGCATGAAGGTTCAAGTATCGGTATGGCCAAAGTGAATTGCGCGTCCGATTTGATCGGCGCCTGGAAAGCGGCCAGTACCTACGATTCGCAAGTGTTGGTCGAGCAATGGATTCAGGGTCCGGAGTTCACCATCGCCACCCTGCGTGACCAGGTGTTGCCTCCAATTGCCTTGGGCACGACGCACAGCTTCTACGATTACGACGCCAAGTACATCGCCAACGATACCCAGTACCGCATTCCGTGCGGGCTCGACAGCACCAAGGAAAAGGAACTCATGGACCTCACGGCGAAAGCCTGCGAGGCGCTGGGTATCGCCGGTTGGGGCAGGGCAGACGTGATGCAGGATGCCGATGGGCAGTTCTGGTTCCTGGAAGTGAACACCGCACCGGGTATGACCGATCACAGCCTGGTGCCGATGGCGGCCCGTGCTGCCGGTCTGGATTTCCAGCAACTGGTTCTGGCCATTCTGGCAGCCAGTGTTGTCGGCAACACTGCCGGTAACCAAGAGTCGGCGAGAGGTTAGGACCATGCAAGGCGCATCGCTAAGACATCAGCCCCCTCCAGCACCCGGCCGCAAGCCGGTGCCACGGGGGGCCAGCCGAATGGTGGCAAAAGAGCCGATGTCGATGCGCCTGCCGAAAGCCAATTTTGGCTTTCTCAAAGCCTTGTTCTGGCCGGTGCTGTTGGTCGCTCTGGGGTTTGGTACTTACGAAGGCGCGCAGCGTTTGCTGCCGTACGCCGACCGGCCAATCACCAAGATCAACGTGCAAGGCGATTTGAGTTACATCAGCCAGCAAGCCGTGCAGCAGCGAATCGCCCCGTACGTGGCGTCGAGCTTCTTCACCATCGACCTGGAGAGCATGCGCACCGAGCTTGAAACGATGCCATGGATTGCTCACGCCGAAGTGCGCCGGGTGTGGCCGGATCAAGTGGTGATCCGCCTGGAAGAACAACTGCCGGTGGCCCGTTGGGGCGATGAATCGCTGTTGAACAACCAGGGCCAGGCGTTCACCCCGCGTGAGCTGGCGAACTACGAACACTTGCCACAGCTGTTCGGCCCCCAACGGGCTCAACAGCAGGTGATGCAGCAATACCAGGTGCTGAGCCAGATGCTCAGGCCGCTGGGCTTCTCGATTGCACGCCTGGAATTGCGTGAACGCGGCAGCTGGTTCCTGACCACTGGCGCCGGCAGTGCCGGTCCCGGGATCGAACTGCTGCTGGGGCGCGGCAAGCTGGTAGAGAAGATGCGCCGTTTCATCGCCATCTATGACAAGACGCTTAAAGAACAGATTACGAACATTGCGCGCATCGATCTGCGCTACGCCAACGGCCTCGCTGTTGGCTGGCGGGAACCTGTAGCGCCCACGACAGCCCAACCCGCTGTCGCGAAGAATTAAGAAGAGGCAGGACCCATGGCAAACGTGCAAAGCGGCAAAATGATCGTCGGTCTCGATATCGGCACCTCCAAGGTGGTGGCGCTGGTCGGCGAGGTTGCGGACGACGGCACGCTCGAAATCGTCGGGATCGGTACCCATCCGTCCCGTGGCCTGAAAAAAGGCGTGGTGGTGAACATCGAATCCACCGTGCAGTCGATCCAGCGCGCTATCGAAGAAGCGCAGCTGATGGCCGGTTGCCGCATTCACTCGGCGTTTGTCGGTGTGGCCGGCAATCACATCCGCAGCCTGAACTCCCACGGCATCGTCGCCATTCGTGATCGCGAAGTCAGCCCGGCCGACCTTGAGCGCGTCCTCGACGCGGCCCAGGCTGTGGCGATTCCGGCGGACCAGCGCGTGCTGCACACCCTGCCGCAGGATTACGTGATCGATAACCAGGAAGGTGTCCGCGAGCCGCTGGGCATGTCCGGCGTGCGTCTGGAAGCCAAGGTTCACGTGGTCACCTGCGCCGTCAACGCCGCACAGAACATTGAAAAATGCGTGCGTCGTTGTGGCCTGGAAATCGACGACATCATTCTCGAACAACTGGCTTCCGCCTATTCGGTCCTGACCGACGACGAGAAAGAGCTGGGCGTTTGCCTGGTGGACATCGGCGGTGGCACCACCGACATCGCGATCTTCACCGAAGGTGCGATCCGTCACACCGCCGTGATCCCGATTGCGGGCGATCAGGTGACCAACGACATCGCCATGGCGTTGCGTACTCCGACCCAGTACGCCGAAGAAATCAAGATTCGCTACGCCTGCGCCCTGGCCAAACTGGCCGGTGCCGGTGAGACCATCAAGGTTCCAAGCGTTGGCGACCGTCCACCGCGCGAGCTGTCCCGTCAGGCCCTGGCCGAGGTGGTCGAGCCGCGTTACGACGAGCTGTTCACGCTGATCCAGGCTGAACTGCGCCGCAGCGGCTACGAAGACCTGATCCCGGCCGGCATCGTGCTGACCGGTGGTACGGCGAAGATGGAAGGCGCCACTGAACTGGCTGAAGAGATTTTCCACATGCCGGTGCGCCTGGGCGTGCCCCATGGCGTCAAGGGTCTGGACGACGTGGTGCGCAACCCGATTTATTCCACCGGCGTTGGCCTGTTGATGTACGGCCTGCAAAAGCAGTCCGACGGGATTTCGTTCTCGGGCATCAGCAGCCGTGACAGCTACAGCAATGAAGAACCGAAAGCCGCCTTGCTCGATCGCATCAAGAGCTGGGTACAAGGCAACTTCTAACGAAGCAGATTCAAGCGGCAAGCAACAAGCCGCAAGAGCAAGCAGTAAAAGCGACAAGCAGCAAAAGCAGTAGGCGAAAAAACTAGAGAACGTAAAGGAGAGGGAAAATGTTCGAACTCGTAGACAACATCCCCGCAAGCCCGGTCATTAAAGTTATCGGTGTTGGCGGTGGCGGCGGAAACGCTGTGAATCACATGGTCAAGAGCAACATTGAAGGCGTTGAATTCATCTGCGCCAACACTGATGCCCAGGCGCTGAAATCCATCGGCGCGCGGACCATCCTGCAATTGGGTACCGGTGTGACCAAGGGTCTGGGCGCCGGCGCCAACCCTGAAGTAGGTCGTCAGGCCGCTCTCGAAGACCGTGAGCGCATTGCCGAAGTCCTGCAGGGCACCAACATGGTGTTCATCACCACGGGCATGGGCGGCGGTACCGGTACCGGTGCGGCGCCAATCATTGCCGAAGTGGCCAAGGAAATGGGGATCCTCACCGTTGCGGTGGTGACTCGTCCGTTCCCGTTCGAAGGTCGCAAGCGCATGCAGATCGCCGACGAAGGCATCCGTCTGCTGTCTGAAAGCGTTGACTCGTTGATCACCATTCCCAACGAGAAGCTGCTGACCATCCTTGGCAAGGACGCAAGCCTGCTGTCCGCATTCGCCAAGGCTGACGATGTGCTGGCCGGTGCCGTTCGCGGTATTTCCGACATCATCAAGCGCCCGGGCATGATCAACGTCGACTTCGCCGACGTCCGTACCGTGATGAGCGAAATGGGCATGGCAATGATGGGCACTGGCTGCGCCAGCGGTCCGAACCGTGCACGCGAGGCCACCGAAGCGGCCATTCGCAACCCGTTGCTCGAAGACGTGAACCTGCAAGGTGCACGCGGCATCCTGGTGAACATCACCGCCGGTCCTGACCTGTCGCTGGGTGAGTACTCCGACGTGGGTAGCATCATTGAAGCCTTCGCTTCCGAGCATGCGATGGTCAAGGTCGGTACCGTTATCGATCCGGACATGCGCGACGAGCTGCACGTGACTGTGGTGGCTACCGGTCTGGGCGCAAAAATCGAGAAGCCGGTGAAGGTCATCGACAACACCGTTCACACCTCGATGGCTTCCCAGCCGCAGCAATCGGCTCCCGCTCGTCAGGAACAACCGGCGGTGAACTACCGTGATCTGGACCGTCCGACCGTCATGCGCAACCAGGCTCAGGCCGGTGCCGCGACTGCCGCGAAGATGAATCCGCAAGATGATCTGGACTACCTGGATATCCCGGCATTCCTGCGTCGTCAGGCTGATTGATGGAATGTATCAGGGCTATGAAGTTGATTGGTGTTCAGCAAAGGTCTGGTCTGCTATCATCGCCAGCCTTTGTTGATACCAGTTCGCAATTTGCGCTGAAGCGGCCCAAGCCATGATTAAACAACGCACACTGAAAAATATTATCCGTGCCACAGGTGTAGGCCTGCACTCCGGGGAGAAGGTATACCTGACCCTCAAGCCCGCGCCTATCGACACCGGCATCGTGTTTTGTCGTGCTGACCTCGATCCTGTGGTGCAGATACCTGCTCGTGCAGAAAACGTTGGCGAAACCACTATGTCGACCACACTGGTCAACGGTGACGTCAAAGTGGACACGGTGGAGCACTTGCTTTCGGCCATGGCTGGCCTGGGCATCGATAACGCCTACGTCGAGCTCTCCGCGTCCGAAGTCCCGATCATGGATGGTAGCGCTGGACCTTTCGTATTCCTGATTCAATCGGCCGGCCTGGAAGAACAGGACGCTCCGAAGAAGTTCATCCGGATCCTGCGGGAAGTGACAGTGGAAGACGGCGACAAGCGCGCCACTTTCGTCCCTTTCGAAGGCTTCAAGGTGAGTTTCGAGATCGATTTCGATCACCCGGTTTTCCGTAACCGCACACAAAGTGCAAGCGTGGATTTTTCCAGCACTTCGTTCGTAAAAGAAGTCAGCCGCGCCCGTACCTTTGGTTTCATGAGTGACATCGAGTACCTGCGCAAGCACAACCTCGCACTCGGCGGCAGCGTTGAAAACGCTATTGTGGTCGACGCGGATGGTGTACTGAACGAAGACGGCCTTCGCTATGAAGACGAATTCGTGAAGCACAAGATCCTCGATGCAATTGGTGACCTCTACCTGCTGGGCAATAGCCTGATTGGTGAGTTCAAGGGCTTCAAGTCCGGACATGCATTGAACAACCAGCTGCTGCGCAAGTTGATTGAGCAGACAGATGCTTGGGAAGTCGTGACTTTCGAAGACGCCAGCACTGCACCGATCTCTTACATGCGTCCCGTCGCGGCCGTGTAAGCAAAAACCTCTCTAGTTTTTAAAGGCTGCCTTCGGGTGGCTTTTTTTTATGGCTGAAGAAAAGTTAATGCGTTGTTCGTTCCGGCCCCATGGATGATCGTTCCCACGCTCTGCGTGGGAATGAAGCCCGAGATGCTCCGCGTCTCATCCAGAGCCGGACGCGGAGCGTCCGTTGAGGCATTCCCACGCAGAGCGTGGGAACGATCAGCCACAACAAAAAAAGCCGCTGACAGCAGCGGCTTTGAAGACAACTTTTCAAGGGAAGAGCCGATGAAAAGTGTCGAGGGAAACAGAGTCGTTGTATGAATCAGCTGTCTTTCTCATTCAGCGTCTGGCTTGCAGACGTCGATGTTTGAGGGGATTGCGCAGCGTCTGGAGCTTTGGCCGTCATTTCGCTCTGATACTGATCGTAGGCCGTGGTGCGTGCGGCATTTTGCGCGACGAACGTTTGCGACTCTTCCGCCATGGCGAATGGAGACAGGAACAAAGAGGACAAAACGAACGCGCTGGCAATACCCTTGATGTTGGACATCTTTAAAACCTTCTTGCTTGGCAAGTGCTGTTTGGTGCGGGCAAAGATAAGGATCTTGGCCAATGGGAAACAGAGCCAGTTCAAGAAAGGACTATTGCGGTTGAGGCAACAGTAAGAAATGCAACACCGCACCTGTAGCAGCTGGCGAAGCCTGCGTTCGGCTGCGAAGCAGTCGTCAATCCGGGCAACTCGGATCACCTGAAACACCGCAGTGTCTGGTTTCACGACTGCTTCGCAGCCGGACGCAGGCTTCGCCAGCTGCTACAGGTCCGTGTGAGGACTAGACGGGAAGGTGAATCCCGAAAGTATTCATCCCGTGGTCACTGCGCACAAACACATCCCCACCATGCATCAGTGCAATCGCCTTGACGATCGCCAGCCCCAACCCGTGATTGTTGCCGCTATTGCTGCGCGACGCATCCACTCGGTAAAAACGCTCAAACAGCCGGGGCAAATGCTCCCTGGCAATCGGTGTTCCGGGGTTGGCGACGCCGATGCTCACCTGATGCTCGTCGACTTCGATTCGCACCTGAATCACTCGTCCAGGTTCAGTGTGCTGCACCGCGTTGCTCAGCAGATTGATCAATGCCCGACGCAGATGCGCGATCTCGATCCGCACCTGCGCATCACCACTGACCTGTACCTGAACCTGTGCATCCTCAAGAATGAAATCCAGGTACTCCAGCGTTGTCGCCACTTCATCGGCGAGCGAGGTGGAGGTCAGTTTGGTGGCCTTGCTGCCCTGATCCGCACTGGCGAGGAACAGCATGTCGTTGATGATCGAGCGCAGCCGTTCCAGTTCTTCGAGGTTCGATTGCAGCACTTCAAAATAGTGCTCGGCGGAGCGCCCACGCGTCAGCGCGACCTGGGTCTGGCCGATCAGGTTAGTCAGCGGCGAACGCAACTCATGGGCGACGTCGGCGTTGAACGACTCCAGCCGTGAATAAGCCTGCTCAACCCGCTCCAGCGTCGAGTTGAACGAATTGACGAACTGGTCCAGTTCCGGCGGCAGCGACGACAATCGCAAGCGCCCGGAACGCAGCGGCGGCGCCAGGCGCTGGGCTTCCTGAGACAGTTTGATCAAAGGCTGGAGGCCGATCCGCGCCACCCAATACCCCAACGCAGAAGCCAGTAACACACCGACAATCGCCAGGCTGATCAACGCGATCAGCAAGTGATGTTGAGTTTCGACAAACGTCTCGGTGTCGATGCCGATCATGAAGCGCAACGGTGGGCGTTGATCCTTGGCCGGGAACTGGCTCACCAGCACTTTCAGCGGGTAGGGATGGTCTGGCAACTGCAAGTCACGCATGCCCAGCGGCCCTTCGGCGAAGCTACGGATTTGCGGTGTGAGGTTGCCGTATTCGTAGTGCGGATCGCCGCTGATAATCCAGAAACTGATGCGCTTGTCTTCTTCGCCGAGCAGCTTGAGCTTGTTGTTGATCTTCACCCAATGCTCGGGCGTGCCATACCGGCCGACGGTGGATTCGAGCACGCTGTAGCGCGCGTCCAGTTCGGCTTCGGGCAGCAACCCCAGGCCTTTATCGACCTGCTGATACAGCGCCCAGCCGATCAACAAAAACACCAGCAGCGCCACCAGGGTGAACATTCCACTGAGGCGCAGGGCAATCGAATTACTGGACACCACGGCTCTCCAGCACATAACCCATGCCACGAATCGTGTGCAGCAGTTTCTCGTCGAACGGCCCGTCGAGCTTGGCCCGCAGACGCTTGATGGCGACTTCGACGACGTTGGCGTCGCTGTCGAAGTTGATGTCCCAGACCATCTCGGCAATCGCGGTTTTCGAGAGGATTTCACCTTGCCGACGGGCCAGCACACTGAGCAGCGAAAACTCCTTGGCCGTCAGGTCAAGGCGAGTGCCGGCGCGTGTAGCCTTGCGGCTGATCAAATCTATCCACAGGTCGGCGATGCTCACTTGCACCGGTTCGTGGCCGCCGCTGCGCCGGGTCAGCGCTTGCAGGCGCGCCACCAGTTCAAGGAAGGAAAATGGCTTGCCCAGGTAATCGTCAGCGCCGTCGCGCAGGCCTTTGATACGGTCTTCCACCCGCTCGCGGGCGGTGAGCATGATCACTGGGGTTTGCTTGCGTGCACGCAAAGCGCGCAACACGCCGAAGCCGTCGAGGCCTGGCAGCATGACGTCAAGGACGATTACCGCGTAGTCACTTTCCAGCGCCAGGTGCAGGCCTTCCACGCCATCCCGCGCCACGTCCACGGTGTAACCCTGTTCCGTCAGGCCGCGGTGTAAATAGTCCGCGGTTTTTTCTTCGTCTTCGATGATCAGAACGCGCATGACCCCGCCTCAGTCTGTGGTCGCCAGCGCCGGTATCGGGGCTGGTTCAGGTCGATGGAAAAACCGCTCAAGCCACAAGTATATGACCGGAGTGGTGAACAGCGTCAGCGCCTGGCTCACCAGCAAGCCGCCGACCACCGCGATGCCCAGTGGCTGGCGCAGTTCAGCGCCGGTGCCGTAGCCGAGCATCAGTGGCAGGGCGCCGAGCAGGGCGGCGAGGGTGGTCATGATGATCGGCCGGAACCGTGTGATACAGGCCTCGAAGATCGCCTCTTCCGGTGGCAAGCCACGGTTGCGCTGGGCGTCGAGCGCGAAGTCGATCATCAGGATGCCGTTTTTCTTGACGATACCGATCAGCAGCACCAGCCCGATCAGCGCCATGATCGAAAAGTCCTGGCCGCAAATCCACAACATGATCACCGCCCCGAGCCCCGCCGAGGGCAGCGTCGAGATGATGGTCAGCGGGTGCACGAAGCTCTCGTAGAGCACGCCGAGAATGATGTACACCGCCAGCAGCGCCGCCAGAATCAGCCACGGCTGGCTGGCCAGCGAGCTCTGGAATGCCTGGGCCGCGCCCTGGAAGTTACCGCTCATGGCCGCCGGCATGCCGATATCGACCTTGGCCTGGTTGAGCATGATCACCGCATCACCCAACGCTACGCCGGGCGCGAGGTTGAATGACAAGTTGGCCGCCGGGAACATGCCGTCATGGGCGATGGACAGCGGGCCGACCGTAGGCGCATCAAATTTGGCCAGCGCCGACAGTGGCACCATTTCCCCGCTGAGAGGCGAGCGCAGGTAGAAATAGTTGAGGCTTTCGGCCTTGCCGCGTTGTTTGGTGTCCAGTTCCAGAATCACGTTGTACTGGTTGATCTGGGTCTGGAATTCATTGACCTGGCGCTGACCAAACGCATCGTACAGCGCTTCGTCGACATCACTGGCGGTCAGGCCGAAACGCGCCGCGGCGCTGCGATCGATGCTGATGTGGGTAATGCTGCCGCCCAGTTGCAGGTCGTTGGAAATGTCGCGGAACGCCGGGTTGCTGCGCAATTTTTCCGTCAGGCGCTGGGTCCAGGTGCTGAGGGTCGCGCCGTCGTTGCTTTTGAGCACGTATTGGTACTGGGCGCGGCTTGGGCCGGAGCTGAGGTTGATGTCCTGGCCGGCGCGCAGGTACAACACGATGCCCGGGACCTTCATCAGTTGCGGACGAATCCGGTCGATGAACTGACTGGCCGAGACGTCGCGATCACCGCGTTTTTTCAGGGAGATCCAGAAGCGGCCGTTGGCGATGGTCTGGTTACTGCCAGACACACCGACCGAGTGGGAAAACGCCGCGACTGCGGGATCCGCCGCGACGATTTCGGCCATCGCCAAGTGTTTTTTTACCATGTCGCCGTAGGAAATATCGGCGGCGGCTTCGGTCGTCCCGAGGACAAACCCGGTGTCCTGCACTGGGAAGAAACCCTTGGGGATAAAAATGTAACCGGCGACGGCCAGACCCAGCGACAAGCAGAAAACCCCGAGCATCAATTTTTGATGGATAAGGGCGCGACGCAGCCATTTTTCGTAGCCGGCCAGCAAGCGTTCGCCGAACGTGGGTTTGCTGTGGGCGTGATGCACCGGCGCACGCATAAACATCGCGGCCAGGGTTGGCGCCAGCGTCAGCGACACCACCACCGAAATCATGATGGTTGAAGTGGCCGTCAGGGCGAACTCCTTGAACAACCGCCCGACCACGCCGCCCATGAACAGCAGCGGAATGAACGCCGCGACCAGCGAGAAACTGATCGAGACCACGGTAAAACCAATCTCGCCGGCACCCTTGATCGCCGCTTCGCGCATGCCGTCGCCGGCCTCAAGGTGCCGGTGAATGTTCTCCACCACCACAATCGCATCGTCGACCACAAACCCAACGGCCACCACAATCGCCACCAGGGTCAGGTTGTTCAGGCTGAAGCCCATGATGTACATCAGGGCGAAACTCGCGATCAGGGAAACGCCCAGCACCGCGGACACAATCAGGGTCGCCGACCATTGGCGCAGGAACAGCGCCATCACCGCCACCACCAGCAGGATCGCGATCAGCAGGGTGATTTCCACTTCATGCAAAGACGCGCGGATGGTCTGGGTGCGGTCGACCAGTACGTTGACCTGCACCGAAGCGGGGAGCATGGCTTGCAGTGTGGGCAGTGCGGCTTGTATGCGGTCCACGGTCTCGACGATGTTCGCGCCCGGTTGCCGGAAAATCACCAGGTTCACCCCGGGCTTACCGTCGGCCCAGGCCTGAATGTAGGCATCTTCCGAACCGTTGACGACTTTGGCGACATCCCTCAGATGAACCGGGGCGCCGTCCTTGTAGGAAACGATGAGTTGGCTGTATTCCTCGGGGTGAAACAGCTGGTCGTTGGTCGACAGTGTCGAAATACTCGACTCGCCGTACAACGCCCCTTTGGCCAGGTTGAGGCTGGTGTTCTGGATGGCCAGGCGAATGTCGGCGAGGGTCAGGCCGATGGCCGCCAGTTTGTCCGCCAAGGCTTGGACGCGAATCGCCGGACGTTGCTGACCGGTGATGTTGATCTGGCCTACACCATCGATCTGGCTGATCTGACGCGACAGCAGGGTTTCCACCAGGTCGCTGAGTTCAGTGCCGGGCATTTGCGTGGAGTTGATGCTGAGGATCAGCACCGGGCTGTCGGCCGGATTGACCTTGCGCCAGGTCGGCAGGTTGGGCATGTCCTTGGGCAGTTTGCCGGCAGCGGTGTTGATCGCGGCCTGGACTTCCTGGGCGGCGGTGTCGATGCTTTTGTCGAGGGTGAATTGCAGGATCAGGATGGTCGAGCCCAAGGCGCTGCTCGATGTCATTTGGGTCACGCCAGGAATGGAACTGAATTGCACTTCAAGCGGCGTGGCTACCGATGACGCCATGGTTTCCGGGCTGGCGCCGGGCAGTTGCGCGGCCACCTGAATGGTCGGGAATTCGGCTTCCGGCAGCGGCGCAATCGACAGGCGCGGAAAGGCGATGGCGCCGAGCAGCACCAACGCGAAGGTCAGCAGGATAGTGGCGACCGGGTGATCGATGCACCAGGCAGAGATCGAGCCGTGACCTTTCATGGCTTCGGCTCCGATTGCACCACCTGCGGTGGTTCGGTCAGCACCTGCACGGTCGACCCCGGCTTGAGTCGCGACTGGCCATCAGTGACCAGCACATCGCCCGGTTTCACGCCTTTGATGATGTCCTGGCCGCTGCCTTGCGCAACCACCTGCACGGTGACGGCTTCAACCTTGTCACCGTTGACCCGGTACACGAAGTGTTGATCGAGGCCCCGTTGTACGACAGTGGGCGGCACCACCAGGGCATCTTTCTCCAGGGCTGTCTGAATTTTTACCGTCACCAGCAGCCCCGGCCAGAGTTTCTGCCCGGGGTTGTTGAATTCGGCCTTGGCGCGAATGGTCCCGGTGTTGGCGTTGATCTGGTTATCGATCAGGGTCAAGTGACCTTCGCCCAGCAGGTTGCCGGTTTCACCGTCGGTGTCGGCGCCAATGTAGGCTTTTACCCGTGCGCGCTGCGGGTCGCCGATCAGCCCTTGCAGGGTCGGCAGCATGTGCTGCGGCAGGGAGAACTCGACGGCAATCGGGTCGATCTGCGTCACCGTGAACAGGCCCTGGGTATCGGTCATGCGCAGGAAGTTGCCTTCATCCACTGTACGAATACCGACGCGACCGCTGACCGGGGAGCGAATCTGCGTGTAGGAGAGTTGCACCTGTGCAGCGTCGATCGAAGCCTGATTGCCCTGGGCGGTGGCCTTGAGTTGATTGACCAGCGCTTGTTGCTGGTCGTAAGTCTGTTTCGACACCCCGTCGTCAACGCTGAGCAACTTGTAACGCTTGAGATTGACCAGCGCCACTTGCAACTGCGCCTGGCTTTCGCCCAGCTGGGCACGAGCCTGATCGAGGCTGGCGCGGATCGAACGGTCGTCGATGGTGGCGAGCAGGTCACCTTTACTCACCAACTGGCCTTCCTTGACCAGGATTTTGGTGAGAATGCCGTCGATCTGCGGGCGCACCACGACGCTGTGCAGGGACAGCACCGAACCGATGCCGCTGACGTAACGCGGCACGTCTTTTTCAACGACGTTGACCACGCGCACCGGAATCGCGGTAGGGGCAGCGAGTTTGCCCGTGGCGGGCTTGGTGACGTACCAGGACCCCAGCGCTGCCAAGGCTATAAGCAGACCTGCGATCAAGGCGGATTTTTTCTGAATTCGCATGCGAGTGGGGCGCCGGGCTAATGGGTCAGGGTATTTTCAGATTTATACCCTCTTTATAACCCTGTCAGCCCGTCAGGAGGGTGACTGGTAACTGACGGGGTTGTCAGTTTGGGCGTTTAGATCAGCGGCGGACGGCGTATCAGTCAACACAAAACCTGACGGACTCGCTTGTCGCGTGAAGCTTGCAGCTCTCGACACAGGTATACTGCCGCCTTTCGCGGCTCGCTGACCGGGCCCGACTCTATGTGCATCACCCGGAGCTTTCATGACTTCCCCGACACAACCGCCGGTTGCCGACGCTTTGAGCGACGACCAGGCAGACCTGCCAGACAGCGTCGACTCCAGCGCAGACAGCGAAACCAAAGCCGCGATTCCGGCATTCAAGTTCCCGTTCAAACCGGGTGATCTGGCCGCTGCAAAGAACGCCAGCCAGCCTTGGTACAAGAATGGCGCGAAGAATGGCCATACCAAGACCCCGGGTGCGGCGCCTCCAGGTACGCGTCGTTCGATGGGTAAGCGCTGAGTTTGTAACTTTGCGGTGTTTGACCAATCGCCTTCGCGAGCAAGTCGAATCGTCGCATCGCCGCTCCCACCTATGATTTGCGTACGGCGCGGTTAAATGTGGGAGCGGGCTTGCTCGCGAAGGGGCCATCACAGACAGCTCATCCCTTGAATCAAGCCGCCCGCATTGAAATAAACGCAAAGTTCACCGCCGCATCCGTCGCCCTGTGCGCACCTATCGCCTACTGGACCTTGGCGGTCGAGCGGATGGAGTCCCATTCGGTGACGTAGGCGGTTTTTTTCTGCTTGTTGTAGAGACACAGTTCGGTGCCTTGCTGGCCTTTCATGTGTTTTTGCGGGTATTGGCCTTGCAACAGGAGCGCGGTGTAACCCACCCGGTCATCGAACTGCGCCGCGTTGCCGACCGGTTTGGCATTTTTCAGGCCGCTGGCTTTGGTGCAGCTGGCGAGGACTGCCTTGTCATAGGCGGCCCAGGCATCTGGGCTGGAGGCTTGGGCCTGGGAGGCGAGGGCGGTGAGGCAGAGGAAGGTCAGGGTTGCGGCTTTCATGGTTTAAGCGTCCTTGGCAGTCATGGAATGGCCGACGTTGGAGTGTCTCAGACTGGAACCGGTTCCCGGCGGACCACATACATCCCGACGCTTTCATACAACCGCTGCGCCCGAAGGTTGTCTTCCAATACTTTCAAATCGACAAACCCTTCCCGGCGTTGCTGAAATACGTTGAATGCCTGCAGCAGCAATGCGCGGCCAAGCCCGAGGCGTTGCGCTCGCGGATGCACCACCAGGTTTTTGACGTAGGCGCTGGTCCAGCACTGGCACACGCCGACGACACCGTCGGCATCAAGCGCTATGAAACACAGGGTGGGATCGTATTCGGGGTCGGTTTCAAAGCGTTGTTGCCACACCTCCAGCGCCGGCACGCGGCCGCCGCCGTCCTGAAAACCCTGTTCCATCAAGCAATGAACGGCTGCTGCTGATTCAGGGCGGTATTGGGTGAGGACAATTCCTTGAGGCCAGGTAATCGCCGGGACAGCCTGCGCGAGGTTGCGCCGCATCAAAAAACAAAAGCCCTCGGCCACCTCAATGACCTTGTTCAGCGACGGCCTTGGCCGCGTCGATCAGGCATTTGGTCAGTTCTGGCGAAGAGAACTTGGTCAGCACTGCGTTGGCTCCGGCCAGACGCGCCTTTTCGCTGTTCATCGCACTGTCCAGCGACGTATGCAACAACACATACAGGTGCGAGAAATCCGGCGTTTCGCGCAAGGTACGGGTGAAAGCGTAGCCGTCCATCTCCGACATTTCGATGTCCGAGACGATCAGGTTGATCTGCTGGGCCGTGCCTTGCAGGTCGAGCAGGCAGTCGATGGCTTCCTTGGCGCTGCGCGCGGTGTGGCATTGCAGGCCAAGGTTGCGCAGGGTGTGCACGGATTGTTGCAGGGCGACCTGGCTGTCATCGACCACCAGAATACGCGCGCTGCCCAAGACTTCCGCGTCTTCCATGCTCAGCTCGGTCGGGGCGCTTTCGATCTGTGCCGGCGCAATGCCGTGGATGACTTTTTCGATGTCCAGCACTTGTACCAATGTGCCGTCGACCGAGGTCACGCCGGTGATGTACGAACGCACGCCGCCGGAACCGAAGGGGGGCGGGCGGATGTCGGTGGTCAGGCAGTGAACGATCTTGCTCACCGCCTGAACATGCAGGCCCTGCTTGGAGCGACTGACATCGGTGACGATCAGGCAGCCACCGTTCGGGTCTTCCAGCGGACGCTCGCCGATGGCGCGGCTCAGGTCGATCACCGACAACGAAGCGCCACGCAGGGTGGCGATGCCTTTGACGTGGGGATGCGACTCCGGCAGCCGGGTCAGCGGCGGGCAGGGGATGATTTCACTGACTTTCAGCAGGTTGATCGCCATCAGCTTGCCGCTGCGCAAGGTAAACAGCAGAAGCGAAAGTGAATCTGCGCGGGCTTTGGTGGAGGACATAAAAACCTTCTGTGGAAAAGGTGATGGGCGATCGCGGGATGGCCCACAACTATCGATATCGGGTTATCGACTTGTAGTGGGCAGGCTTTAGGGACATTCCATCGCACGCCGGTGAATGCATTCTTTGTAGCAGCTG
>NZ_AKJS01000021.1 GCF_000282215.1 Pseudomonas sp. GM21
TAAATCCGCCTCCTACTCGATGACGCGATTCAGTGCCGAACGATGTTTCTCCGGCGCGCCCCTCGGATACCGCACGTGTCGGCAACCTCTGTCGTCAAATGTCAAGTCCCTGACGTCAAATGAAAAGCGGCCGACTTATCCGTGACGATACTGGCCTCGATACCGAAGTCGAAGAAAAGCCCTGTTACACATCGAGCCCGATGCCTCCGTGCCTTGGCGGGGGCTGTCAGTTGCATCTCAGTAAAACAATTATAGAGAGCGCAGAATGAAGTTCAGTTTTATAGATAACAGCAAGCCGAGCCGCCGGCGCGTTCTACGCGATGCCTTCACCCTGGCGGTGGCGGCTTCGCCATTGGCAAGCCTCGCCAAGGCTGCCGACGAAACCAAAGCGGTCGACGAAACTGCTGAAGAAGTGACTTTTGCTGCGGGCCCACGGCCGCTGGTGCAGTACCCGCAAAAACGCCCGTTGACCCTTGTAACCACCCGCCCGCCGCACCTGGAGACGCCGTTCCCTGTCTTCAACGAAGGCCCGATTACGCCCAATGACGCCTTTTTCGTGCGTTACCACCTGGCCAATTTCCCCACCAGCATCGATCCGGATACCTACCGTCTGACGATCAAGGGCTCGGTCGACACGCCGCTGTCGCTTTCCCTTGCCGAGCTCAAAGCTCTCGCCGAACCGGTAGAAGTAGTGGCCGTGAATCAGTGTTCGGGTAACAGCCGTGGCTTCTCGATGCCGCGTGTGTTTGGCGCTCAGTTGGGCAATGGTTCGATGGGCAATGCCCGCTGGGTGGGAGTGCCACTCAAGGCCGTATTGGAAAAGGCCGGTGTGAAAGCCGACGCAAAGCAAGTGACATTCCGTGGGCTAGACAAGCCCGTGCTGGGAAGCACGCCGGAGTACATCAAGGCCCTGGACATCAGCCATGCCATGGACGGTGAGCCCATGATCGCCTGGTCGATGAACGGAACCGATCTGCCGTTCCTCAACGGATATCCAATACGCCTGGTGGTACCAGGCTATTTCGGCACTTACTGGATCAAGCACCTGAATGAGATCGAAGTCGTCGACCATACCTTCGACGGTTTCTTCATGGCAAAAGGTTACCGCCTTCCGGACAACGATTGTTTATGCATCGCCCCCGGCACCACTGCGGCACAAACCAAACCGATTTCAAAATTGGCAATACGCAGTTTCATCACCAGCGTTAAACATGGCGATGTATTGCCGCTGAAAAAAAACGTGGTGCTCAAGGGCATTGCGTTCGACGGCGGTGTTGGCGTCAACAAGGTGGAAATTTCTATCGATGGCGGAAAAAACTGGCGCGAAGCCAAGCTTGGAAAGGACCTTGGTCGTTTCTCCTTCCGTGAGTGGACGCTGCCGATCACCTTTACCAGCAAGGGCGCCACACAATTGATGGTGCGAGCCAGTAACAGTGCGGGCGAGACGCAACCGCTGCGAGCTGACTGGAACCCCAGTGGCTACCGTCGCAATGCCATAGAAACCAGCCACGTAACTGTCGCCTGAGGGGCCCGCATGAAACTCATGAAACGCATGACCACCTTGCTCTGCGCGGCTCAGGTTTGTTTGGCTACCCTGGCCGGTGCGGCACCACTGTCGATCACATTGCCGCCGGAAACGGCTGTGCTCAAGCCCAATGAGCTGCCTGGTTATCAGTTGGCCCAGCAGAAATGTTCCACCTGCCACTCAGCTGATTACATCAACTTCCAGCCTCCTGGCATGAGCCTGGCGCAGTGGACGGCAGAAGCGGGCAAGATGCAGAAGGTGTATGGGGCCCCCATCAGCGATCAGGATGTGACCATGATCGGCGCCTACCTTGCGGCGACCTACGGCAGTGCTCATACGAGCGATGCCGATGTGCAGGCGGCCTCGAATCCGACAGCAAGCCAACCCCCGCCGGCGCCTGTCGCAAAACCCGATGCCATGGCGTTGCTCCAGAATAACGCCTGTCTGTCCTGTCACGCGATCGATCATAAGGTTGTAGGTCCGGCCTATCACGATGTAGCTGCCAAATACGCCAAAGACCCACAGGCGCAGACCAAGGTAGCGTCCAGCATTCAGCACGGCGGTTCCGGCAAATGGGGGGATATCCCGATGCCGCCTTTCGCGCAGTTAAGCCCGGACGATCTGCAAACCCTGACGACGTTTATATTGAAGCAGTAAGCTCAATCCCGGCCCGCCCGGCCGGGAACCTGCTCTCTGGCGGCGATATCCACCGAAGTCCGATGGGGCGCCAGAAACGAAAAAACCCGCCTGAGAAGGCGGGTTTTTTTGAAGTTTCAGAGATTTTTCAAGCATTCTCTGGAACCTTGTATGGCTCCACGACCTGGACTCGAACCAGGGACCCAGTGATTAACAGTCACTTGCTCTACCAACTGAGCTATCGCGGAATGGCGCCTATGTTACTGATTCAAAAAGAGAAGTCAAGCGTCTGATAGCAACATGGGCAATTCGTCGGGACAGGCGGTGGTTTATCGGCCGTGGGCGGTTACCAGATTCGTCCCGGAGGTCTACCATGGCCGCCCGGAAGTGGTTACACGCGCTGCCGGCCATTCGCCGAAAAGGTACGCGCCATGAATCACCCAACCTGCACACCTCACCACAACGAGGTGTTCGCATGAGCATCGCTCAGATCAGCTTGCCCAAAGGTGTCGGCCCCCACGCCGAAAAACTGTTCGACGCAATCACGCAGGCCAGCACGGCTGAGGAATTGAACCGTGCCGGCGGCAAGGCCGAAGGTTTTGTTCTGGGACTGGAAAGCACCAAGGCGATCAAAAGTCAGATTGCCGAGTCGCTCTATGTCGCCTATGACGACGCCGCCAGCCAGCGTGCCACCGAACTGGCTTAACCGCCGAACGTAAAGGTGCCGAGCATCATTTTGGTGTAGAGCGTCGTGGCGGCCAGTTGCACCAGCCATAAGGCCAGGCCACCAAGAAACACGCCGGCAGCCACTTGCATCACCAGGTTGTTGCCGCGTTTGGCCGGGGTGCGAGGCACGAAGTGGTCCAGCTCGTCGCGGTCTGCGCGTAGGTCATCGTTTTTCATGGGTTTCTCGCAAAATTCCTGGATGTACACAAAACCTGTAGGAGCTGGCTTGCCAGCGATGAGGCCATCACATTCAACATTGTTGTTGGCTGGGCGACCGCCTTCGCTGGCAAGCCAGCTCCTACATTTTGAATGGTGGGGAGTTTAGAGGGCGCAGTCGCTGCTTTGAAAACTATCTGCCACAAATAAAAAACGGGAAGCCAATCGGCTTCCCGTTTTTCATATCACCGGACGACTCAGATCACCTGAACGATGGCCTTGGTCACTACGTCGATATTGCTCTGGTTCAACGCAGCCACGCAGATGCGGCCTGTGTCCAAGGCGTAGATGCCAAACTCGGTGCGCAGGCGGGTGACTTGCTCAACCGTCAGGCCGGAGTAAGAGAACATGCCGCGCTGACGGCCGACGAAGCTGAAGTCGCGCTGCGGGGCGTTTTTCGCCAGCAGATCAACCATCTGGATGCGCATGCCGCGAATCCGCAGGCGCATTTCTGCCAGTTCTTCTTCCCACTGGGCACGCAGGACCGGGCTGTTCAGCACCGCGGCGACGATGCTTGCACCGTGGGTTGGCGGGTTGGAGTAGTTGGTGCGGATGACGCGTTTGACTTGCGACAGTACGCGCGCGCTTTCTTCTTTCGATTCGCTGACGATCGACAGGGCGCCAACCCGCTCGCCGTACAGCGAGAACGACTTGGAAAACGAGCTGGACACGAAGAAGGTCAGACCCGACTCGGCGAACAAACGCACTGCAGCGGCGTCTTCGTCGATGCCATCGCCAAAACCCTGGTAGGCCATGTCGAGGAACGGTACGTGGCCTTTGGCTTTAACGACTTCCAGAACGTTGTTCCAGTCCGCCGGGCTCAGGTCCACGCCGGTCGGGTTGTGGCAGCAGGCGTGCAGCACAACGATCGAGCCGGAGGGCAGGGCGTTCAGGTCTTCCAGCAGGCCGGCACGGTTTACATCGTGGGTCGCAGCGTCGTAGTAGCGGTAGTTCTGTACCGGGAAACCGGCGGTTTCGAACAGTGCGCGGTGGTTTTCCCAGCTCGGGTCGCTGATCGCCACGACTGCGTTCGGCAGCAGTTGCTTGAGGAAGTCGGCACCGATTTTCAGTGCGCCGGTACCGCCAACGGCCTGGGTGGTGATAACGCGGCCAGCAGCGATCAGTGGCGAGTCATTGCCAAACAGCAGTTTCTGCACAGCCTGGTCGTAGGCAGCGATGCCGTCGATTGGCAAGTAGCCACGGGAAGCGTGTTGAGCGACGCGAATCGTCTCGGCTTCGACAACGGCGCGCAGGAGTGGAATTCGCCCCTCCTCGTTGCAATAAACACCGACCCCCAGGTTGACCTTGTTGGTACGGGTATCGGCGTTGAATGCTTCGTTGAGGCCCAGGATTGGATCGCGTGGTGCCATTTCGACAGCGGAGAACAGGCTCATTTTTGCGGCGGCTCTGAATGGAGAGTGGAGGGACATGTGGCGCTCCAGCCGAATGCACTAGAGCGGTGCACAAACGGGGAGCTAGTATAGAGGTCATTGGCGATTGATGGCGACAGACGATTCGGCTTTTCCGTTAAGTTTTTCCGATTATTTTTCGACCATTAGCCGATTGGCGTCGTCAAAGGATTCACGGGATGTAGGACGTTTGCCTTGAAAGAGCAGGCAATCGACTCCACATTGAGCACAATCCAGTTTTTTCCTCGGGCGACGTCGGTCGTTTGTGGTCTCTTTCGTTGCTGTCCGGTTTGACCGGTCAGGCGCGACCCCAGGGGTATTGAATGTCTGAATTCCAGCTAGTCACCCGCTTCGAGCCCGCCGGCGATCAGCCGGAAGCCATCCGCCTGATGGTCGAAGGCATCGAAGCCGGTCTGGCGCACCAGACGTTGCTCGGTGTGACCGGCTCCGGCAAGACCTTCAGCATCGCCAATGTGATCGCGCAAGTGCAGCGTCCGACCCTGGTGCTGGCACCGAACAAGACCCTGGCCGCGCAGTTGTACGGCGAGTTCAAGGCGTTTTTTCCGAACAACGCGGTGGAGTACTTCGTCTCCTACTACGACTACTACCAGCCCGAAGCTTATGTACCGTCGTCCGATACCTTCATCGAGAAAGACGCCTCGATCAACGACCACATCGAGCAGATGCGCCTGTCCGCGACCAAGGCGTTGCTGGAGCGCAAAGACGCGATCATCGTCACCACCGTGTCGTGCATCTACGGTTTGGGCAGTCCGGAAACCTATTTGAAGATGGTATTGCACGTGGATCGCGGCGACAAACTCGATCAGCGTGCCTTGCTGCGTCGCCTGGCGGACCTGCAATACACCCGCAACGACATGGATTTTGCCCGTGCAACCTTCCGGGTGCGGGGCGATGTGATTGATATCCATCCGGCGGAATCCGATTTTGAAGCGATCCGCATCGAGCTGTTCGATGACGAAGTCGAGAGCCTGTCCGCCTTCGATCCACTGACCGGCGAAGTGATCCGCAAGCTGCCGCGCTTCACGTTCTATCCAAAAAGCCACTACGTGACGCCGAGAGAAACCCTGCTCGGCGCCATCGAAGGCATCAAGGTCGAGTTGCAGGAGCGCCTGGATTACCTGCGCAGCAACAACAAACTCGTTGAAGCCCAGCGTCTGGAGCAGCGCACCCGCTTCGACCTGGAGATGATCCTAGAGTTGGGCTATTGCAACGGTATCGAAAACTACTCGCGCTACCTGTCCGGGCGTGAATCCGGCCAGGCGCCGCCGACGTTGTTCGACTATCTGCCGGCCGATGCCCTGTTGGTGATCGACGAATCCCACGTCAGCGTGCCGCAGGTCGGCGCCATGTATAAGGGCGACCGCTCGCGTAAAGAGACGCTGGTGGAATACGGTTTCCGCCTGCCGTCCGCGCTGGATAACCGACCCATGCGTTTCGACGAATTTGAAAGCATCAGCCCGCAGACGATTTTCGTCTCGGCGACACCCGGCAATTACGAGGCAGAACACGCAGGTCGCGTCGTTGAGCAGTTGGTGCGGCCGACGGGGCTGGTTGATCCGCAAATCGAGATCCGCCCGGCGCTGACACAAGTCGACGATCTGCTCTCGGAAATCACCAAGCGCGTGGCAATGGAAGAGCGGGTTCTGGTCACGACCCTGACCAAGCGCATGTCTGAGGATTTGACCGATTACCTGGCCGACCACGGCGTTCGCGTGCGTTATCTGCACTCGGACATCGACACCGTGGAGCGGGTCGAAATCATTCGCGATTTGCGCCTCGGTACGTTCGATGTGCTGGTGGGGATCAACCTGCTACGTGAAGGCCTGGACATGCCGGAAGTGTCACTGGTGGCGATTCTCGACGCGGACAAGGAAGGCTTCCTGCGTTCCGAGCGCTCGCTGATCCAGACCATCGGCCGGGCCGCCCGAAACCTCAACGGTCGGGCGATTTTGTACGCTGACCGCATTACCGGCTCCATGGAACGGGCGATCGGCGAAACCGAGCGTCGTCGGGACAAACAAATCGCCTTTAACCTGGCCAATGGCATCACGCCCAAGGGCGTGTTCAAGGACGTCGCCGACATCATGGAAGGTGCCACCGTGCCGGGCTCGCGCAGCAAGAAGCGCAAAGGCATGGCCAAGGCCGCCGAGGAAAGCGCCAGGTACGAAGCCGAATTGCGCTCACCGGGCGAGATCGCCAAGCGCATTAAAGCTTTGGAAGAGAAGATGTATGCGTTGGCACGTGATCTTGAGTTTGAAGCAGCGGCGCAGATGCGCGATGAGATTGGCAAGTTGCGGGAGCGGTTGATCACTGTTTGAGATTCTGCGGTGCCAGATAGGACTCCTTTACACGATCGTTCCCACGCGGAGCATGGGAACGATCAGTGGTGACTAATGTGCTTCCCCAGCCTTGATCCCCTCCGGCAGTTTTTTGGTCAGCAAGATCGCCAGCATGCTCACCCCCAGCGCAATCCCGACAAAGTGAAACGCATCGTTGTAAGCCATGATCGACGCTTGCTGATGCGCAATTTCACTGATCTTGCCCAGCGCCGCCGTTTCATTGCCCAGCCGGTCCGCCATCGACGCCAGCCGCTCGGCCACCTGCGGATTGCTCGGCACAATGGCTTCGCGCAAATAATCAAAGTACGTCTTGGTTCGCGCATCCAGCAGAGTGGCGAGGAGGGCGATGCCAATCGCGCCGCCGAGATTACGCAGGATATTGAACAGGCTCGACGCCGAGCCCGCGTCCTGCGGCAGGATGTACGCGGTGGCGATCAACGAAATGGTGACCATGATCAGGGGCTGGCCCATCGCGCGAAGGAGTTGGATCTGATTGAACTGCGGCCCGGCAAAGTCCGGGTTCAATACCCCGGAATAAAAACTCGCCAGCCCGAACAGGCCGAATCCCAGCGTGCAAAGCCACTTCGGCGAAATGTACTTCATCAGTTTCGGCACCAGCGGAATCAGAAACAGCTGCGGCACGCCCATCCACATGATCACTTCGCCGATCTGCAGGGCGTTGTAGTTCTGGATCTGCGCCAGATACAGCGGCAACAGGAAAATCGAGCCATACAGTCCGACCCCCATCCCCAGGCTGGAAATACTCGTCAAGCCGAAATTGCGGTTGCGCAGGATGCCCAGGTTGATCAGCGGGTTGGGCCTGGAGACTTGCACGATCACAAAGGTGATCAGGCTGATCAGTGCGATGCTGCCCAGGGTCACGATCAGGTTCGACTCCAGCCAGTCCTTGCGGTGGCCTTCCTCCAGAAACACCTGCAAACAACCGAGGCCGACGCCGAGGGTGAGAATGCCCATGTAGTCGGTGCTTTTCAGTAACTCCCAGTGTGCTTCTTTCTTCTCCAGGCCGTACATCAGGCCGGCGATCATGATCAGTCCCGGTGGCACGTTGATGTAGAAGATGTATTCCCAGCCCCAGTTTTCAGTCAGCCAGCCACCCAGTGTCGGGCCGATGGATGGCGCGAAGGTGGCGGTCATGGCGAACATGGCCATGCCTTTGGCGCGGTGGTGCTCGGGGAGCTTGATCAGTGTCAGGGTGAACGCCAGCGGGATCAGCGCGCCGCCGGTAAAGCCTTGCAAGGCGCGGAAAACGATCATGCTCTCCAGGCTCCACGCCATGGAACACAGCAGCGAGGCGACCAGGAAGCCCGTTGATACCCAGACCGCCAGTCGTCGAGCCGACAGCAACTGCACGAGCCACGCGGTCAGCGGGATCATGATGATTTCCGCTACCAGGTACGAAGTTGAAATCCACGAGCCTTCTTCCAGGGTGGCCGACAGGGCGCCCTGAATGTCTTTGAGTGAAGAGTTGGTGATCTGGATGTCGAGCACGGCCATGAAGGCGCCGAGCATCACGCTCATGACCGCGATCCAGTCCCGCCGGGTCGGTTCGCCGACCGGGCGGATCAGTTGATCACCGGCCATCGTCAGGGGTGTCTTTGATGTTCACTTTAGCGGTGACAGACATGCCCGGGCGGATCTTGCCTTGCAGCGGGTTGTCCGCGGCGAAAGTCAGTTTTACCGGAATCCGTTGTACGACTTTGGTGAAGTTGCCCGTGGCATTGTCTGGTGGCAACAGGCTGAACTGCGCGCCAGAAGCAGCGAACAGGCTGTCGACTCGCGCTTTGATTGGCGTGTCGCTGTAGGCGTCGAAGGTCAGCTCGGCGCTCTGGCCGGGCTGCATATGGCCGATCTGGGTTTCTTTGAAGTTGGCCTGAATCCAGATGTCCTGATCCGGAACGATCGACAGCAAATAGGCGCCGGCTTGCACCACCTGGCCCTCGCGGGCGGCGCGCTGGCCGATCAGACCGCTGATGGGCGCGTGGATTTCGCCGCGGGTCAGGTTCAGTTCGGCTTGCGCCAGGTCGGCCTTGGCATTGGCGATCTGCGCGTCGAGGCGTTTGATCTCGGCGTTCAGGGCGTTGACTTGCTGGCGCTGGCCCTGAGCATCGGCCTGTGCCTTGGCGACTTGCGAGCGGGCGATGTGGTTGTCGGCGGACAGGGTGGTCACCCGTTCTTCCGAGATGTAGCCGGGTTTGCGCAGGGTCTGAGCGCGAGTCAAATCGATGAGCGAGCGGCCGAGACTGGCCTGGCTGGAGGCGACTTGCGCTTCGCTGGCGGCGATCAGGCTGGATTGCTGGGTGAGTTTGCTTTGCGCTTGCAGGCGTTCGGCTTCGCGGGTGGCGAGGGTGGCGCGGGCACGGTCGACGGCAAGATCGAAATCGGCGCCTTCGAGCTTGATCAGCAACTGGCCTTTCTCGACGTGCTGGTTGTCGTGTACCAGCACTTGGTCGATGCGCGCGCTCAGTTGGCTCGAGACGCGGGTGATCTCGCCCTGGACATAGGCGTTATCGGTGCTTTCATAAAATCGTCCCTTGAAGAACCACTGGGCGAAGAAGGCCCCGGCAATCAGCAGGATGAGCAGCAGGAAAATAAACAGGCGACGCTTGAGTTGGGCAGGCATGAGGCAGGCTGTAGTCGAGAAATTGTAAGGAAAGATATCAGCAGGTGAATCTGTCATACAGCCGATAAGTGGTAAATGCCATCGAATGATATTTGGCCATTCACCCGGGGATACGCGCGTTGTAGGCGCAAACTTGGCTTAAATGCCCTGCTCACTGGAGCCGGGCGGGTGTCGCCTGTTACCATTCGCCCTTTGTTTTATCTTCATTTCGAGACTTGCCATGACCACCGTCCGCACGCGCATCGCGCCATCGCCTACCGGGGACCCCCACGTAGGTACCGCTTACATCGCTTTGTTCAACTACTGCTTTGCCAAGCAGCATGGCGGTGAGTTCATCCTGCGGATCGAAGACACCGACCAATTGCGCTCGACCCGTGAGTCCGAACAGCAGATTTTCGACGCCCTGCGCTGGTTGGGTATCGACTGGAGCGAAGGCCCGGACGTGGGTGGCCCGCACGGTCCTTACCGTCAGAGCGAGCGCGGCGATATCTACCAGAAGTATTGCCAGCAACTGGTTGAAATGGGCCATGCCTTCCCGTGCTTCTGCACCGCCGAAGAATTGGACCAGATGCGCTCCGAGCAAATGGCTCGCGGCGAAACCCCGCGTTACGACGGCCGTGCGCTGTTGCTGTCCAAGGAAGAAGTCGCCCGTCGCCTGGCCGCTGGCGAACCGCACGTGATCCGCATGAAAGTGCCGAGCGAGGGCGTGTGCGTGGTACCGGACATGCTGCGTGGCGATGTCGAGATCCCGTGGGATCGCATGGACATGCAAGTGCTGATGAAGACCGACGGCCTGCCGACGTACTTCCTGGCCAACGTGGTCGACGACCACCTGATGGGCATCACCCACGTCCTGCGCGGCGAAGAGTGGCTGCCCTCGGCGCCGAAACTGATCCTGCTCTACGAGTACTTCGGCTGGGAACAACCGGAGCTGTGCTACATGCCGCTGCTGCGTAACCCGGACAAGAGCAAGCTGTCCAAGCGCAAGAACCCGACCTCGGTGACGTTCTACGAGCGCATGGGCTTCATGCCGGAAGCAATGCTCAACTACCTTGGCCGCATGGGCTGGTCGATGCCGGACGAGCGCGAGAAGTTCTCGTTGCAGGAAATGGTCGATCACTTCGACTTGAGCCGTGTCTCGCTGGGTGGGCCGATTTTCGACGTCGAGAAGCTGTCGTGGCTCAACGGCCAGTGGCTGCGTGACCTGCCGGTGGAAGAATTCGCTTCGCGCCTGCAAACCTGGGCGCTGAACCCTGAATACATGATGAAGATCGCGCCGCACGTACAGGGCCGTGTTGAAACCTTCAGCCAGGTTGCACCGCTGGCGGGGTTCTTCTTTGCCGGTGGCGTGAACCCGGATGCCAAGCTGTTTGAATCCAAGAAGCTTTCGGGCGATCAGGTTCGTCAGTTGATGCAGCTGATCTTGTGGAAGCTCGAAAGCCTGCGTCAATGGGAGAAAGACAGCATCACCGCGACGATCCAGGCGGTGGTTGAATCCCTTGAACTGAAGCTGCGAGACGCCATGCCGCTGATGTTCGCTGCGATTACTGGTCAGGCCAGTTCGGTGTCGGTACTCGATGCGATGGAAATCCTCGGTCCGGACCTGACCCGTTTCCGTCTGCGCCAGGCAATCGACCTGCTGGGCGGTGTGTCGAAGAAGGAAAACAAGGAGTGGGAAAAACTGTTGGGTAATATCGCCTGACACACCTGCTCTTTGACGTTGACACCTAATGGACGACGTTCACCTGTAGCTGCTGCCGAAGGCTGCGTTGGGCTGCGAAGCAGCCCCTTGTAGCTGCGACACAAACTGTCTGAAAGGATGGTGTGTCTCTATAATGCGAGCGCTACGCACTCGAACGCAGCCTGCGGCAGCTGCTACAGGAACGGATACACCCCCGGATTTACGGGGGAGGGCGGTAAGTGATTGTTATGGCGACAAAAAATTTTGAAAATTGTTAAAAATAAGTTTGACAGCTTTCTGATCCGCCATTAAGATTCGCCCCGTCCTCAGCGATGAGGGGCTATAGCTCAGCTGGGAGAGCGCTTGCATGGCATGCAAGAGGTCGACGGTTCGATCCCGTCTAGCTCCACCAATTTACACTTCATGGTCTGGCCACACCGGCCTTGAAGCGATCAACACTCAGCGTTGATCTGTTGTATAGAAGGGTTTGCGTCCCCTTCGTCTAGTGGCCTAGGACACCGCCCTTTCACGGCGGTAACAGGGGTTCGAGTCCCCTAGGGGACGCCAGTTTTACAGAAGCGATGTTGCAAGATGTCGCTCCGCCGCGAGGCGAAAAATACGGGGCCATAGCTCAGCTGGGAGAGCGCCTGCCTTGCACGCAGGAGGTCAACGGTTCGATCCCGTTTGGCTCCACCAATTTTACAGTTCAAGGTCTGGCCACGCAGGCCTTGAATCGATCAGCTCTCAGCACTGATCAGTTGTATAGAAGGTTTTGCGTCCCCTTCGTCTAGTGGCCTAGGACACCGCCCTTTCACGGCGGTAACAGGGGTTCGAGTCCCCTAGGGGACGCCACGATTACCCGCTCTGCGGGATTTTATAAGGGTCATTCAATTATTGAATGGCCCTTTTGTTTGTCTGGCGTTTGGCCAAATCCCCCATTTCTATCAAACTGATCTTCAGACCAGCGGTCACATCCACGACTTGCGAAAAATTATTATGAGAATAATATTCTAGTCGTAATATTCGGAGGCAACGATGAACGATAAAAAAGCTCAAACCCGCGAACGCATCCTAAAGGCTGCCAGCGCAGCGCTGATTCAGCGCGGCCCGGCAGAGCCGAGCGTGGGCGAAGTGATGGGTGCAGCCGGCCTGACCGTCGGCGGCTTCTATGCACACTTCGAAAGCAAGGACGCCATGATGCTGGAGGCGTTCCAGCAATTGCTGGGGCACCGTCGTGACCTGATTGCCGACATGGATGCGCAACTTACCGGTGAAGAGCGTCGCGCATTGGTGGCTGCGTTTTACCTGTCACGTAAGCACCGTGACTCCTCCGAATCTGCATGCCCGATCCCGGCGTCTGTTGGCGAACTGGGACGGCTGCCGGATGCGTTTCGTGTTGCGCTGAATGAGCATGTGGAATTGATGGTCGCGCAGTTGGCGGCCAGTCCGGAAGACACCGACAAAGCCCTGGCAGACATGGCCTTGATGGTGGGTGGTTTGGCCCTGGCTCGCGCTCTGGGGCCGGGGGAGTTGTCCGATCGATTGCTGCGCGCTGCCAAGTCGGCGGTGCAATGACCTGAAGGCAGTGGCCTGAGGAGTGAGAGCGATGAGCACGTTGAAGTGGGTTCGTGGCGTTAATGGCACCTTGGGCTGGTTCGCACCGAAACTGGTTGCGAGCAAAATGCGACTGGCATTCATGACGCCGCGAGAACTTCCTCCGCGTGATTGGGAGCTGCCGCTTCTGGCGAAGTCCGAACGTATCACGTTGCGCTTTGGCCTCTCGGCGCTACGTTGGGGGCAGGGCCCGGCTGTGTTGTTGATGCACGGTTGGGAAGGCCGGCCGACGCAGTTTGCAAGTATTATCACTGCACTCGTCGATGCTGGTTACAGCGTGGTCGCCCTCGACGGTCCGGCGCATGGTCGCTCACCGGGTGAAGAGGCGAACGTCGTGCTGTTCGCTCGGGCCATGCTGGAAGCCGCTGCCGAGTTGCCGCCGCTGCAAGCGGTCATCGGTCATTCGATGGGTGGCGCCAGCGCCATGCTCGCTGTCCAATTGGGCCTGCGCACCGAAACCCTGGTGACGATCGCCGCCCCGGCGCGGATTCTCGGGGTGCTGCGTGGTTTTGCACGTTACGTGCGACTGCCGCCCAAGGCCCGTTCGGCTTTCATTCGTCAGGTTGAGAGAGATGTCGGCATGCGCGCCGCGACGCTGGATGTCGCCCACTATCAACTGGACATGCCCGGCCTGATCGTTCATGCCGAAGATGACCGCTACGTATCGGTCAAGGAATCCGAACTGATCCATGAATCCTGGTTCGACAGTCGCTTGCTGCGCCTGGAAGAAGGCGGCCATCAGCGGGTACTGGCTGATCCCCGGGTCATTGATGGTGTGTTATCACTGTTGGCCGGTCGCAGCCTGCAATCGCGCCAATCGGCGTAAGCATCCGTTACACTGCCCCGGTCGACTTTATTTGACCGGGAGTGGGGCATGAGCTGGGATCGGGCAACGCCATTTATCATTGATCTGCAAGTGGGCGCCGAGGACATCGACGGGCTGGGTCACGCCAATAATGCGGTGTACGTGACGTGGCTTGAGCGCTGTGCCTGGCGCCACTCACAGCGTCTGGGGCTGGACCTGGTCGAGTATCGGCGGCTGGACCGGGCGATGGCGGTGGTGCGGCACGAAATCGATTACCTGGCCGCTGCCTATGAAGATGACGAATTGCAGTTGGCAACCTGGATCGTCGATTGGGATCAGCGTCTGAAAATGACCCGGCACTTCCAGTTGAAGCGCCCCCGCGACAACACCACGTTACTGCGCGCCCAGACCACCTTCGTCTGCATCGAACTGTCGACCGGCAAGCCCAAGCGCATGCCGGCCGAGTTCATTGAAGGCTACGGCCCTGCGTTGTTGTCGCAAGAACTGAATATCACCCAAATCTAATGTGGGAGCGGCGGTGCGACGATTCAACTTGCTCGCGAAGGCGGCCTATCAGCCAACTCTTGTGCTGAATGTTACGACGCCTTCGCGAGCCGGCTCGCTCCCACAAGGGATCTGCGATGTTCTGCAGATTTCCCGCGCAATCCAGTAAACTGCCGCACGTTTTTCGTTGAGTGTGTTTTTCATGCAAATTGCTTTGGCGCCCATGGAGGGGTTGGTCGACAACATCCTGCGGGACGTGCTGACCCGTGTGGGCGGTATTGATTGGTGCGTGACCGAGTTTATCCGGATCAACGATCAGTTGCTCACGCCTGCCTACTACCACAAGTTCGGCCCCGAACTGCTGACCGGTGCCCGCACCGCGTCCGGCGTGCCGTTGCGCGTGCAGCTGCTCGGTTCTGATCCGGTGTGCCTGGCGGAAAACGCCGCGCTGGCCTGTGAGCTGGGCTCTGAAGTCATCGACCTGAACTTCGGCTGCCCGGCCAAGACCGTCAACAAATCTCGCGGCGGCGCGGTATTACTCAAAGAGCCTGAACTGCTCAACCAAATCGTCGAACACGTGCGTCGCGCGGTCCCGGCACACATTCCGGTGACCGCCAAGATGCGCCTCGGTTTCGACAGCCCGGACGGCTCGCTGGTGTGTGCCACAGCCTTGGCCGAAGGCGGCGCCGCGCATATCGTGGTGCATGCGCGGACCAAAACCGATGGCTACAAACCACCGGCGCATTGGGAGTGGATCCCGCGGGTGCAGGACGTGGTCAAGGTGCCGGTGTTTGCCAATGGCGATATCTGGAGCGTCGAAGACTGGCGGCGGTGTCGCGAAATCAGCGGTGTGGAAGACATCATGCTCGGTCGCGGCCTGGTGTCGCGGCCGGACCTGGCCCGGCAAATCGCGGCGGCGCGAGCCGGTGAAGAAGTGGTTGAGATGACGTGGGCCGAGCTGTTGCCACTGCTTCAGGACTTCTGGCTGCAGGCCAAGGCGCAGATGACGCCTCGCCAATCGCCGGGTCGCTTGAAGCAATGGCTGGCGATGCTGACCCGTAATTATCCGGAAGCGATTGAGCTGTTTACCGTCCTGCGTCGTGAGACGGAGCTCGATCACGTCTCGCGTTTGCTCGGTCTGCAAGTCAGCGAAGCGGCCTGAAAAAAATCTCGAAATAATCTCTTGAAATGCAATCAGCGGTCCTTATCTAAGGGTTACGCGATGCCGGATACGGGTCGCGGAGACAAAAACCTTGCTGATTGTTTTCAGGAGATTTGAACCATGACTACCGCATTTTCCCTGGCCCCACTATTCCGTTCCTCGGTAGGTTTCGACCGTTTCAACGACCTGTTCGAAACCGCCCTGCGCAACGAGCCAGGCAGCACCTACCCACCCTACAACGTTGAAAAACACGGTGATGATCAATACCGAATCGTCGTCGCCGCGGCCGGTTTCCAGGAAGAAGACCTGGACCTGCAAGTCGAGAAGGGTGTGCTGACCATCAGTGGCGGCAAACGTGAGGCGAACGAAAGCGTGACCTTCCTGCACCAAGGCATTGCCCAGCGTGCGTTCAAGCTGTCGTTCCGCCTGGCGGATCACATCGAGATCAAGGCGGCGGACCTGCGTAACGGTCTGTTGAGCATCGATCTGGTGCGCATCGTGCCGGAAGAGGCGAAAGCCAAACGCATCCCGATCAACGGGACGCAAAAACCGGCTTTGCAGCACTAAAACCGAGCAATGAAAAAGGGCGCCATCGCGGCGCCCTTTTTTTGTCGTTCGTGTCCGCAAATCCAAACATAACGCAAACCCCTGTAGATACCGTCTTGAACCTCGCCGGGCAATCGCGTTTTGTCAGGCAAATCCCAGACGCAGCCTCGCGGTGCTCGTCAGCTGCTACAAATCCCCCAGCACATTCCGCGTAGCAGCTGTCGAGCACCGCGAGGCTGCGTCCGGCTGCGAAGCAGTTTTACGACAGCTGCAAAAACCGTGTTATTTCAGGAGTTTTTGAAACTCTTCCATCGGCAACGGCCGGCTATGTAGATACCCCTGATAAAAATCGCAGCCCAGCCCCTGCAAAAACTCCAGTTGCTCCGGCGTTTCCACGCCTTCGGCAATCACTTTCAGTTCCAGGCTGCGAGCCATGGCGACAATCGCACGGATGATCTCGGCATCGTTCGGATCAGTGGTCGCGTCGCGAATGAACGACTGATCGATTTTCAGGGTGTCGACCGGCAAGCGCTTGAGGTGGGTCAGTGAGGAATAGCCGGTGCCGAAGTCGTCCATCGCGAAACTCACGCCGAGTTTTTTCAGGCGGCGCATTTTGTTGATGGTGTCTTCCAGGTTCTGGATGACGATGCCCTCGGTGATTTCCAGTTTCAGCAGCGAACAGGGCAGGCCATGGCTGGTGAGGCAGTTTTCGATGCGCTCGACAAAATCGGCCTGGCGAAATTGCCTCGGGCTGATGTTGACGCACAGGCTGAAACTGAGCGGGTTGACCAGGCCTTTGGCAACCAGTTGTTTGAAGGCCCCGCAGGCTTCGTCGATTATCCAGGTGCCGACTTCAACAATCAGGCCGCTGTCTTCCAGCACCTTGATGAACTCGGCCGGGGATTGCGCCCCGAGTTCCGGGTGGTTCCAGCGCACCAGCGCTTCGGCGCCGACGATGCGATTACCCCGGGCGTCGACCTGCGGTTGGTAATGCACATGAAATTCGCCCCGGGAAAGGGCCAGGCGCAGGTCGGTTTCCATGCGCAGGCGTTCACTGGCGGCCTTCTGCATGGCGTTGTGATACATCTGCGAGGTGTTGCGCCCCGAGTCCTTGGCGCGGTAAAGCGCGATGTCGGCGCGTTTGAGCAGGTCGGTCGGGGTTGAGCCGTGGTCCGGAATCAGCGCGATGCCAATGCTTGGCGTCACTTGCAGGCGCTGGCCATCGAGGAACATCGGTTCCGACAGCAGTTCTCGCAACGTGTCGGCCAGTTGCTGAACCTCGGCACTGACCTCATTGCGCGAACCTTCCAGACCGCTGAGCAACACCACAAATTCGTCGCCGCCCAACCGCGCCACGGTATCTTCCAGGCGCACGCTGGCTTCCAGTCGCGCGGTGATGATTTTCAGCACCGTATCGCCGACCGGGTGACCGAGGGAGTCGTTGATGTGCTTGAAGTGATCGAGGTCCAGGAAGAGCAACGCGCCCCGCAGGTTATGGTGCTTGAGCAAGGCGATTTGCTGACTCAGGCGTTCCATCAGCAAGGCGCGGTTGGGCAGGTTGGTCAACGGGTCGTGGTAGGCCAGGTGACGGATCTGCGCTTCGGCGTTTTTCAGCAGGCTGACGTCGCGAGCCGTCAGCAACAGGCAGGCCGTTTCGTTGAGGGTAATCGGCTCGACCGAGACTTCGACGGTCAGCAACGCCCCGTCTTTATTGCGCCCGAGCATTTCCCTGTGATGTACGCGGCCCTTGAACTGCAGTTCGGCCAGCAACGCCGAACGTTGTTTCTCTTCGGCCCAGATGCCCACTTCGTACGCCGTGCGACCGATCACTTCTTGCGCGCGGTAGCCGGTCAGGCGGCAGAAGCCGTCGTTGACCTCCAGATAGCGCCCGGTATCGCGCTCGGTAATGGTGATAGCGTCGGGGCTTGAATGGAACGCCTTGGCGAACTTCTCTTCACTGGCCTTGAGCGCCGCTTCGGAGCGTTGCTGGTGGGAAATATCGCGCAAGGTGGTGACGATGCAAGGTTGGTTGCCAACGCTGATCTGGCGGCTGGAAATCACGCAGGTCAGGGATAGCCCGTCCTTGTGCCGGGCGACGATGGCGGCATTGTCCAGCCCTTGTTCACGGATGATCTGTTCGATCCGATGAGGGCTATGCGCCGCCGCGTCCCACAGGCCAATCTCGTCGGCGCTGTGGCCAATCACTTCGGCAGCGCTCCAGCCAAAGGTCTGGGTGAAGCTGGAGTTGATCTCGATGAACTGGCCAGTGTCCTGGTCTGTCACGCAAATCGGATCCGGGCTGACCTGGAACAGCGTGGCGAATTTTTCTTCGGAAGCCACCAGTCGCTGTTCGCGCTCCACCTGATCGGTGATGTCCAGCAGGGTGCCGGCCATGCGTACCGGTACACCGTTTTCATCGCGGTAGAGGCGGGCGCGGCTTTCCAGGTAGCGCGAACTGCCGTCCGGCAGTTGTACCCGGTAGGTCAGTTGATAATTGCCGGCCGGGCCTTCGCGCAGGCTGCGATAGGCGTCGCGCATGGTGTTGCGCTCTTCGCCGGGCACGCCTTCGAAAAACTCATCGAAGGCTTCATGGAAGGGTTTGGCCTCCAGCCCGTGCAACTCCGCGGCCCGCGCCGAGCCATAGAGCATGCCGCTGGGAATGTGCCAGTCCCAGGTGCCGAGTTGCGCAGAATCCAGGGCGAGGTCAAGACGTTCCTGGCTGTCCTTGAGGGCTTGTTCGGCGACTTTACTTTCGGTGGTGTCGAGGAAGGTGCTCAGCAAATACGGTTGGCCTTCGAGTTCAACCTTTTGTGCGCTGAGGAGGCCATTGTGGATCTGCCCGTTGCTGGCACGAAATTGTACTTCCATGCTGAACAAGCCACCTTTGGCCTTGGTGGCCGTAACCAGTTCGGTGCGTTGTTCCGGGTGAACCCAAAGGCCCAATTCCAGCGTGGTGCGGCCTATCGCGTGTTGCAGTGGCCAGCCGAACAGGCTTTCAAAGTATTGGTTGGCCTCGGTGATCAGGCCGTCTTCCTGGCGGGTCAGCAACACCATGTTCGGGCACAGGTGAAACAGCGTGGCGAAGCGTTTTTCCGAGCTGCTCAGGGCTTGTTCGCGCTGACGCTGATGGGTGATATCGCGAATCACTCCAATCATGCGCGGCCGGCCGCGTTGGTCCGGTACCAGGCTGCCGCTGATCTCCAGCCAGTGGAAGGTGCCGTCGGG
>NZ_AKJS01000022.1 GCF_000282215.1 Pseudomonas sp. GM21
CAACTACCTTGAAAAACGCCGGAGATGGCGAGAGATTAGCGACAAAAGCCCCTGAGGTTCCCACCAAGTTCCCACGCCACTTTCGAAGCCAGGAAACAAAAAAAGACCTCCGAAGAGATCTCTTTAAGTACCTGATTTAACAGGGTTTATATGGTGCCCGAACCCGGAATCGAACCGGGACGCCTTTACAGGCGGGGGATTTTAAGTCCCATGCGTCTACCAGTTTCGCCATTCGGGCGGTAGCGCGGTGAAGCAGTCTAAAAACTGACAGATGACAACCTGGCAGTTCTGACGCTTGTGCAGCAGAGGGGGAAATATATACATCCCGCCTTGGTGAAGCAAGTTCGCTGATGACCTTTTCAAGACAAAATCTTGCAGGGCTGCGGAAATAAAAAAGCTCCGTAAATCATAGATCTACGGAGCTTGTTTATAGTGGAGGCCGAGGTCGGAATCGAACCGGCGTAGGTGGATTTGCAATCCACTGCATAACCATTTTGCTACTCGGCCTCAAACATCTGCTGTCAGTAGCACAACAACAAATGCGTACAAACTTGGAGCGGGAAACGAGACTCGAACTCGCGACCCCGACCTTGGCAAGGTCGTGCTCTACCAACTGAGCTATTCCCGCGTCTTGGTGTGGCGCATTCTATAGAATCCAGAAGCCCCGTCAACCCCTTGATTCAAAAAAGTTTTATTTCTTTTCAACGTCGGTCTTCAGATGCGGCCAGGCAGCCCGCAAGTACTGGACCATCGACCACAATGTCAGGCCCGCAGACACCAGCAGCAAGGCATAACCGATCAAGACCCAGAAGGAAAAGTCTGACGGATTGGCCAGCAGGATGACCAGCGCGAGCATTTGCGCGGCGGTTTTCCATTTGCCCAGGTTCGACACCGCCACGTGAGCACGGGCGCCGAGTTCGGCCATCCATTCACGCAATGCCGAGACGACGATTTCGCGACCGATGATGACAGCAGCCGGCAGCGTGAGCCACAGGTTGCCGTGTTCTTGCACCAGCAAGACCAGCGCGACGGCAACCATCAGCTTGTCCGCCACGGGATCGAGGAAAGCCCCGAACGGGGTACTTTGCTCCAGGCGTCGGGCCAGATAACCGTCCAGCCAGTCTGTGGCGGCCGCAAATGCGAACACTGAGGCAGACGCCAGGTAGCTCCACTGGTAAGGCAGGTAGAACAGCAAAATGAAGATCGGGATGAGCAGGACGCGTAGAACGGTAATCAGATTAGGGATATTCATCGGCACAACTGGCTACGAGGTGAGTTGGCATTCTACTCGCTGTGCAGATTTGCATAAATCAACTCTGCGAGCTTTTTACTGATCCCGGGTGCTTTGGCGATCTCCTCGATGCTGGCACGAGACAGCTCCTGCAATCCACCAAAATGTTTCAATAAATCGCGACGCCGTGTCGGCCCGACGCCAGCAACGCCCTCAAGCGTGGACGTGCGACGAGTTTTTCCACGGCGTGCGCGGTGCCCGGTAATGGCGAAACGGTGAGCTTCGTCACGTATTTGCTGAATCAAATGTAGCGCAGGGGAATCGCCGCGCAAGGTGAACTCGTGGGCCGCATCGTTGAGGTACAGGGTTTCGAAACCGGCCTTGCGCGTCGCCCCTTTGGCCACGCCCAACAGAATCAAGTCAGGCACCGCCAGTTCATTGAGAACATCACGTGCCATGGACAGCTGACCTTTGCCGCCGTCCACCAGCAAAATATCCGGCAGCTTACCCTCGCCGTCCTTCAACTTGCTGAAGCGGCGGGTCAAGGCCTGATGCATCGCGGCGTAGTCATCCCCCGCCGTCACGCCTTCGATGTTGTAGCGGCGATAATCGGATTTGATCGGGCCTTCCGGGCCAAACACCACGCAGGAGGCCACGGTGGCTTCGCCGCTGGAATGGCTGATGTCGTAGCACTCCAGACGCTGCGGTGGCTCGTCCAGGTTCAACACTTCGGCCAGCGCGTCGAAACGTGCCGCGACGTGCTGACGGTTCGCCAGACGCGCGCCCAAGGCCTGCTCGGCATTGGTGACCGCCAATTGCTGCCAGCGCGCTCGCGTACCGCGTACCCGATGACTGATCGTCAGTTCGCGACCACGCAAGGCTTCGATGGCCTCGATCAGCGTCGGGAAGTCCTCATGGACCACGTTGACGATCAGCTCGCTGGGCAAGTCGCGCTCGGGGCTGGTGATGAAGTACTGGCCGAGAAAGGCGGCCATGACTTCGGAAACGTCTTCGTCGATACCGGTTTGCGGGAAGAAGTTCTTGCTGCCCAACACCCGCCCACCGCGCACGCTGATCAGGTGAACGCATGCGCCGCCCGGATTGACGAACGCGGCGATCACATCGATATCGCCGGTGCCGCCTTCCATGCTTTGCTGATCCTGGACTCGCCGCAACAATGAAATCTGGTCGCGCAACTCGGCGGCGCGCTCGAACTCCAGATTGACCGCCGCCTCCTCCATACCCGCAGACAACTCGTCCGTCAGGGCATTGCTACGCCCCTCAAGGAACATCACCGAGTGGCGAACGTCTTCGGCATACACCTCAGGCTCGACCAATCCCACACACGGCGCCTTGCAACGTTTGATCTGGTATTGCAGGCAAGGTCGCGTACGGTTCTTGTAATAGCTGTCTTCGCACTGGCGGACAAAAAAGGTCTTTTGCAAAAGGCTCAGGCTTTCGCGAATCGCGCCGGCGCTCGGGTACGGACCAAAATACTTGCCCTTGGCCTTCTTCGCACCGCGGTGGATGCTCAAGCGAGGGAACTGGCCATCCGAGAGAAAAACGTAGGGGTACGATTTGTCATCGCGCAGCAGGATGTTATACGGCGGACGCCATTCCTTGATCAGCGTCTGCTCAAGCAACAGGGCTTCGGTTTCGTTGGCGGTGATCGTGGTTTCGACCTGAGCGATACGGGCCACCAGCGCCGCCGTCTTGGGTGCCAGGCCGGATTTGCGGAAGTAGCTCGACAGACGATTTTTCAGGTTCTTGGCTTTGCCGACATACAACAGGCGCGCTTCGCTGTCGAACATGCGATACACGCCGGGACGCCCACTGACCGTAGACAGAAAAGCGCTGGGATCGAAGACGTCAGTCATTGTCAGAGGCTGGCATCGACCATGCCGTGACGAACCGCCAACAGCGTCAACTCGACATCACTGCTGATCGAAAGCTTCTCGAAAATGCGGTAACGGTAAGTGTTGACCGTTTTGGGTGACAGGCAAAGTTTGTCGGAAATAATCTGTACTTTCTGACAGCCGACAATCATCAGCGCGATCTGAATCTCGCGCTCGGACAATGCATCGAAGGGCGAATCGTTGGTCGGCTGGAAGGATTTGATCGCCAGTTGCTGGGCAATCTGCGGACTGATATAGCGTTGCCCGGCGAACACCAAGCGAATGGCCTGAACCATTTCCGGCAATCCGGCGCCCTTGGTCAGGTAACCGGCGGCGCCGGCCTGCAACAACCGCGTAGGAAACGGATCTTCCTCACACACAGTGACCGCGACGACTTTGATATCCGGGTGACTGCGCAACAGTTTGCGCGTGGCCTCAAGACCGCCGATGCCGGGCATCTTGACGTCCATCAACACCACATCGGGTTTCAGCTCACGCGCTTTGAGCAGGGATTCTTCCCCTGACTCAGCCTGGCCGACTACTTGTAGGCCATCGATGTCAGCCAGCATTCGTGTAATGCCTGTACGAACGAGATCATGGTCATCGACTACTAGCACCCTAATCAAGCAGACACCTCGCGATTTGGTCTTATTGGGTTGCCGGACACCTTAGCAAAAAGCTACTGGCAGACCTAGCGGCAAGCGTCATATAAAAAGTATCAATTCGTCTTGAAACGCTTGTTACCAGAGCGTTTCAGCGATGCACCCCACCGACGTCACGCTGCATTTTCAGGAAACACTCGTCTTTGCCGACCACCGTCAGCCCTTTTCTCTCGTAAAGATTTTTTGCCGGATTGTTTTCAAAAACGGTCAGGCGTAACGCCGGGCGTCGTTCCTTGCACGCAAGTGCGAACACCTGATCGATTGCCCAAGAGCCCGCGCCCTGCCCCCGGAACGCTTCGCGAATGTGCAGCTCGCGAATATATAAGGCACTGGCATCGCGGCTCAGACTGACAAAACCCAACACCGCCTCATCACGCACAATCATCCGGTTCTCGCGCCCCGCCCAGGCGACATCAAATGCCTCATCCAGCCAAAGCAGGTCGTGCTGAATGTAATAGCGCAGCATGTTGTCGCAGGTCAGCCTTCGGGCGAAGTCGAGATCCCGGGGTGTGGCCGCACGCCATTCGAAACCCATTCAAGCCTCCGGAATATCGACGATATGTCCGCGCCACTCACCCGCTTCTCGCCGAGCCACCACCATCACGTTTCCCGTACCGGGTGCCGCGGCAATGAGCGAACCGTCCGATGCCCAGATGGCACTGCGCCCCGCTGACTCCCAGCCACCGGTTGCACCGCCATGGTTGGCCATCAACACCGTCATTGAATGAGTGTTGGCATAGCCTTGCAGCAGCGCCGTATCCGGGGCATAGCCGTTTTCCGTGATCAGTACACCGGCGGCATACAAGGCGGCGCCCTGCTCCGCGGCTGAGGCTGCGTGACGGGCGTGAGAAAAATCAGCACACACCGCCAGCGCCACCGTATCGGTACCGATCGTCAACATCGAACCCCTTGTGCCCGGGGCAAAGGCCACTTCTTCGCCGGGGTGCAAATGCTGCTTGCTGTAGACACCGAGAGAGCCATCAGCACCGAATACCAATGCGCCAATCAATGCTGGCGAAGCCTCCGACAGCCGAATCGGCATGCCGACCACACTCGTCACACCGACTTCCCGGGCGAAATCCCGCAACGGCTGCAACACCTCGGCGCCCGGTACGATGGCCAACCCGGCTGCCAATTCCCGCTCATACCCGGTCAGCGACAATTCCGGAAAGACCAGTAGCTGAACACCCTGCTCCGCGGCAACCTGCATGAAACGCTGATGCCGGACAATGTTGGCAGCGAGATCACCCGCGACGGAGGAAGATTGAGCGGCGGCAATGGTCAATGGCGTCATGCTTCGTCCTTGTGACGTTAGTGGGTGGGCAAAACCCAAAGTGTGTCATAAAGCCGCCTGCACTCAAGCGATAGAAAACGCGGCCGGCCATCGATAGCATTTTCTGATTGAAACCGCGCACCGGCCTCGAGTAAGCTCGGTGCATCTATCGGAGACAGACCATGCTCAACGCCCTCTCTCAGCTTCCAACGATCAGCGCCCTGCGCTCGGTGGCGGCTGCGCGGGCGAATGACGTTTGCGCTCCGGTCAGCTTTTATTTTGGGTATTGGTTTAGCCACTGGCGCGCCTGATACCCACACGGCGCCCACTTTAAACGGGTCGCCGCCAGAGTTTTCCAAACCCCCGGTCGGCCTCCCGACCGGGGGTTTTGTTTTTTCAGCCCCGCACATTTTTGCGACACACCAGACACTTTGAGGATTCACGACATGAACAACGCCACTTATTACCGTTACGACAGTTTTACCGCCTGGCGATTTACCAGCCTCCGCTCGGGACAGCCTGCCGCCTCCGATCGGTCACCCACAGGTGGCAAGCACCCACACGCAGCCAATCCGGCCAATTGTCGAACACCCCAGTAGGGCCGAGCGCGCGGGAACGAACCCGCCGCCAGCCCAGGAAGCCTTGCCATGAATTCGTCCGTCTCTGCTCTGCCGCTGTCCACTTTGAACCCTGCCAATGAAGCGCTGACCTTGCGTCTGCCCAGCTCATTGCAACTCAAACAGCAAATGCCCCTCAGCAACGCCCTGGCCCGACAAGTCGCCGCTCACCGCGACGCGGCCCGTGCGATCCTCAACGGTGAAGACTCCCGCCTGCTGGTAATCGTCGGCCCTTGCTCGATTCATGAACCGCAGTCCGCCCTCGAATACGCCACCCACCTTGCCCGACTCGCCACCGACGTCAGCGATGAAATGCTGCTGGTGATGCGCGCCTACGTCGAAAAACCTCGCACTACCGTCGGCTGGAAAGGCCTGGCCTACGACCCGCATCTGGATGGCAGCGACGACATGGCGGGTGGCTTGGTGCTTTCGCGAGAGTTGATGCGCGAAATGATTCGTCTCGGCTTACCGATTGCCACCGAACTGCTGCAACCCATGGCCGCCGGTTACTTTGATGATCTGTTGAGTTGGGTGGCGATTGGTGCCCGTACCACCGAATCGCAGATCCATCGGGAAATGGCCAGCGGCCTGGGCATGCCGGTCGGATTCAAGAACGGCACCGATGGCGGCGTGGCCGTTGCCAGTGACGCCATGCGTTCGGCGGCCCATCCGCATCGGCATTTCGGCGTCGATAGCCAAGGACATCCTGCGATCATCCAGACGCCAGGCAATCGCGACACTCACCTGGTTTTGCGCGGCGGACACCGTGGACCGAACTACGACCGCGACAGCGTTGCTCAGGTGCATCGCGATTTGACCCGACTCAATATCCCGGTGCGAATCATGGTCGACTGCAGTCACGCCAACAGCGGCAAAGACCCGGCGCGACAACCCGCAGTGTTCAACGACGTGCTCGAACAACGCCTGCAAGGCGATCGTTCGCTGATCGGCATGATGATCGAAAGTCATTTGTTCGAAGGTTGCCAGCCCCTGAGTCCATCCCTGCGCTACGGCGTCTCGGTCACGGATGGCTGTCTTGGCTGGAATCGCACAGAGCAACTGTTGCGCCAGGCCGCCGAACGGCTTCGAGCCCAGCGCGGGAATCAATAAACGGCTAACGCACTTTTTGTAGCAGCTGGCGAAGCCTGCGTCCGGCTGCGCAGCAGTCGTGAAATCAGACGATGCGGTGTTTCAGAAAGACTGCGACCTCAGGTTTTACGACTGCTGCGCAGCCGGACGCAGGCTTTGCCAGCTGCTACAGATTGCGCTATGGCTCAAACAGGACATTACTGACAGGTAAAGGTGTTTCCCGAGTAGGCCATCGCAGGAAAATGTGCGGTTACAGATCAAAAGATGTCGAAACATTCAGAACAGGACCTCAAGCACATTCGAAATGTCCTACATTTTCTATACCTTTTTCAGCAGCTTACAGCGGATTCCTCATACACCGCCCACGTGCCGGGGTGCTTTAGAGTGAGCCCATCTGCACACCCCTGAACGACCGCGAAAAAGGAATGAACATGCTACGGAATGCAACTACCCAGCACCCTATCCTGCTGATCCATGGGCTCTTCGGCTTCGATCGCATCGGCACAACCGAATTCTTCCATAACGTCAAGCAGTCCCTGCGAAGTGCGGGGGCCAGGGTGTTCATCCCGCAGCTGTCGGCTACACATAGCAACGAAGCACGTGGCGACCAACTGCTGGCACAGATCGACCGGGTGCTGGAAGGCACCGGCGCCAGCAAGGTCAACCTGATCGGCCATAGCCAGGGCGCATTGGCCGCACGTTATGCGGCGGCGCTGGCCCCCCATGCCATTGCGTCGGTGACCTCCGTCAGCGGCCCGAACCACGGTTCGGAGCTGGCCGACTTCCTGCGCAAGGCGCTGACGCCCGGCCGACTTCCGGAACATGTCGCCGCGACCGTGGCGACACTGTTCGCCGACTTTGTGTCGTTACTTAGCGGCAACCTGCACCTGCCCCAGAACGCTGTCGCCGCGCTCAACGCGCTGACCACCGAAGGTGTGGGCGCTTTCAACGACAAGTACCCTCAAGGGTTGCCAAAGACTTGGGGAGGCAAGGGGCGCGAACTGGTTAACGGCGTGCGTTATTACTCCTGGAGCGGCACGTTACAGGGAACCCTGCTCGACGAAGGACTCAATGCACTCGACCCGCTGCACGGGTTCCTACGCGCTTTTTCCCATTACTTCACCACGGAAGCGGAGCAAAACGACGGCATGGTCGGCCGCTACAGCTCACATCTGGGGAAAGTGATCCGCTCCGACTATCCACTGGATCACTTGAGCAGCCTCGGTCATACCGGGGGCCAGGGCCGCAAAGCCATCGATCCCGTGGAGTTGTACGTACAGCATGCCGAGCGCTTGAAAAACGCCGGCCTGTAATCTGTCTGGAACTTTGACGAGAAATAGGCGACTGAATCCGGTAGGCTCCGCACTTTACTGAATATTGAAAGGAGTATTTCCCATGGCTAAAGCCACTGCCCGTCACATCCTGGTTGCCTCGGAAGCCAAGTGCAACGAACTGAAAGCCCAGATCGAAGGCGGCGCTGATTTCGGCGAAGTCGCCAAAGCCAACTCCACATGCCCGTCCAGCCGTCAAGGCGGCGACCTGGGTTCGTTCGGTCCTGGCCAGATGGTCAAGGAATTCGACGCCGTGGTGTTCAGCGCTCCAATCAACGTTGTACAAGGCCCGGTGAAAACCCAGTTCGGTTATCACTTGCTGGAAGTGACCAGTCGTCAGGACTGATCGATCCGCAAGGCTTTACACATAACGGCCCGCCTTTTGGTGGGCCGTTGTGTTTCAGATACGTTTTTAGGCTGGCGAGGGACGCGCCGCTAGCGTACAAATTGTGGTTTTCGATCCTCCGGCTCTAAGGCTGACAATGCGACTGGCTTTCCCCACTTTGTTGTTCACTGCCGTGGCGCTGCTATTGGGTGCCGCCGGTGTGAATGCTGCACCGCAACATGCATTGACCGTGTACGGCGAACCCGCGAAGTATCCTGCAGGTTTCAGTCATTTTGCCTACACCAACCCGCAGGCCCCCAAGGGCGGCACAATGCGTCGCTCGGCGATCGAAATCGGTCATTTCGACCATATCCTGCCGTACATCGACAAGGGCATTGGCGTCACTCAAATCGACGGTTTGCTCTACTCGCCGCTGGCCCAGCGCTCGCTGGATGAGCCCTACACCGTATATGGCCTCGTCGCACAAAAGATGGAGCGCCCGGACGACGGTCTGTTCCTGCGTTTCCATCTCAACCCCAAGGCACGCTTTGCCGACGGCAAACCGATCACGGCCGAAGACGTGCGCTACACCTTCAACCTGTTGATGACTCAGGGCAGCCTGCGCTATCGCACCCAATTCGCTGACGTCAAAGGCGTGGAAGTTGAGTCGCCTCTGACCATTCGGTTCGATTTCAAAAGCAACGAAAACCGCACCCTGCCCCTCGACATCGCGACGCTGCCGGTGTTTCCCGAGCATTGGTGGAAGACCCGCGACTTCGCCAGCGGTGGCGGGTACGAGGCGCCGCTGGGCAGTGGCCCTTATAAGGTGGGCAAAGTCGACTCCGGTCGCAGCATCACCTTCGAGCGCGACGCCAATTGGTGGGGCAAGGATTTGCCCGTCAGCCGTGGCCTCTACAACTTCGATCGCTTCAGCATCGAATACTTCGGTGACACCGACGTCGCGCGCCAGGTGCTACGGGGCGGGGCCTATGACTACAACCGCGAATTTTCCGCCACCGGCTATTCCATCGGCTATGAAAGCCCGGCCCTGAGCGACGGTCGCCTGCAGAAGGCTCACTTGGCAACAGACGCGCCGCAGACGGCGCAGGGGTTTGTCTTCAATCTGCAGAACCCGATTTTCCAGGACCGCCGGGTGCGCCAGGCGCTGGCCATGCTTTGGGATTTCGAGTGGAGCAACCGGCAGATGATGCGCGACCTGTACATCCGCCAGCAAAGCTACTTCTCCAACACTGACCTGGCTGCGGGACAGTTGCCCGATGCGGCGGAGTTGGCCATTCTTGAACCGCTACGGGGGCAGATCCCCGACGAGGTGTTCACCCAGGTCTTCGAAGCACCGAAAACCGATGGCAGCGGTGTGATTCGCGACAAGCAGTTGCTAGCGCTGGACCTGCTCGAACAGGCTGGCTGGAAACCCGATGGCGATCAACTGGTCAACGCCGATGGCGAGCCGCTGAGTTTTACCTTCCTGGTCAGCCAGAACGGCATGGACCGATTGCTGTTGCCTTACAAGCGCACCCTCAAACAGATCGGCATTGACCTGAACATCCGCCGTATCGATTCCTCGCAGTACGTGAATCGCCTGATGAGCCGCGATTACGACATGATCGTCACCGGCTACCCGGTGACTACCTCCCCGGGGGGCGAACTGTTCAATTACTTCGGCTCGATCTCGGCCAACGACCCCGGCGCCAATAACTATATGGTGCTGAAGAACCCGGCGATCGACACCCTGCTCACCGGCCTCGTCCACGCCACCACCCAGCCCGAGATGCTGCGTTACGCCCACGCGCTGGACCGGGTGCTGCAATGGAACTACTACTGGATTCCCAATTATTACCCGCCTGGCACATCGACCGTCTGGTGGAACCGGTTCGGCCGACCGAACGAGCAGGCCAGCAATGACGAAGCCATCGAGAGCTGGTGGGAAATCAGCACGACGCCGCTGACCAACCAGCAAATGACCGCCGAGCAAATCAGCCGTGGCAAACCCGGAGGGCCGCATTGATGTGGGCTTACATACTGCGGCGTCTGCTGCTGATCATTCCGACGCTGGTGATCATTCTGTTGGTCAACTTCGTCATCGTCCAGGCGGCACCGGGCGGTCCGGTGGAACAGGCCATTGCGCACTTGCAAGGCATCGGTGGTGCGGCGGTTGGTGGCGGGTCCGGCGAAACCATGCACGGCACCTCGCGTGCCAGCCGTGGCCTCGACCCACAGCTGATCAAGGACATCGAAAAACAATACGGTTTCGATAAACCCGCCCATGAACGCCTGTGGCTGATGCTTACCAGCTACGCCCGGCTGGACTTTGGCAAGAGCTTCTTTCGTGGCGCCACGGTCACCGACCTGATCCTGGAAAAAATGCCGGTGACCATTTCCCTCGGGCTTTGGGCCACGTTGATCACCTATCTGGTGTCGATCCCCCTGGGCATCCGCAAGGCCGTGAAACACGGCAGCCATTTCGATATCTGGAGCAGTACCGCGATCATCATCGGCTACGCCATGCCAGCGTTCCTGTTCGCCATGTTCCTGATCGTGGTGTTCGCCGGTGGCACCTCGTTGAACTGGTTCCCGGTGCGCGGACTGGTCTCGGACAACTTCGAGTCGCTCTCGACCGTGGGCAAAGTCGCCGACTACTTCTGGCACCTGGTGCTACCGGTGACGTCACTGGTGATCGGCGGTTTCGCCACCCTGACCATCCTCACCAAAAACTCGTTCCTCAACGAAATCACCCGCCAATACGTGATCACGGCCCGCGCCAAAGGCATGAGCGAACGCCGGGTGCTGTACGGGCACGTGTTCCGCAACGCGATGTTGCTGGTGGTGTCGGGCATTCCGCAGGCGTTCATCAGCGTGTTTTTTGCCGGTTCCTTGCTGATCGAAGTGATTTTCTCCCTCGATGGCCTGGGGCGCATGAGTTATGAAGCCGCCGTCTCGCGTGACTATCCGGTGGTGTTTGGCTCGCTGTTTATCTTCACGCTGTTTGGCCTGCTGATAAAACTGGTCGGCGACCTCTGCTACACCTTGGTCGATCCGCGTATCGACTTCGCCGCGAGGAATGCCTGATGTTCAAGCTTTCACCGTTGGGCCGTCGTCGTTTTGAACGTTTCAAGAAAAACCGTCGGGGCTGGTGGTCGCTGTGGTTATTCATTGGCCTGTTTGCGCTGACTTTGGGTGGCGAGTTGATCGCCAACGACAAGCCGTTGGTGGTCAGCTATCAGGGGCAATGGTATTTCCCGGTGTTCAAGCGCCACACCGAGCAGGCGTTCGGCGGGCAACTGCCATTCCAGGCGGATTACCGCAGTGACTATGTGCAGAAGCTGATCAAAAAGGACGGCGGCTGGATGCTGTTCCCGCCGATACCGTTCAGTGACGACACACCGAATTATGACCTCAACAAACCTGCACCAAGTCCGCCTTCGAATGTGAACTGGCTGGGCACTGACGATCAGTCCCGGGATGTATTGGCCCGGGTCATTTTCGGCGCCCGGGTGTCGATCCTGTTTGCGTTGATGCTGACTTTTGTCAGCGCCCTGATCGGCATTGCCGCCGGCGCCCTTCAAGGCTATTACGGCGGCTGGGTCGACCTGATTGGCCAGCGCTTGCTGGAAGTCTGGTCCGGGCTGCCGGTGCTGTACCTGCTAATCATTCTCTCGGGGTTCGTCGAACCGAATTTCTGGTGGCTGCTGGGGATGATGGCGCTGTTTACCTGGCTGGCGCTGGTCGACGTGGTGCGCGCCGAGTTCCTGCGCGGGCGCAACCTGGAATACGTCAAGGCCGCCCGGGCGCTGGGCCTGACGGATCGCAAAGTGATCGTGCGGCACATTCTGCCCAACGCGATGAACGCGACCCTGAGTTACCTGCCGTTCATTCTGACCGGGGCGATTACCACCCTGACGGCACTGGACTTCCTTGGTTTCGGTATGCCCGCCGGCAGTGCATCCCTCGGCGAACTGATCGGCCAGGGCAAGCAGAACCTGCAAGCGCCGTGGCTGGGGCTGACGGCGTTCTTCACGCTGGCGCTGATTCTTTCTTTACTGGTGTTTATCGGCGAGGCATTACGTGATGCTTTCGATCCGAGATCCTGACGCGGACTGTTGATATGAGTACCCCCCTGATCGAAATCCGTGACCTCAGCGTTGCCTTCAATGGCGAAACCGTGGTGCGCAATCTGTGCCTGGACATCCGCCCCGGTGAATGCCTGGCGCTGGTCGGCGAGTCGGGGTCGGGTAAATCGGTGACCGCGCATTCGATCCTGCAATTGCTGCCCGAATCCGGCACCGAAACCACCGGCAGCATTCGTTATCGCGGCAAGGAACTGCTCGGCGCCCCGGCCAACGTGTTGCGTGAATTGCGCGGTAACCGGATCGCGATGATATTCCAGGAACCGATGACGTCGCTCAATCCGCTGCACAGCATCGAAAAGCAGATCGGCGAAACCCTGCTGCTGCACAAAGGCTTGACCGGCAAAGCGGCGCAAGCGCGGATCCTTGAGTTGTTGCATCTGGTCGGCATCCAAAAGCCCAAAGAGCGGCTCAAGGCCTACCCTCACCAACTCTCGGGCGGTCAACGTCAGCGCGTGATGATCGCGATGGCACTGGCCTGCGAGCCGGAGTTGCTGATCGCCGACGAACCCACCACGGCGCTGGACGTGACCGTGCAGCGCAAGATTCTGATCCTGCTCAAATCGCTGCAACAACGGCTCGGCATGTCGTTGCTGCTGATCAGCCATGACCTCAATCTGGTGCGCAGCATTGCCCAGCGGGTCTGTGTGATGAAGGCCGGGGAAATCGTCGAGCAGGCCACTTGCGAAACGATTTTCACCGAGCCGAAGCACCCCTACAGTTGTGTGCTGTTGAATGCCGAACCGGAAGGCGAAGCCCTGCCCCGCGATGAGCGCGAAAACGTGCTGGAGGTGGGCAATCTGCGCGTGCAATTCCCCCTGGGCGGTGGCTTGTTTCAGCGCAAGACGTACCTCACCGCAGTGGACGGCATCAGCCTCAACATTCAGCGTGGCAAGACGCTGGGCATCGTCGGTGAGTCCGGCTCGGGCAAGTCGACGCTCGGTCAGGCGATCTTGCGGTTGCTCGATTCCGAAGGCAGCATCCGCTTTCAGGGTTCGGAGCTGGATGGGCTGACGCAAAAGCAACTGCGGCCGTGGCGCAAGAAAATGCAGGTGGTGTTCCAGGACCCTTATGGCAGCCTCAGTCCGAGGATGTCAGTCGCCCAGATCATCAGCGAAGGCCTTGAAGTTCACAGCCAGTTGACCGATGAACAGTGCAAGGTCGAAGTGATTCGGGCGCTGGAAGAAGTCGGCCTGGACCCGCAAAGCCGTCATCGCTACCCGCACGAATTTTCCGGCGGCCAACGTCAGCGCATCGCCATCGCCCGGGCGCTGGTGCTGAAACCGGCGCTGATCCTGCTGGACGAGCCGACCTCGGCGCTAGACCGCACCGTGCAAAAACAAGTGGTCGCCCTGCTCCGCCAGCTTCAGGAAAAACACGGTCTGACGTATTTGTTTATCAGCCATGACCTGGCGGTGGTACGCGCCCTGGCCCACGACATGATCGTGATCAAGGACGGCAAGGTGGTGGAAAGCGGAGCCAGCCATGACGTGTTTGATTCGCCGCAGCATCCGTACACCAAAGAGCTTTTGGCGGCGGCGCATCCGCGGTAGTCGCAAGACCGAGTTGCGGCCTTCGCGAGCAAGCCCGCTCCCACATTTGGAATGCATTCCCCTGTGGGAGCGAGCCTGCTCGCGATGAGGCCATCACTGCCAAACAAGTCTCAAATGAGAGACAACCATCTCGAAAGCCCATCAAAAACGAAACAAATATCCTTATATTTCAATGACCTAAGTGAATGGCACGAATCTCGCTAAAGCCCTCTTCCACAAAAGACCTACCCTACAAAAATAACAATCCAGGAGACACACCATGAGTGTGATCATTGCCTTGGCAGCCCTCACGCTGCTGATGGTGGCTGCTTACCGCGGCTACAGCGTTATCCTTTTCGCCCCGATTGCCGCCCTCGGCGCCGTTCTGTTCACCGACCCTTCCGCTGTTGCCCCAGTCTTCACCGGGGTGTTCATGGAGAAAATGGTCGGGTTCATCAAACTGTATTTCCCGGTGTTCCTGCTCGGCGCGGTGTTCGGCAAACTGATCGAGTTGTCCGGCTTCTCCCGCTCAATTGTCGCCGCCGCCATTCGCCTGCTTGGCACGCGTCAAGCGATGTTGGTGATTGTGCTGGTCTGCGCCCTGCTCACCTACGGCGGCGTGTCGCTGTTTGTGGTGGTCTTCGCGGTCTATCCGTTTGCCGCTGAAATGTTCCGCCAAAGCAACATCCCCAAGCGTTTGATTCCGGCGACCATCGCCCTCGGTGCGTTCTCGTTCACCATGGACGCCCTGCCCGGCACCCCGCAAATCCAGAACATCATCCCCAGCACTTTCTTCAACACCACCGCCTGGGCGGCGCCGTGGCTGGGTTTGATCGGCGCGATCTTCGTGTTCTGCGCCGGCATGCTGTTTCTTCAGCGCCAGCGCAACAAGGCCCAGCGCTCCGGCGAAGGCTATGGCACCGAGTTGCGCAACGAGCCGGAAACAGCACTCGACATCAAACTGCCTAACCCGTGGATCGCCCTGTCGCCGCTGTTGGCCGTGGGCATCTCGAATCTGTTGTTTACCCAGTGGATTCCGCAGTGGTACGGCAAGACCCACACCCTCCAGCTGGCGGGCATGGCCGCGCCGGTGACCACTGAAATCGCCAAGCTGACGGCGATCTGGGCGGTTCAGGCAGCGTTGCTGGTGGGCATCATCATGGTGTTGGTGTTTGGTTTCCAGGCGATTCGCGGCAAGTTGGCCGAAGGCAGTCGAAGTGCAGTCGGCGGTTCGTTGCTGGCGGCGATGAACACGGCCTCGGAATACGGCTTCGGGGCGGTAATCGCCTCGTTGCCGGGCTTCCTGGTGCTGGCCGACTGGCTCAAGAGCATTCCGAACCCGCTGGTCAACGAAGCCATTACCGTGACCGTGCTCGCGGGCATCACCGGCTCTGCCTCGGGCGGCATGAGCATCGCCCTGGCGGCCATGGCCAATAACTTCATCGCGGCGGCCCATGCGGCCAACATTCCGCTGGAAGTGCTGCACCGCGTGGCCGCGATGGCCAGTGGCGGCATGGACACCCTGCCGCACAACGGCGCGGTGATTACCTTGCTGGCAGTCACCGGCCTGACGCACCGTGAAGCCTATAAAGACATTTTCTGTATTACGCTGATCAAGACCCTGGCGGTCTTCGTGGTCATCGGCATTTTCTACGCCACTGGCATTGTGTGAGGTATTCATGACGACTCTTTCAGGCAAGACCGCACTGGTCACCGGTTCCACCAGCGGCATCGGCCTGGGCATTGCGCTCAGCCTGGCCAAGGCCGGCGCCAACGTGGTGCTCAATGGTTTCGGTGATGCCTCCAAAGTGATTGCCGAGGTCCAGCAGTTTGGCGGCAAGGTCGGTCATCACCCGGCTGACGTCAGCGACCCGACGCAGATCGCCGAGATGATCGACTACGCCGAGCGTGAGTTCGGCGGCATCGACATTCTGGTCAACAACGCCGGCATCCAGCACGTCGCATCGGTGGAAGCGTTTCCGGTGGAGCGCTGGGACTCGATTATCGCGATCAACCTGTCGTCGGTGTTTCACAGCACCCGCTTGTGCCTGCCGCGCATGCGGGCCAAGAATTGGGGACGGATCATCAACATCGCCTCGGTGCATGGTCAGGTGGGGTCGGTGGGCAAGGCTGCGTATGTGGCGGCCAAGCATGGGGTGATCGGCTTGACCAAAGTGGTGGGCCTGGAAACTGCAACCACACACGTGACCTGCAACGCGATCTGTCCTGGCTGGGTGCTGACGCCGCTGGTGCAAAAGCAGATTGATGACCGCGCCGCGACCGGGATCGATCCGCAGCAGGCGCAGCATGATTTGCTCGCAGAGAAGCAGCCGTCACTGGAGTTCATCACCCCGCCGCAGTTGGGTGAACTGGTGCTGTTCCTGTGCAGCGAGGCCGGTAGCCAGGTGCGTGGCGCGGCGTGGAATATTGATGGTGGGTGGTTGGCGCAGTAATCCACCACTGACCCCGACACTGATCGTTCCCACGCTCTGCGTGGGAACGAGAGAGGCCAAGCCATGTCCGAGATCCTCTGGCAACCCAACGCCGAGCGCATCGGCAAGTCGCGCATGGAGGCCTTTCGGCGCTCCATCAGTCAGCGACACCACCTCCACGTTGATGACTTCCCGGCCCTGCACCAATGGTCCATCGATCAGCGTGAAGACTTCTGGCAGGCCATTGTCGATTTCTTCGACATCCGCTTCCACGATCAAGCCGACGCGATACTTGTCGAGGGCCCGCAAATGCCCAGCGCCGAGTGGTTCCCCGGCGCCACCCTGAACTTTGCCGAACACCTGCTGCGCCGTCGCGACGATGCCATCGCGGTGATCGCCATTGGCGAGAACGGCCAGCGCGAACACCTGACCTGGGCTGAGCTGGCGGAGCATGTGGCGGGGTTCCAGCACAGTTTGATCGCCGCGGGGGTCGGCCTCGGCGACCGTGTGGCGGCGTGCATGCCCAACACCTGGCAAACGCTGGTCGCGATGCTCGGCACCACCAGCCTGGGCGCGATCTGGTCCTGCTCATCGCCAGACTTTGGCACTCAAGGTGTGATCGACCGTTTCGGCCAGATCGAACCGAAAGTACTGATTACCTGCGCCGGCTACCGCTACGCCGGCAAGGACATCGACCAGACCGGCAAAATCAATGAAATCCTTCAACGCCTGCCCTCGTTGCAGCAGTTGATCGTGGTGCCGTATGCACGGCCGCAGGCGCACATCGTGGATTTCCATACCCGTGCCAACGTGACGTTATGGGAGGATTTCTACGACGTTGGCGGCGAGCCGGATTTCGTCCCTGTGCCCTTTGCGCATCCGCTGTACATCCTCTATTCCAGCGGTACCACCGGCGTGCCCAAATGCATCATCCACAGCACCGGCGGCGTGTTGCTTCAGCACGTCAAAGAACACGGATTGCATTGCGATCTCGGTGCCGGCGACCGCCTGTTCTACTACACCACGTGCGGCTGGATGATGTGGAACTGGCTGGTCTCGGCCCTCGCCGTGGGCAGCGCCGTGGTGCTGTACGACGGCTCGCCGTTCCATCCTGATCCTCAACGCCTTATCGACCTGATCGACGACGAACGCATCAGCGTCTTCGGCACCAGTCCCAAATACCTCGCGACCCTGGAAAGCAACGGCGTGAAGCCAAGGGATAGCCATGACCTGAGCAGCCTGAAAACCCTGCTCTGCACCGGTTCCGCGCTGTCGCCCCAGAGTTATGACTATGTGTACCGCGACCTGAAACCCGACGTGTGTCTGGCCTCGATGTCCGGTGGCACCGACATCGTTTCGTGCTTTGTGAACGGCAACCCGTTTCAACCGGTGCGCCGGGGCGAGATGCAGGGCAAGAGCCTGGGCATGGCCATCGAAGTGTGGAATGACGCCGGTCAGCCGGTGATCGGCGAGAAAGGTGAGTTGGTGTGTACCCGGCACTTTCCGGCGATACCCATCGGTTTTTGGAATGACCCGCAGCAGGAAAAGCTGCGGGCGTCGTATTTCAGCCAGTTCCCCGGTGTCTGGGCCCAAGGCGATTACGCCGAGCAACTGCCCCACGGCGCGATGGTGATCCATGGTCGCTCGGATGCAGTGCTCAACCCTGGCGGCGTGCGCATTGGCACGGCGGAAATCTACCGTCAGGTAGAGAAAGTCCCGCAGGTGCTGGACAGCGTGGCCATTGGTCAGCAGTGGCAGGATGACGTGCGGGTGGTACTGTTTGTGCGGTTGCAGGACGGTGTTGAACTGGACGAAGCCTTGCAGCAACAGATCCGCCAGGTCATCCGCGCCAACACCACGCCTCGGCATGTGCCGGCAAAAATACTCGCGGTGACCGATATTCCGCGCACTATCAGCGGCAAGGTCGTCGAGTTGGCAGTGAGAAATGTGGTGCATGGGCAAAAGGTGAAAAACACCGATGCACTCGCCAATCCAGAAGCGCTCGAACAATTCCGCAACCGCGCCGAACTCCTTGATTGACAGTGAACTACTGTGCCAGCCCATGATTTGCGCAAACATCGATTTCCATGGCAAAAAGCCCCCGCAAAGCATTCAATGAAAAAATAATGACCCAATACGGGTCAACCAGCGTCTACCGCCCGACGAGATAGAAAACGCCGCCGACTTAAACGCAGGACCACTTGATGAACGCAGCACCCACCGGCAGCGATGCCCTGGCCTTGATTGCTCGACTGGACTGGACAAGCACCCCATTGGGCGCTGCTGGCACCTGGCCGCAGAGCTTGCGCACCGCCGTGGACATCGTGATTCACTCACCGATGCCGATGCTGTTGCTATGGGGACCGCAGCTCACGCAGATTTACAACGATGGCTTCGCCTTCCTCGCCGGCAGCAAGCATCCACACGCATTCGGACAACCGACGCACCAGATCTGGCCGGAACTCCAGGACTTTACCGACCCGATTTACAGCGCCGTCCTGCAGGGCCAGGTGCGCACCTACAGCGAACAGCGTTTTACCTTGCAACGTGACGGTGAGGCATCCGACTTCTGGCTGGATTTGACCTACAGCCCGATTCGCGATGAAAACGCCGAGGTCGCCGGCATTCTGGTCACGGCCATCGAAACCAACGAACGCCGCCGAATCGCACTGGAACTGGAACAGCGCTCGGCCGCCAGCCTCAAGGCTCAGCGCGACACCGAGCAACGTCTGCAACTGGCCCTGGCCGCCACCGATGCGGTCGGCACCTGGGACTGGGACATCGGCGAAGACCGCTTCCTCGCCGACGCCCATTTCGCCCAACTGCACGGCGTCGATCCGGGCATGGCCGGGCACTTGCCCATCAGCGAATACCTGCACGGCGTGCATCCAGAAGACCGGGCGTTGATTGCGCGCAGCATCAAGCATTGCATCACCCATGGCACCGAGTACGCCGAGGAATATCGCCTGCTGCAACCCGACGGCCAAGTGCGCTGGGTGTTTGCCCGGGGGCGCTGCTACAAGGATCACCACGGCCGGCCGATGCGTTTTCTCGGCGCTGCGCTGGACCTGACCGAGCGCAAACACACCGAGCAGGCATTGCGCCAGAGTCAGACCGAGCTGCAACTGATCATCAACGCCATGCCAGTCCTGATCAGTTACGTCGACAGTGAAGAGCGTTTCCGCCTGAATAACGCTGCGTACCTGGACTGGTATGGCCTGACGCCACAGGAGCTCTACGGCAAAACCATTCGTGAGGTGCTGGGTGAGCAGGCCTATGCGTTGCGCGCCGAATACATCGCCGACGCGCTGAAGGGCAAGCCATGTTGTTTCAGCATCAGCACGCCGCACCGTGACGGCAGCCTCCGCCAGGCACTGATGAACTACCTGCCGCGCCACGGTGCGGATGGCGCGGTGAATGGGTTCTATATTTTTGTGATCGACGAAACCGAGCGTAAACAGACCGAAGAAGCCCTGCGCAATCTCAACGAAACCCTGGAAGAGCGCGTCGCTGCCCGTACTCAACAGCTCGCGCAAGCCAACCAGCGTCTGCAAAACGAGATGTTCGAGCGTGAACGCGCCGAAGATGCCTTGCGCCATGCGCAGAAAATGGAAGCGGTCGGCCAACTCACCGGTGGCATCGCCCATGACTTCAACAACATGCTGACCGGGATCATCGGCAGCCTTGACTTGATGCAGCGCTATATCGCCGAGGGGCGCACCGACGAGATCGGCCGTTTTACCGACGCCGCCGTGTCCTCAGCCAATCGCGCCGCCGCGTTGACCCATCGCCTGCTGGCGTTCTCCCGGCGTCAATCACTGGATCGCAAGCCGCTGAACACCAATGAGCTGGTGCGCTCGCTGGAAGATTTGCTCAGCCGCACCAAGGGCGACCACATCGAGCTGAGCCTGCAATTGGCCGATGAAGTCTGGCCGATCAGCACCGACGTGAGTCAACTGGAAAACGCCTTGCTCAACCTGGTGATCAACGCCCGCGATGCGATGCCTGATGGCGGCAAACTGCTGATCGAAACGGCCAATGTTTACCTCGACGGCAACGATCTCTCCACGCTGGAACCGGTCAGGGCCGGGGACTACGTGATGATCGCCGTCAGCGACAACGGCACCGGCATGACGCCGTCGGTGCTGGCCAAGGCCTTTGACCCTTTCTTCACCACCAAACCCATCGGCCAGGGCACTGGCCTGGGGTTGTCGATGATCTACGGCTTCGCCCAGCAATCGGGCGGGCATGCCAGCCTGTTCAGTTTGCCGGGCAAGGGCACCAGCGTGCGACTGTACTTGCCACGCCTGCACGACATGGAACCGCAAGACGTGCTGATGCCGGTAAAAAGCGAGGCGCCAGCGGCGATTGCCGGGGAAACCGTGGTGTTGGTGGAGGACGATCCGGCTGTGCGCATGTTGGTGCTCGACTTGCTCAATAAGCTGGGTTACCACGCACACGAAGCCGAAGATGCGAAGACCGCCCTGCCGCTGCTGGAATCCGACTTGCGCGTCGATCTGTTGGTGACCGATGTCGGGCTGCCGGGCATGAACGGTCGGCAATTGGCCGAGATCGCCCGTCAGCATCGCCCGGATCTCAAAGTGTTGTTCATGACCGGTTACGCGGAAACGGCCGCTGAACGTCAGGGTTTTCTGGAGGAAGGCATGGACATGGTAGCCAAACCGTTTTCCATCGACCTGCTGGCCAACAAGATTCGCACGATGATCGGCCAACCCGAGTGAGTTGAGGCATAATCGCCCGCCCCCCGCTGGCACCAACATAGCCACCACCGTTGCAAGGTATGCCCCCATGAAAGCTCAAGCCCGCCACATTCTGGTGAAAACCTCGGAAGAAGCCGAGCAGCTCAAACAACGCATCGCCAAGGGCGAAGCCTTCGATGTGCTGGCCAAGAAGTATTCCACCTGTCCGTCCGGCAAGCGCGGCGGCGACTTGGGTGAAGTGCGGCCGGGACAGATGGTCGGGGTCATTGATGCAGTGATTTTCAAGAAACCGCTGAGGGTGGTGCATGGGCCGATCAAGAGCAAGTTCGGTTATCACCTGGTGCAGGTGTTTTACCGGGATTGATGGGTTGGCTTTTCGGCCCCACCGAGGGTGTACTGAATTCTGT
>NZ_AKJS01000023.1 GCF_000282215.1 Pseudomonas sp. GM21
GGGAGCGGTGGCAGGGCTTAGTGCTGCAGAATCTTGTTGAGGAAGTGCTGTGTGCGCTCGGCACGGGCGCTGATGTCGCCGAAGAACTCCTCCTTCGGGCAGTCCTCGATGATTTTCCCCGCGTCCATGAAGATCACCCGGTCCGCCACTTTACGGGCGAAGCCCATTTCGTGGGTCACGCACATCATGGTCATGCCTTCGTGGGCCAGTTGAACCATCACGTCGAGCACTTCGTTGACCATTTCCGGGTCCAGCGCCGAGGTCGGTTCGTCGAACAGCATGACGATCGGGTCCATCGCCAGCGCGCGGGCAATCGCCACACGCTGTTGCTGGCCACCGGAAAGCTGGCCCGGATGCTTGTGAGCGTGGGCAGACAGCCCGACGCGCTCAAGCAGTTGCAGGCCTTTCTTGGTGGCTTCTTCCTTGCTGCGGCCCAATACCTTGATCTGTGCGATCGTCAGGTTTTCGGTGATGGTCAGGTGCGGGAACAGTTCGAAATGCTGGAACACCATGCCCACGCGCGAACGCAATTTCGGCAGGTTGGTCTTCGGGTCGGCAATCGAGGTGCCATCGACCACGATGTCGCCTTTCTGGAACGGTTCCAGGGCGTTGACGCACTTGATCAGGGTGGATTTACCGGAACCGGATGGCCCGCACACCACGATCACTTCGCCTTTTTTGACATCGGTACTGCAATCAGTCAGTACCTGGAAGTCGCCATACCACTTGTTGATGTTCTTGATAGAGATCATACGGCAAACCTTTTTTGCAGACGCTTGACCAGCAGCGAGGCGGCAAAGCTGATTGTGAAGTACACGAGACCTGCGAAGATCAGGAACTCATTGGAGCGGCCAATGATGTCGCCGCTGGCACGCGAAGCGTTGAGGAAGTCCACCAGGCCGACCGCGTAAACCAGCGAGGTATCCTGGAACAGGATAATGCTCTGTTGCAGCAACAGCGGGGTCATCTTGCGGAACGCCTGCGGCAGGATGATCAGACGCATCATCTGGCCATAGGTCATGCCCAAGGCCTGGGCTGCGCCCATCTGACCCTTGGGAATCGACTGCACACCGGCGCGGACGATTTCGCAGAAGTACGCCGCTTCAAACATCATGAAGGCCACGATGCACGAAGCGAAGGCGCCAATCGGGGTGTCTTCGCCGGTGATCCAGCGCAGCACGAACGGCACCGCCAGATAGAACCAGGTGATCACCAGCAGCAGCGGGATCGAACGGAAGTAGTTGACGTAGGCGCCGGCAAGGTTCGACAGCAGTTTGCTGTGGGACAGGCGGCACAGGGCCAGGATCGTGCCGAGGATAATACCGCCGACCACGCCCATGACCATCAGCTTGAGGGTCATGACCATGCCGTTCCACAAGCCCGGCAGGGAAGGGATGATTCCCGAGAAGTCGAATTCCATCATTTACCCCCTACGGAGATCAGGCCCGGTACGGCCACTTTCTTCTCGACCAGGCGCATCAGCAGCATCAGGCTCATGTTCAGGGTGAAGTAGATCAGGGTTGCCAGGGTGAACGCTTCGAACAGGTTGGCGGAGAACTCGGCCGTCTGCTTGGTTTGCGCGAGCAATTCCATCAGGCCGATCAGCGAGGCCACGGACGTGTTCTTGAACACGTTGAGAAATTCCGAGGTAAGCGGCGGAATGATGATCCGGTAGGCTTGGGGCAGCAGCACGTTCCAATAGATCTGTGGCAGCTTGAAGCCCATGGCGCGAGCGGCGGATTCCTGGCCTTTTGGCAAGGCCTGGATGCCGGTGCGCACTTGTTCGCAAACGCGAGCGGTGGTGAACAGACCCAGGCAGACGACGACACTCAGGAAGGCCGAGGTGACCGGGCTCAGGTCCTGTTTGTACCAGTCCTGCAGGTTTTGCGGCAGCAGGTCGGGCACCAGGAAGTACCAGATGAACAGCTGAACCAGCAGCGGTACGTTACGGAAAAGTTCGACGTAGCAGGTCGCGATGCCCGATACGATGCGATTCGGTACAGTGCGCATGACGCCCAGGATCGAGCCCAGAGTCAGGGCAATGATCCAGGCCACGATGGCGATGGCAATGGTCCAGCCCAAACCGGAGATGTACCAGTCGAGATAGGTCTCGCTGCCAACGCCGGTGGACTTGAAGAACACGCCCCAGTCCCAGTTGTAATTCATTAGGGTCTCCCCTCAGATCGATCAAAGTACAAGTGCCCGCTTGGGGGAAGCTCCGTTCCCGACCCGACCATAATAGTCAGGCACACACGTCCGGCTCGCCAACCACCGGTTCGAGTGTTTCCAAAAATGCCAGCAGGGAGTGACAAACCCCTGAAAGGGCAGCGGCCCTCTCAGGAGACAAGGTTAGTCAGAAATCAGGATTTCTTGTCGTCAGCCGCTTTATCGGTCGGATTGGCGATCAGGGCCTTGAGTTCGTCGCTCATCGGGAAGTTCAGGTTCAGGCCTTTAGGCGGGATTGGCGCCATGAACCATTTTTCGTAGATCTTGTTGATCTCGCCCGACTTGTAAGTGGCGATGATGGCGTCATCCACCGCTTTCTTGAACGGCTCGTCGCCCTTGCGAACCATGCAGCCGTAGATTTCGTAGGATTGCGGCGTGCCGGTCACGGCCCAGTCATCGGCTTTCTTGGCCTTGGCTGCTTCGCCCGCCAGCAAGGCGTCGTCCATCATGAAAGCGACAGCGCGGCCCGATTCCAGCATCTGGAAGGACTCGCCGTGGTCTTTGGCGGAGATGACGTTCATACCCATTTGCTTGTCGGCGTTCATCGACTTGAGCAGACGCTCGGACGTGGTGCCGGCGGTGGTCACGACGTTCTTGCCCTTGAGGTCGGTGAAGTCTTTGTAAGGCGAATCTTTCTTGGACAGCAGACGGGTGCCGATTTCGAAGATGCCAACGGAGAAGTCAACTTGCTGCTGACGCTCTACGTTGTTGGTGGTGGAGCCGCACTCGACGTCCACGGTGCCGTTCTGCACCAGCGGGATACGGGTTTGCGAGGTCACCAGGTTGTATTTGACCTGGAGGTTCGGCATGTCGAGGTCTTTCTTGATGGCTTCGACGATTTTCAGTTGCAGATCGTGGGAGTAGCCAACCGGCTTGCCGGAAGCGTCCGCGATGTACGAAAACGGAATGGAAGCGTCACGATGCCCGAGGGTGATGACACCGGACTCTTTGATCTTTTTCAGGGTGCCGGTGAGTTCGGCAGCGAAAACCGGAGTGCTGATCAGAGCGGCAGCAATGGCTGCGCCCAGGATATGGGGAACGATGCGCATCAAATTGTCCTCGACATTGTTTTTTTTATGGAGCCAGTTTATCGGCCCTTTTGTGCTTCGAAAGCCCGGCGGTCCCTGGAGGGATGGCGCGAAGGCTGTTCGTCAAAGAGTGTAGAGCATGACTCGTGCCAGGCCAGGCTGACTATCTCAACTTGTTGTTTTATAAAGGTATTTAATATTTATGACGGTGTTTTTCGCGAGGAATAATCCGGTTAACCGAATCGACTGGCGGGTCGCGTTCGGAAAACCGAATGTAGATGCCGTACACATAACCCTGTGGGAGCCGGGCTTGCGCGCGATGGCGGTATTACAGCCAGCATCAATGGTGAATGTGACTGCCCCATCGCGGGCAAGCCCGGCTCCCAAAGGGATCTGTGGTGTATTCAGAATGCAAAAGCCCCTGAATCTCTCGATTCAGGGGCTTTTGCTTTAACAGTATTCCCGATCAGGCCGCTTCGATCTTGCTGCGGTTCTGTTCAACCCTGCTCAGGTAATCCGCCAGATTCTGCTGTTCGGCCGCGGTGGTGAACAACCCCAGCTTGCTGCGACGCCACAATACGTCGTGCGCGGTGGTTGCCCATTCATTGCTGCACAGGTAATCGACTTCACGGGTGTAGAGCCCACCACCGATGTGTTCACCCATATCGCTGAGGTTCTGCACGCCTTCGAGCATGCGCCAGGTGCGATTGCCGTAGGTAGTGGCCCAGCGGCGGGCGATTTCGGTTGGCACCCAGTCGAACTGGTCGCGGATCAAGGCACACAAGGCTTGCGGGGTGGTCATGTCTTCGCCGCCCGGCAGCGTGGCGCTCGCAGTCCAGCTTGGCTTGATGTGGGTGAAGTACGGTGCCAGTTGCGCCAGCGCCGACTCGGCCAGTTTTCGGTAAGTGGTCAGCTTGCCGCCAAACACCGAGAGCAATGGCGCTTCCTCACCCGTGCCCGATAGCGCCAGGGTGTAGTCGCGGGTGACGGCCGACGGGTTGTCGGACTCGTCGTTGCACAGCGGGCGAACGCCGGAATAACTGTGCAGGATGTCGTCGCGGCTGACCTGCTTTTTGAAGTGGGCGTTGACTACGTTCAGCAGGTAATCGGTTTCGCCATCGGTGATTGCCACTTTAGCCGGATCGCCGGTGTACTCGCGGTCCGTGGTGCCGATCAGGGTGAAGTGGTTCAGGTACGGAATGGTGAAGACAATACGCTGATCTTCGTTTTGCAGAATGTGCGCGTGTTCACCTTCGTACAGCTTCGGCACGATCAGGTGGCTGCCCTGGATCAGGCGAATGCCGTACGGCGATTCCATCCTCAGGTCGTCACGAATGAACTTGGCGACCCATGGGCCGGCCGCGTTGACCAGTGCCTTGGCGCGGATCGAAAACAGGCTGCCATCGGCGCGTTCCAGGTGCAGGTGCCACAAACCCTTGGTGCGACGAGCGCTGACGCAGCGGGTCTGGGTGTGAACATGGGCGCCTTTTTCGCGGGCGGCCATGGCATTCAAGACTACAAGGCGCGCGTCATCGACCCAGCAATCGGAGTATTCGAAGCCTTTGGTGATTTCGCTTTTCAGCGCACTGTCCGGGCCGAACTTCAGGCTTTTTGAGCCTGCCAGTTTTTCCCGTTTGCCGAGGTTGTCATACAGAAACAGGCCGGCGCGGATCATCCACGTCGGACGCAAGTGCGGGCGGTGCGGCAGGACGAAGCGCATTTGCTTGACGATATGTGGCGCCTTGGCCAACAGCACTTCGCGCTCGGCCAAGGCTTCGCGCACCAAGCGGAATTCGTAATGTTCGAGGTAGCGCAGACCACCGTGGATCAGCTTGCTGCTGGCCGAGGAGGTGTGGCTGGCAAGGTCGTCCTTTTCACAAAGGAACACCGAAAGACCGCGACCGGCGGCATCTGCTGCGATCCCCACGCCATTGATCCCGCCACCGATGACGGCGATATCGTAAACCTCAGCGAGAGGGGGCGTACGCAAGGTGGAAGTGGGCATCGGCTAGCCTCGGTGCTTATTTTATGTATTTGAATTCGAACATTAATGTTCATTTTCGAAAATGGTAGCCCATAAATACGCCCGCAGCCAGTTAACTTCGATTAAAAAAACTCATCGAAGGGTGGTTAAAGGAAAATTTACGAACATTCGCGCACGGATCGTTCCCACGCTCCGCGTGGGAATGCATCAATAGACGCTCTGCGTAGGCTTTGAGACGGGACGCGGAGCGTCCCTGGCGGCATTCCCACGCAGAGCGTGGGAACGATCTGTGCGGAGGGGGTTTAAACGACTTCGAGTCTGATCTTGTGCTGACTCAACAACTGCGCCAACGCTGGCACAGGTGGCTGATCGGTGACCAAACAGTCGATCAGGCTGATCGGCCCCAGGCGAATCATGGCGTTGCGCCCGAATTTGCTGGAGTCCGCCGCCAGAATCACTTGCCGTGCATTGGCAATGATCGCCTGCGATACGCGCACTTCCTGATAATCGAAGTCCAGCAGGCTGCCGTCTTCATCGATGCCACTGATGCCCACCAGTGCGAAGTCGACTTTGAACTGGTTGATAAAATCGACGCTAGCCTGACCGACCACACCACCATCACGTCGCACGTTGCCGCCAGTCAGCAGCACGTCGAAGTCGTCCTTGGCGCTGAGCATCGAAGCTACGTGCAGGTTGTTGGTGATGATTTTCAGGTGATTGTGATTGAGCAGCGCCCGGGCAATCGATTCGGTGGTGGTGCCGATATTGATGAACAGCGAGGCGTGATCGGGGATCTGTGCGGCAATGGCTTCACCGATACGCTGTTTCTCATCGCGCATCTGGTCGGCACGCATGGCGTAGGCGGTGTTTTCGACACTGGAGTCGTAAGCCGCGCCGCCGTGGTAACGACGCAATAGATTGGCTTCCGCGAGCTGATTGATATCGCGGCGGATGGTCTGCGGGGTAACGACGAACAGCGTGGCCATTTCTTCGATACTGACGTAGCCGCGTTCGCGAACCAGTTCGAGGATTTGCTGCTGACGGGGAGGCAGATTCATGGGGCTTCCTTTGGGCTGCCGTGCAAAATTTGCCCATGATGCCGCAGGAATCTGCTCCCTGCCAGTTACAACCTATTCGGAACCTGCTGTTGGCTTATTCAGCGCCTTCATGGGGTTCCCAGTCGCGGGTGCGGCTGACCGCTTTTTTCCAGCCTACGTAGAGTTTTTCCTTGGCGGTTTCGTCCAGTGTCGGTTCGAATTCGCGCTCGATCACCGCTTTGCCACGCAGTTCTTCCAGGCTGCCCCAGAAGCCGCACGCCAGGCCCGCCAGGTACGCAGCGCCGAGTGCGGTGGTTTCACGCATTTGCGGGCGCTCGACCCGAGTGCCGAGGATGTCGGCCTGGAACTGCATCAGGAAGTTGTTCGCCACCGCGCCGCCATCCACGCGCAGGGATTTCAGTCGTTCGCCGGAGTCCTGTTGCATGGCGTCGAGCACATCGCGAGTCTGGTAGGCAATCGATTCCAGCGCGGCACGAATGATGTGATCCACGCGTACGCCGCGAGTCAGGCCGAACAGCGCGCCACGTGCATACGGGTCCCAGTACGGAGCCCCCAGGCCAGTGAAGGCCGGCACCAGGTACACGCCGTTGCTGTCCTTCACTTTGTTGGCGAAATATTCGGTGTCATGGGCGTCGTTGATGATCTTCAGTTCGTCACGCAGCCATTGAACCGTGGAGCCGCCGTTGAACACCGCGCCTTCCAGGGCGTAGGCCACTTCGCCGCGCGGGCCGCACGCGATGGTGGTCAGCATGCCGTGCCTGGACTTCACCGCTTTGTTGCCGGTGTTCATCAGCAGGAAGCAGCCGGTGCCGTAGGTGTTTTTCGCCTGGCCGGGCTCGACGCACATCTGGCCGAACAGGGCAGCCTGCTGGTCACCGGCGATACCGCCGATGGCGATGCCGCTTTTGGTGTGGCCGTAGATTTCCGACGACGACTTCACTTGCGGCAGCATCTCGCGTGGAATATCCAGGATCTCCAGCATCTTCGCGTCCCACTCCAGGGTGTGGATGTTGAAGAGCATGGTGCGCGAGGCGTTGGTGTAATCGGTGATGTGGACTTTGCCGCCGGTATATTTCCAGATCAGCCAGCTGTCGACGGTGCCGAACAGGATTTCGCCGTTGCGCGCACGCTCGCGACTGCCTTCGACGTTGTCGAGGATCCACTTGAGCTTGGTGCCGGAGAAATACGGGTCGGTGACCAGCCCCGTGGTGTCGCTGATGTATTGCTCGTGACCGTCGCGCTTAAGCTGCTCACAGATCTCGGTGCTGCGGCGGCACTGCCAGACGATCGCGTTGTAGATCGGGCGGCCGGTAGTCTTGTCCCAGACGACGGTGGTTTCGCGCTGGTTGGTGATGCCGATGGCCGCGACCTGGTCGTGATGCAGGCCGGCTTGCGCCAGGGCCTCGACCATCACGGCGCTTTGGGTAGCGAAGATTTCCATCGGGTCATGTTCAACCCACCCGGCTTGCGGGTAATGCTGGGCGAATTCGCGCTGTGCGGTGCTGACCACGTTCGCGTCGCGGTCGAAAACGATGGCGCGGGAGCTGGTCGTACCCTGATCGAGGGCAACGATGTAGTTCTTATTCTGAGTATCGGTCATGTCGATTGCCTTGGACGAAATAAGGAAGTGAAGTCAGGCGCGCACCACAGGATCACGCGCCTACGGTATCAAGAAGTTCTTGGTTTGCCGACAATGGCCGGTGTTACGTCCTTTGTAGCAGGTGTGGCTCTGGGCAGATGACGGGCAATCAACCCCGCCAGAGAACGAAGTTTCATTTCAGCCGGCGAAGAAAGTCATCAGCTTCGGCCCGAAATCTCGTGCCGGGTTCCTCGCTAAACCGGTCAGCGGCCCCATAGAGCTGCCAATCACCGCAATCAACATATGATGAGTTTGTTCGAAGTCGAAGAATAGATTGCTGTACTGCGTGTAAACCAAAAACGCGTCACAGAACGCGCCCGCCACTTGGGCGAGGAATGGCCTAGAATCGAGCGCAAGATTTTTATACTGCCGCTCAGTCTGGAGCTGTCATGACCCCCGCATTGGATTTGTTGAAAAAAGTTCGAGCCGAACATCGCGTGCACAGTTACGAACATGATCCCAAGGCCGCGTCCTATGGATTGGAGGCTGCCGAGAAACTGGGGCTCGACCCGGCTCAAGTGTTCAAGACGTTGTTGGCGGCCAGCGAAAAAGGCGAATTACTGGTGGCGGTGGTACCGGTTGGCGGAACTCTGGACTTGAAGCACCTGGCTCATGCGGCGGGTGTGAAAAAAGTCGAAATGGCCGATCCGGCCGCCGCGCAACGATCCACCGGCTATTTGTTGGGCGGCATTAGCCCGCTGGGGCAGAAAAAGCGTTTGCGCACTTTTATCGACCATTCGGCTCAGCCTTTTGCCAGCATTTTTGTCAGTGCCGGTCGGCGTGGTCTGGAAGTGGAATTGGCGCCGGCGGTTTTGGCTGAACACACTCAGGCCAAGTTCGCCGACATTGGCCGCGCTTGAATTAGAGGCGGGGAAAGATTGACGGGAGTGAGACCGGCAAGCCGGTCTCACTCCCACATTTGGTCCGCGTGTATCAGTTGGCGGTGCTGTAGCGGCGCACGCCGGACTCGACGGCAGGAATCTGCGCGGCAGTGCTTCCTGATGCCTGAAACAACACCAGGTGTTCAGCCGCTACACGAATGCCGACGTCAGCACCGACCTGCCGATCCACATGGCTCGGGAAAATCGACTCCAGTTGCGCCCCGGTCGGCATCTGCAATCGGTACAACGTCGATGCGCCCTGGAACGACTTGCCGACAATCCGCGCCTTCAATGCACTGTCCGGTGCATAAACGATATCGTCCGGACGCAGCAACACATCCACTGCACTACCGACCGGCCAGGTGTAGGCACGATTGCCGCGCAACTCGCCCAACTCGGTCTGCACCGACTCCGGGCTGCTCAACTGGCCACGGATGAAATAGCCCTGGCCGATGAAGCTGGCTACAAACGGTGTCAGCGGTTCGTGATACAGGTTGTAGGGCGTATCCCACTGTTCCAGGCGACCTTCCTTGAACACCCCTACATGGTCGCTGACCGCGAAGGCTTCTTCCTGGTCGTGGGTCACCAGAATCGCGCTGGTGCCACGGGCCTTGAGAATGTCGCGTACTTCATGGCTGAGCTTGCGCCGCAACTCGCCATCGAGGTTGGAAAACGGTTCGTCGAGCAGCAGCAGTTGCGGTTCCGGTGCCAGGGCACGGGCCAGGGCCACACGTTGCTGCTGACCGCCGGACAGTTCATGCGGGAAGCGCTTGCCGAGGTTTTTCAGGTTGACCAGTTCCAGCAACTCTTCGGTCACGCGTTCCTTCTGCGGGTGCTTGCGGATGCCGAAGGCGATGTTGTCGGCCACGCTCAAATGCGGAAACAGCGCGTAGTCCTGGAACACCATGCCGATCCGACGCTTCTCCGGGGCGAGGGTGAAACCGGCGCGGGAAAGCGTCTCGCCCGCCAAGGTGATTTCACCTTCGTGCACCGGTTCGAAACCGGCAATCGCCCGTAGCGTTGTGGTCTTGCCGCAACCCGAGGAGCCCAGCAGGCAACCGATATCACCGGCATTCAAATGCAGGTTGAGGTTTTGTACGACCCGCTGGTCTTGATAGCCGCAGGCGAGGTTGCGCAGGTTAAGCAGTAATGGCTGACTCATGCGTGGTGGTACGCCGGCTCGACGAGAAATTCGAGCAGGGCCTTTTGTGCGTGAAGACGGTTTTCCGCTTGATCCCAGGCCACGGAGCGCTTGTCGTCGAGCAAGTCGACGCTGATCTCCTCGCCGCGGTGGGCGGGCAGGCAATGCATGAACAGCACATCGTCTGCGGCGAGGTCCAGCAAGGCGCGATTGACCTGGTAGGGCGCGAACAGCTTCAAGCGCTTGGCGGTTTCTTCTTCCTGGCCCATGGAGGTCCAGACATCGGTGCTCACCAGGTGGGCGCCGCGCACAGCGTCCTTTGGATCGCGGACGATGGTCACCCGATCTTCGGCTCTGGCCACGAACTCGGGGTTGGGTTCATAACCTTCAGGACAGGCAACGCGCAGCTGGAAGTCGAACTGGATCGCCGCTTCTATATAGCTGTTGCACATGTTGTTGCCGTCGCCGATCCAGGCCACGGTCTTGCCCTGGATCGAACCGCGATGTTCGAGGAAGGTTTGCATGTCGGCCAGCAACTGGCACGGGTGCAGGTCGTCGGACAGGCCGTTGATCACTGGCACACGGGAGTTGGCGGCGAATTCGGTCAGGGTGCTGTGGGCAAAGGTTCGGATCATCACCGCATCGAGCATGCTCGACATGACGATCGCGCTGTCGCCGATCGGCTCGCCACGGCCCAGTTGCGTGTCGCGCGACGACAGGAAGATCGCCTGGCCGCCGAGCTGGATCATGCCGGCTTCGAAGGAGATCCGGGTGCGGGTCGAGGACTTATCGAAAATCATCCCCAGTACGCGGTTTTTCAGAGGCTCGAACAGTACGCCGCGGTTACGCAGGTCCTTGAGCTCAACGCCTCGACGGATCACGCTGACCAGCTCTTCGGGCGTGCAATCCATCAGGGAGAGAAAGTGCCTTGCGCTCATCATTGACTACCTTTTTGCTACAAACCGCAGATGCTCAAAGCCTTGTTTAACGGAACAACGGGCGAGACCTGCGGCGTAAGCCGCACGGGGCGACGAAATAGGGAAAGGCGCGATCTTATAATTAAATGTCGCGTCTTACCAATAGGAGGCTTGTTTCGTAAGGCTTTTCTCGTCTTCTGTCAGACGTGTGGGCCAAACATGGGCCAAAACAGTGAAATTACAGCGGGTTAAACTCGGCTCAATCAAAGGTGGAAATGATCCATTCCGCGAAGGTCGAGAGCAGCATTTGTACACTGTGACCGAGCTGGTTTGCAATAAAGGCTGGGTTCAGGCACGAACATAGCGCGCGCGTCTGTTCGGGGGCTGCGGGCCGAAAAGTCCTGGTTATTCGAGGTTGGCGTTGTTTGCTGTTACGGTTTACAAACCGGTATCTGGCCATGCTCAGGTATCCTCTGCCTCATTGCGTGGTGTCGACTGAATCAAGTCCAAACACCCCAAGGAGGGATCCCTGTATGTCGATCGAAAAAAACGGATATGCAGGCCTGACGCGTCTTCGTCGAGTTTCTCCGGCTTTTGATATGGCGGTGCTTTCCACGGTCATGGGCTTCGCGATTATCGCCAGCAGAATTTATCCCGGGCTCCCTAGCGCAGTGGTGGGGGCCATCGTCGGTGCTTTTATCGGCGTGAAGAATTTCAAGGAAGATACGAGTGCAGATTGATTCGACCCAGTTTCGCAGCCATCGGCTGGCCTGATGGTCGCCGATTCACAAGACGAACGTCGCTGGCGCAGCAGCGGGTCTGGCGCCATAGTTTTGTTCCCGCGGCCGCTAATGCCCGTCCAGAACAAGACAGAGACTGGCCATGACCAAGACTCTCCATCACCGTGCCTGCCACTTGTGTGAAGCCATTTGCGGCCTGACCATCGAAACCTCCGAGGTCGACGGTGCTGTGCAAATCACCTCGATCAAGGGCGATTCGCTGGATACGTTCAGCCGCGGGCACATCTGCCCCAAGGCGGTGGCGCTGCAAGATATTCAGAACGATCCGGATCGTCTGCGTCAGCCCATGTTGCGAGTGGGCAGCGAATGGCAGCCAATCGCGTGGGAAGACGCCTTCAACCTTGTCGCCGAACGCCTGGCGGCGATTCAGGAGCGGAACGGGCAGAACGCGGTGGCGGTGTACCAAGGCAATCCCAGCGTGCATAACTACGGGTTGATGACCCACAGCAATTACTTCCTCGGCCTGCTGAAAACCCGCAACCGCTTTTCCGCGACTTCGGTTGACCAGCTGCCGCATCACCTGACCAGTCATCTGATGTACGGCCATGGTTTTTTGTTGCCGATCCCGGACATCGATCACACCGATTTCATGCTGATCCTGGGTGGTAACCCGCTGGCGTCCAACGGCAGCATCATGACCGTGCCGGATGTGGAAAAACGCTTGAAAGCGATTCAGGCCCGGGGCGGCAAAGTGGTGGTGGTCGATCCGCGCCGCAGCGAAACCGCGGCGATGGCCGATCAACATCTGTTCGTACGGCCCGGTGGCGATGCTGCGTTGTTGTTCGGGCTGCTCAATACCTTGTTGGCTGAAAACCTGACCCGTGACAGCCATCTGCCGGTTGACGGTCTGGATGATGTGCGTCAGGCCATCGCCACGTTCACCGCCGAAGCCATGAGCCCGTTGTGCGCGGTGCCGGCCGAACAGATCCGCCAACTGGCCCGGGATTTCGCGGCTGCACCGACAGCGGTGTGTTATGGCCGCATGGGCGTCTCGACCCAAGCGTTCGGTACGCTGTGCCATTGGCTGGTGCAACTGATCAATCTGGTCACAGGCAACCTTGATCAGGTCGGTGGCGCGCTGTGCACCGAACCGGCAGTGGACTTGGTGGCGTCCACCTCGGGTGGGCATTTCAATCGCTGGCAAAGCCGCGTGTCCGGTCGTCCAGAATACGGCGGTGAGTTGCCGGTGTCGGCCTTGGCCGAAGAGATGCTCACGGAAGGGGAAGGGCAGGTGCGCGCACTGATCACCGTAGCCGGCAATCCGGTGTTATCCACACCCAATGGCCGGCAACTGGAGCAGGCGCTGGATGGCCTGGAGTTCATGGTCAGCGTCGACCTGTACATCAACGAAACCACGCGCTATGCCGACCTGATTCTGCCGTCGACTTCGGCACTGGAAAACGATCACTACGACACCACGTTCAACATGTTCGCCGTGCGTAACGTGACACGCTTCAACCGTGCAATTCTGGCCAAGCCTGAAGGTGCCCTGCATGACTGGGAGATCTTCGTCGGCCTGGCCAAGGCGTTTGCCGCCAGGACCGGCAAGGAATTGAAGCCGACCATCGCGCCGGCGCAAATGATCGATCTTGGCTTGCGGATGGGGCTCTACGGCGACGCTTCGGAACACAGACTGTCGTTGGCAACCTTGTTCGATCATCCTCATGGTGTCGACCTGGGCGCACTGAAATCCAACCTCGCGCCGCGCCTCAAAACCGCCAATCAGCACGTGCAGGCTGCACCGCCGGAGATTATTGCCGACCTTGCGCGCTTCGCTGCTCTAGAGGCACCGGCCGCAGATCAGTTGCTGATGATTGGCCGCCGTCATGTGCGCAGCAACAACTCGTGGATGCACAACTATCACCGTCTGGTGAAGGGCAAGCCGCGCCATCAATTGCTGATGCACCCGGACGACCTCGCCAGTCGCGGACTCAACGATGGCCAGCGAGTGCGGGTGAGTTCGCGGGTTGGCATGATCGAAGTGGAAGTGCTCGCCAGCCTGGACATGATGAAAGGCGTGGTCAGTCTGCCGCACGGTTGGGGTCATGCGCGGCCGGGTGTGCAGATGACGATTGCCAGTGGCCAGCCGGGTTCCAGCGCCAACGACCTGACGGACGAGTGTCAGCTTGACGAGTTGTCGGGGAATGCGGCGTTGAACGGCGTGCCGGTGACGGTAGTGGCGGCGTGATCGTGTCTGTCGGGCAGACCGAGCATGGCGCTCGGGTTTCCGTTACAATGCGCCACCGAGCCGACCTCTGAGTCGGAAAGTTCAGCCGAGGTGCTCCATGGATATCATCGAAACGATTAAAGAGCAGATTGCTAACAACACCATTCTGCTTTACATGAAAGGTTCGCCGAATGCCCCGCAGTGTGGCTTCTCTGCGAAAGCCGCGCAGGCCGTGATGGCATGTGGTGAAAAGTTTGCGTACGTGGACATCCTCCAGAACCCGGAAATCCGCGCCAACCTGCCAAAATACGCTAACTGGCCAACCTTCCCGCAACTGTGGGTCGGTGGTGAGCTGGTCGGCGGTAGCGACATCATGACCGAGATGGCTGCTGACGGTTCGTTGCAGACCACGATCAAAGCGGCTGTTGAAGCGGCTGCTGCAAACAAGACTGAAGCGTAAGTCGATCGGCTCCCCTGTAGGAGCTGTCGAGTGAAACGAGGCTGCGATCTTTTGATCTCCAGCAAATAAAAAGCCCCGCCCCTTGATATAGAGGGGCGGGGCTTTTTGTTGCGCTTGTGTAAGTTGGTGCGATGTCGACGCGGCTATCGCCGGATCGCAGCCTCGTTGCACTCGACAGCTCCTACACAGCTCCTACTCTTCGCCCATCTGCGATTGCAGATAGTTCTCAAGACCGACTTTATCGATCAGGCCCAGTTGGGTTTCCAGCCAGTCGATATGTTCTTCTTCGGACTCAAGAATGTCTTCGAGCAGGTCACGGCTACCGAAGTCGCCGACCGTTTCGCAATGAGCGATAGCGACTTTAAGGTCGGCATGGCCGGTGCGTTCGATACGCAGATCGCACTCAAGCATTTCCTGGGTGTGTTCGCCGATCTGCAGCTTGCCCAGGTCCTGGACGTTCGGCAGGCCTTCAAGGAACAGGATGCGCTTGATCAGCTTGTCTGCATGCTTCATCTCGTCGATGGATTCGTGGTATTCGTGCTTGCCGAGCTTGTTCAGGCCCCAATCTTCGTACATGCGGGCATGCAGAAAGTATTGATTGATCGCGACCAGCTCATTGGCAAGGATCTTGTTGAGATGCTGGATGACTGTAACGTCGCCTTTCATGATGGGGTCCTGCCCTAAGTAGCTGTCTATAACGCTGAGTTTGAGCCGCGTATGTAATAGTGTCAAACCTAAGTTATTGAAACTTATATGAAAATTAATCGGAATAAGAATGTTTGTGTTCCGCGTCTAGAGCGTAAGCAGTTGATTTTCAGGCATAAAAAAACCGGACATCAAGTCCGGTTCTTTGAAACAGGGTAATTAAGCGGCAGTAAATTCTACAGGGAACGGAATGGCTGCCTGGGCCGATTGCAATTTGGTCAGGGTTTCGCGAACCACTTCCTTTGCAAGACAGGCGCATTTGCCGCATTGGCTGGCTACGCCGGTGGCCTGACGGACTTCCTTATAGCTGCAGCAACCTTCATAGATTGCATCGCGGATTTGACCGTCGGTGACGCCAGTGCAGAGGCAGACATACATAAGAGAAAACCGTCGCTGGTGGTGACTCAATTGCGATGGATCTTAATGTTAACGAGAATGATTGTCAAAGTGCTTTCTGAAAGCTTCGCGTTATAAGCGGACGTGACCGACGAACGGTTTTCATCCGGGCAATCTGCCAGTAATGGTCATGACGGTAAATTTAACCCTCCTGCAAAAAACCGTTGAGGACAGCTCAAAAACGCCGTGTATGATGGTCGGTCCTTCGAAGCGGATCGTGTCACAGGGCTGTCGCCTGAGGGTGGCAGGCTGATGCGTATCCAGTTCTTCACGTTAATAGACCAGGAGATATCCAATGAGCGTACTCGTAGGCAAACAAGCCCCGGACTTCACCGTTCCAGCTGTGCTGGGCAATGGCGAAATCGTAGACAGCTTCACCCTGTCGTCGGCCATCAAAGGCAAATACGGCCTGGTGTTCTTCTACCCACTGGACTTCACCTTCGTTTGCCCGTCCGAGCTGATCGCTCTGGACAACCGCATGTCTGACTTCAAGTCGCGCAACGTTGAAGTGATCGCCGTTTCGATCGACTCGCACTTCACCCACAACGCCTGGCGTAACACCCCGGTAAACAATGGTGGTATCGGCGAAGTTCGTTACACCATGGCTGCCGACATCAAGCACGAAATCGCCAAGGCCTACGACGTTGAGTCCGAAGGCGGCGTGGCTTTCCGTGGCGCATTCCTGATCGACGACAAAGGCGTTGTCCGTTCGCAGATCATCAACGACCTGCCGCTGGGCCGTAACATTGAAGAGCTGGTCCGTCTGGTCGACGCTCTGCAATTCCACGAAGAGCACGGCGAAGTTTGCCCTGCCAACTGGAAAAAAGGCGACAAAGGCATGACCGCTTCGACCGAAGGCGTTGCGGCTTACCTGACCGAGAACGCTGCGGCGCTGTAAGCCCAGGCGTCAGGCAATAAAAAACCGGCCTCTGATGAGGCCGGTTTTTTTATGGGCGGGATAAATCAACAGGATCAGTCGTTGAAGTCTTCCCAGCCGCCCATTTGTTTCCAGCGATTGACGATGCCGCAGAACAGCTCGGCCGTCTTCTCGGTGTCATAACGAGCCGAGTGAGCCTCGCGACCGTCGAAGTCGATATCGGCGGCCTGACAGGCCTTGGCCAGCACGGTTTGACCGTAAGCCAGGCCGGCAAGGGTCGCGGTGTCGAAGCTGGAGAACGGATGAAACGGGTTACGTTTCATGTCCAGGCGTGCGACCGCTGCATTGAGGAAGCCCAGGTCGAAGCTGCTGTTGTGGCCGACCAGAATCGCCCGTTTGCAACTGTTGGCTTTCAGAGCCTTGCGGATGCCACGGAAAATATCGGTCAGGGCCGCTTCTTCGCTCACCGCCATGCGCAGCGGGTGATCGAGTTTGATCCCGGTGAATTCCAGCGCAGCCGCTTCGATGTTCGCGCCTTCAAAAGGCTCTACACGGAAGAAGTAGGTGTGATCAGGGTACACAAACCCTTTCTCGTCCATTGCGATGGTGGTCGCCGCAATTTCCAGCAGGGCATCGGTGGCCGAGTTGAAACCACCGGTTTCTACGTCGACGACAACCGGCAGGTAGCCACGGAATCTGGCAGCCATTGGATGACGAGGACCGCCTCCACCGCCTTGACCGTCCTGTTCGTCGTCGAAATGGTCTTCACTCACGCGTGTTCCTCCAGCAGGCGCCAGCGCAGTTTTTCACCGGCGCGCAGCGGGATAACGGTCAGCTCGCCAAACGGCAGGCTGGTTGGGGCGGTCCACTCATCGCGGACCAGGGTAATGCGGTCGGTGTTCGCTGGCAGGCCATAGAAGCGCGGGCCGTTGAGGCTGGCGAACGCTTCGAGCTTGTCCAGCGCGTTGCGTTGCTCGAACGCTTCGGCATACATCTCGATGGCCGCATAAGCGGTGTAGCAACCAGCGCAGCCGCACGCGGCTTCCTTGGCGTGCTGGGCGTGGGGGGCCGAGTCGGTGCCCAGGAAGAATTTTTCGCTGCCGCTGGTGGCAGCGTCGAGCAAGGCTTCCTGGTGCGTATTGCGCTTGAGAATCGGCAGGCAATAGAAGTGCGGCCGAATCCCGCCCACCAGCATGTGGTTGCGGTTGTACAGCAGGTGATGCGCAGTGATGGTCGCGCCGACGTTGGCCGAAGCCTCGTTGACGAACTGCACGGCATCGGCGGTGGTGATGTGCTCGAACACCACTTTGAGCGTCGGGAAACGCTCGACCACACGACGCATGTGCTCATCGATGAAGACTTTTTCGCGGTCGAACACGTCGACATCGCCACGGGTGATTTCACCGTGAATCAGCAAAGGCATCCCGACGTCGGCCATGGCCTCAAGCGCGGGGAAGATTTTGTCGATGCTGGTGACGCCAGAATCCGAGTTGGTGGTCGCGCCGGCCGGGTACAGCTTGGCGGCGTACACGAAGCCGCTGGCCTTGGCCTCGCGAATTTCTTCAGGCTGGGTACGGTCGGTCAGGTACAGCACCATCAACGGTTCGAAGCGACTGCCGGCCGGGCGTGCAGCGAGAATCCGCTGGCGATAGCCGTCGGCTTCAGCGGCGTTACGCACCGGAGGTACCAGGTTGGGCATGATGATGGCGCGACCAAAGGTGCGCGCAACATCCGCAACGGTATTGGTCAACACGGCACCATCGCGAAGATGAATGTGCCAGTCGTCGGGACGCAGCAGGGTCAGGCGGTCGAACATGAGGGAATTCCAGGCGGGTCAAACTAGGGGGAATGCTACCGGAAAAGACACTGGCAGGCACTCGCTATCAAGTTTTGCGGGAACGTACCGATATGTATGAGGTATGCCGTAAACATGCGTGTGTCGGTCTTTTTGTCGTAGAAGCCAGTGGAGCCTCCCGTGCGCCAGCGTTATTTAGCCTTGCTCAGTGTGTTTGCCAGCCTTCCTGCGATGGCGCTCACTTTCCAGACACCTCTGGAGAGCATCGAGTGGACGGTCGCAGGTGACAAGTTCGAATGCCGCCTGACTCAGCCGGTTACCGATTTCGGTTCGGGTGAGTTTGTGCGCCGTGCCGGGGAGCAGGCGACGTTTCGGCTCAATGCCTATAACGCGATGATCGGTGGTGGTTCGGCGACTTTGCTGGCCGCCGCCGCACCGTGGCAGCCGGGAAGGGGTGATATCAACCTGGGTTCCATCAGGATCGGCAGCGGCAATGTGCTGTTCAACAGTTCGCAAGCTCAGGCCGGGCGCTTGATCAGCGGATTGATCGATGGCCGCAGCCCGGTGATCCGGCATACGTCCGGCGATGGCCGGGTGTCGGAAGTGCGTCTGTTGCCGGTCAAGTTCAACAAGGCCTTCAGCGACTATCAGAGCTGCGTGGCGAAACTGCTGCCGAAGAATTTCGAACAGGTTAAAAAGTCCGAAATCGGCTTCCCGGGTGAAAGCATTGATCTTGACCCGCAGGCCAAGGCTCAGTTACACGTGATGCTGGAGTTCATGAAGGTTGACCCGTCGGTGAATCATATCGAGCTCGACGGGCACTCCGACAACAGCGGCAATCGCCTGACCAACCGCGAGCTGTCACGTCGCCGTGCCTTGGCGGTGATGGACTACTTCAAGGCTAACGGCATTCAGGAGTCGCAGATCACGATGCGCTTTCATGGTGAGCGCTACCCCGTGGCGCCGAATACCAATGCTGGCAATCGCGCGAAAAATCGTCGGGTGGCGGTGCGACTGGAACGTGTGGCGCCGACCGAGCAAGTTGCGCCTCAAATCGCTACGGGCAGTGCCCCGGCAACTTCCTGACTCGCCGGTCATCGTCGCGCTCTCGACAGATTCTGTCGCTTCGTCGTCATAAGCTGTCGCGCCTCTGTAAATTATCGCGTTGGACCGGTAGACTTCCCGGCTTTCCGTAGAACCCCGTGGAGTGATGGCATGGCGGACGTAAACAAGGTCGTTCTGGCGTATTCCGGCGGCCTGGACACTTCGGTGATCCTCAAGTGGCTGCAGGATACATATAACTGTGAAGTGGTGACGTTCACCGCTGACCTGGGTCAGGGCGAAGAGGTCGAACCTGCGCGCGCCAAGGCGCAGGCCATGGGCGTCAAAGAGATCTACATCGACGACTTGCGCGAAGAATTCGTGCGTGATTTCGTTTACCCAATGTTCCGCGCCAACACCGTTTACGAAGGCGAGTACCTGCTGGGTACTTCCATCGCTCGTCCGTTGATCGCCAAACGCCTCATCGAAATCGCCAACGAAACCGGCGCTGACGCCATTTCCCACGGCGCCACCGGCAAGGGCAACGACCAGGTTCGTTTCGAACTGGGCGCGTATGCCTTGAAACCAGGTGTGAAAGTGATCGCACCGTGGCGCGAATGGGACCTGCTGTCCCGTGAAAAGCTGATGGATTACGCTGAAAAGCACAACATCCCGATCGAGCGTCACGGAAAGAAAAAATCCCCGTACTCGATGGATGCCAACCTGCTGCACATCTCCTATGAAGGCGGCGTGCTGGAAGACACCTGGACCGAGCACGAAGAAGACATGTGGAAATGGACCGTCTCCCCGGAGAACGCTCCAGACAAACCGCAATACCTGGAATTGACCTACCGTAACGGCGACATCGTTGCACTGGACGGCGTCGAAATGACCCCGGCCACCGTGCTGGCGACCCTGAACCGTATCGGTGGTGAACACGGTATCGGTCGTCTCGACATCGTCGAGAACCGTTACGTGGGCATGAAGTCCCGTGGCTGCTACGAAACACCAGGCGGCACCATCATGCTGCGCGCTCACCGTGCGATCGAATCGATCACGCTGGACCGCGAAGTAGCTCATCTCAAAGACGAGCTGATGCCGAAATACGCCAGCCTGATCTACACCGGTTACTGGTGGAGCCCTGAGCGTCTGATGCTGCAACAAATGATCGACGCGTCCCAGGCCCACGTGAACGGCGTTGTTCGCCTGAAGCTGTACAAGGGCAATGTGATCGTTACGGGTCGCAAGTCCGACGAATCGTTGTTTGATGCCAACATCGCAACCTTCGAAGAAGACGGCGGCGCTTACAATCAGGCCGACGCGGCGGGCTTCATCAAGCTCAACGCCTTGCGTATGCGCATTGCTGCGAACAAAGGCCGGAAGTTGTTCTGAGCCCGTTGACGCAGTCATAGAGGTGTGGCCTTGTCGGTGACAAGGCCACACATCTGAAAAGGGAAGTTTTTCCTGTAGTGCAGTGTTTTCAGTGTACTGCTTGTAACGTGTACGATTCCTTCTGATTCTTTGCTCTCTTGTGCAACCTGGAGAGTTGTCCTCTTCGACTGTTGGCATCAAGCCATAGTCGTCACACCTTGTGAGCTCACGTTATAGGCGACCCAGAACGCTGTGTTGCTGCGTTTCCTTGCGAGCCTTGAATGCTTGAGCGCGCTTTCTTTCAGTAGTGCCTCTGAATCGGTACACGTCAGAAATACGATCAACCGGGCAGAAGGTGTATGAGTTGACCTGAATTTCTCGATCAAGGTGTTGAACTCGATTTTTTTGCTCATCCTTCGTACATCGACGATGTGCAGATCCTTTAGCAATGGCGGCAATCGTATCTGATGTTCCACTCCGTACCCGTTAGATTCGGCCGGTGCGCAACTATCCGATTGATCAGCGTTGGCCATCACCTTTATGAAATGTTTTCCCTTCTCAAAATCAGAGGGCGCGTACAGCGATCGGTAGTTGAAGTTGAGTGTGGCGAAGAATAAAAAAAGCAAATAAAAGGGGAAGCTGATAAGGAACCAGATGTAAATCTTGCGCTCGTCATTATCGAGAAAGGGAAGCGAAATAGCCGCTGAGGTTTCAGATAGTGCTGCAAATGCCGCAATGATTGTCATGGGGTTGGTGATTCTTGATTTGAGTTTTATCATGTTTTCTGCTCATGAAAGAGTATCTTTTCTCGATTGGTTAGTTGAGGTTGTCCGCGTATTTTTTAGTTTTCTTATGTTGGATTGATGGTTTTTCAGGTTTCCTTTTAGTTTGTTTGCCAGTGAGTGTGATAGTAGCCGGATTAATGAAAGAGCAGGTATGACTGTTGTTCATGTTTAAGAAAAGTTCTGTTGGTTTTTAATGCAGGAGTGTTGCTCGATGTTGATTTTTAAGCGTAGCTCAATCGCTGGTGTTTGTCGGGTTGCCCGTTCACCGTTCTGCCCCCGTGTTTTTAGGATGCAGATACAAAAAACTCAAAGAGCGACGCGTTGATGGGCAGGTAAAATTTAAGACACACAGTATTTGTGCAATTCTTGTAAGAATTATCCTTCTTGTTTGTAGGGTATGTCTCTCGGTGTGGGTCGTTGAGGGGGGCGGCATGCCATGGATGAAACGACTAGGCTATTGTGCGGGCTCTAAAAATTCGAACAGCGAAAATTGGACTTGCCCATGAATAAAGTGCTGATCGTGGATGATCACCCCGTCATTCGTCTTGCGGTACGTATGCTAATGGAGCGCCATGGCTACGAAGTCATTGCTGAAACAGATAACGGCGTGGACGCATTACAACTGGCTCGCGAACTTATGCCCGATATCGTCATTCTGGATATTGGAATACCGAAGCTGGATGGGCTGGAGGTCATAGCGCGACTGACATCGACGGCGATGCCACTTAAAGTGTTGATACTGACATCACAAGCCCCCGGACATTTTTCCATGCGTTGCATGCAGTCAGGGGCGGCAGGGTATGTTTGCAAACAGCAGGATCTCACTGAGCTGCTCAGTGCGATAAAAGCGGTTCTATCAGGCTACAGTTACTTTCCGAATCAAGCCTTGCATACCGTACGGTCGAGTCTTGGCAATGCCAGTGAAGCCGATATGGTGGATCGTCTGTCCGGACGTGAAATGATGGTGTTACAGCAGTTGGCCAGAGGAAAGACCAATAAGGAAATTGCCGATGGAATGTTCCTCAGCAATAAAACCGTCAGCACTTACAAAACGCGCCTGTTGTTGAAGCTCAATGCTCGCTCATTGGTCGATCTGATCGAACTGGCTCAACGCAACGGTCTGGTATAAGTGCCACTGCTGGCTGATGTGGCGGCGTTCATCAGGAATCGGCACTTAGTAAAAAGCCTCCGTTTCGGGAGGCTTTCAGGTGTTAAAGGTCAAAATCGTAATCGGCCAATTGCTTTTGCAGTCGGCGCTCCTCCAGCAGATTGTCGATGGTGCGGCGTTTGCTCAGGTTGGTCTTTGCCACTTCAACCACCGGTTCAGCGTCATCGGCCTCAACGGGTGTGAAGTCGTCTTCTACGTCCAATTGCTCTTTGCCAGTGCTCATAAGGTCAACTCCAGGCTAAGACTGCCTTTGGCGCTCCTTATATCGACAATCGACCGGCGGGTAAAAAAGATTTTTTCAATCGATAGATCGTTAAATCTAATAGAGCCTCAATCGTCGGAGGTCTTTTGCTTGTATTCGCACAAATCCTCGATCCGGCAACTGCCGCAGCGGGGCTTGCGAGCCAGGCACACATAGCGCCCATGAAGGATCAGCCAGTGATGGGAGTCGAGCAAGTATTGCTTGGGTACAAACTTCATCAGTTTTTGCTCCACCTCGACCACATTTTTGCCGGGAGCAATACCGGTGCGGTTGCTGACCCGGAAAATATGGGTGTCCACCGCCATGGTCAGTTGGCGAAAGGCGGTATTGAGCACTACGTTCGCTGTCTTGCGGCCAACGCCGGGTAGCGCTTCCAGTTCTTCGCGGGTTTGCGGGACTTCGCCGCCATGGCGCTCCACCAACAGGCGACAGGTTTCGATCACGTTTTTCGCTTTGCTGTTAAACAGGCCGATTGTCTTGATGTATTCCGACAGCCCCTCGACACCCAGCGCATGGATCGCCGCCGGTGTATTGGCCACGGGATAGAGTTTGGCGGTGGCCTTGTTGACGCCGACATCGGTCGACTGGGCGGAAAGAATCACGGCAATCAGCAATTCGAATGGCGATGAATAGGCCAGTTCAGTCTTCGGTTCCGGGTTGTCTTCGTGAAACCGGCGGAAAATTTCCAAGCGTTTTGCGGCATTCATGAGCGATGCGTTTCCTGAAAAACAGTCAATCATTGTGAGGGCGTCGAACGGGCCCAGGCCTGTCGTGCCGCGATCAATAATCCCAGCAGAATGAACCCGCCGGGGGCCAGCGTGGCGAAGTGCAAGCCACCGTTGCCAGCCAGTTCGCGCAGCAGGCCCAGGCCGACCATCAACGCGCCAAACAGGGCGCACAGGCGCAAGCGGTCCAGGCGTGGGCTCTGAAAGAAACCGTTGTACTCCAGCACAACGCATTGCAGGGCGATCAACCCTGCGTAAAGCGCTACCGGTTGGTGCCATTGAAGGGACCAGACTTGTGCGGCCATTTGCGCGCAGCTGGTGAGTGTGGCGGCCAGCAGGAGGCAGGCGAGCAAGCGGGCGGACGGAACCAGCCGGGATCGCAAGACCCACATGCCAGCGCCATAAGCACTGATCACCACGATGAACATCAGCCACAATCCCAGCGCCGCCACCCAGGAGGTCGTCGCGCCAATCAGGGGCGCAAGCATCAGCGAATTTTGCAGGGCCTGGGACCTAGTCATGGGCGCTACTCCCGATCAATTGTTGCCGGTGTTCATCGAAGTAGCGTAACGCGTCGTGAATGGCACTGATCACCGCCCTTGACGTGCTGGTTGCACCCGCCACCTGATCGAATTGCCCCTGATCTTTTTTCAGGGCCCAGCCTGTGTCGTCGGGGTCGCTTCGAGACTTGCCGGCAAATGCCTGGAGCCAGGTATTGGGCCAGTCGGCGATCTTGCCACCCAGCCCCGGAGTTTCCGATTGCTTGAGGGTTTTGACTCCCAACAACTTGCCGTTGGGATCGATGGCAATCAGCAATTCGATTGAGCCTTCGTAGCCCATGGTCTGGCTGCGCAGCAAGACCGCGCTCGGCTGGCCGGCCTTGGTCGCCAGGTAGCCGCCCGGCAGCGTGCTGTTGGGCAAGGTGATGTTGGCGAGGGCGAGCGGCTGTTCCAGTGGTTGATTGTCGTAAGTTGCCGGTGGTAGCAGGTCCAGCAGGTTGCGGCTGTCGATCAGCCGTTGTTCAGCCGCAATGCGGGGGGCGCTGATGCGTTGCACGAGGTAGGTCGCGCCGATTCCCAGCCCGGCCAACAGCACCAGAATCACCATGCTTGAGGCTCGGCTCATGGGGTCACTTCTTGCCTGGACGCGACAAAGCGCTCCAGTGCTGGCACACAAAGGTTCATCAGCAGCACGGCAAATGCCAAGCCATCCGGATAGCCGCCCCAAGTCCGTATCAAGTAAGTCAGCACGCCCACACCAATACCAAAGAGCAACCGGGCGCCAGCACTTTTCGCACCGGACACCGGTTCCGTGACAATGAAAAAAGCCCCCAGCATGGTGGCGCCGGTCAGCAGATGAAACAGGGGGGAGCCATGGGAGTCGGAGCCCGAGCCGTTCCAGCACAGCAGGCTCATGACAAACAGACTGGCGAGCAAGCCGACCGGCGCATGCCAGCTGAACACTCGCTGTTGCAGGAGAAATGCGCCACCGGCCAGAAAGGCCAGGTTGACCCACTCCACGCCGCGTCCGCCAAAATGGCCGAACGCCGGGTTGCCGGCAAAGAGTTCATCCATGGTCAGGCTTTTGTTGATTCGCAGGCTGTCGAGCGCGGTGGCCTGGGCCCAGGCATCAGGTGTAGCGCTGAGATTGAATCCGAATATTTGTTGCAGGCCGCTGAGCAAGTCCATGCCGTGGGAGGACGGCCAGTGCGTCATTGGTTGGGGAAAGGCCACCAGCACCAGGGCGAAACCGAGCATCGCCGGGTTGAACGGATTCTTGCCAACGCCGCCGTACAGTTGTTTGCCAAGCAGCGCGAACGCCGTCGCACAGACCGTCAGCCACCACGGGCAGTAGGGCGGCAACGCCAGTGCCAGTAACGTCGCACTGACCAGTGCACTGCCGTCACTCAACGTCGGTGTGAGCGGGCGCTGGCGCAGTCGCAACACGGCGCCTTCAACCGCCAGCGCGGTAACGGTCGCCAGCAGCAGGTTGATCAATACGCCCCAGCCATACAGCCAGAAGAGCGTCAGCATTCCCGGCACGGTGGCCAGCAACACCAGTTTCATGGCCTGCTGGAGGCGTTCGTCCACCGGCTCAAGGGGCGACATAGGCATCCACCTGGCGCTGGGCTTCCAGCAAGCGCGCGCGGGCCTTGTCGATCAATTCGCCTGGGGTGTCCGCACCTCGTTCAAGTTTGCTGACGTCGGCACGGGCGTAGGCCAATTCGGTTTTCAGCTGTCGAAGCTGGCTGTCGATGGGGCGCTTTTCCACTCGCGTCAGGTCCGGCAGTGGCTGTTCACTCGCCGCCTCAGCGACGTGCAAGGCTTGTTCCGACTCGTTGAGTGCGCGTTGCAGGGCTTCGATTTGTTCGGCCGGTGCGTCCTTGGTCTGGGCTTTCTTGAGTTCGGCGCGGCGCATCGCCAACTGGATCTTCGCCCGTTTCAATTCGGCGTCCTTCGCCGGTGCAACCGGTGTCGGGGCTGGCGATGAACTGCTTTCCAATTGCGCCAAGGTCTGTTCGGCGGCTTCAAATTGTTGCTGAAGTACGATCAGTTGCGACTGCTGCTCGAAGGTCGGTGGATGCCCGAAGGCCTTTAGCGACTTGTTCAGTTGCGCCCGACTCATCGCCAGATCGATCTTGGCCTTTTTCAACGCCGCATCGGCGCTCGCCGCTTTTTGTGCACGCACGCGTTCAAGTGCTGCCTGTACCGGGTCGAGCGTAGCCATTTCAGCGGGCACAACGCTGCGTTGGGCGCGAGCCTGGCGCTCAGCGAGTTTCTGTTGTTCCTCACGCTGCAAGCGGGCATTGCGCTGTTCAAATCGGCGCCGGGCATGGTTGCGTTTGGCGGCGCGAGCGCGCTGCTCCTCAAGGCTGAAGGCCAGGCCTCCGACAATTGGCAGCACCGTGGTCAGCGGTAGCGGTCGCATCTCGATGCAGTCCACCGGGCAGGGCGCTACACAAAGATCACAACCGGTGCATTCGTCGATGATCACCGTGTGCATCAACTTGGCAGCACCGACGATGGCATCCACCGGGCAGGCCTGGATGCATTTGGTGCAACCGATGCATTCGGCTTCGCGAATGTAAGCGATTTGCGCCGGGGCCGAGCCGCGACTGACGTCCAGTTCGAGCAGCGGCACTTTCAGCAGATCGGCCAGGGCCGCGATGGTTTCGCTGCCGCCGGGCGGGCACTTGTTGATCGGCTCGCCGCTGGCGATGCCTTCGGCGTAGGGCTTGCATCCGGGATGGCCACATTTGCCGCATTGCGTCTGCGGCAAGAGGGCGTCGATGCGTTGAATCAGACTCATGTTTTGATCAGTCCGCTAAATCCGAGAAATGCCACCGCGATCAATCCGGCACCGATCAACTCGATCGGCAGGCCACGAAAGGGCAGGGGGATATCGTTATCGAGTGTGCGTTGGCGCAAATCGCTGAACAGGCTCAGCACCAGCCAAAACCCTAGCCCGGCGCCGAGGCTCAGGAAGGTGGCGTGAAAGAATCCTTTGTCGTCCTGAGCGTTGAGCAGCGTCAACCCGAGCACACCCGCGTTGCCCAAAAGCAGTGGCCAGAGACCGTCGAACTTAAGCGTTGGCAGTGCGTGCGACAGCCCTTTCAACAACGGCGCAATCAACAAGACGCTTAATGGCAAGAACACGAACAGACGCAGCGACGTCAATTCCAGAGGGGCCAGCAGCCAATGGTCAGCCGCGTAACCCAACGTGCCGACCATCCACATCAGGCACGTCGTCGCGATACCCAAGGCATGGACTTGACGATGTTCGTTACCCAGCAGCGAATCGGCGGCCAGCGGCCAGTACAACACGACGTTGTTGATCAGGGCAGCGCTGATAAGCGTAAGAAGCATCTCGGTCATGATCGTGCCGGCAAGAACAGGGGCTTTTTAACGCAGCGGTCTAAAAAGCTTAGGCATTATCCGGCAAGGACGGAGGGTGGGCCAGATATGAAAATCCCACAGTCGCGTCTGGCACGACTGTGGGATCGATTTACCGCACAAACTTACTTGATACGCTGACCCGGCTTGGCGCCGCTATCAGGGCTCAGCAAGTAGATTTCTTCACCACCAGGGCCAGCCGCCATCACCATGCCTTCGGAGATGCCAAATTTCATTTTCCGCGGCTTGAGGTTGGCGATCATCATGGTCAGGCGACCATCGAGCTTGGACGGATCCGGATAAGCGCTCTTGATCCCGGAGAACACGTTGCGTTGCTCGTCACCGATGTCCAGGGTCAGGCGCAGCAGCTTGTCAGCGCCTTCCACGTGCTCGGCCTTGAGAATCAGCGCGACGCGCAGGTCGACCGCAGCAAAGGCGTCGAACTCGATTTCTGGCGACAGGGGATCCTTGGCCAGTTCGCCGTTGCCGGCCGGTGCGGCTTCGCCGGTGTCGGTTGCGCTGGCGGTCAGGTCTTCTTTGGATGCGTCGCTCATGGCTTGTACTTTTACCGGGTCGATACGAGTCATCAACGGCTTGAACTCGTTCAGCTGATGGTTGCTGAGCAAGGTCGCGTGGTCATTCCAGGTCAGCGGCGCGACGTTCAGGAACGCCTCGGCGTCGGCGGCCAGTAGCGGCAGCACGGGCTTGAGGAAGATCACCAGCTGGCGGAACAGGTTGACGCCCAGGGCGCAGATGGCCTGGACTTCATCCTGCTTGCCTTCCTGTTTGTTCAGCGACCACGGTGCCTTGTCGGCGATCCAGGCGTTGGCACGGTCGGCCAGGCCCATGATTTCACGCATGGCGCGGGCGAAGTCGCGAGCTTCGTAAGCCTCGGCGATGCTTGGCGCAGCAGCGAGGAACGCATCGGTCAGCTCTGGCGCGGCATTCCCCGCCACCAGCACACCGGCGTTGCCTTTATGGATGAAACCGGCGCAGCGACTGGCAATGTTGACGACTTTGCCGACCAGGTCCGAGTTGACCTTCTGCACGAAGTCTTCGAGGTTCAGATCGAGGTCGTCGACGCCACGGCTCAGTTTGGCCGCGTAGTAGTAGCGCAGGTATTCCGGCGACAGGTGATCCAGATACGTCCGGGCCTTGATGAAGGTGCCGCGCGACTTGGACATTTTCTGACCGTTGACGGTCAGGTAGCCGTGTACGTTGATGCCGGTCGGTTTACGGAAACCGGCGCCTTCGAGCATGGCTGGCCAGAACAGGGCGTGGAAGTTGACGATGTCCTTGCCGATGAAATGGTACAGCTCGGCCGTGGAATCCTTGCCCCAGAACGCGTCGAAGTCCAGCTCCGGGGTGCGGTCGCACAGGTTCTTGAAGCTGGCCATGTAGCCGATTGGCGCATCCAGCCACACATAGAAATATTTGCCTGGCTCGTCTGGAATCTCGAAACCGAAGTACGGCGCATCGCGGGAGATGTCCCACTGTTGCAAGCCGGCATCCAGCCATTCGGCGATCTTGTTGGCCACGGCGTCTTGGAGGGTGCCGCTGCGGGTCCAGGTTTGCAGCATCTCCTGGAAGTCCGGCAGTTTGAAGAAAAAGTGCTGGGAATCCTTGAGCACCGGCGTGGCGCCAGAGATCGCCGACTTCGGATCCTTCAGATCGGTTGGGGCATAGGTCGCACCGCATTTTTCGCAGTTGTCGCCGTACTGGTCTTCGGTGCCACATTTCGGGCAGGTGCCCTTGATGAAGCGGTCGGCCAGGAACATTTTCTTTTCCGGGTCGAAGTACTGCGTGATCGAGCGCTGGGCAATGTGCCCGGCGTCGCGCAGCTTCAGGTAGATCTGGCTCGACAGCTCACGGTTTTCTTCGGCGTGAGTGGAGTGGAAGTTATCGAAGTCCACCAGGAACTCGGCAAAGTCGGCGCTGTGTTCAGCCTGGACGTTGGCGATCAGTTGTTCCGGGGTGATGCCTTCCTTTTCCGCGCGCAGCATGATCGCCGAACCGTGGGCGTCGTCGGCGCAGACATAAATGCATTGATTGCCGCGGTGCTTCTGGAAGCGCACCCACATATCGGTCTGGATGTATTCCAGCATGTGGCCAAGATGGATCGAACCATTGGCATAGGGCAGGGCGCTGGTGACGAGGATCTTGCGTGGCTCGGACATGGGGCTCGGCTACTTGATGAAACGGAGGTCGGCCACTATAAAGCGCTGGCGCATATTTTTCACCCCCAAGGCCGGCACCGCGGACCCTTGTAGCAGCTGCCGAAGGCTGCGTTCGGCGGCGAAGCCGTCGTAAATCCGGACACTGCGGTGTTTCAAATGAATGCGAGATGACCGGATTGGCGACTGCTTCGCAGC
>NZ_AKJS01000024.1 GCF_000282215.1 Pseudomonas sp. GM21
AATCACGCTTGATTCGTCAGGCAGGAACCTTCTGGCGTTTTAACGTTTCGACCGTCCCCTTGAACTGGGTAGCGACGGTTGAGTGGAGCGGGACGCCGGGTAAATATACCCCTCCCTTTGCGCTTTCATGTTTAACGTATCGTCGACCTCAATCTCTATAATCTGACGGTGCCTTCAAGCTATGCATGACCAAGCAGAAAGTGGGCAGCTCTCAATTCATCGTCCGATAGATCAACGATGCCTTGCTTCGCCGTAGCTTGAATATCGTACGTGGTTGGGTCCAGCCAATGGATGAGAACTATGCTCTAGAACACCATTTACGAGGTGCCTCAGTTATGTGTAAGACCCTCAGCTGTAGCCAAGCTCGTCGGCGACTCCGCCGCCTTGTTGCGCTGATTAACCAAGGTCACAGTTTCGTCATAACAAAGAACGGGCGAGCAGTTTGCCGGCTGGAGGGTCGCGAAGTGTTGGCGCCGACGCCGACTTGATCCAATTGCTGAAATGTCACTCCCATATGCGTCTTTCAAAGATGTACTGATGCAGCTGCGAACGCAGCGAGCAAGTGATTTTTACCAATTGCTGCCGCATCAGTGTGAGTGCCGGCGTGACTTGCGTAGCGTGAGCTGAATAGACGCTGTTACTCAGTTGCTATGAAACCCACACCAAATGGGGCACTCATCAGTTTGCGGAGCATTGATGCCGTTCAGGTAAGACAAGATAAAGTGTTGTTCAATGCCCCCCATGACCCATTGACAATAGGCTGCAAAAGGTTTGATTGTGAAACGCTTAGGGACAACCTGGATATCTCATGAGTACCGCCATCAAGCTCGACAGTGCCCTGATTGAAAGTGCTCGCATTTATGCTTCAGCCGCACATCGTTCAACCCCCAAGCAGATTGAACACTGGGCCAACATAGGTCGTATTGCTGAGCAAAACCCTGAGCTACCATATGAATTTTTCGTAGGGCTTTTGCAGGCCAGAGCCCAAGTGAAGATGGGCGACGCGAGTGAGTACACCTTCGAATGAGGGGCGCGGTCCGTACCCCACACCACGCGTTTTGGCCGTTTCTCGCCGGTTACGGGGGCGGTCGATGACGAGCAAAAAGACTCGCTATGCCCGCTGAACGATTAAGCCAATCCGTTGCGTCGAGTGGTTGAATCAACGTTCCTGACGATTTTTTTCAACTTCAGCATGATCTGTATGATGGTCGGGCCACTCACCAGTGAGTCCGTTCCAGCGGCGTTGAGGTCTGCATATCAGCGGTACGCCAACGCAAGGCGCCCATCAGCGACTTTTCGTCGTTGTTGTCTCGCAGATTGTTCCAGCCCTGAACCACGCCCAGTTCTGCGCCGAAAATCGATGATTCGCTGTTGTACAAACGTGTCCCCAACAAGACCCCGGCGACGGTGCCGGGCTCACTGACAAAGGCGTAAGTCTTGCTGGCGAACGGGTTTCGTGCGGCACGGATGTTGGGTGGGATCTCGTAACCGATCGCAGGCCCGAATATGCCTGCCATGGCAGTTACGCCCGGGCCGTAAGGCACATAAGCGGTGGCGGCGATGTTGGGCACGGCAAGAAATTTTTGCTTGTCGCGCTTGGCCTTTTCCAAGTTGTCATCACCCGGTGAGTTGACATCCCAGTGCATGTCCCAGCCGTAGGTCCGGGCGAATTGGGCGTTACGGCCGTAGTTCGTTTCAATGGTGAAACCGAATGACGCTTCACTGGGTTTCGGGCCTGGAAGCGGTGTGATGCGTGGCACCATGTCGCTTTTTAGAGCCTTGTCGACAAACAGATGCAGGCTGCCCCATTCCAGGCCTTCATCGGCGAAACCCGCTACAGGCAAGTTACTCAGTCCATCTTGGCGCTCGTTTTGTGTCGATTGGTTGTTGCGTGAGTAAGCAACGTCGAATAGTCCCGTGACCTGAATCCCGTAATCCTTTTCCAGAGTGTCTCCAAACAAACTACGAAACAGCGTGCCTTCGCCTGTTTCGGGAGTCTCCGCGGCGTGGGAGTTGAGCGTTGTGAAGGCGGCCAGAACCGCACCAAGCGTTTTCACCTTGATGTTGTGCATTGTCTGTCTCTTGTTTTTGTTATCAAAGTCTTGAAGGGTGAGGCGTCCATGCCCCCGTTAACCCGGTGTCA